>JAJEAL010000139.1 GCA_022822785.1 Candidatus Poribacteria bacterium
TGTAGACACTTTCGCTCCACATGTTTGGTAGGCGCTGTTTCCAACTGCGCCGTCCAGTCTCCCATTTGGTAGGCGCTGTTTCCAACTGCGCCGGTATAGAGTGTCCAAGTAATTCTAAAATTCACCATAATTGCTCGATTGCCTAATTTCTATGACAGATGCAATGCGTCTATACTATTTGGTTGGTTATGCTAGCTTATTCCGTTGTTAGTACTATAATCGGTGAAGATCGAAGGACGTTGAGACAGGGGATGCGACGCCTCGCCGAAATTGCCCATAAACACGGTATTCCCATCACGTGGGGGATTGAAGCAGCTTCTGCACGTGCCTTCGCCACAGATTTAACCGAATGGCACACCGCCTACGGCGACGACGTGATGTTGATGGTTGATATTTCACCGATTTGGGGGTCGGGGACGGATGCCGACGACTTAAGCCAATCTGCGGAGCATATCGTGACGATGCGCGAAAAGCTGCCGGACTATATCTCGTCCGAAAGGGATAAGGTCCAGAGGGCAATCGAGTGGGCGGATCCAGCGGTCGCAGGAGGGATGCAGAAAAACCACGTGCTACTTTACGCCCTAGCACAGGTCGGTTTTGCCGGACTGTGGGGATACGGGTGGGGAGACGGTGCGGATGATGGATGTCCGTTTGGCTGTTTCTTCCCGTCAGCAGACAAGCACAATTTCTGCGGTACTCCCACAAGTCGAATTGTGGGCATCCCGCACACCTCCCTGCTCCCTATCCAACCACCTCGCCGGTCTGAAGAAACGGAGACCGATTTTCAGTCCAAAGTATCACAACAGGGGTTCGATTGTTACGTGGCAAACGCGGGGTGGAACCGTTGGTCGGCTTATGTCCAGCGAATTGACCCCGTAGCGGTCGCATCGCTGACGGAAGAGCAGCTCAATGGGTTGGACGGTTATCTAGCGCACGTGCAGGAGGCGTCAGAGACACAGGTTATGTCGCTGTCTGACGCTGTTCGTTCATGCCAAGAGGCCGGCGAGCAGACGCAACCAACCTTCCTGCTCGCAGATCCTACCGTGGAAAGTGAGGAAGGCGCATCGGCCGATTCGGGCAAATCGATTCTCTCCTATTATGACGCCGAATGTCAATTGACCTTTGAAGAAGACGAGATGGAGCCAATTCAGGTGACAAACTACATCTCGCCACCCGTCAGTTCGCGTAACGGCGCAGAGGTCAACCTGCCACAAATTGAGAGTTTTCGTCCATCACGGTCGCGCAGCCAGCTGCGGATGCAGTTCACCGTGGAATCCACAAAAGCGATGCCGTATGGGTTAGCTGTTTGGGGGAATCACACCGGTCTCACCTTGGCGTCCTCGAATGCACAAGAGGTAATGTGGTTAGGTAATCGATTATTATTTGTTCGGGTCAACCTACAAGCGGGGAGAAACGAAATCGAGGTTGTGTTGACAATCTAATCAAAGGATGATTAGCGGTTATGGATGTCTACCAAACGGTTAGAACCTACTTTGATGCACTCATAGCGGGCGACGCGAATCGGCTTACCGAGATGATGTCTTTGGCTGACCACTATGTGAAGATCGGCACGGAGCCGGATGAGCATATTGAAGGCGGCGAAAACGCGAGGGATTACTATCAGCACATTGTCGCGAATGCAGCGGATATTGCGATTGAGTATGAACATCTAGACCTACAGGAGCGCAGGGATGTGGCGTGGTTCTACACACGCCAAATCTGGAGGCTTAAGTGGTTGGGTAATCCCGAAGAATTGGCGGTGCGGCTGACAGGTGTACTCGAAAAAGAGGACAAGACATGGAGATTTGTTCAGATTCACGCTTCGATTGGCGTCCCTGCATAGCGGCGAAATGAAAAACAGGTTCACTGTCAGGCAAATTCTTCTCATGTGCGTTCAATTTTTTAGACTCTTTTTTCTTAATCAGATTAGGAGTTACGCACTTCAGATTGTCGTTGCCTGATTTATCAGGCGTCTGTTCCGCCTGCCCCGATTCCATCGGGGAGACCAAGATTGGGGATAGGTGCCGGCGGCGATAAATCGCCGAACTACTAAGGTTTAGGGCATTCAACTGCGTAAGTCCTATCAGATATGAAGTTTTGCGATGATTCGAGGGTTGTAAAAAGGAGATATATATGTCAAAAAAAATCTATGCCTACGGGATGGATGGTTTTATTGTCCCGATGATGAAAAAATTTGCTGCTGAAGGATGTTTGCCGAACTTTGAAAGGATGCTTAAAAGTGGTACGGTAAACCAAACCTTTCCGTCCTTCCCTGTCTGGACGCCGACGAATTGGGCAACCCTTTCCACCGGCGCTCACACCGGGACACATGGCGTCACCCGCTGGCGCGTGGAGATTGCTCCGGATGAACGGATTAACAGCTTCGATGGACGCGCCCCGAATGCAGAGCGGATCTGGAATGCGCTAGAGCGTGTGGGCAAGACAAGCGTTGCGGTCCACTACCCGGCAGCCCATCCATCGGGTGTCAAATCCGGCTTCGTCGTGGACGGTTTCGGTCACCCCGGACACGCGAGCACCGACTATGAGGTGGCGTCTTGTCAAGCCTATACAACGAGCGATGAGGGGGCGACCGTCGAAATGGACCACGATGGAACGGCGGTCCGCCGGCGGCAGCGCAGCGTTCAACCGATCCCAGCCTTACGTCCTGCCCTCGGCTGGGAAAATCTTCCGGCGAGCCAATCGCCACCGCTTGAGTCCGTAATTGAAGTTCATGCGCGTCTTGGCGGCGATATCAACACCTTCCACCTTCTCGTCCTTGATAGTCGTGGAAGCGGATATGATCGGGTACTCATCTGCCGTGAACGAAATGGTAGTGCCAAAATTGCCGAGACCGCGGTCGGTCAATGGAGCGATTGGGCGACCGAGCCCTTCCAGATTGATGGGCGGAAGCAGGAGGCGTCGATTCGGTTTAAACTGATGGAACTCACACCCGATGGGAAAAGTCTGAAACTGTACCGTTCACAGGTCACTTACGCCGACGGATTCACCTATCCTGATGGGCTTGCGGCAGAGCTGATTGAACGCTTTGGTCCCTATCAGGAACATGCCTCTATGACACCCTATACATCGGGTATGACCGATTTCGACACAGCGCTTGAAGAGTGCGAATATCAGGGACTCTGGTTCGCGGATGTCGCCAACCATATGCTGCATGAGTATGGGTGCTCCTTCTTTATCTGTCATTGGCATCTCTTCGACTATCTGAACCACATCCATCTTAACGATGTCGATCCCGTTTGTCCGGGCTACGATCCAAACAACGCAGACAAAGCGATGGACTACTTCCGTCGGGCGTATCAGGTCGGCGACCGGGTGTTGGGACGCATCTGGGAGGCTGCCGACGATGAGACTTACGTCGGTGTGCTTGGCGACCATGGGGCTTACCCCGACATTCGGATCGCTAACATCCGGAAATTCCTTGTTGATGAGGGGTTCACTGCTCTTAAGGACGGTGCCGAAGGTGTCGAGCGGGATGAAGTCTTGGAGAAGGACATTGATTGGGAGCAGACCCGTGCCTATCTCAAGGATGACAAGGGGTTTGATATCTACATCAACGCTGAACCGGGACCGACGTTCGACGAAATTGAGCGCGAACTGCTAGTGGCACTCCGTACGTGGGTTGATGAGGGGGTTGGACGGACACCTATTGCCATTGCACTGCCCAAGCGAGATGCCTATATCCTCGGTCAGTGGGGCGATCAGTGCGGCGATGTTGTCTTTGTCTGGGACCACGGCTATGTCAGCGGTTACTACGGTCAATGGAGAGGAATTGTCGGTGGCGGGGCGGCAGGCGCACCCGAAGTATACGGCGCACACCACGGCGGCTTCCTTCCCACCCGAAACGAAGACATCTCCTCCAGCTTTGGGACGTTCTTACTGGCAGGACCCGGAATCAAAGAAGGGTATGAGCGTGATTATGATTCACACGGCTACATCCACGCCGCCGATGTCGTTCCCACATTTTGTCATATACTCGATGCTGCGCCGCCGGCACAAAGTCAAGGCACGGTTGCTCATGACCTATTTGACGGTAACCAAATGGATCGAGAACGAGATGGAAATTGAGTATACGTGTGAAATTTGTAGGGAAGGTGAATTTTTTGACAATACGCCTCGGATATGGTAACATTCCTACTGAGTAGTTCCCCTTCCTAATCCTTTGTCTGTCTATCCTTCAAAACCTACTTTGGTTCACCTTACCACATTCTTAAGGAGGCACTCCCGATGGACACAAAAATTTCCGATACAATGCCCCCCAAGTTTTCCAAGGTTGCACTGACATTTGATGATGTTTCATTAATCCCCGGTGAATCAAGCATTCTGCCGAATGCAGTTGATACCAGTACACAGCTGACCCGTCGCATTCGTCTTAATATTCCGATTTGCAGCGCGTCAATGGATACCGTTACAGAAGCTGAACTCGCAATCGCACTGGCGCGAGAGGGGGGTATCGGTATCATCCATTACAACTGTCCGATTGAGACGCTGGTCAATGAAGTTGATAAAGTCAAACGGTCGGAAAGCGGAATGATTATAGATCCGATTACCTTGACTCCTGATAAGAAGGTGCGTGATGCGCTAGAGTTGACTGCACGTTACCGCATCGGGGGCATCCCGATTGTGACCAAGGAAGGCCACCTCGTTGGGTTGATTACCAATCGAGATCTGAAATATGAAGAGGATGTCGATCTGCCTGTGACTGAACTGATGACGCCGAGCGAACAGCTGGTCACCGCCTCGCCGGGGATTGAGCTTGGAAAGGCGAAACAAATCCTTCACCAGATCCGGAAGGAGAAGCTCCCAATCGTTGATGAGGAGTTTCGCCTGTGTGGACTAATTACCATCAAAGATATCGATAAGGTCGAAAAATATCCGCTAGCTTGCAAGGATGGGGCGGGAAGATTGAGAGTTGGCGCAGCGATTAGCCCTTCTTGGGATTTGGAAAAGGTGGGGTTGTTGGTTGATGCGGAGGTCGATGTGTTGTCAATCGATACCGCACACGGTCATCATCAGAATGTTATCAATGCAGTGCGTCGGGTGAAAGCGGAATTTCCCGAAGTGGAACTGATTGCTGGCAACGTTGTAACCGCTGAAGGTACTCGTGAATTGATTGAGGCGGGCGTCGATGCCGTGAAAGTTGGCATGGGGCCAGGGTCAATCTGTACCACCCGTGTGGTCACAGGAATAGGCATTCCGCAGATTACCGCCGCTTACGATTGTGCGCAAGAAGCGGACAAAGATGCTATCCCCGTTATCGCCGATGGCGGAATCCGGTACTCCGGCGATATTGCAAAGGCTCTCGGAGCGGGCGCAAGCTCGGTGATGATAGGAAGCTTGCTTGCAGGTACAGAGGAGAGCCCCGGCGAAACCGTTATCTATCAAGGGCGCACGTATAAAATCCATAGGGGAATGGGTTCTTTATCCGCGATGAAGGAACGTCGCGGTAGTGAGCGATACGCTCAAAGCAGTGAGTCGTTGGCAAAGCTGGTGCCCGAAGGCATTGAAGGACGGGTGCCTTATAAGGGGCGGTTAGGCGATTTTGTCTATCAGCTGGTCGGCGGGCTCCGCGCCGCTATGGGATATTGCGGTACGCCGGACATCGAATCCTTGCGGACTGAAAGTCGGTTTGTTCGGATGATGGGTAGCGGTAATCGTGAAAGTCATCCACACGATATTGCGATTACGGAAGAAGCGCCCAATTATAGCATAATGATGTAAAACTGTGGTGAGGAGCCAACGGAAGACGGATGGCATTTGATCTATGAACACCTGTTCAGAAAAAACACTGCGTCGCGCTAGCACACATGACTGCCAACCCACCCTCTCAGATACAGAGGTGCTTGAGCTTCTAAAGAATGGGTATCTCAGACTGGAAGGCGTTGTCCCTGACCATATTAACCGACGTGTGGTGAAGTATTGTGATGCACATCCTGACCTACTCTATATGAACGGCATCCTACATGAGGACTGGTTTGTTGAGGAGGTCATGAAGAATCGTGAGGTTGCGGGTGCTGTGCGGTCCCTGCTCGGCAAAGATTTTCATCTGCCTGTCCAGATGGTGAACCATCGTGTCAAATGCCCCATCGCATCAGTTGGGGGGTGGCATATTGATGGGAACTACAACTATACCCACGAGTTAAATTTCCTTCAGGTGTTCTATTACCCACAGGATACCCCTATAGAGATGGGACCGACGCAACTTGTACCCGGCACACATCTTGTACGGCAGAAGTCGAGGTTCATGGGGCATTTAGGGAGTATCAAGAACACGGTATCCACGGCGGCATCAGCAGGATCGGTGTTCATCACCGTCTATCATATCTGGCATCGTCGCCCGTCATCAACGATAACTGCAACCCGTAACCTGTTGAAGTATTTCTATTGGCGAACCCAGCTACCTGAAAGGGATTGGGTGGTTGACCCTAACTTCGATTTCGCCACCGCCGACTATGAGAGCCCCGCCGCTAGCCTTGTTGAACAGTTCCGAAGCGCAGTGAAGGTGGCAGAGATGTTTCTATGGTTATGCGGCAAACATGAGATGTTTCAAAACTTAGGAGGGCAAAGCTTTCCATTACCCGTACCCCGAACTGCTACACCTTATGGGTTTCCTGACGGGTTGAAAAAGGAATGACTGTGTCACGTTCCAAATTGATGTAAAAGGCTCGTCTCTCATAAGTAGATGTGGAAAAAAATAATTGTTGCATTAATATTGAAAGTGTGCTACTATTCGATTTGAATTTTATCTATTGAAAGGAGAACGGCTTTCCAGCTTTTTCGCTCAATCATCAAAGCCGCGACGGTGTTTGTATGAAACTAAATGAAGAGATGTCGTTTTGGGACAGGCTTTATCTCCCCGGACTTATCAAGGGGATGCTCACAACACTGAAACATATTCCCAAAAAGAAATTTACTTATCAGTACCCCGAAGAT
>JAJEAL010000076.1 GCA_022822785.1 Candidatus Poribacteria bacterium
CCCGTAAAGTCGCCGATGAGGTGGTTGAGCTGCGCGATATTATGCCGACTATCCTTGATGCGGCGGGGGTCGAGATTCCAAGAACCGTCGATGGGCAGAGCATCGTTCCGCTGATGCAGGACGCTGATCCGAATTGGCGGCCTTACCTCCACGGCGAACATTGTACCTGCTATTCCCATGAGCAGGAGATGCAGTACGTCACCGATGGCAAACGGAAGTTGATTTGGTTGCCGCGCATTGATGAGATGCAGTTCTTTAATCTTGAAGAAGATCCGGGAGAGTGCCATAACCGGATTGACCATCCGGAATATCAGGCTGAAGTCGCCAAATGGAAAGGATACTTGATTGCGGAACTCGCAGCGCGGGATTGTGGCTGGGTGGCAGATGGAGAATTGGTCTCCCCGCCGCCGGAAACGCCCCTCGTTTCACCCTATAAAAATGTTCGCTGGCAGGGGGAAGCGTAAAAACAGATTGATTTGATCCGCTTAGGAACGTCCCTCTCGTTCAAAAATAGAGCCGGAATGACAAAAAAAAGAGGGTTGGATATCCACCAAACTCCGATTTGAATTGTGTCTCTGCGTCCTCAGTTTCAGGACGTTTGCCGATTCCGATGAACCCACCGGCGGAGAGGTAGATGTCCTGTGCAAAGTTATATTCAATCTGTAGAGAAGGGAAGACCGAAGGATCGGAGATGTTCGATAGCACCACGCCACTCAACGCGATAAGCGGCGTGATTTGGTAGGAGAGTCCGGGAACAAAGTAGTGTCTGCCCATAAGGTAGACTCCTCCATCCGCGTACGCTGATTGGCTCAAATTGTCCAGATAATCGCCCGGCTCCCCCACTCCTGCACCGCTGAAATGATATTCGATGAACCCGTAAGCGATCCCACCGAAACTGTAGTCCAGTCCGACTGACGCACGAAGATAGTCCTCTGCCTCCCCGTTTTCACTATTGAATGCGTTGGCGTAAACGTAAGCCGCTTCAAGCCAGAATCCAGCACCGCCAATCCCCCGTGCGATGTCAAAACCTGTCATCAAGTGTTCACGAAATCCCAACAGTGCAATTGAGAAGTCGGTCTCCACCGCATTCAGTTGGCTACGAAGGAAGAAGGCACTCTTTTCAAAAGCCAAATTCTCGCCGAAAACATAGCCGGTATCAAACTCTCCCAACACACCGATCGGGATCTGCACCCGAATCGCATCTACACCGATTCGATCCTCCGTATCCAGTTGGTTGTAAGCGTAGGGGGCAATAACGTCCGTCGGATTCACGACCCGCGCACTCCCCCATGCGATGGCTTGACGACCGATTGTAATGTCCCCAAAATCAGCCCCGTAGGCAACTGCAGCACGATCAAGGTTGTGGAAGAGACCGAAACTACCCTCTGGATCACCCTCGTCCGGATAGATAGTGGTATCAAAATCCACAACGCGATAGTGGAGTGAACCCGCAGCACCTACGATTGGCGATTCAGAAAATAGCGACAGGTCTTGGATACGGGGCGCAAAATCGTAGGCGAGGTCAAGCGAGAGCGTATCAATGGGGGTGTAAGCGAGATTAAGTCGTAGTCGGTTGTTCACCGCACCGATTATTGGTTCGTCGGGTAAAGGAGAAGCCAAACCGGTGGAAAAGTTTTTGTAGTATCCACTGATTTGAAGTTCGGCATCGGTGGATCCGGCAGCCGTAATTATAATCAAAAAGAGAGTAAGTACAAAAAATTTTCTCACGATTTGCTCAGTCCAAGTATCAGGAAAATGGGTCCTAATGTCTATTGTGCCTAAAAATAGTCCTGCTCATGGGGTTAGGACTGTAGTATAATAGATGTATATTGGGCACATCTTAAAAAAATTCAACTGATGTCAGGAGAAGTGTAGCTTCCTCTCCCCAACGGCGTGGCAGCTTCCGCTTGAAAGTCAAAAATGAAGGCAATTCCTATTCAAATTAACAATGAAGATTGCGAATGGTTATCCGTTCAGGCAAAACAGCGGGGAATGACTGTAGCTCAAATCATTGAGGAAATGGTCAGGGACGCATCGGAAAGCGCAGAAAAAGAAACGGAATACCTGTTGAGCGATCCGAAAATGAGGGATCGACTTTTGAAATCTGGAAAGAGTACCAAAGGAATCCCTTATGAGATCGTCCGTAAGAAACTTGGAATTTGAAACAGCAGCATTTGAAGACCTTGCGTGGTGGATTCAGCTATTTCATCACGTCACTCTCAACTTGTCCGTCCTTGAGTGTTATCAAACGTCTCGCTCTCTCCATCACCATTGGATCATGCGTTGAAAATACGAACGTCATGTTTGTCTGTATGTTGAGGTGACTCATCATATCGAGCAGGTCTGCGCCTGTCCTCGAATCGAGATTTGCAGTCGGTTCATCAGCGAGGATAATCGCAGGTTCAGAGACCATCGCCCGCGCAATAGCGACACGCTGTTGCTGTCCGCCTGAAAGTTGGGGTGGATTTCGATCCCCAAATCCCGCTAGCCCAACCTCCTCAAGCATTGCAGCAACGCGTCTATGCCGTTCCGCCTTGGACACATGCTGCAAGAGCATAATGTATTCCACGTTCTCTTCCACCGTCAACACGGGAATGAGGTTGTACGCCTGAAAGATGAAGCCGATATTGTCTCGACGGAAATCGGACAGTTCACTGCCGCTCATACCCGACAGCAGCTTGCCCGACAACCAGACCTTCCCGTCTGTCGGCGTGTCCAACCCGGAAATGAGGTTGAGAAGCGTGGTTTTCCCCGACCCAGACGGTCCCACTAACGCCGTAAACTCTCCCGATTGAATCGTCAAATCAACCCCCCGAAGGGCTTCGACGGGTACGCCATTTCCCGCATACACCTTTGTAATGCTCTCTGTGACAATCACATCGTTATTCGCCAATGTTAAGCTCCTCACACAAAACGTAATGTGTAAAGGCAAAAAGTGTGAACATGAGCAGATAAAAAAATCTCGCTTTTCTCTGCGTTCTCCGCGTCCTCCGATTCATCGGAGTCCTCGAAAATCGGGATCTGTGGTAGGTTCTTTTCTCCCTTTCGCCCCTGCTACTTTTCGCTACTATCATTTATCAAAAACTCCTACGCATCGCAGTCGCTGGAGCTATCTTCGCCGCATATCGAGCAGGATACAGCCCGGTGATAATGGTGAAGATAAACACCCAGATCGGATACCAGATGAACGGTTCGATTGTCATGATGGGGTAGATAAGTTCCTGTATCGTCACGCCCATCATTTCAATGCCGGTATAATCAATCCCGACCTGTGTGAATATCCATGTCAAAACGAAACCGAGGAGGGCACCGAGGACGATACTCACAATTGCCAACGCCCCAGCTTCAAATAAGATCAGTCGCGCCATCCCAAAAGGTCGCGTCCCTACGGCACGCAGGACACCAAACTCAAACATCCGCTCATACAGCGACATAAAAAGCGTATTGATAATTCCGAACACGACAACACCAAAGAGGATAACCCCCATGATGTATTTGCTATACTTGGACATATCGAATACGGCTTGTAATTGGGGCAGGATTTCCGTCCAACTCAACGCCTCGTTGTCGCCTTGAGAATACTGCCCCCAAAATGGAAAATCTGTATCCCGTCCGTATGTTGTGTCGGTAAATTTGACCGCAATCTCATGGACGGCGGAACCGATAGCAAGCATCTCTTGGGCTTTTGCCAACCGCACAAACGCCATGCCCCCACTCATAGCGTCACCGCCGAGATGATAGATCCCTGAAATCCGAAACATCTCTTGGGACAGATCGCCGCTCTCCGATTGAGCCACGGTGACGACGACGCGATTGCCAAGCGTAACCTCAAGGAGTTCCGCCAGTTTCGCTCCAATCACGATATCGCGGTTGTTGTCCCCTTCAAAGTATACCCCTTCTACAATCGTATCATCAATCTGGGATAGAAACCGTTCTGTCGAGGGGTCTACTCCCGTCAGGCTAATTGCGCTGACATTTGCCGACGAGGTAATCATCCCGAAAGCGAGTGTCCGGGGTGTGAATTGCTCGACAGTCGCTTCCTGAGATAAACCATTGACTACTTCATCGAGTTGATTGATTGTCAGTTCGACTGCCTGCGTGTCGCGGAAGCCTTTTCGATGGATCTGTCCATCGCCGAGAAACGAAGCGGTGGCAGTTCTGACCATATTCTCCTCCATCCCAACCCACAACGCATCGGTGAAGATAAGCGCAGCCAGGCCGATACCAATCGCTATCGACGCAATAATCGTGCGCCGTTTATTCCGAAAGAGATTTCTCCAAGCCAGTTTTATTAGGATTAGCCACATAGGTTTGAACCCTAAAACGTGATGCGTGATAAAGTAATTTATTATGTCCCTTGACCGCCGCCTTTAATGGGTTCGCATCGCCCTCGCCGGCAGAATGCGTGCTGCTTTTAGCGCGGGGAAGAGGCTGACTATCGCTGCCGATAGCATGACAGTCATCGCAGGAATGATGAGACTTCGGGCGTTGACTTCGGCGTACATCGTCTGAAATTTGATGCCGCCGTAAGTAAATTCCTGTGGCATAGTGATGCCATAGATCGATAATAGATGGTTAGCCGCAGTACCGAATACCGCGCCGACGACAATGCTGCCAAGCGCGATAATGAGCACCTCGCAAACCACTAGCCAGAAAATCTGTATTGGTTTCGTTCCGACTGCTTTCAACACACCGTATTCGCTTGTCCTCTCCAACACCGACATTAGAACCGTATTTAACACGCCGATAGCGACGATGAGCATAATGATAATTCGTCCGATAGCATCGCCCTGCTGGTCCGCCTGCATCGCCCGATAAAAATCCTTTGCGACCACCTGCCACGGTGCAACATCAAGTGTCGAATCGCCAAGCTCGGTCTCGATTGACTCAGCAATTTTGAGGACACGATTGATATTTGACACAATCACAACAATTTCGTGGGAGCGTCCTTCAAGCACAAGCAACTCCTGCGCGTCTCCGATGTGGAGATAGCACGCCATCCGATCTGTGATGTCATCACCGCTTTCTGCAATGCCAACGATCTCATACAAGTCGTTGGCGATTGAGCCGTCAGCGCCCTGTGAAACAATCACAATTTCGTCGCCGACCACCGCAGAAAGGTTTTTCGCAAGCCCCTTCCCTAAAACCGCCTCATGCCTCGGCTGCGCTGAGATTACTTTCCCATCAATGATTTTCTTATCAAATCGGGTCGCTTCAACTTCACGCACCACATCAATGCCGATAATTTGGACAGTAGTGCTCTTTTCGCCAACCGAACCGAGCCCCGCCGAGTATACACGCGGTGTCCACGCCTCCACCCCTTTTACGCTACCGATGGTTTGCCCAATCGCCTCGTAATCAACCATCGTTTTATACAGCGAGGGTTTATCGAGATAGTCATCCCCATGCACCTGAATATGCCCAATGCGGTTCTGCGTGAACATCTCGATAATGTCAGAATACGCACCGTCGGACCAGCCAATGAACACGGACGAGAGTGCAAATCCGACAATCATTGCGAGTGCGGTTAGGATTGTGCGCCGTTTTTGACGGAAGATGTTGCGGAATGCAATTTTGAGTGTCATCATGGTCTAAAACGTAATGCGTAAAACGTAAATGAAGTTGATTTATCTCCGCTTCTGAAGGTTTCGGCGCGTGAAGACTTTTTCGTCAATGTTCTTGTCAAACTCCGCGTCCACGAACCGTACGACGGTTTTGTGTCCCTCTTTGTTCTGCGGTATCATCTCCATCACCGAGGGTATCGTCTTTCCATCGAACGCTTTGATCTCTTTGAAGTTCATGACCCGCGTCAGCCGCCCGGTTTCGTCGTAGAAATGCTGCCAAACCGGAATCTGATCACTCACTCGGATAGCGACAATGAGCTTGCCCCAGACAATTGGCGAATCCTCCTTTGGCAGCAGTTGAATATAGAGATGATCGGGTTGGGCATCTGCCGGTATGATGCGTTTGTAGGTGTAATCATTGAGCATTGATGACTCTTTGACAAGGTCATCATTCGTAAAGTCAGAGCCCATCCAGGATCCCATCATCATTGACGGCGGCACTTTCATCACCTTGTTTGTCTTGGGGAGATAGTTCCACATCTCATTCCCAATCCGCAGGGTCGCAACGCCCTTCTCCTTCTTGGGTGAGTTTATCAAGATGAAAGTCTTGTCCATCCCCTGTGTCCAGACTTCCAAAGCCAAGGTCCTCTCCCAGTGCGGTGTAACAATCTGCATCTCCATGTTTGTCTGGCTTGTTTCGCTGCGATAGAGTGCGTCCATTCGTTTCACGATGGCTTTGACGTCGATATCCGCAGCATGGTTTTCCGCAAACAGTGGAAGTTGAGCAGTGGACAAGAAAAATAGGACTACCAAACTGCCTATCAAGCTGAGCATCGGGGTTTGATTTCTAGCCATACAAACAAAATCCCTTTCTGACGGGTAGCACCCATCGCCTACTGATCCTTGGACATTTTTTTCCGTGTAGTTTTCAAAACCAAGAGGTATATTATACCAATTGGGCTATAGTTATTCGACGCAATTGAAAGGGAAGCGTTTAAGCGGCCGCCGCTCGTTTCATATTTCTCGCTTTGCCGTTGACAGGGAGGGGAGATTTTGCTACGATGGTAATTATTCCAACACTGAGAATTGTCCGCTGACCGAGATGTAGCCAGCCAAATCTTGCGAGAAAGGAAAGCTGCCCCATGCGAAAGAAACGGATCATCTACATGAACGATGCACGCCACTACTACCTGTTCGTCTTTGAACCGCCGATGACGCTGGAAGACGCTTGGGTTCCCGTCGATGAAGTCGCTGGCACAGCGGTGGATACCTTCTGCTACGGTGTTGAGCGGGGCGATGGGCTATTTTACCCGTCCAAAATTGGCATGCGTTTTGGGGAAGACATCCAGCCTTTCGAGATGGCTGCGTATTGGCGCACATGGCATAACATGCAGAGCTTGATTGACCGAGGACTAGATCCATTGCGGGTTCTCACTGACCGGGCGCACGACAAGGGGATGGACTTCATCGCTAGCCTGCGTATGCCCGCTCACGGTGGTATGGATCCGGCGCACCAACTCCAGAATGGCGGTCATGGTTTGGCACATCAAGAGGTGCGCGCTCACCAATTTGCTGTGCTAGAGGAACTAGCGACTGAATATCCCACCGAAGGGCTGGAACTGGATTTCGCGTTTCCCGGAGGCAGCGCTATCCTGCGGGACGAGGACGCTCCCACCATGATACCTGTCCTGACAGAATATATCGAGCAGATCACCGAGATGGTCAGAAGTCTGCGCGGCGATTCGTGCGACCTCGGCGTTCGCGTACTGCCCACAGAAGAAATGAATCTGGCGCAAGGTCTCGATGTACGGACGTGGTTTGAGCGCGGTTTGCTAGACTTTGCAGTTCCGATGCGTTACGCCTATATGATCCTCGATCCCGATATCCCCATCGACTGGCTGATTGAGACAGCACATCAGGCGGACGCATCGGTCTATGGCATCCTACAACCTTATGTCCACGATGCCATGACCGGGACAACGCAACGAGTATGGCCCACGCCGGAACAGATGCGAGCAGCTGTGGCGAACAACTGGGCGCGCGGCGTTGACGGTTTATATACATGGTTTATGCGTTGGCCCCTAGGAGAGGCGGAACGCAGTATACTCACCGAACTGGGTGATCCAGAGCTAGTGGCTGAAGGGAACAAATGCTATGTGGTCGCTCGAAACCATCAAGCCAAAGATGACAATACTCACTACCCGACAGCACTGCCCCTCGAGATTCGCGCATCAGATGTTGGAACGCGGCATCCGATTTCGTTTTATGTCGCTGATAATATTGCGGGTGCTAAAGCACGGATCCGCCAGATCCGCCTCCGGATTAACATTACCGACCTCGTATCCGCCGACCGGCTCGATATTCGGCTCAATGACCAGTCCCTGAAGGACGAGAGCTGTCTACGCACCCACGGCTCAGAGATCAACCCCTACGGCGGTCAATGGTTGGAATTTCAGCTGAGAGATGTTCTGCCGAGACAGGGCGAGAATCTATTAGAGGTTATTCTAGAACAAAGGGCACAGGGGCTGGTAAGTCCGCTCAGGGTAGAGGAGGTAGAACTGATTGTGGAATATGGTCCATACCCCTCTGCGCTACGGCATCCGTCCCCGTACTAGTACATCGCAAAAGCGAGGCTTTTCAGTCCCAATGCCTGATTTCAGGGCGACATTATGAAAGTCATCGAAGTCTCTGGTTCACCTCGCGAAATTGGCTGTCTCACCGGCGAAGCGTTACGCGAGGAGATTCGGCATCACCTTGCTCTTTTTCCGCCAAAGGTCGACAGCGCCATCTGGTCTCAGCGGTTTCCGCGCTTTTTGGAGACACTCAAAACCCACCTGCCGGCGGTTCTCGCGGAAATTGAAGGAACGGCAGCCGGTGCTGACCTTCCTCTTGACACCATTTTCCAACTAAATCTCCCAATGTACGCCAACGAATTGGTAGTCGATGAGGGGTGCACCAACATCGCATTTAACGGCGGGACGGACGGTCCTCTCTGGGGAAAAAACAACGATGGGCTGGCCAAAGATGAATGTCGTCCTGCATGTGCACGAGTCGTCCACCGAAGCGATGCGATTCCTACGGTGTGTTTTACGTTCTGCGGCATGGTTGCAACCACCGATGGGATGAACGCTGAAGGTGTGGCGGTAGGACACTCTTCGGTTGGAAGCGTTTTTCAACAGAGCGACGACTTCGTCCCGATACGGCTTTGGGCTTATGAATGTCTGATGCAGAGCCGGACGACCTCGGAATTCGTTCGACGGCTATCCCAAATTCCGACACGGGGCAAGGGGTACAGCCACGTCTGCGTCGACGCGGATGGCGCGATGTGCTCCATCGAAGCACCGTGCCCGATAATGCAGGTCCGCAAACCAGAACCGGAAGCGCGTCACATAAACTGTGTCAACAGCTATCAGCTTCCAACGCTCGCCGATGCCGATCGTCGCACTGAAAGTGGCAAATGCAACGCGAAGGCAAGGCAGCGTTTCCTTGAACACAACCTTTCCGATTTGTCCGATTATAGTCTAGCAGATATGAAAGGGATTTTGCGCGACCACGGTCAGCCCAGCATCTGCCGTCACGGTGGGACGGAGGACTCGTATACGGAATATTCGATGATTGGGATGACACAGAGCAAGCGAGTGCTGTTCGCAGACGGAAACCCATGCCAAAATACCTATCAAGAAATTCATCTCTAAAAAATCAAACAGAAGGAGATTAAGGCAATGCAATTGGAGACGCTTTCCTCGTTTGAAGACCGACACCATAGGCAGTTCATGGAGCAAGGATATTTACGTTTGGGCAAGCTCCTTTCCCCCGACGAACTCGCCGCCATCCAGCAACGCATAGATGATATTATGTTGGGCAAAATCCGCTATGAGAACATGCGTTTTCAACTTGACCCTCGGCACACCGGGGGTGATATGACCCGTAGCGTAGGAAACGAAGAAGCAACCCTGAACTACCGGCGCATTGACGATTTGGAACAGGACCCGCTCTTTCTCGCCTATATTCAGAAGCCGCTCCTCCGCCAAATCACCCGCCGCTATATCGGCGAAGATGTTGCGGTTTTCCGTTCCATGTTCATGAATAAACCCGCTGAACGGGGGACTGAGCTCGCTTGGCATCAAGACATCGGGGTCGGCTGGAAGATTGATACCAATCCGATTATCACAGTGTGGACCGCCTTGGATGCGGCGACCGTGCATAGTGGTTGTATGCAGATTGTGCCGGGCAGCAATAACCTAGGAATCCTCAACGAAAAGCACTTTACCTCGGAGGAGGACCAAGCGAAATATACCCAAGACGAAGATGTAATCGACTTAGAAGCGGAGGCGGGAGAAGCCGTTCTGCTACATAACTTCTTGCTGCACCGTTCAGGCGTTAATACAACGACATCACCCCGTCGAGCGTTCAGCGCGACCTATATGGAGGTGACCACCCGCTCGGTAATCACAGGAGATACGTTTCCGGTAGTTTTCGGAGAGGACGCGCTTTCTCCAGATACGGTGACAGGTAAATCCGCCGAACGTATAAAGTTTTTTCACGGATAGAACTTATGCAGCTCGTAGGGAACAACTCTCGGACTCTCGGAACGGAGGATCGTTGCCTCCAACCAGTACGGCATCGAACTGGATAGCAATGGTCATCCACTTGAAAACTACAAAGACGATGAGCTTTCACGCTCGAAAGCTGAGTATCTAGATGCAGGAAACCAGCGTGACAATCTATTCTGGGGTTGGATTCATAACCAAAAGGTTTAGCCAACACCGTGCAGCTGCCACTGTCCTTCTACCGTTCACAAGGCGTCCGTGTTAAGTGGAGTAGACGTTACGCTGCGGATTCGGTTTTACGCCGGGGAATCAGCGATAGGAGTCTGAATGCTGAGAGACACAAAACACGATAACCTGATCCATCCGCAACCAAGCCACGACTCCCAACCTGCGAACAGAACGCGCTGGCGAGCCGTGATCATCGGCACCCTACTTCTCCCTGCCAACGCTTATTGGATCGCTTCCGGCGAAGCGACCTCGACGACCGTATCTCTCTTTTTCAACACTGTTTTTATCCTATTTGTGCTGCTCCTGCTGAATCTGCTATTCAAGCAAATTGCGCCCCACGCCGCACTGAACCAAGGCGAGCTCTTGATTGTCTATGTGATGCTGTCAATCTCCTCCGGCATCGCGGGGCTCGACATGATGCGAGTACTAATGGCGGTCTTAGTGGGCCCGTTCTGGTACGCCCGACCGGAGAACGAGTGGGCGGAACTGTTCTGGCGATTTATCCCCTCTTGGCTTGCCGTTCAAGACAAGGAAATCCTAAAAGGCTTCGCCGAAGGTGAGTCTAGTTTCTATGCGCCTCAGATTATGCAGGCATGGATAATCCCTACGCTCATCTGGTCAGGATTCATTTCCCTGTTGGTCTTCGGGATGCTTTGCATCAATGTCCTAGTACGCAGACCGTGGACCGAGGCGGAGAAGCTAAGTTATCCAATTATTCAGCTCCCACTTCAGATGACAGACGGACGGTCCGCTTTCCTCTCGAACCGAATGATGTGGATAGGGTTTGCGTTAGGCGCGGGACTCGATATTCTTAACGGACTTCATTTCCTGTATCCAATCATTCCCGGTCTGGGTGGACGGCTGTATGACCTCCGTCCTTTTTTCACAAACAAGCCGTGGAATGCGATCGGGTGGACGCCGGTCGCTATTTTTCCGTACGCGGTTGGACTTGGGTTCTTAATTCCGCTAGATCTCTCATTCGCCTGTTGGTTTTTCTATCTGTTCTGGAAAGGGGAGCGGATTCTGGCAAGCGCGCTCGGTTTGCATTCTATCCCAGAATTTCCCTATATTGAACAGCAGACCACCGGCGCCTATTTGGGGCTATTTCTAATTGCGCTTTGGATGACACGGCATCATCTGAAGCGGGTTATCTTCGCTGCCGTCAGGGGTGGGCACGGGGAAACGGCGGATGAGCCGATGAGCTATCGCGCTGCATTAATCGGACTGATTTTCGTCTTCGGCGGGCTTCTCTTTTTTTGTCATCGGGTGGGGATGGCGTTGTGGAGTAGTTTCCTCTTCTTCTTTATCTACTACGCCCTATCGACGGCGATTACACGAATGCGAGCAGAGCTAGGATCCCCAGTCCACGACCTGCATTTCTCAGGACCGGATACAACGTTGGTCAAAGCGCTGGGGACTCGTGCCCTCAGTCCCAATGAACTGACTATGTACGGGCTTTTCCACTTCTTTAATCGTGCCTATCGCGGGCATGTGATGCCTCACCAACTGGAAGGCTTCAAACTGATGGAACGGGCGCGGGCAAGTCACCGACGGCTGCTCTGGGGGATGATTGTGGCGATCGCGCTGACGGGCCCCGTCGCGTTTTGGGCGTATCTCAGCGATGGGTATCAATATTCCGGCGCTATAGGGTATGCTTGGCGACCGTTCAATAAGTTACAGTCGTGGTTATATCACCCGTTGTCCCCGGACTATGGTGCGATGGGCGGCCTAATCTTCGGGATGGTCACAACGCTGTTTCTCATGGTGATGCGGATGCGCTTTATTTGGTGGGTGTTCCATCCGGCAGGATTTGCGGTCTCCAGCAGCTGGTCAATGAACGTATTCTGGGGCTCGATTTTTGTGAGTTGGTTGTTGAAACTAATTTTGCTGAAGCTGGGCGGTGTTAAAACGCATCAAAAGGCAATCCCACTGTTTCTAGGATTGATTTTGGGTGAGTTTGTCATCGGTGGGTTCTGGTCGTTACGTGGTGCTATCTGGAATATCCCGACCTACCGGTTCCTGTTCTGATTGCGAACCCAGCATAGATTCAGAGTATCTTCTCTACTGTGACCGGCAGCTCGATACTAAAATTCGCACGATCAACAGCCTCATCGTGTAGGATGACGACACCGGTCTCCTGATGTGGTGCATCGGCTTTCAGATGTACGGACCGCAGACCGCCAAGCCATCGACGAGCATCTGACACATAGATGAGGTCCCCCTCCTGAATGGAGAGCTCGTCCATCAACTCGACGGGCAGCCGCACACGATCGGCACCAATCGCATCTGTACGAAACTGGAGGGGTGAGGAAGTTTTCGGCTCAGACCGATTGGGTTCGCCGCCCTTAAACAGCCGCATCCCTTCGGACAAGGTAGCAATACAGAGGCCGGGAAGATCCGACTTTGGTCGCGGTTTGGTAAAGAGCGTGATCCCCACGCCCAGCACAACTGTGACCAACGTACCAAACAGGCCGCGCATATATATGTATCCCTTATCGGGAGGTACGCCGTGGGCAAGCGGTTCAATTAGAAAATAGAGGGATTTGTGATGGGTGACGAGGGTAAGTATAGATCCCAAGAGCAGCGCCCAGAACGCTGCTGCCGATGTGAAACGTGACCAGAGTACCCCCATCAACAGAACCACAATTAGCGATGGCAATATCGTTGTGAAGAACTTCGAGTGAGCCGTGTAGATCTGATCATCCAATTCAAAGATGGGAACGAGCACCAACCCTAGCAGTGTCGCACCAACGGCTGCCAAGCGAGCGGCGTGAAGATAGTATTTGTCGTCTTTTCCCGGCACAACCGCTTTCCAGATGTCATTGACCCCCACAGCAGAGACAGCGTTAATAAGTGTATCAAGTGTAGACATCAGTGCTGCGAGCAGCGCGGCGATGACCAGCCCAAACACCCCCGGTTGAGTGATGATTTGCATCACCATGACAAAGACACTCTTCGCTTTCTCTGGTGCTTCGGGCCAACCGTAGGTCTGCATCGATTTGCCGACCCACCCCCCATTGCTGACGACAATCGCTGCAATAGGCATCAGCACCAGTACCATGACAATCATGGCTTTGCGTCCATCATGGACAGATTTGACCGACAGGAACCGCAGAATGATTCCCTGATTAATAAAAAAGAAAGCTACGGTGCCTGAAAGGGCATCGCCCCAGAATGTACCGATGAAATGAAAGTTTGCGGGTTCGTTGAATTGAGGGAACGGTACTTTGTGCGTTGCCGGGAGCCCGTTCCAAAACGCATCCCAGCCGCCAACGTGATGGATGCCGAGGATAAAGATGCCAATACCAGCGACAAGCAAGATCATACTCTGAAACAGGTCGGTCATGAGCACCGACATCTGCCCCCCGCTGTGCATATAGGCAAGCGAAATAATCGCCACTATCACCGCGCCCAGGAGTATGGGCATCCCTATCACACGGTTCAGAACAACGGCAATCGTCTGTAGATTCATGCCGATATAGCCGACGAGATACAGCACGATCAGGATGAGTACCATGAACCGTGTGCGGCGATCGAACCTGCGCTCAAAATACTCAGGGATAGTACTTATGCGGTTAAAGTAGATAATGGGGAACCAACCGAGTAGGAACAGCGGCATAATGAACCAGTCGTTCGTGTAGTACGTCATGCTGGCGAGTCCACTGTCGTAGCCGAGATCGGAATAGTTGATAAAGCTGTAGGATCCGACGAGGGTAGCAATACACGATGCGGCGACCAGCCACCAGACGAAACGTTGACCACCGAAGAAGAAGTCTGCTGTGGACTTGGTATATCGCCCGAAGTAGATACCGCAAGCCACAATCGCCGCAAAATAGAGAATGATGACGGTGTAATCGAGGGTATGGAGTGAATCGCTCATTTGCCGGGGAAACCCTCCACAGAATAGATCCAGATTAGGTGGATGCCCGCGAACAAGAAGAAGCCGGCGACGAGCACCCAAATAATCCGTCGGTCAGCACGCAATCCTTTGTATACCATACCGGCACGGAGTGCCAGCCAGAGGGAGCTAAAAAAGAACAGTCCTCCGAATAGGTATTGATAGAACCACGCAAACCAGTTGTCCGACAGAACAGTGCGAGCGAAAACAACAAATTGATCTATCATAAAATGACTCCGAAAAGTATCAACCCTTTTTACAGTCTTCGGATTCGTTCTACAGAGTTACTTGACCATTATTCTAATTGGTCATTATAGCACAATCCAATCAATCGGTCAACGACCTTTTTGGCCACATGGTTACACGGCAAAATGTCACTTCAACTTCCATTTGGCACTCTGTAATGTCCCCATTGATTTTTGTATTCTCAATTTGTCAGAATTTTGCTATAATTGCAATCGGAACAGTTTGCTTCCACTGACCTGTCCTATCGGAAGCAATTAGATACAATCTGCACAAAGGAAGGTAATAAAATGGCACATCTTACCGAAGCTCAAGTGGCACACTTTAAGGAAGAAGGCTATCTAGTCGTTGAAGACGTGTTGGACCCCGAACAGGACCTAGATCCAGTTATTGAAGAGTACGCAGGCGTTTTGGAGCAGCTTGCCCAAGATTTGTATGCTAAGGGTGAGATATCTTCGACGTATGATGACCTACCGTTTGGCGATCGACTGACGAAAATCTACGCTGAATCTGGCAGGGTGCATGCACAGTATTTCGACTTTTCGTTGCCCCAGCAGAATGTGCAACCGGATACGCCGATGTGGGTGGGACCTCAAGTTTTCCACCTGCTCCGCAACGAGAAGCTTCTTGATGCTATTGAATCGTTGATCGGTCCCGAAATTTATTCAAACCCGGTGCAGCATGTACGGCTGAAGCCGCCGGAGCATCTCTGTCCCGTCAATGAAGACACCGGCAATCCCCAGATAGGGGCAACTCCATGGCATCAGGATAACGGGGTGGTCACAGAAGAAGCAGATGAAACCGATATGCTAACCGTTTGGTTCGGCTTGTGGGATGCTACGATTGAAAATGGCTGTCTCGAAGTGATTCCCAAAAGCCACCGTGAAGGATTGCTACAGCACTGCATCACGAGCACCGACCTGTCTAGAGGATTTGGCCGTCACATTCCGGGCAAATTTTTGCGTGAGGTAGATAGCGTGCCAATCCCGCTTAAGCGTGGCGGCGTCCTATTTTTCCACCGTCTCAACTGCCATAGCTCGTTGCCGAATAACAGCGATAACATTCGTTGGAGCTTTGACCTGCGCTATAACCCGACAGGTCAGCCAACCGGGCGCAGCGCGTTTCCGGGTTTCGTCGCGCGCAGCCGCTCCAATCCGGAGAGTGAATTGCACAATCCCGAGGAGTGGGCAAATAGGTGGTACGAGACGCGCAGCCGGCTCTCGGGGAGTGATGACAATCCCATCTTCCACCGCTGGAAGACGGATGATCCCCGCTGTGCCTAAACATAGGTATATGGGAACGAGGATGCGGGGAAGCGAAAAAAGAATCACGGACTCGGAACCGGACTTGGACTTAATATCGGGGCAAAACTTG
This sequence comes from Candidatus Poribacteria bacterium, assembly GCA_022822785.1. Taxonomy (GTDB): domain Bacteria; phylum Poribacteria; class WGA-4E; order WGA-4E; family PCPOR2b; genus PCPOR2b. The sequence continues at coordinate 15,858 of JAJEAL010000076.1, forward strand.
CTGCCCCCGACAAATTCGTGGCCAATTTTATGGGGGATGCTGCATTTGGGATGACAGGGCTGGATTTCGAGACAGCTGCCCGAAACAGTATACCGATCGTCACCATAGTGCTGAACAACTCCACCATGGCTATAGAGACAACCCATATGACACGATCCCATGAGTTATATGAGACACGGGATATTGGCGGGAACTATGCCGATATGGGGCGGATTATGGGTGGATGGGCGGAGCGAGTAGAAGATCCCGCGGAGGTGGGGCCGGCAATTTTACGCGCTTGGAAAGCCACCGAAGATGGACAAGCGTCATTGCTTGAATTCATCACCGGCGAAGAAACCGTCTTTTCATACAGGCGTCCCTTCAGGTAGTAATCCCGGATTCTACTATCAATCGACGTTGGGGACTGGCTCATCCGGAACCATCGGCTGTCGCCACAGCGATGGCATCAACAACGCCACAACCGAAAGCGATACAATCCCTAGCGCTGCATCAAGCCCGATGGCAAACGGGGCACTACTCATTGACGCGATGGCACCGATCATAAGGGCTCCTATCGGACCGGCACCGATGGCGAGACTGATGACCCCGAGTGCTCGGCCGCGCATCTCCTCCCTCGCCCGGAGCATCACAAGCGTTGACTGCATCGTCGAGAAACCCGATGTGCCAAACCCCAGAACGAATAGAACCGGCAGCGCCGCATAGTACCACCGCACTATCGAAAAACATAAGAGCATAACCAACCCAAGCATTGACCCACCGATATACAGCCGTCCATGGAAACGGATGACCCCCATCGAAGCAACACTCATCGCACCAAAAAGTGCACCCAACCCCTCAGCAGCTAAGAGCGTTCCCATCAACCCGGGTCCAATCTGCAGGACATCGCGGGCGATAACGGGAATCAGCTGCACGTAGGGAAAAAGCAGTAGATTCATCAGGATGGTAACGAGCACCGTTGTCACCAACGCGTTGTCACGACGCACGTACCGGAAACCTTCCATCAAATTGCGAAGGATGTTGGATGACCCAAGGCGACTCTGATTAGTGAGGGGCAAACTCACCGCTGAGATTAGGATGATCGCCACGACGTAGATTGCGCTGACAACGACGTACCCGCCCACCACATCAACTGTGGTTATCAGCGCACCCGCCAACGCTGGACCAATCATGCGACTCGCCTGCATACCCACAGAATCCATCGCGATAGCGTTGGTCATCCGCTCCCTGCCGACAAGGTCATGTATGGCAGAACGTCGGGACGGCATATCTAGTGCCCACCCGACACCGGTACAGCCCATCACAACGTAGGCGTGCCAGAAACGGATCGCGCCTGTCTGAAGCAGCAGTGCCATTGCACAGGCACCGGCACAGCTAACCACCTGCGTCATGATGAGAATTCGATGTTTACTGACCCTGTCAGCCAACACCCCACCCACCATGCCAAGTATCAGCAGCGGCAACATGCCGAAGAAACCGACTAGCGCCACCAAAAACGGTGAATCTGTCAACTCTAAAACGAGCCATCCAAGCAGCGTCAGCTGCATCCACCGGCAGGTATAGGCGAAAAAGTTCGCGGGCCAAAGCAACCGGTAATTCCGGTTGCCGAAAGCCTCGAAAGTATGCAAGGAGTGTCCCTTGCGCCTCATTAGTCGTGCAATATTTGGCATTAAGCGTTGACAATCACCCTATAGAGACCTGCTCACAATTCCATTTTTTGAGAGGATTGCGTGCTGTGGATGGGCGGACTCATAGCGCATCGTTGAGAAATTTACTACTGCCCACCACCGAAGAGTTTGGCACCTAAACTCCAGATACTAACTCCTGCAAAAGCAATCTGAATCAGGGAAGATATAATTCCGCCGATCCACATCACACGGTGCGTCCGATAAGAGCGGGGGAGTTTGGAATTTAAGCGCAATGCAAGGACCATCGTAAATGATACGGCGAAGTTTCCCAGAGTGCCCGCAATTTGCGTGAGAATATCAAACTTTAGATCGCACCAAATGACAATAAAGGTGGAAACAAAAAAATAGGAGCAGATGAAACGTTGGATTTTAGAATAGGACCATTCACGGGAGGGCCACAGCGCCTCTAGAAATTCGTGCGATACACGGGTAAGAACTTCGGGCACCGCTTGTAGGGTTCCCCAAAGGGCAGCGATGATACAGACGTAGTAAACCCAGACCAACGAGGGATGGATGTTACTCCAGACGTGAGCCTGCTCGGTGAGTAGGCTCCACCCTTCAAATCGACTTTCCAAGGGATACAAAACAGCAGCACCAGATATCATAAATGCCGCCGTTACAATAAACAAAACGATTGCGCCCATACCAGCGTCCCACCGCAACGGCGCGACAAGTTGTCGCAGTCGGCTGACCTGCTCTGGCGCCTCGGGCAGATAGTCAATGGCATCGTGTTTGAAAGCGTAGTCACGGATGGCGTCAATATTTTGATGTCCTGTCAACCCCCAGCGGTGCAGTCCAATCCAATTGGCATAGACGATATAGCCCATTGCACCACCGCCGACGTAAGCAAACGTTGTCGCCATTGTCAACAGCGGATTCTGGCGCGCATCTTCAGGTGTCCACTCTGGAAACGCAGGCAGATGGCCGACATTTACGGATCCGATGAAGGCTTGCCAGAGATCCGGACGTACCATCAGGGTTCCGATAATCGTTCCGGTAACAAGGATTAGGCAGATGATGACCTGCTGCTTCTCTAGTCTGTTATATGACATCCTCAGACTGAGTAACAAAGCAAGGCCAATGAAGGTAGAGGTGAAGATGTTTTCCCAAATCGGTTCAGGGATTGATTGGGGCACACCGTTGAGTAAGAAGTGGAACAGATCGGCACACGGTTTAGCAATCGGCACCCAAGCCATCGGCCCGCCGATTAACTCAACTAACATAATCATAAGCAACAGCCAGCCGCGTGGTCCCGGCAGTCTTACGAGCCGATGTCCAAGATATTCACCGCTGACGGCGGTGTAACGTCCGAGCAGATAGGTAAGAAAAACACCTTTGACGATGCAGCTTAAAAGTACAAGCCATAGGAGGTCATAGCGAGCCCAAGCACCTGTACGGACAACGACAATCGTTTCGCCGGCACCGATACTGACCGATGCCACGATCGCCGCGGGGCCAAAGACAGCCATCAAGCCGAGCAGTTTCTGCATCGACCACGGCTGGCCAAAAACCCCAGTAGGGGGTGGAATTTCGACAGTGCCTATTTCCTCTTGGTCTTCATCAATCGTTTGTTTTTCATCCATAGTTTCTCCTGTTGGTTAGGGCAGAAAAATAATCCGGATAGTTTGCCTCCGGTATCCAGTGAAATTGATGAACCGCTTCTTATCAAGACGCAATTTGCGCTTATCCAGCACAATCTACTATATTGAGATTTGACCCGTTTTAACAGCCAATTCGCTATAGTGGTTAAACCTCTCACGTGGTCAATTGGATTTGCAACATTATAGCCACATAGCAGAAAGTGTCAACAAAAAATAGGAAATGAATTAGGAGCTGACTGGGGCAGCTGACAACGCAGATTCAATCGTAGTCACAGATTTCCCAATTTGTGGTCGCCCGCGGCAGAGTCAACCCGGGCGCCAACAGGATTGTCCCAAGGTGCAAGTCGCCCAACTGCCGAATCCCCATAACAGATGCCATTGCCCTGCCCTATGCCTAAAAAGAGGTTGAAGGCTAGGATAAAACATGGTAACATCAAAAGCAATCATATTCACACCCGTTCAGCAATCTAACGCCTTAACCAATACCTCTGATTCCGAGGAGTGACTCCACATGTCAATTCGTTTAACCCTTCTGGGAACCGGTACGCCAACACCACTCCTCCATCGTGCGGGTTCCAGCTACTCGGTATCACTCAGCGAGGAGATGTTTCTGTTTGATTGTGGCCCCGGTTGTGTCCGGCGGCTACTGGAGAAAGGCGTATCGCCAACCCGCATCACACACCTGTTTTTAACCCATCTACATTACGACCACTGTGTTGATTACGGCTATCTGGTATTGTCGCGCTGGGACCACGGTGTAGGTAAAATTCCAGAGTTAAGTGTGTATGGACCACGAAACACAGCAAAGATGACCCAGCGACTCTTTGGGGAAGATGGTGCCTTCGGTCCGGATCTGGCTGCAAGGACCGAACATCCGGGCAGCCATTTTATCTACGAAAAGCGCGGTGGCGTATTGCCACGGGCGAGACCAAACCCAACGGTGACTGAGGTCGCCGACGGGACGGTAGTGGAATGTGCGAATTGGCGCCTAAAAGTCGCGGAAGTCGTCCACTGCCAACCCCAACTCACCTGTCTCGCCTACCGTTTGGAGGCACATGAACGTTCCATTGTCTTTGGCGGTGATACAGGGCCAACCGCGAAACTCACCGAACTCGCAGCGGGTGCAGATGTGCTGGTGCATATGTGTCACTTTATCAACGGGGTTGTTACAGATCCCAGATTGACGAGCTGCTGTTCAGGACATCTGGACGCAGCGCGTACAGCGCGTGACGCTCAAGTCAGCACACTGGTTCTGGTTCACCTAACGGAGCAGGTTGCCCGCCCCGGGATCCGTGAACGTCTCTTGTATGAGGCAGGGCAAATCTTTGACGGGCATATCATCTTCGGAGAGGATTTACTCGATATACCAATTGATGGGATAGAAGCAGAACTGATTCAGTAGGTAGTGGTATAGTTCTTCAAGAAGACAGAGGAGGTGCACTAGAAACCATGAGTAGGTCGAGATTCATATCTCGACACAAAAATGTCGATTTTGGAAAATCAACCTACAGTAGGACAACTAAACCGGTTTGAAAACGGGCGAGGACACCTCGTCCCTACAACACATAAATGTCAACACTCCCTAGTTAATCCACACGATGCGGGGGTCAGATTCTTGGGAAGAAGGGAGCCGGGCACAGCTACCATGCTTCACAGAGGGTCCGAGTTGGAGATCATCAGATTATTTCTGCTGTACTTATTGTAGACCGTTCCATCGGGCATCATGTTGAGCGCGATCGAGAGACGTGGTCCCTCCGCCATTTGAGTTTTCATGTTTCTAATCTATTTTCGGGCAAACGGTCGCGCTCATACAAACGCAAAAACACGCGTCGGGGCACCGGAGCTGCGTGCTAACTTCATCGGTGCAATCGCTACGTGAAAATGTGTCGGTAGTTGGCTGAGATTACAGAGGTCTTCAACCTGCGGGATGCCGGCACCCAGAAAAACAAGGTGGGCAGGCGGTAATCCGTCATGCTGCGGGGGATGACCAGCCATCGAGTCGATGCTGCAGGCGTCTGTTCCAATCGTCTTGATGTCTTTTTGGACGAGCAACCGCGCTGCATCTTCGCTGAAGCCGATCCACTGACGATTGAAACTCTCTTGGTAGGCGTACCGATCCATACCGGTCCTTATAAAAACAATGCTATCTGAAGGAATATCACCGTTTTCGGCAATCCAGTTTTCGATGTCTTCTGCTGTTACAGCATCGCCCGGCTGCTTCTTCTCCGACAGGTCTATCAGCACTGCGGGACCAGTTAATTTATCCTGCGGAATTTCAGCGACGGTGAATCCATCGGCATACATCAGGCAAGGCGTATCAATATGCGTCGCGCAATGTCCGGACAGATCCACCCGGCTTTCAAAATAGCCATCCTTTTCGATTGTTGCTGTATCGTAGATTTTGACAGGATCGATCGGTAATTCACGCGGACTGTTCTCATCAACTGTGTAAGAGAGATCTATTACTTTCTGAACATTAATTTGCATGGTTATTTCCTTTTATATCGTTCGGTGCGGCGGCAACTGAGGGCCGTCAATTTGTTCTTCACGGTCTTGTAATCTTGATAATTATAACATAGATCTATGACGTTGCAAAATAGGTCAGGGTTTATTTCGTAGCAGATAGGCACCAATCCTGTTTCATCACCGAGTGTTGGTTCTATGTACCTATTTTGACTTTATTAGCCTAGGATAAACATATAGTTGCAGCAGCCGTTGAGTGAAATCCTGCTAGTCGCTTGAGCCAACTCTAAAACAATCAGCAAATTTTTTTGAACAAAAAGATGGATTAAACGTCTAAACGTTAAGCCGGGAACTTTACGCACTGTATCAGGGAGGAGATTCACATGCACCGTCTGTGCACTGTTTTATTGATGTGCTCTGTTGTAAGCTTGCTATGTCTCAGTTCCCAATCCATCCACGCACAGAAGGGAAAGCGCGTGGATCGAAAGAGAGCTGAAGCACGAGAAAACAGCGGAGATTTCTATCGCGTTATCATTGAAAACAACCTATTTCGTCCACTGGGTTGGAAGCGGCCGAATCGAAATCCAGAATATGCGTTGATTGCCACGTGGGTTGGCACACAGGGCGCGGTTGCAAAAGCACTCGTGATGGAGCGAAAATCCAACCAACTTTATTATGTAGCTAGAGGCGAGAAAGTTGGGGACGCAATCGTCGAAAAAATTGCAGCAAATCAAGTGAGTCTCAAAGATTCAAATGAGATTGTAACACTCAAAGCGGAATCAATGGAGTTTCTCAGCAGTTCAGGACGTTCAGACGGAAAATCCAGTGAAGGCAGGGGTGGTTCAACTGCCGAAGAACGTGAACGTGATGAACGCCGGGGGCAAAGAGGCGGGCGGCGCGGGGCTATTGGTGAAAATGAAGCATTACGCGAATGGCTACGCAATGCTTCACCGGAAGAACGCCGTAGGAAGCTAGAGGCAATTCGACGCCAACGTCAAGGTGAGGGCCGTCGCGGTGCTAGAGGTAGGAACAGTGATAGCGATGCAAAGAGAGACGAAGATGAAGTAAACTGGGAGGAAATAAAAGACAAATAACCCCAGAAATCGTCGTGGGTAACCCCCAATTCTACTGGTGAATATACCCTCGATCCCAAGTTTCGTTTGCCTATCTCTCAGCCAACTCAACTTCTCCCATCGGAGGGAATCCCTTCAACCTGTAAAGTCACGGTATCTTCCTGCCAGCAGAAAAATAGCAAATACTACCCCCTAATGTGTGCTCTCTCGATTGGTCAGGGGGCACCATCGGGTTCTCATCAGAAAACGGAGTAAGACCTCCTTCGCCTCCGGTGTGCCGATACGATACAAGGCATGAACCGCATCGCCACGCACATACCGATTCTCATCCGAAAACACCGCTTCCAATGCACTAACCGCGTCCGCCGCGTGGGGACCAATTCGTGCCAATGCAAGGGCTGCGTCCCGCCGAACCCGCTCCTTCTCATCCCGCACTGCCGCGCTTAAGGCAAGGACGGCTGCCGATTCCTGTTGGCTGACTGTCCCTAACGCTTCTACCGCACGGGAACGAACCCCCTCCGATTCATCATCCAAGGCGCCCACGAGTTCCGGGATAGATGCTTGTGCCGGACGCCCAATATCCCCCAACGCTTCCGCGGCGGTCTCACGCATCTGTGGATTTAGATGCTTCAAGCGGTCGATAAGTGGATCAACCGCGGTTTCCCCCATTGCACTCAATGCATAATACGCATTTCGGCGTACCATCTCTGACTCCTCCTCAAACGCTTCCATCAGCAGAGGCACCACCGGTTCCCCAAACTTGCTTAACGTATAAGCAGCATCCAGACCTATCGATTCGGAATCATTTCCCATCGCTTCGATAAGTTCCGGTACGGCTTCCATCGCTTGACTATCGCTTTCCGTATCCCCGTTTGCCTTTCCATAATGCCAATCCCAAACATGCTGGAACATCTGTTGGTGTGCACCATTGCCTAGCGACTCGCTCTCTTGCCACTCCGTTTCTTTAGTGTTCCAAGAAGGTGACTGCGGCTCCGACATGCGGGCAAAGAGGAATTTCATCATGTAACGGTTCTTGTCGGTACGATTCGGCATACCGCGGTGCCAGAGATCATAGTTCACAATCGCCACCGTGCCGGCTTTGCCGCAGACCGGGAGTTCGTCGCTAACCGTTGCGCCGTCAGAGGTATTGTAATAGTGGCTCCCCGGAACGATCCCAGTGGGACCGAGTTCTAACGGCGTATCCTGTGGATAGTAGAAAAGCAACAATCTCCGCGTGTGATGTGACCATCGTCTGCCGCCGTCTTGGTGCATCCGCTGCCCTTCACTCTGTGGTCGATTAAAGTGGGGATGACGATGGGGCTGCATGTAGTAATCCTCGCCCAAAACACTAATCAACCCACCGATAACCCACTTATCATCAAAGACTGCTTGAACCTCCGGGATTCGAGGCAATAGGTTGTTCCCCGGATTCCCCTCCTTTTCAAACACCTCTTCTGTCCGCTCGTAAATGAAATCGTGAAAACTCGCTGAGAGATCTGTATTGACGATCACATAACCGTTAACAATGAAGTGTCGCATCTGGTCATCAGTGAGAAGGTACTTCTTATCTACCATTTTCTGTTTTTTTCCTTTCAATTGTGAATTTGTCCGCAGAAGTTGTGAGTATCTCTATATGGCATTAAGGACGATTAAACAAAAACCGCCGGAGAGACATTGAATCTGTTGCTGAGTGCTTTGATCTGCTTAACAGTAAGTTTTTTTTGCCACTGAGGATGTCCGAAACAACTTCTTGATTACCCATTTCTGGTAGATCGCTGGGCTTTAATTTGTGCTCTTCCATCAGAAACTTCAGACAATCTATTGGATCGGCATCTGGTTCCGGGATATTTCTATCTTCGTAATCCTTGACTAAGGTGCCTAATGTATCTATCAATGACTCAATCAATGGGGCTTCATTTTCGCCCGCCTCATCTATCAATTCGTCGAGCCACCCAACAGCTTTGTTATACTGTTGTTCAGTTTCAAATGTTGATAGGACTTTTGATACGACGGGCCATACTTTAATGGCGTCGGCTAGTTCTTGATCTAAAACCTTCATAACCTACTCTTTACCTCACAAAGAAGCGAGTTCGACCGGTTCAATCTTTAGATCTTCGGTCAAGTAGCCCGCTTTGACCTCCGGTGAATGCTCAAAAATGAGTAGCCAGTTTTCTGCCTGTGCCTGTTTCAATACCCGTTCTTTGTTTTTCATTGCAGTCAAAGCGTCAAGATCAAATCCCATGACGTAATGCGCCTTCAGGTGCGAAGGCGTTGGAACCAAGTCAGCTAGAAAACACGCGGTCAGTCCACCGGATTGCACCTTAACGATCTGATGGTTTGGTGTATGCCCCGGTGCAGACAGTATCGTCACGCCGGGGGCAACCTCCTTATCCCCAGAAATAAGCGCAATCTGTCCTCGGCTTTCGAGGGGCTCCCACGTGTGCGGAAGATAGCTGGGTTTGCTGCGCGGGTCGGGTTCTTTAGCATACGCTAATTCGCCTTGATTGATATAATAGACGGCATTCGGAAATGTAGGTTTGAATTCCCCGCTTTCTTCCTGAAAACAGTTCCAGCCAGCGTGATCGAAATGCAAGTGTGTTAAAATGACCTTGCTGATATCCGCTGCCCCTACCCCTGCCGCTGCCAGACTTCTCAGCAATTCTGTCTGGGACTTATCAACGCCATACAGAAAAGCGAATTTCTCATCGTAGGCATTGCCGAGCCCGGTATCGACAAGAATGTTCTCCACGGGTGTCCGAATCAACAAGCAATTGAGCCCCATCAGGATTCGGTTGCGGTCATCAGCAGGATTGGTGCGTTCCCACAATACCTTCGGTATCGTGCCGAACATAGCACCCCCGTCCAGCAGAAATGTGCCATCGCTGACTACAAACAGCTCAAATTCACCAAATTTCATAAGATAATCACCTTATAGTAGATCTTAGAATTAATGAGACGCTGCAAACCGGTGCGGTTGGCAACCGCACCTACCGGGGAGCGAAAGTACCTATTTATGGTGAATTTTAGAATTACTTGGACACTCTATACCGGCGCAGTTGGAAACAGCGCCTACCAAATGGGAGACTGGACGGCGCAGTTGGAAACAGCGCCTACTAAACATGTGGATCGAAAGTGTCTACATATTTATATTGTTCACCATATTAGAGTTCACTATAGTTTGCGTCTAGTTCTTTAACGGCTTTCCAGTCTTGAGGGTGTATTCGATCCGCTGATGTGTTTTTTCCTCACCACAGAGACAGAGAAACGCCTCCCGCTCTAGTTCTAGGAGGTACTCTTCCGATACGGATTGCGGGGCGGACAGCTCCCCACCACAAAGGACAGACGCAAGTTGATTCAAGATTTTCACGTCGTGGTCGCTGAGATGTCCATCACGTCTTGCAAGATTAATCTCCGACCTCAATGGGTCAAGCCCCGCTTCGCCTAGCACAAACACCCCCCTCGGTTGAGGCATCTGATACCCGCCTGTTGCCATCGCCAATACTCGCTGCTTGGCGTCCCGAAGGTGATGCGCCCGATTGATTGAGACGCTATCCGTATCGCGGAGATAGCCAAGCTGCTTCGCGCCCACAGCGCTCTCAGACACCTTGGCGTAAGCGATAGTTTCAAAGGCACGCTTAACGTATGGAAACAGTTCAACATCCGTATGCAGCGGGAGACCCTCTAGGCAGCGGATAGCCATCTCTTTTACACCGCCCGCAGCGGGGATAAGTCCAACCCCCACCTCGACCAAACCGATATAAGTTTCGGCAGCAGCGCAGATGTGGTCTCCCCCAAATGCGATTTCGCAGCCACCACCGAGGGCCATACCTGCGGGTGCGGTGACTACCGGCTTGGGGGAAAGCCTGAGTCTCATGTTCGCCCTTTGGAACGCAGAAATCATCGCCTCCAGTGCCTCCCAATCTCCGTTTTGGGCACGCTCAAGCATCAAAGCGAGGTTGGCACCGACGGAGAAGTTGTCCGCGTGGTTCCCGATGACCAACCCCTCAAAATTCTGCTCCACTTCATCAAGCGCTTCAAACATCATCTCAAGGCTTGGGTTATCAATCGTGTTCATCTTGCTGTGAAATTCCAGACAAGCGACTCCATCGCCCATGTCGATGAGGCTTGCGTCTATATTGGATCTCATAGGCTTACTTTTGGACGATGCTTTGTAAAATGAGGCGCGTCCTGAATCCAGCAGATTTGCAACGAAGGGTGGAATCGTATCGCTATCCGATTTCATCCGTGCAACCGATTCCGATACACCGATTGCGTCCCACGCCTCAAAAATGCCAAGTTCCCAGTTGAACCCCCACTTCATTACGTTGTCAATACTTTCTGTATCGTCCGAGATTTCCGGGATGCGCGACGCTGCATAGCGGGTCGTATGGCTGAGGCATTTCCACGCAAACTGTCCCGCACGGTCATCGCTGCTAATCAGTCGTTTCAGTCGTTCCCCTGGCTCAGCAATTTGTCGGACCTCATTGACCGAATCGAACCGTACCGCCGAGCGAGGTGCGTATTCAAGCGTATTGTAATCTAGCGTCCAGATCTCGCTGCCGTTTTCGCCACGGCGTCTCTGATAGAAGCCGCCCCCCGTTTTCTCGCCAAGCCATCCCTTTTCGACCATCTGTAAGATAAAATCGGGAACCTGAAAAATTTCACGCCGCTCATCGTCAGGTGCGTTCTCGTAGACATTGTTCGCCACATCCACGAGCACATCAAGCCCAATGATGTCTCCCAACCGAAAGGTCGCACTTCTTGGACGCCCCATCGGAGGCCCTGTAATCGCATCTACTTCGTCAATCGTATACCCCTCCTCAAGCATCAGATGGATGGTGTGGAGGACTGAGAAAATACCGATCCGGTTGGCGATAAAGTTCGGTGTATCTTTACAACGGACAATCCCTTTGCCAAGCGTGTGTTCTGCAAAATCGGCGATAAACTCGACCAGATCCGGACGGGTTACGTCCGTCGGAATAAGCTCAATCAGGTACATATAGCGCGGTGGGTTGAAGAAATGCACACCGAGAAAACATTCCTGGTAATCCCCCGAGAGATCTTCCGCGATGGCACGAATTGAAATCCCCGAAGTATTGGAACTCACAAGTGTGCCGCGTCTACGATGCTGGTCAATTCGTTCATGAACTCGCCTCTTGACATCAAGGTTTTCGATCACCGCCTCGATAATCCAGTCCGCGTCCGCCAACCGCTCAGCGTGATCATGAAAGTTACCGACACGAATCAGCTCTGCAGCGTCAGGGACATAAAATGGCGAGCGGGTTCTCGCATTTTTCATCCGATCCAGAGCCGATTGTGCAATCCAATTCCGTACAGCGGGACTGTCAAGGGTCAAGCCATTGGCGCGCTCTTCAGCGGTGAGTGCCGTGGGCGGGATATCCAGTAGATCGCACGGAATCCCGACGTTGGCAATATGAGCAGCAATCTGAGATCCCATTGTCCCCGCTCCAATCACAGCAACTCTCTTGATTTGGCGATATTGATTGTTTCGCAAGAGATAATCCTTTCTCTATGATGGTAGATGCGATTATTATACCATCTTTACGTGGAGGGGAGGAAAAAAATTGACAGGGTTACGGTTGTCTGATATGATGGGGAAAAATATGAAGGAGGTAATTCAATGAACATTCTCATTACCGGGGCGTCCAGTCAACTAGCACAAGCGATAGCGGCTGAACTCAAGGACGGCAATAACATCCGTCTTATGGACAGTGTACCGGTTGATGTGGCAGAGGGCTGCGATTTTATTCAGGGGAATATCTTGGATCCCGATGATTCGTGGGAAGCGGTCCGGGGGATCGATGTCCTCATCCATACCGGCGAACCACCGACAGACCTGCCATCGGACGACTTGGCACGCGAACAGATGCTGCTCGACTTGGCGACGCGCGGCACACATGTCCTTTTTAGCGCAGGGGTGCAAGCGGGGATAAAGAAGTTTATCTGTGCGAGTACCTTATCTATCTTCAACGGCTATCCCGACGATGTGTATATCACCGAGCTCTGGAAGCCTCTACCGTCGCCGGAAATTGTGGAGATGACGAAGTATCTGGGCGAGTTGACCGCTCGCGAGTTTGCGCGGGACCACTTAATCACGGTAACAGGGCTGCGGATGGGAGAGCTCGTGCTTGAGGAAGAGGTCCAGGAAGACACGCCAAATCTTGCATGGCTCGATATCCGAGATGCCGCGGGCGCGTTCCGCTGTGTGTTAAACCGTGACAATAGCAACAGCGCAGAGTGGACACGACGGTGGGCAGTTTATCATATCTGTGCGGATATCCCCAATCCCAAATTTCTGATTGATCAGGCACGTGGGATTGGATATCAACCCGCTCACGACTTCCAGAGCCTCTATCTGAGTCCATAAGGATAGAACGAATGAAGGAACCTGTCTTTGCAATCATATTACATTTTGCGGTTCATGCATAGGAGAATTCAACCATGAAAAAAGTGCTTGTGCTAGGCGCGTCTGGTAATATCGCCCCTTATGTCACGCCAGACTTGGAAAAGGATTATGATCTGTACCTCTCGGATATTGTGCCACATCCGGACGGAAAACCGATTAGCACCGTCGATGTAACTTCATACCCGGATGTATTGGAGGCGTGCCGTGGGATGGATGCTCTCATGAACTTCACGGTCCTCCGCGATGATCCGGTGGTCAGTTTCGATGTGAGTACGAAGGGCGCATATCATGTGATGAAAGCCGCTGCTGAGCTCGGAATCAAAAAGGTAGTTCACACCGGTCCTCAGCTGGTACGCAACGCCTATGATCACGAATTTGGCATCAGCGATCCGCCGTTAGCGCCGGGCGTCGGATACTACGGAATCACCAAGTACCTCAGCATGGAGATATGCGAAATTTTCTCGCGGACATACGATATCCAAACAGTCTGTTTTCTCTTCAACGGTCTCGGTGCGAAGCCAACGGAGGCTGCCCAAGGCGATTTTCCGCCCTTCACGGTAGTGTGGGAAGACCTACAACGTGCCTGTCGCTTGGCGTTAGAGATTGAGTCCGTTCCCGGCAACTTCCAATCCTTCAACCTATTGAGCTATTTCGCACAGGGGAAATATCAGGTCGAGAAAGCGAAACAGATGCTGGGATTCACACCTATGGGTGGGCTTGAGGATTACTTCCGGCGGACGACGGATTGATAATTTCTCCTAATAAATTCAAATTGCTAGGGCGCGTTGACATTTCATCGCAACCAGACAATCTAAGGACGGGCACAGACGCCAAAGTCTTCGTAGGGGTTGGGTCTCCCAATCCGTCGGGCGAGGAAACCTTGCCCCTACGATTAGCCATTTATCGGCAAATTACGGTTACGCCTTACTTAGCTAACTCCTCCATTTCGTCGCTGTGAAGCGCCATCATTTCAAATTAGCCACTTCTTTGATTCATGCTCTTCCTCACATACGACAGGGGAAGCGGAATCGAGAGGTGGCTTTTTTGTTTTTTGTCGATACCATAAGGATTGTTATAATCTCACAACACCCCACCAAATCTCCTCCCTAACAGACACGCCTCTCTCCAACCCCCTAATGTGTCGCTCAAGCGGCACGTAGGTCGAAAAGACTCTCGGAACGGAGTTGGACTGAACGGCACCTATGAAACATACTATAGTAAATCTTAAAAACAGATAGACGCTTTCGCTCCGCGTGTATGGTAGGCGCTGTTTCTCCCGACAGGTCGGGATCCCGATTTATCGGGACGCGCCAATGCGGTGCGGTTAAAAACCGCACCTACCGGGCCTGGGGACAATGCGGTTCGGTTTGGAGTATCCAATTAATTCTAAAATCTACTATAAGTATTCCACCTGGATTGTGGCGTTCGATTCTGATTGACTTCTCACAAATAGTGAAACCTAATACCTGATCGCGGATTGGGGTTTCATTCTATCTATATAGCATTCTATATAACTATAATAATGTTGTCAAGGCTTTTTTTTTATTATTATTTCGCCAAAAGGGAGAGTGATAATAGGTATGCCAATCTTTGTCAAATGCCGATGAACATTGACTCTGGCATCGGATGACGTTCTAATAAATTGGGATTTACATCCGTTCGGTCCAAATGATAAATAGTTGAATGCCGCTGTGGGTAAGAAACCGGACGCCAAACCGACAAGTATTAAACGCGATAGCCGAAACCCGCGCCACCATTGAGTTTGTAACAGGGGGCGCTTCTGAATTAGTTCCCTAGAATGCTATATGTAACTATCTGAATCGAGTTTTCTCATTAAATAACGCTAGCAAACTTGGGTCAGTAAAGGTATTTAGGGATGACACAGTTGACTACATCAGGACCTAACCCTCAACAGCAGGCAGCTATCCGCATAACAGAAGGGCCGCTCCTCATTATCGCTGGTCCCGGATCTGGCAAGACCTTTACGCTCGTCGAAAGAATTTATCACCTAATATCTAAAAAGAGGATACCGCCGGAACGCCTATTTGTTTCAACCTTTACGGAGAAAGCAGCTGCCGAACTCATCACCCGAATCTCATCGCGATTGGACGCCGACAACATCTCCGTCAACCTCAACGAGATGTACGTTGGTACATTCCATTCGATCTGTCTGCGTTTTCTCGAAGAGAACCGTGACTTTACCCGGTTGAAGCGGAACTTCACTCTACTGGATCAGTTTGACCAGCAATATTTCATCTATCAGCGGCTCTCCGAGTACCAAGAGATTGAGGGTAACGAACATATCCTTGGCAAATCAGGGACCTTCTCGTGGAGAGGGGCAGAGGGTCTCATGAAGTGGGTGAATACAGTGAGCGAGGAGGCACTCGACCCGAAAACTCTGCTGAATGCCCCCGAGCCTGAAATTCAGGCGTTAGGGCGCTGCTATCAGAAGTATCAGGAACACCTTGACGCGGAAAACTGTCTCGACTTCTCTACCATTCAGGTTGAGGCGTTACGTCTGCTTGGCGACCATCCCCACATACTCGACGAAATCCGCGCTAAAGTCCAATACCTAATGGTCGATGAGTATCAGGACACTAACACTATCCAAGAGCGCCTCCTCTTCAAACTCGCAGAACCGGACTACAATCTCTGTGTCGTCGGCGACGATGATCAAGGGCTGTACCGATTCCGCGGCGCGACGATACGAAACATCCTCGAGTTCCCACAGCAGTTTCCAGATGGTCTCTGCCAGCAGGTCAAGCTCACCACGAATTACCGATCCCACCCAGATATCATCAAGTTCTACAACCACTGGATGGATACTCTCGACTGGACAGCGGAGGGTCAGACCTTCCGGTATCAAAAGACAATCGTTCCAAACGATGAAGTGGATTTTACAGATATACCCACCGTGCTGAAAGTCTCCGGTGATCCTGAGTCCGAGAATTGGCACGAGGAGGTCCTCGCCTTTCTTTGTGACCTTAAGGACAGTGGCGCATTGACGGATTGGAATCAGGTTGCTTTCCTGTTTTGGTCGGTGCGGAATAAGAAGGTTATTGCATTGGCAGAAGCGTTGGAGGCAGGCGGCATTCCTGTCTACTCGCCGCGATCGAATCTGTTCTTTGACCGGACAGAAATCCGCCTGATGATTGGTGCTTTGATCTTCCTTTTCCCACAGTTTGAAAAGGCAAGAGAGTGGAAAGAGGGGGCCAGCCTAGAAATATGGAAGTATTACGATCACAACTGTTTCGCGGAGTTTGCGACGGAGCTCCGCAAGCCAGAGAATAAGCCACTACTAGAGTGGTGCCGCAGGAAAGCAAAAACACATCTCAACCTAAGTGAGCCGCCAGACTACGCCTTTTCCGGGCTGTTCTATGACCTGCTCCAGTTCCCCCTTTTCAGTCAGCACCTCGGCGAACCAACCCAGGGCGACGCGATAGACAGCCGCCCTGCCCGAAACCTAGCAATCTTCTCACAACTGCTCAATAAGTACGAGTATCTCCACGGCGTCAATCTCCTGATACCCAGGAATCTCAATAGAGACCTCCAGCGACTGTTCAACCAGTTCTTCCGTTTCCTCAAGGACGGCGGCATTGACGAATACGAGGATGCGTCCGAATATGCACCAAGCGGTTGCGTCTCGTTTATGACAATCCACCAATCGAAGGGCTTAGAGTTCCCTGTCGTAATCGTCGGCTCACTACACGCCGTGCCCCGCAAACAGTACACCGAGGTCGACGAACTGCTTCAGCATAAATACTACAGCAAAGCACCGTTTGAGCCGTTGGACCAGACCAAATACTACGACTTCTGGCGATTGTATTACACCGCCTTTTCCAGAGCCCAAAATCTCCTCCTCCTCACCTGTCAGGAAAAGACACAAAGACAGCGGGTCCCCTCCGCCTATTTTCAGCCTATCTATGATCAGGTATGTCCTTGGCGGGCTGACTCGTTTCAAACTGAAGATCTCATCCTCGAAATTATCAAAGACGTGGATCTAAAGAATGAGTACTCATTCACATCGCATATCACCGTCTTTGAGGATTGTGCCAGACAGTACAAATTCTACCGAGACCTCGGCTTCGCTCCGATCCGCCGAAACCCTATCCTTTTCGGCACGGTCGTGCATCAGACCATTGAGGACATCCACAAAGCGGTCCTGCGCGGCGAGGAGCAGATAGTCACCGACGAGCAGATCTCGGACTGGTTTCATGCTAACTACACCCACCTTTCACGCCAAGAGCGCCTCTATCTCAGCTCTGGAGGACAAAAAGCAGCCCTAGATCATATCCTGAACTATGCCCACCACGAGCGAGGAACGTGGGATCGCCTCAGCGAAACGGAGGTCGAAGTGTCCCTTGTCAAGGACGCATACCTCCTCAAAGGTCACGTCGATCTAATTCGCGGGAAAGATAACACAGTGGAGATTGTCGATTTCAAGTCGGAAAAGAAGCCCGACCTCGTCAGCGAACGCGAGAAGGTGGACCGTTATCGCCGTCAAATCGAGGTTTATGCACATATCATCGAAGGACGCACAGGTCAAAAAATCAGTAAGATGCACCTCTACTACACCGGCGAGGACGACAGCAATCCGTATATCACCTTTGACAAGGATGCGCGCTCAATTGATCAGACGATGGAAGCGTTTGATGGAATTGTCGATCGTATCGAAAACAGAGACTTTGAAATTTCCTCCCGCCCTGACAGACTCTGTAGAAACTGTGATATGAAGGCATACTGTGACGCGATGTAGCTAAACTGGACGACTATCAAGTAGTCCTATAAAATAAGGAGATACCTCTTGGAAACTCAAACCCAACTCAATATTTCTGAACCCATTGATTCTGTTGAAGCCTATGAATTTGAGCCAATTCAAGGCTCCCCCATGCTCAACTGGAAGGGGAAACGCCCCTTCCAATCCACGCAATACTATCCCGTGCAACTGAAAGAGACGTATGGCGAAGAGATAAACGGTTGGCGGAACAAGATCTATTGGGGCGATAACTTGCAGGTTATGAGTCACCTGCTCAAGACCTACCGCGGGAAAATTACCTTGATTTATATCGATCCTCCGTTTGACTCGAAGGCAGAGTACAAAAAGCGGATAGAACTGAGGGGTAAAAAAGTAGAGAATGATCGCACTGCTTTTGAGGAGAAACAGTACACGGACATCTGGACGAATGATAAATACTTGCAGTTCATGTATGAACGACTGATTTTGATGCGAGAGTTGTTGGCGGAGGAGGGATCAATCTATCTTCATTGTGACCCTACTGCCGGTCACTACATCAAGGTTATGATGGATGAGATCTTTGGAAATGAAAACTTTAGGAATGAGATTGTGTGGTGTTATACAGGGCCAAGTAGCCCAAACATGAAAAATTTCCCACGCAAGCATGATACAATCTTTCGTTATTCAAAGTCTCAAGAGTGCTGTTGGAATCCACAGCGAATACCTTACAAGGATCCCAACCAAACACTACGTCGAGCGATGGACGGCGGCGCAGGTATAGGTGCAGAAGAAGTAGAAAAATACCGAGCACAGGGTAAGCTCATAGAAGATTACTGGACCGATATTGCACTTGCTGTCCGCAGCCCTAAAGAACGGATTGATTACCCTACCCAAAAACCTGAAGCCCTGCTTGAACGCATCATCCAAGCGTCATCCAATCCTGGCGATCTTGTCATCGACTGCTTCATGGGTAGTGGGACGACACAAGCTGTCGCCATGAAACTTGGTCGCCGCTTTATCGGGGCAGATATCAACCTCGGTGCAGTGGAAATCACCACAAAACGCCTTCTCAACCAAGCTGCAGATATTCAGAAAAGCACGGCTCAAGGGGAAATCGACACGCGCCAAGAAGGCACAGAAGATATACAAACCTACTATACGGGTTTTGATGTCTACAACGTCAACTACTACGATGTATTCCGCAATCCCGTTGAGGCGAAAGACCTGCTGATTGAAGCGTTAGAGATTCAGCCGCTGTCTGATGGCGGAATCTACGACGGCGAAAAGGACGGCCGCATGGTAAAAATTATGCAGATCAACCGCATTGCGACCCGCGCTGATCTGAACGAGCTAATCACTGGCTTTGATTACCGTGCGTTTGAGAGGCGTCAGGAGGAACACCCAACGGTTCCGGTCGAAAAGCTGTTGCTGGTCTGTATGGGGCATGAACCCGACCTCGCCGCTGCCCTGCAAAACGAAGTGCTCCACAAACTTGACATTGAAGTGATGGATATCCTGCGCGACAAATCCAAGTTAGAGTTTAAGCGGGAATCCAAAGCGAAAATTGTCCGTCGCAATAGACACATAATCATTGAGCAGTTCTACCCCATGAACCTCCTCCAGAAATTGAGCCTGATGGAAGAGAACGTCGAAGATTGGCGCGAGCTGGTCGAATCTGTGAAGATCGACTTCAACTACGACGGTGCCGTATTAAACCCATCGGAGGTAGACATACCCGAAGAAGGCGAATTGGTCAAAGGTTCTTACCCCATCCCCGACGACGCCGGCACGATCCGCGTTAAAATCACCGACCTACTCTCAGAATCTCTAGAAGAAGCGGTAGAATAACGACTTATAGGAGAAAAACATGGCACGAAACAGACGAACACAGATTAACATTGATTTTGCCTTCTTCACCTACCTACGCATCTTTTATAATGAGAATCGCGGACGCATCCGCACTCACTTTCGGGATCTTGCCAAAAAATTCCTCGATTTCAACGACCCGGAGTCGGGCGCGTTTTTGCGGCAACCGCAATTTGAGGCGTTAGAGATGTATATCTTCATCAAGGAATATCTTGATAATCGGCACGTCCATCAGATTTTCGCAGACTGGCACGCAAGACAAAACGGCTTTGAGGCGAGGTCAAACCTCGGCGTAGAGCAAACTGAATTGTTCGGTGAGCTAGATGCAGAGCAGTATGAAGCCGTATTTGAATATATCCGACGGTTCGAGCGTACCTATCCGAATTATATCTTCGCACTCCCAATGGGAACAGGTAAGACGATCCTTATGGCGGGCTGTATCTTCTACGAGTTTCTGCTCGCTAACAAATTCCCGAAAGATCCCAAGTACTGTCACAACGCCCTCGTCTTCGCACCAGATAGAACTGTCCTTCAGTCCCTAAAGGAGATTCAGACCTTCGACATGGGGCTTGTTGTGCCTCCCGAATATGTCAACTTCCTATCAACCCATCTCAAATTTCACTTCCTCGAAGAAGCGGGCACTTCACTATCGACTATCGATCAATCGCGGTTTAACGTAATCATCTCTAATACTCAGAAGATTATCCTCAAGCGTCAACACGCAGAGCGAAGCCCGGCTGATACCCTGTTCAAGAGCGGTGCGCCGACCTATCAGCCCGGTAGCCCCTATGATGAGGCGTCCGACCTCTACGACTTTGATACTCCCGAAGATGAGAAAGAGCTGACCGTTAACCAACGATTTCAGAAGCTGACGCGACTCGAACAACTCGGTATCTTTGTCGATGAGGCGCATCACGCCTTCGGCACTAAATTGGCGAGGGACATGGGGATCCAGACATCAAAGACCAGTCTTCGACTCACCATCGATGAACTGGCAACGAATCTGGAACGGGCAGGAACCCGTGTCTCTGCGTGCTACAATTTCACTGGAACACCTTACGTTGGCCAACAGGTCTTGCCAGAAGTGGTCTACGGCTATGGTCTAAAGGAAGCGATCGACAAAGGGTTCCTCAAGCAAGTCACACTTAACAGCTACGAGAACACACAGAACTCAGAGTTTGTGCGGCTAGTAGTCAACGATTTCTGGGAGAACCATAGGGAACAACGCCACGAGGGCATGTTGCCGAAACTCGCCCTCTTTGCTGCAACAATTGATGAGTTACAGAATGAGCTCCGTCCTGCGGTCGAATCTGCACTGAGTGATCTCGGTGTAGATCGCTCTCGCATCCTCGTCAACGTTGGCGATCCCAAACTAACCTCCAATGATGACCTACGTGAATTCATCAACCTTGATACATCCGCATCCGAAAAACAGTTTATCCTGCTGGTCAATAAAGGGAAGGAAGGGTGGAACTGCCGATCTCTGTTCGGTGTCGCACTCTATCGCAAGCCGAAATCGAAAATCTTTGTCCTACAGGCAAGTATGCGATGCTTGCGTCAAATCGGTGAAGGTCAACAGACCGGCAACGTCTACCTTTCCGAAGAAAACACACAAATCCTTGATGACGAGTTACAACAGAACTTCCGCCTAACTATTGACGAGATTGAGGACATCGGAAAAGAAAAGGTCAATTATGAGGTGCGCGTCAAAAAGCCGCCGGTAAAAGTAACACTGCAACGCATCCGAAAATTGCATACACTGATAGAAAAGCAACCGCAGAATGGAATGCGTTTAGAACTCGATCAAGCGGACACAGAGAAATATCGCTTGGTACACCGGCAAAGGGCAGGACTCTCAGCATCAAACGAGGAGCAAGTCGAAGACCTGACCGAATTCAGGGAGCGACGCGATTTCAGTCAGTTGACACTCTGCGCGGAGATTGCCCGTTACCTCAACCGTTCACCTCTGGAAATAGAGAACATCCTGACGAAAACACAGGAGGGTATGGCCGAGATTCTTCGGAGCGTCAACGAGTTTAACGAACTGCTCTATGACTGGATTATTCCACGTCTCTTCAATGCGCTGTATGATCTGAACGAATTTGAACACCACGAACCAGAGGAGATCGAACTGGTCAAAGCGCCAGAAGACGGCTACTACAAAGTCCGATCGAATCCGGAGCTAGTAGTTAAAGACGACGAACCGGACGACCCAACAGTAAGAAATCATGGACACAAGAGTTTTCATCTTGATACCTACGCTTTTGATTCCCAGCCCGAACGCTCCTTATTCTGGTCCCTATTAAGAGAAGGAAAAGTAAACAAGGTCTATTTCACGGGAATGCTGACGCATGGTCAATCGGACTTCTACATCCAATACATTGACCCAGAATCCCACGCTGTCAGACGCTATTACCCTGACTTCCTGATGCAGAAAGACGATAATTCGTGGGTAATCGTGGAAGTGAAGGGGGATAATATGATTGACGATAAAATAGTACAGGCAAAGGCATCTGCTACACAGCAGAGAGCGAGTGCAAGTGATATGTCTTACGAGATCATTAAGGGCAGCGACGCAGCGGCGGGACAGTATCAACGGTTATTAGAGTAACTCAATTAACGATTAGGAGTTATGCACTTCAACCTCAATCGGGCGTCGTGAATCGTGTTGTGCGGTGATAAATCGCCGAACTACAAAACTTTGAACGTTCGACGGCGTAAGTCCTAATAATATCATCACCGTTGAAGGTCAACGCTACTGGAGAGAATGTGTTCCGTCATCGCCTGCTGCGCCTGATTCGCGTCTCCCTCTCGGAGAGCGTCAAGGATTTTTCGGTGCTCTTGCAAGGATAGTTTCGCCCGCGTCTCTTCACCTGTTAGCGATTCAGCAAGACTTCCTTTAATCCACTCTTGCAGATACCCCCGTATCATGCTCAGAAGGCTGTAGAGTATCGAATTTTGCGTCGCGCGCGCGATGATCAGATGAAACTGTAAATCAAATTCCAAGTATTTCTCAGGCTGCCCGATCGATGCCTCCATTCCTTGCAAGGTCTCTTCGATTGTCTCAATATTCTTTGCTGTGACCCGCTGTGCAGCCAGAAACGCCGTTTGGGATTCTAGCATGAGCCGGGTTTCGATGAGGTCTTGAACCCTTTTACGGTCAAGCAGCAGCCCCCACTGTAACGTTTTCTCCAGATACCGCTTGTTACTGTTAGACACAAAGGTGCCATCTCCAACCCGTCCATCTATAATTCCCATGACGGCAAGAGAGCGCAACGCCTCTCTCAAGGAACTCCGTCCCACCCCTAGCCGCTTACACAATTCCCGCTCAGAAGGCAACCGGTCTCCGGGTTTCAGCACATCCCGGGAGATGAGGTCAACCACCTGCTCCACAATCCCATCACTCAGGGAGGTGCGAGTATCAGGCTTTCTCTCCTTCATCGTCAATTTTTCTTGTTCTTGCGCTTTCATAACATAACCTAAGTTGCTAGTGATTGGAAATCCATCAGAACCTGTAGGTCGAGATTCACATCTCGACACAAAACCGTCGATTTTGATGAAGATTAATTTATAGTGAATTGTAAACATAACTAGACACTTTCGCTCTTCATGTTTGGTAGGCGCTGTTTCCGACTGCGCCTATACGGTGCGGTTTCTAACCGCACCTACCGGGGTAATAGCCCGGATTTTTCCAGCCCCGGTGGTCGAGGTTTCCTAACCTCGCCGATTGGCAGTGTCTAATTAATTCTAAAATCTACCATAATTGTATCAAATGAGGCCGATGATGAGGGGCTTGAGGCTCCGCATACATTCGTATTATGATACCGAAAAATCGACAAATTTCAGGCATTCAAATCCTTGATGAAAATTTCACTTTACAATTTCTTAATTTTGAGTTAAACTTATGATACAAAGGTCAGACCATTAATTATTATGCGAATAAATCGCTCTGTTGTCAAGCAAAATTACAGGTGAGAACCAAGAATAATAGTTCCTAACGAGGAGATAGCCATGGGTCAAACCGTCGATATTGGCAAACGTATTGAATTGGTCCCGATGGACCCTCATTTCCACGACATAACGATCGCGCTATACCAACAGGGGCCGGATGAGAGCCCCCTGTTCTTAGTGCATACCTACAGCCAGATGGAAGGGGCTCAAGAGCGTATTCAGTTTGCGATCGAAGCGATGACGCGCATGGGAAACCTGATTGTGACTGCGAACGGGATGCTCCAGTTCCCCTGTGGATCAGGACATCAACTCGCTTGCAGACGGACTTTTCTAGAGTCATGTAAGCTCTCCCCGAACGATTCAGCGGAACCTCGTCCCTTACAGATTCTAGACAGAAAGTCAGGCATGACTATCACGGTCGATAGTCTTGGACAAGGGATTTACCAAGTGAAAGCTGATGGCGAGGGCAGACGTGCCGACAGACGTGTCTCCGCAATTGCTGGCGGTTTACTGAAATTAGGAGAGATGGAAGAGGTGGACGGAACGCTCGATAAGGTCGCGTTTCCGTGTGGCCATTCCCACGATGCGTTGGTCGGTTTGTTGCTTGTTCGTGCCCCGAATGTACGCGCCATCGTACGGGAGCAAGAGATGGCAGCCTCGCGTGGCGTCCTCGCAGCACCTAGTCAACAGAATTAGGAGGAAAATATGGGAACCCAAAAACAAACCGTCGGACCGATGACCGGTAGAGAACGGGTTTTGGCAGCGTTGAAAAGAGAACCTGTGGACCGAACGCCGATTTGCAATCCAACGTCCGTCGCCACAGTAGAATTGATGGACTTGGTAGATGCACCATTCCCGGAAGCCAATCGTCAACCTGAGTTGATGGCACGGTTAGCCGCCACCGGGTATACTGAGTTAGGTTTCGATACCATTATGCCTGTTTTCACGATTATTCAAGAATCCTCTGCACTCGGATGCAAGATCCAATGGGAGCAGAAGGACAATTGGCCCACGGTTAGAATGCGCGAGCCAATCTGGGAGGATGTCGATGAAATCAAGATTCCATCAGATTTTCTGACCCATCCGGATACCAAATGCGTACTCGATGCAATTAAAATCCTTAAGAAGGAATACGGGGAGGACGTCGCTATTATTGGAAAAACGATGGGACCGTGGTCTCAGGCCTATCACTGTTTCGGCGTGGAGCCTTTTTTGCTGCTATCCTTGGATGATCCGGGCACAACGAAACTCGCGCTGGATAGGTTGAAGGAAGCCACGATAGAATTTGGCGTCGCACAGATTGAAGCGGGAGCAGATGCACTGACCCTACCCGACCACGCAACGGGCGATCTGGTCAGTGGTGAATACTATGAGCGTTACCTCCGCGACCTGCACATTGAGTTCGTCGAGCGGATTCCTATCCCGCTGATTCTTCATATTTGTGGGCGGACAGTGGATAGAATGGAATATATCGCTCAGACAGGAATGGCAGCCTTCCACTACGATTCCAAGAACGAACCCGGTGAATCTATGGAAGTGGTTAAAGAGCGAATCGCTCTAGTGGGCAACATTAATAACCCTGAGACGCTCTTCTCGAAGGGTCCCGAAGACGTTCGCGGGGAAGTCTACAAGAATCTGGAATCCGGTGTACATCTTATTGGTCCAGAGTGTGCGATTCCGTTGCAGACCGCTATTGAAAATCTCAAAGAAATTCCCAAAGCGGTGCAGGACTGGCACAAGGAACATACGGAATTGAATTAGGATTAGTACAGAGAAATGTTGCTATAGGGAAAATCTTAATAGAACGTCTGTGTTGACAAGGACAAAAGATATGGTTCAGCTAACGATGCAAGTTCCCGATGAATTGGCAACACAGATCCAGCCGATTGGCTCTTGGCTTCCAACCGTTATCGAGTTGAGTCTCATCGGATTTAAGACCTTGGCTGCCGCTACCACAGCCGAGACAATTCAGTTTTTATCAAAAAATCCTGACCCGCAGGAGGTGCTTAACTATCATGTTTCTGAAAGGGCGCAGGAGAGGCTTCAACGCTTACTCACACTAAATCAAGCTGGATTGTTATCGGAGATGGAGCAACTTGAACTCGATGAACTGCAACAAATTGAGCATATTATCATCATGCTCAAAGCACAAGTTACATCACAGCTATAGTAAAGTTTAGAATTAATTGGACACTCTGTACCGGGGATGGGAAAATCCGGGCTATCACCCCGGTAGGTGCGGTTTCATGAAGATTAATTTATTAATTGGGTAATTTGCTATTGACACCAGCGCGGTTGCAAGCCGCGCCTACCGGGTCTTGGGGAAATATAGAGTTACCCGATTATTTCCTGAAACTTCATCTAACCGCACCCCATCGGCGCAGTTGGAAACAGCGCCTACCAAACATGGGGAGCGAAAGTGTCTATCTGTTTTTAGAATCCACTATAAGTTCAAAGAGAAAAAAACTATGGCAGAAATTACCGACATTCAAAATGAAATTATTGTAGACGAGATTGAGGAGTTCATTGAGCGCCCTGACGAACGGGAGCGCGCTATTAATACATTTGCCCAAACCACCCCTGAGATGCAGGACATCGCCGCAGCGCTCATTGACGGAGACAACGATGGTGTGGATGAGATGACCAAAGCCGCTTTGGACGCGGGCACCGAAGCACTGGAAATCATGGATGACGGCCTAATCGCAGGAATGGGGGTCGTCGGGATTAAGTTCCGAGAGAACTTTATCTTCGTCCCGGAAGTCCTCGCTTGCGCCCGAGCAATGAAAGCCGGCATGGCGTATATTGAACCGATTCTATCCGCCTCCGGCATCGATCCCATCGGGACTGTAATCATGGGAACGGTGAAAGGCGATCTCCACGACATCGGCAAGAACCTGTGCATCATGATGCTGCGGGGCGCAGGATTCGTTGTGCACGACTTGGGTGTGGACACCTCGGACGATGAGTTCATCGAAGCAGTGGAGGAGCACGAGGCACCCATACTCGGAATGTCAGCGTTGCTGACCACCACGATGCCAAACATGGGCAAGACAATTGAAGCCTTCATCGATGAAGATCTCCGGGAAGATGTGAAGATTATGGTGGGCGGTGCCCCGGTGACCCAAGAGTTCGCCGATGATATGGGTGCGGATGGCTACGGCAAAGACGCCCTTGAATGCGTGGCACTAGCAAAGAAGTTCCTCGAAGAAGAAGAGGACGAAGACTGGGCAGCAGATTAGAGGCTTCTCTCAAGCCGATTGGGTGTTAAGCTGGCTCGGTACAAAAAATTAAGGCAAACCTATTGACAACTTAAACATGAACAAAGAAGAATACCAGAAACGTTTAGACAAAATAACAGAGCTGTTTTCAAGCATGGTAACTCATGCTGACCAACAATCGATGCATCGGTGCCCTTATAAAAACCGCTTCGATCAATGCACCGCTAAGTTCGGGTGTCGAAACCAGCGTAGGCCGCCTAGCGAAGGTTTGGTTGATAGGGAACGCAGATCTGCGTTCCCTACTAGCGTCCGCGGCACTCCAGAGGAAGGATTACTTTTGTGTGGTGGGGACGATAAGATTGACTATCGGACCGCGTGGGAAACTGAAGTTGCTAACGGCGCTTTCCTCGAAAATGAAGAAAACTACGGATCGGGAACGGTAACACACGACAGCAAAAAGCGGCCTCTCGCAGCCGGAAAGACCATTTTCGATTACGCTGATGAACTCGCAGTTCAGGTGCCGACCTCCTGCTTCCGGACCGGGCAATGCCACGAATGTATTGTGGAAATTAAAGAGGGAATGGAGGCGCTGCGAACTCGGAACGAAGCAGAATCGTTTTTGCGAGAGAACTATCGGCTCGCCTGCCAAGCAGTGGTTAAAGCCCCCGATATCGACATAGTGTTTTCGCCAATACGGCGCACCCCCAAGATCCTTACCCGTACGCACGAAAAACCCCTTCAAATTGACCCGTTAGTGACGCGCCGTGAAGACACGGTTTACTACGACGATGAGGCAGTTGACAGATACCGCGGTCATATCTACGGCTTGGCAATTGACCTCGGCACCACAACAGTCGTCATCGATTTAGTCGATCTGGAAACCGGTGAAAGTGTCCATGTCAGCTCCTTTGAAAACCCACAACGGTTCGGCGGCAGTGATATCATGCATCGCATTTCGTATGATGGTGAGTTCGGTGGCGAATTGCGCTGGTCAGTCATCAACGCGCTCAACCACGAAATTCGGGAAATGGCTCAACAGTTAGGGTTCGTGCGTCAAGAAATTTACGAGATTGTTGTCGTGGGCAACTCGACCATGCGAGACATTTTCTTTAAGCTGGATGTACAAAGTATCGGTCAAAAACCCTATCAATCGGTAATCGAGGGTCAATATCGTGCCGGTGAGCGCGAAACCACTTCCCTTATTGAAAAGACACGGCGACTTGGGATTCGAGCTAACCCCAAAGCGTGGGTGTATGGGCTGCCATTAATCGGCAGCCATGTTGGTGCCGACGTTGCAGCGGACCTAGTAGCACTCGACATGGCATCTCAAAAAGAGGTCGTCATGCTAGTAGATGTCGGCACGAATACTGAAGTGGTGGTTGGACATCCGGGGCGGCTGATTGCTGCGTCCTGCCCAGCAGGACCCGCTTTTGAGGGCGGCGGCATTAAGTACGGGATGCCCGGCTACGACGAAGCGATTGAGTCCGTCCGTTGGGTAGATGGTCAGATTGAATATAGTACGATCGGTGGCGTTGAACCTAAAGGCATCTGTGGCTCCGGTTTAATCGACCTATTGGCGGAGCTTCGTCGGAACGGACAGATGACTGAAATGGGGGTCTTCGGGAACAGAAAGACACGTGAGATACCCATTATCCCGGAATACGGCATCACTTTCTCCCGCGAAGATGCTAGCAATCTAGCGCAAGCTAAGGCTGCTAACTACTGCGGTCAATTCATCGTTATGCGAAGGTTCGGGATCAATCCGGCGGATATAAGTCGGCTCTATCTAGCGGGTGGTTTCGCCAATTATGTGGATGTGCGTAACGCAATTGATATCGGGTTTTTGGCACCGGTAGATGAAAGCCGTATCTCCAAGATTGGCAACGCTGCGGTACAGGGCGCAAAGGAAGTACTCCTCTCACGAAAGAAACGTGAGGATATTGAGCGTTTGGTCAAAGGGATAGAACATGTAGAATTGGAGACCACCTCCGATTTCTTTGAGGTGTTCGTCGAAGGGTGCCAATTTAAGCCGATGCCGACAGAGTTTGTGTGAGGGTGGGAAACCTTTCGCGCTAAAATAGAGACCGAGCTCAAAATTTCAACGATTTTGACTAAGGATTTTTCAACCCACGCCCCGTCAAGCGAGCCCACAATTATGAATACCTCCCCTACCGAAGCGAATCGTAACTTTAGTGCTTGGCAGAAGCCTACACTGCGCTATCTGCTTCAGGAGACAGATACATTCGTCACCTGTGTGGAATTGGTAACCTCGCGCGGAACCATCACCGAGCGCGATGGTCGTCGGATGTTAGCACTCGCGCGAAAACTCACCGACAATCCGGGTATACACGCTCTAAGCATTACCGACAATCCGGGCGGTAACGCGATGATGGGCGCCGATACTTTGGGGACCGATTTGATCTCCCGCGGTCAAGAGGTGATTATTCACCTCTCTTGCAAAGATTGGAACCGCAATGCCCTACAGAGTCGAGGGTGGCAGCTCGCCAGCGAAGGGTTTAACAATATCTTAGCACTATCGGGCGATTATCCAACCGATGGGTATCACGGTCAAGCGAGCCCTGTATTTGACACGGACTCCGTAGGTTTGCTGAAGATGTTCACCGATATGAATGCTGGTATGAAGGTGGGCACTGGAAAAAGGTCGCAAGTGCTGCAGCGCACCAATTTTTTATTAGGTGCGGTGGTCAACAACCACAAACGTTACGAACGCGAGGTTATGCCACAGTATTTCAAGCTAAAAAAGAAGATTGAGAACGGTGCTGCGTTCATCATCAACCAGATTGGATACGACTCACGCAAACAGGATGAACTGTTGAAGTATATGGCAGCTCATAAGATGCGCGTACCGGTGATTGGCAACGTCTACGTCCTCAGTCGTGTTGCGGCCCGTTTTTTTAACAAAGGTAACATCCCCGGTGTAATCGTAACCGATGCACTACTTAACCTAATTGAAAAACAGGCAAAATCAAAGGACAAGGGCAAAGCTTTCTTCTTGGAGTTGGCCGCCAAGCAGTGCGCCATCGCCAAGGGGTTGGGCTATCGCGGCGTATATCTAGGGGGGCATCTACGTTACACAGATTTTGAGCGAATCCTGAAGATGGCAAATCGCTTTGGAGAGGACGATTGGAAGGATTTTGCCACAGAGATTTGTTTTCACTATCCCGATGAATTTTACTTTTTTGAACCCGACCCGGAGACGGGGCTCAGTTCAACTGAGATTAGTCGCGAGTATCTCTTTTCAAAACGGCCTGACGCCTTGAAAGCCGCCAAACAGACAATCCCCTTGAGCTATAAAATCAATCGCACGGTGCACGACAAAGTTTTTGAAAAGGGGAGCTGGGGCTTTACAATCGGCAAGCGGATTTCTCAGGCAGTCGATGGAACAAGTAAGACGGTAAAAAGAGTTATACACGGTGCCGAACAAGCAGTTAAGGTCCCCGCCTTTGATTGCCGTGACTGCGGCGATTGTTCGCTGCCGGATATTGCGTACCTATGTCCCGAATCCCAGTGCGTAAAAAACCAGCGTAATGGACCGTGTGGTGGGACCCGTCAGGGCAAATGCGAAATCGGTGAGAAGGACTGCATCTGGGCACGGGCTTATGACCGTCTCAAAGCCTACGGCGAAGAAGAAAAGATGTTAGACGGTCCCGCAATTTTCAAGGACGGTGCCCTCAAGGGCACGAGTGCGTGGAGCAATACTTTTCTAGAGCGGGATCATCACGCCCACAAAAAATCTAATAGCTAATGACGCGGACGGGGGCCGCTTTTAATCGGTGCAACCGGTGCCAACCGTGTGCAGCACTACGAGGAGTTGACGATGAAACTAAACGGTCAAGATTTTATCATTATCGGCGAGAATGTCCATACCACTCGTGTAGTAAGACGGAAGGGAAACCTAGTTACGGACAACCCTGCTGGACTCGAGTCCGTCCGTTATTTGGGTACAAACAAAAAGCGCCGCTATCTTGTTATCCCCGAATCTATCAAAAAATCCCAAGAGTATGAGGAGGGGCGTGTCAAGCACGTCATCATCGCGGTTCAGGCGGCAATGGCGGGCCACGAACCCTATGCCAGCGAAGGGCTGGAATATATACGCAGAATCGTCCAACGGCAGGTAGATGCTAACACCGACTTCCTCGATGTCAACGTGGATGAAATTTCGTGGCGGCTTGAAGAGCAGAAGGAAGCCATGCGCTGGTTGGTGCAAGCCATCCAACAGATGTCTGATACACCTTTGTCCATCGATTCCTCGAACAGCGAAATCATCACGGCGGGGCTTGAGGTGTATGATAACAGCGTCGGGCGGGCACTACTCAACTCCGCTTCACTGGAACGCCTTGAAGCGTTAGATCTCGCCAAACAGTACAACACAAAGGTAATGGTAACCGCCGCCAGCGAATCTGGGATGCCACAGAACCCCGAAGAACGGCTCGCTAACGCCTCTCGCATGGTAGATGCAGCAAACGACAAAGGGATTGCTACTGAAGATATCTTTATTGACCCATTGTTCTTTCCGATTGGAGTGGACACTGAGAACGGCAACCACGCTTTTGAAGCTATCCGGATGCTCCGTGAGAAGTACGGTTCCGACATCCATATCAGTGGTGGATTCAGCAATGTCTCTTTCCAGATGCCCTCCCGTCGTCTCATCAATGACGTTTTCATGGTGCTTGCAATCGAATCTGGTGCGGATAGCGGGATTATTGACCCTGTGACCAATAAGCCGCAAAGCGCCCTCGCTATTGACCGCGCATCGCAAGTCTATCAATTGACCGAAGATATGCTGTTAGGCAAGGACCGCTTCTGTAGAACGTTCCTCCGTGCTTACCGCAAAGGCGAATTGGAGGGTTGAACCGTGGCGATGTATCAAATCTTATACTGGAAGGATATTCCAGCGCAGGTGAGAGTTTATGAAGGTAGAAGGCGAATCACGCAGCAAATGCCCAAGCGTTTTCAGATCGAAATAGATCGCGTAGCGATGGAAACGGGTTTAGCCGGAACGGATGATTATCTAGACCAGTGGCAGTGGACAGAAAAACAGGAACGTCCCGGCGAGCCGGAGGAAATTCTGAAGGCACTTGTTCAGGAACTTGAGGCAGAACATAACAATAAGGCTCGGAAACGGAAGCAAAAGGGGCCGTAAAAGCTTGCCTGTACCTGCTAAAAAAGTAATACATAGATTAGAAGCGTAGAAAGGATTCCTTATGCCTACATTCCAACCTGAAACCCTACGGCGAATCGGCTACGACCTCTTTGAAGCCGCCGGTTGCAGAGCAGAGGACACCCGATCGGTTGTTGACCACCTGATCGAATCGAATCTCTTTGGACATGATTCTCACGGCGCCATCCGTTTCTATGAGTACGCCCGCGCTATACGAGATGGTAGATTCCAACCCACCGCAAAACCTGAAATTGTGAGCGACAATCCCTGTGCCGCAGTGGTCGATGGACACAGCGCCCTTGGACAGGTCGGGGCAACCTTTGCGATGAACCTTGCTATCGAAAAAGCACGGCAATACGGGACAGGCACTGTCGCACTGCGAAATACGAGTCATGTCGGACGAGCGGGTGCCTATCCTTTGATGGCAGCGCGAAACCAGATGCTAGGGATTGCTTTCGTCAACGCCGGTCATCTCGGCTATCAGATTGCTCCCTTCGGTGGTCTCGACGGTCGGCTCAGCACGAACCCGCTTGCATTCTCTGCCCCACGCCGGAACGATGACCCAATCCTAGTGGATATGACCACCTCCGTAGTCGCGGAAGGCAAGATTCGCGTTGCAATCAATCAAGGTAAGGAGGTGCCGGAAGGTTGGATTATCGATTCACAAGGCAACCCGACCACCGACCCAAACGATTTCAAAGACGATCCACCCGGAGCGATTCTTCCGATGGGTGGCGTTGTGGCACACAAAGGTTACGGACTCAGCTTTGTGGTGGAGCTCTTGGGTGGAGCTCTTAGCGGTCAGGGGTGTGCTGCCGGTGAGACCACAATGGTCAGCAACGGTGTTCTCTTCACCGTCTACAATATCAGTCACTTCACCGACCTCAACGACTATTACGATGAGGTAGAGGACCTAATTCAGCACGTCAAATCGAGTCGGCTTGCGCCGGGATTTCGCGAGATTCTGAGTCCCGGTGAACCCGAATTTCGCGCCGCCGCGCAGAAGCAGATCGAGGGCATTGAAATCGATGAGACAACGTGGACAGCTATTTGTGAGGAGGCGTCTGCTTTCGGTCTCGATCCAGAACAGTGGAAGACAGCGTAGAAATTCTCCCGGCCTGATCCGATGGATTGGGCCAGAAAGGAGTGAACTGAGTCAACATGAAATTTTTTTTGAAATATCAGAGGAGTTTAGATGAAGGCATTTTTGGATAGATTGAAAGAGCCCACCCCAATGATTTATGACGGTGGGTTTGGCTCGCAGCTATTTAGTGTGGGCATTACATTGACAAACAGCACACTCGCAAACGAACTGCATTCGGAAACCGTCATCGACATCCATTCGGCTTACGTTGAAGCGGGCGCTGACGCGATCGGCACGAACACATTTGTCGCTTCGCCTCTGCATCTCGAAATGGCAGGGAAAGATGCCGCCGAAGCCGAGAAACTGACAAGGCAGGCTGTGGCACACGCGAAGGCAGCCATTGAGAGAAATAGCAGGGACGTGTACATCGCCGGTACAGTTGGTCCTTCGCCCGGCGCGATCGAAGCCGATAGTGGTGGCGTTGATTTTGGGATTGCAAATACAGCGGCTAGAGATGCACATAAGCGAATAATATACGCCCTTGCAGAGGAAGGGGTGGACTTTTTCTGTATTGAAACCATGTTCTCCGCAAAGGAGGCTGCAATTGCCGTTGACGTTGCCAGAAACACGGGGCTGCCCATCGCCGTGAATATGACCTATAAATATACCAGAGATCGGCGGACGAAAGAGGTGATATACAAAACGGATTGGGGACATTCTGCTGCATCCCTCATCGAGATTTTAGCCGGAGGTGAATTCTCCAACGGAGATAATCTACTCGATCACATTCAAATCTTAGGGGTAAACTGCGGCGCAGAATCAAGACGTGAAGAACATACAGGCATGCCCTATGCGATAAGCGGAATCCAGCAGCTGCACGAAGCGATGGAAGAGAAAGGCATCAATTCAAAACGGTTGATGGCTTATCCAAATGCGGGCATGGCACGCTTAGACGAAAATCAACAGACATATTGGCCCCAAGCACCGGAGGAGATGTCACCTTACTTACCGGAGCTGCTCAAGGAGGGGGCGTATCTGATTGGCGGCTGTTGCGGCACAAGCCCCGCACACGTCAAGGCGTTTCGGGAAACCTTATCTCAGTTAAAATAAAACAGAGCGGATGTAGATCTCGTTTGGTAGGGAACAACGATCGTTGTTCCTTACAGATTCATTCAAAATGCTACGAGGTGGATAAAGTCAGTTACCCCGCCCTAAAGGACGAGGCTTGTTATAATTGCCTCCGCCACGGGGCTTACAAGGTTCCGCGCTTCTTTCTCTTTCAAGAGTTTCGGGGGTGTCTACTACCACCACACCTCCACGCAAGGCTACAGCAGCCTTTTTGATATTGATTGCAGCGTTATGGTCTCTGTCGATTACCAACCCACAATGCGGGCAGTCATGGACACGGACAGACAAGAGTTTGGGAACTATCGCCTCGCACCCTGAACATTTCTGGCTTGTGTAGTGGGGCTTAACCGTCGTCAACTGCTTACCGGCACTTTCAGCCTTGCTTTGCAGTTTCAATCGAAAACTCCCCCACCCCGCATCAGATATACTCTTGGCAAGGTAATGGTTTTTCAACATATTGGTGATGGTCAGATTCTCAACGGCAACCTCATCGCAACCAAGAAGCATCCGATGCACCGTCTTAAACTGAAAATCCTTACGCTGATTCGCTATACGTTCGTGGGTACGAGCGACAATCTCGCGCTGTTTCGCTCGACGTTTACTCCCTTTTTTGTGTCGAGAGAGTATCCGTTGATGTTTGCCAAGCGTCTTTTCAGATTTACGATAGTGGCGTGGATTCGGAATCCGTTGACCATCGGAATCGACGACAAACGCATTAAGCCCAACATCCACGCCGATGGTCGTTTCAACAGGGACTTTCACGGGATTGGGGACTTCAACGCAGATAGTTACATACCAGCCCGACGCTTTACGGCGGATGGTCAGATTCTTGATTTTACCATCGGGCAGCGGTCGGTGATACCGAATCTTGAGGGGGCCGACTTTGGGGACAACCACGCGGGCAAACTTGCGACGGATATGCCGTATTAGATTCACAGACAAGTGGCTAAAGGTCATTGACCGATACCGCCCTTCGCTTTTGAAGCGCGGGAAGCCCGGTTCAGCACCCATTTTGACACGACCAAAGAATGCTCGGTATGCTTTATCCAAACGGCGTAAGCAGTCTTGCAGCACATCAGCGTGGAGACCGGCAAACGCTTGGGATTCTTGTTTGAGGTCAGGTAACGCGTTCCCTTGTGTCGCCCACTTGACCGATTCACCGGTGGATTGGTAGACATCTTTACGTCATGCAAGTGCTTGGTTGTAAAGCGTCCGGAGCAACGCAAACCAAGTGGTAAAGGTCTTTCGTTGTTTGGCAGTCGGATACGCCCGATATTCATAAGTAGTTTTCATTGAGGGTAGCTTTCTACCTTTCATTTCCTATGCACTAGGAGGTGGGAGACCCTACCAAGCGGTAGGGGTGCATTCTCCCACGAAAGCCACCAAGATTATACCATTTTTAGCGACAGTTTACAACGAAAAGGAGCGCAGTGGACACCCCGCTCTAAAGAACGGGGTGTCCACTGCGAAGATTTTGATGAAGATCACAAAAGTCGAACAGTTTGTCACAGCGGTTCCTCACATCCCTGCCATCGAGAACAATCGTCCCGGAGACTACCTCGAACGCCCTATCCCGATAATCAAAGTTCATACGGATGAAGGCATTTATGGCGTAGGAGAAGGCGGAAGAGGGCAGCGATTTGACAATGCAATCGAAGGTTGGATCGGTGTTGATGTAATGGAACTCAAATGGCAAAATCTCGGCGGTGCCTTTGGCTCAGCGGTTTTCGATATTGTCGGCAAGGCCCTCGGCGTACCCGCCCATAAACTGATGGGTCCTCAGCACTGGGAAAAAGTACCTGTCGGTTACTGGTCGTGCCCAATGGAACCGGAGGAGTTCGCTGCGGAGGCAGAGGTCGGTGTTAAGCTAGGCTTCAAGACACATAAACTCAAAGCGCGTCCGTGGAACATTGTTGAGACTGTTCGGCTTATGACGGAAGCGGCGGGAGAGGATTACGGGATTATCGTCGATCCAAATTTCACCTTTGAGACCCCTGACCAATCAATTCGTCTTGCCCATGAGCTGGAGAAATACAATATCGAAGCGTTTGAAGATCCGTTTTCATATCTCGAATATGGGTGGGACAGCTATCGCGACTTTCGCCAGCAGACCCGTATCCCCCTCGCTCCCCACATCGCGGACCCAAAGATGATTATAGATGCCATCAAAGCGGACGCAGCGGATATGTTTAATACCGCTGGTAGCCCGGCGAGCGCGCAGCAAAACGCCGGCATCGCTGAAGCCGCGGGACTGCCGGTGTGGCTACAGGTTGTCGGACTCGGTTTGGGCGTATCGGGCGCTTTCGGCACCCATGTTCACGCGGTCATCAAGAACGCAACTATTCCGAGCGATTCCCTCCATTTCGTCCGCGAGAATGACCTCATTCACGGCGCACTGACCCCGAAAGATGGCTTCGTCGAAGTCCCCACCACGCCGGGGCTGGGGATTGAGTTAGATATGAAAGCGGTGGAGAAGTATCGGATCGCGTAATGGAAATTCCTTGCAACTTCTCTTGAATTGCGCGTATCCTATAGCCGCGCATTCATCACAAAAGGCAGGAGAAATCATGTACGCGATCAGTCGAAAAGCATTACACACACTTTACCGATTCTGTTTGCCGATTCTTCTTATGTTTAGTGCGACCACATCAGATAGCGCGACCGAGGAGACGTGGGAGATGCTCGAAAGCGAGCATTTCCAAATCTACTACCAATCCGACGAGACCCATCCACAAGATATTGCCGATATTGCTGAAGACTTCTATCCGCAGATTCACCGCCTAATCAACGGCATTGAGATAGGCAAGATTGAAATCTGGATGTGTAGGACCCAGCAGCAATTCCAAGCCGCCGCCCATGCCCCCATCCAAGATTGGGCGGTCGGTTGCGCGTTCCCACTCAGTCGCCGTATCGTGATCCAAAACCCGCGTGTCATCATTGATCGAAAGTTCCAACTCTCCCAAGTCCTCCGCCACGAAATTGTGCACATCGCCTTTGGACAACGCACGAAATCCACAATCGGCGACATCCCCTTATGGTTTATCGAGGGGATTGCGATCTACCTTTCCGGAGAGTGGGCGCCCCATCGCCACGATGTCATGTTTGAGCATATTCTGTCGAAGTCGATTATTCCTCTCGCCGACCTGTCAGAACAATTTCCGACCCCCGAAAGGAAGGCGCAGTTGGCTTATGCAGAGAGTTTGAACGCGGTTGCATGGCTCACAAAAACTGCAGGCGAGGAAAAGTTGTGGGAGGTTATTGACCTACTCAGCGTAGGAAATGATTTGAATACCGCATATAAACAGGCAATTGGCTGGGATCTCGCGACCTTTGACGCGGCGTGGCAAGCCTCGCTCTCCGAGCGTTACCGTTGGGCGGCCCTATTCTCAAATTCTTACCTGTTTTGGGGCAGCCTTGGACTGGTATTTATTCTCGTGTATATCTGGCGGCGGCGGCGCACTCGACAACAACTTGTCGCGCTAGAACAACAGGAGTCACAGGTGGATCCATTTTTTAGGTCGAAAACTCTCGGAACGGAGCCGGACAATCACAGCTAATCCGATAGCGGGGAGAGTTTAATCGGCTTTTCGACTAATTCAACGGGTGCCTGACAACACACGCAATCCCCCGGCGCAGCGGCCCGTATCGCACAAGTATCACAGTAGTAGTAGAGGTCATGTATAACTCCATCGCGTAGGGATTGGAATCGAATCGCTTCGAGTAGATGCGTTTTGGGAAAGGTTCTCCCTGTGATGATGAGTGTCTTTTGGTGCAAGCGTTTATCTACGAACAACGCCTCCGATAGATTGGTGCGTAGCAGGGTGTAAAACCTACCGTCTGTACCCTTAAAACCGTACAGGTGTTCGTGATTGGCAGGGAGATCTGCACGGTATAAATCGTGCATCGCCTCCGCAAGACATACCAGCTGCCCACGGATTTGAATCGTCTCCGCTGTCCCGATACTGTCCACACCCTGCGATTCGACTGTCGCAGGATTTTGACCTTCCATATTGGCGGCTGCAATCACCGCAACGGCAAACACCAACCCGCCTAAATAGAAAATTCCGTGATTGTGTCGATGAAACATCGTTCACCTCTCCTTGTTCTGAGCGTTAGCGTCCAGTCTCATTTCTATTGTTACCCCATCTCGTAGCGTTCATATTGTCCCATCCCTAGGAAATTCTGTCCATCTATTTTTTGGCTTGACTTCACTTTTCTCAGGTGATAGACTTCAGTTTCAGCGTTGGGCTTCATCATCGTTCAACCCAACCTACACTCACTACAATTACTATGTGCAACCCACAAGAACTTATGTAGAAGGATGAGGAACAATGATACCATCAAAACAGGTCACAGAAATAGCAGATACCCACGTGCCTCCGCTTGACGCTCCGGTGCCTATGACCCCAGAGCAGAAGTTTTTCTTCGACCTCCGCGGCTGGATTCTCCTACCCGCTGTGCTGTCGGAGTCCGATATTGAAAGGATGAAGACTGACGTGTATGGCGGTGCCAGACAGAGTTATGAAGGCGCACTCCAAGAACTGCTAGACCACCCGGCAATTGTAGGTATTTTGAATGAAATCCTGTCTGAGGATCCCTTTGTGAAAGACGATTGCTACGGTTTTCGATGTGAGGGATCTTTCACGACCGTCAGGCCGCCCGGATGGAGCAAGTCGGAACGGCGCGACGGGGGATTGCCGCACGTCGTGCGTCCACCGCAGCAAGCGAACGCCATGCGGTATCAGGTCGCAGGAGGGAAGATATTCTCCGGACTTACCCGCGTGGTGTGGGAACTTGAGGAGGTGAAGGAAGGGACCGGAGGCACCTCTTTTCTCAGCGGATCGCACAAAGCGCACTTCAATTATGGGGGACCAGACCCGTACCGTCCGAATATCAGTGAATCACCGTGGGAGGAGAGTATGCGAGCGGCAATGGATGAATACAGCTGCCCACCCGGCTCAGTTGTCATTTTCACGGAAAGTCTTGTTCACGCAGCAAATGATTGGACCAATCCCGACAATCCACGCTGTGCTGTTTTTAACTGCTACAACTCAATATGGGCGCAGTGGCATCGACTCAACCTTAGCCACGAGACAGTCGAAGCGATGCCGCCGAAGCGACGGACACTGTTCCGTGGGACTTGGGCGATTGGCGGGGGCCCCGAGGGCAACCGTGAATATTCGATGGACAACAGAACTGTGTAATACCAAAGGAGAAACGCGAATGCAGCTCGACCTAATCAATCCGAAACAGTATCGGCAGCTTTTCCTAGATGACTTCGCGATAGAAAACACCAAAAGCACCACGCGCACACTGCACTCCCCCAAGAAATGGGGACCGGTCATCAATGGGGTGGCGGTTCAGAGCAGATCCTGCCCGCAGTGGAATTCGGAGAAAAAACTGTGGGAATGGTGGTACTTTGGACAGCACGCATACTACGCGTTCTCGGAAGACGGCGAGCATTGGGAAACACCTTCCCTGGGACTATACGAATCGAACGGTTCTAAGGACAACAACATCGCCTTTGACCCGGAGTACAAGGGACCGGGACGGCCATATCACGTTGTGCGAGATGAAACGGATCCAGATCCCGGACGCCGCTATAAATGCTTATTCGGTGCCCACAACCGCCATCCTGCCGTGTCCCCGGATGGATTTGATTGGACACTCGTCGATACCCCTCCTATCCCTAGCCAAGATGAATCCCAGTTTACGTATGACCACCAATCGAACCAATTTCTCGCCATGGTCAAACTGGGTACGGAATGGGGGCGTTCTGTGTGGCTCTCTACCAGTTCCGACTTCGAGACCTTTTCCGAACCGAAGTTAATTTTTCATACCGACGAGATGGATCGGGAAAATCGGCGTCGCCGTGTCCGCAAAATCATCGAAGACCCAGCATATATCACCCCACCTATCATCGACGACGAGGACTATATCGCTGAGTGCTACAACATGGCGGTGCTGCCGTACCAAGGGTTTTATGTCGGTTTTCCAACCATATTCAACCCTGTTGGTGCAGTTCCGCCGCCGGCGACAAACTACACCCGTATCAACCAGATCGAGTTGACCGTCTCACGGGATCTCTATCACTGGGACCGTGTCGCTGACCGTAAGTTGTTTATCGAACTTGAACCTTTCGACGGTGAGAACTATGGGTGCAGCCAACTCTTGATGGCAGGGCATCCTATCGTGCGCGAGGACGGCGAAATTTGGTGCTACTATAACGCCCTGCGGATGCCTTCAAACATCGAGCGGTACAAAGAATTTAACCGTGCCAAAGAGCTGTTCCGTCTCAATGTCAAACCCGAACACTTTGAAGATACGGGCGCGTTGACCCTTGCCAAGCTACGACCCGACGGCTTTGTGTCGATCGATGGCGGCGAATGCGGCACAATTGTAACAAAGCCATTTGAATTGAAAGGTGAAGATGTCTATATCAATGCGGATGCCACTTGGGGCGAGATTTATAGCGAAATTATCGATGCAGAGACGCAGCGACCGCACGACGGGTTCTGGGTGCCGGGGGAGGAACCGCCACCGTTTACCGGCGATAGTACCAAAGCAAAGATTCGGTGGAAATACCCGCACGACTTGGTATTTGAGAAGCCGGTACGCCTGAAGTTCTATCTGCGCCAAGCGCGTCTCTTCTCGTTCTGGATTGAATAAAAGAGGACAGACATGAGTCAGACGTTTTCCGCCGGTCGTCGTTTCCGGGATGCACTGGCGATAGAAAACCCTTTGCAGGTTGTCGGAACGATTAACGCCTACTCCGCGCTGATGGCGGAGCAGATCGGGTTCCGGTCAATCTATCTTTCGGGCGGGGGTGTGGCTAACGCTTCCTACGGTCTTCCAGATATCGGGATGACCACCTTGAACGATGTTCTAGAGGATGTGCGTCGCATCACCAGTAGGACGGAACTTCCGCTTCTCGTTGACGCCGATACCGGTTGGGGGAATGCGTTTATGATTGCCAAAACTATCCGTCAGATGATCCGGGCGGGAGCTGCGGGTGTACATATCGAAGATCAGGTACAGGCAAAACGTTGCGGTCACCGTCCGAACAAAGAGATTGTGAGCGCAGCGGAGATGGCAGATCGGATGAAAGCCGCCGCCGACGCTAAGATGGATCCGGATTTCGTGCTGATGGCGCGGACGGATGCCGTCGCCGTCGAGGGGTTAGATGCTGCCATTGAACGTGCATACCTCTGCGTGGAGGCAGGCGCGGATATGATTTTTGCCGAAGCCCTAACAGAGTTGGATCAGTACCGAAAGTTTGCGGACGCGGTTGATGTTCCCATTTTGGCAAATATTACCGAGTTTGGCAAAACGCCACTTTACACAACAGAGGAACTCAAGGAGGCCGGGGTTAGCATTGTACTTTACCCGCTATCGGCATTCCGCGCAATGAGTGCGGCTGCGCTCAACGTGTATCAGACGCTGCGCCACGAGGGTACACAAAAAACCGTGGTCAATACCATGCAGACGCGGGCGGAATTGTATGAGTTCTTAGGCTATCACGAGTATGAACGGAAACTCGATCAACTCCTGAACGCAAATCGGGAAAAGATGAATCCTTCTAACAATTCCCACTAAATTGATAGGGGAGGATGAAACGAATGCAGACTAAAAACAGTGGAGGGTTAGCTGGCGTCATCGCCGGTGAAACCGCAATCGCCACGGTGGGAAAAGAGGGTGTTGGGCTTACCTATCGTGGGTATTCCATCCACGATTTAGCGGAACATACCACCTTTGAAGAGACCGCCTACCTGCTGATTCACGGTAAATTGCCGACGCAGAACGAACTTGGCAACTACAGGAAAAAGCTGATGGCACTGCGCGGTTTACCGGATGGGCTCAAAGTCATCCTTGAGCAGGTGCCGGGAGCTGCACACCCGATGGATGTTCTGCGTACCGGATGCTCAGCTTTGGGAACAATAGAGCGTGAAACTAGCGAAAGTGGTTCGGTTCAGATTGCGGACCGGTTGACCGCCTGTTTCGGCTCGATGCTACTTTACTGGCACCATTTCCACACAAACGACAAACGGATCGATGTCGAAACGGACGATGCAACCAGCGCCGGACACTTTCTGCATTTGCTGCACGGGACGCAGCCGGACGAATTGCAACGTAGAGCCGTTGATGTGTCGTTAATCCTTTATGCAGAGCATGAATTTAACGCCTCAACGTTTGCGGCACGGGTCGCAACATCCACCCTGTCTGACTTTTATTCGGCTATTGTTGGAGCTATCGGAACGTTGCGCGGCCCTTTGCACGGCGGTGCAAACGAAGCTGCAATGGAACTGATTGAGCGATTTCAGACACCGGATGACGCTGAAAATGCTATTTTGAACATGCTTGAACGGAGGCAGCTAATCATGGGTTTTGGTCACCGCGTCTACACAATCTCTGACCCACGTTCAGATATCATCAAGGGGTGGTCACAGCAACTCGCTGAAGCAAGCGGTAACCGACTATTGTACGGAATCTCCGAACGGATTGAACAGGTAATGTGGCGGGAAAAGAAGCTGTTCCCAAACCTCGATTTTTACAGCGCCTCTGCCTACCATCTGTGCGGCATTCCGACGCCGATGTTCACTCCCATCTTTGTGATGTCGCGAATCACCGGCTGGGCTGCCCATATCATTGAGCAACGAAGCGATAATCGGTTGATTCGTCCGAGAGCAGAATATGTTGGCCCCGAACCGAAAACATTTGTGTCGATCGAAGAACGGACATAGAGCTCGATCGGAGCGACAGGTAATAGGAATACCCAAAACCTAGGAGCAATACTCATGCTTACAACTATTGAAGGTGTATATCGCAATGGTAAGATTGAATTCCCAAAAACACCGCATGATGTGCGCGATGGTACCCCCGTAATTGTGACCTTTCTGCCGTCTGATCCTGTAGATTTACAGAAACGGGGCATCGATCCGGCACAAGCAGCAGTTTTGCAGGCGCAGTTAGCAGCTTTTGTCGAAGACTGGGAAAGTCCTGAGATGAATGTCTATGACAACTATGACGAGGTCAAATCCGACCTACAAACGCGGTGATGTAATCTTAGTACTTTTTCCAAATTCTAACCTGCTTACAGCCAAGCTGCGTCCGGCGTTAATCGTCCAAGCTGACAACCTCCAAACAGGTTTGCCGCGAGTGATCGTGGCGATGATTACTAGCAAAATGTCCCGCGCCAACCACCCTAGTCGCGTCCCTATTTTACTTACCACACCGGAAGGACAACAATCAGGATTACTTATGGACTCAGTAGTGGTAACCGATAATCTTGCCACAATTGCTGAATCAGCAATTGATCGTGTTATAAGCTCCGTCCCAATGACCGAAATTGACATCGCTTTGGGGCATACGCTGAACCTATAAATGTAAGGCTCCCCATCCCAAAACCCCAATAAAGCAATAGGTATATAACAGTTACAACTTCTTGCATACAAAATTATGGCGACTATTCTTATTGTTGACGACGAAAAAAACGCTTTGAAGATGTTATCACAAGCGTTAAAATTGGAAGGCTACAACACCTTGACAGCCT
The DNA here is from genome assembly GCA_022822785.1 of Candidatus Poribacteria bacterium. Taxonomy (GTDB): domain Bacteria; phylum Poribacteria; class WGA-4E; order WGA-4E; family PCPOR2b; genus PCPOR2b. Next base: position 59,821 of record JAJEAL010000076.1, read on the forward strand.
CAAGTGGTGAGGAAGCGCTGCAGCTGTGCACATCGAAAACGGTCGATCTGGTTTTGCTAGATATCCTGATGCCTGGCGGTATAGATGGCGTGGAAACCCTGACCCGGTTGCGGCAGATTAAACCACAGTTGAACGTTGTGATGATGTCCGCACAAAAAGAGATTGAAACGGCGGTCAAAACGATGGAGTTGGGGGCGAAACGTTACCTGACGAAACCCGCTAGCATCAGCGAGATTGTATATGCTATTGAGCCATTTCTGGAACTTTCACGTTTGTCACAGGAAAACGAGGCGCTGAAAGAGCAGATAGGCGATCAGGACGAGATGGTTGGCGAAAGCGTTGCGATGCAACAACTTCGATCACAGATTAGTCAAGTGGCATCAAGCGATTTGGGCGTATTGATTACCGGCGAAAACGGCACCGGCAAAGAGCTAGTCGCTAATGCAATCCATCAGCAGAGCCCACGCGGTCGAAAACCGCTGATTCGGCTCAACTGTGCGGCATTGCCGGAGGAGCTCATCGAAAGCGAACTTTTCGGACATGAACGCGGGGCCTTTACCGGTGCAACCGTACGCAGACAGGGGAAATTTGAGCTTGCAGACGGGAGTGCACTGTTTCTCGACGAAATTGGCGATATGAGTTTGAAGGCGCAGGCGAAAGTACTGCGCGTGCTGGAATATGGAGAGCTAGAACGCCTCGGTGGGACGCAAACGCTGCATGTAGACGTTCGGATTATCGCTGCCACAAATAAGAACCTTGAGGCAGAAATTGAGGCTGGTCGGTTTCGTCAAGATTTGTATTATCGTCTGAGTGTGGTCCCTATCACGGTTTCCCCGCTACGCGATCGCACCGATGATCTGCCGGTGCTGGTGAAGCATTTCGTCGAACGGTTTCATAAGGATAGCGCACGCACTCCCAAGGTTATCGATCCAGCCGCGATTGAGGTCTTGCAATTATATCATTGGCCCGGCAACATACGAGAGTTAAAGAATATTGTCGAACGTCTGCTCATCATGGTCAATCAAGATGTTATCCTACCAGCTGATGCGGAGAATGTCCTGCCAATTTCACAGCGTACCGTCCAACCTGACAAAGCTGCTCCTGCCCAAGAAAATCGGCTTCAAGCAGGAAAATCGTTGCTGGAAATGGTTGACGACGCCGAAGCAGATCTTATCCGCAATGCTCTCAATGCAAACAGTTGGAACATCAAGCGAACCGCAGAACAGTTGAAAATCGAGCGAAGCAATTTTTATAAAAAACTGGAAAAATTCAACATCAAGCGTCCAGATAACCCGTGAGATACTCGTTTGAAGCTGAAAGCGATGACCACGGAGGGACTATCGCAGTCATAAAAGGAGAATAGATGCCAATGATAGCGACGTCCATTCTCATCTTTGCGCTTGGATTGTCAATCGGTAGCTTTTTGAATGTGTGTATCTACCGCATTCCCCAGGGACTCTCTATTCATGCCCCACGTCGCTCATTTTGCCCCGCATGTCAAACAACGATTCGCTTCTACGAGAATATCCCTGTTCTAAGCTACCTCCTCCTGAGAGGACGCTGCCGACACTGTAACACGGAAATCTCGAAAGTTTATCCGCTGGTCGAACTGATGACAGGTGTCCTGTTTCTGCTCTCGTTGTATCGGTTCGGATTAACACTCGCACTTTTGCACAGTTGTCTGCTCATCAGCTTGTTGATACCGATTGCTTGGATTGATGCCCGATGGTCTCTCATTCCAAACACCATCATCCTTGTCGGGTTGATTACCGGTGCCGCCGTAATACTTCTTATTACGTTCACTCACCACAGTCTAGGCTACCTGATTGAACACCTAATCGGGGCAGCAGCCGGGGGCGCCTCAATGGCTTTAATTGCGGCTGCGGGGACGTTCCTCTTTGGTAAGCAGGCGATGGGCGGCGGAGACATCAAATTGATGATCCTAATCGGACTGTTTCTGGGAGGATGGCCCCATCTGTTGGTCGTAATTATGGTTTCCGCTCTCACCGGCTCAATCGTTGGATTGTCCCTTATCGCGTGCGGAAAAAAGAGTGGCGGCAGCAGTCCGATACCTTACGGTCCTTTTCTCGTAATTGGTGCACTACTAGATCTATTTTGGGGAGATGGAATTTGGGACTGGTATCTAAAGCTCATTGGCTGGCAATAGGCAAAGGTAGCATGAGACCTATACGTTTCATTTTCCGCTTCTTTACAACCGTTACATATAGTGGTAAAATATCGTCAGGATCAGGACGATAATTCAAGGTTGAGAAAACAAGCCGGCGCAATCAAAAGACAGGAGGGCCGCAATGGACGAACTGGTCAGAAAAGCAGAAATTCTAATTGAAGCGTTGCCTTATATTCAGACCTTCGCCGGAAAAACCATCGTGATAAAATACGGTGGCGCTGCAATGGAGAATGACACGCTCAAACATAGCGTGATGCAGGATGTCGTTTTGATGAAGTATATCGGCATGAATCCCGTGGTTGTGCACGGCGGTGGGAACCAAATCAGCGAATGGATGCGGAGGGTTGGGAAAAAAGCGGAGTTTGTACAAGGCTTGCGGGTCACCGATGCGGAAACCGTTGAAATCGCTGAAATGGTGCTCGCAGGCGTAATCAACAAAGAAATTGTCTCACTGATCAACCTACACGGTGGGAAAGCGGTTGGGCTTTGTGGCAAGGATGCGAATCTCATTCGCGTGCAAAAGCACTGTCCGGAGGTCGTCGATGAACACGGAAATACAACCTCCGTGGATATCGGTTTTGTCGGAGAGATTATCGGTGTTAAGCCGGATGTACTCTTCGCTCTGGATCGGGACGGTTATATCCCGGTGATTGCACCAAACGGCGTAGGCGATGACGATTGCACGTATAACGTCAACGCGGATACGATGGCAGGAGAAATAGCTGCTGCCCTACAAGCGGAAAAACTGATTCTGTTGACAGATCAACGCGGCATCTTACGCGATCTGGACGATGAATCCACGCTGATATCCAGAATAAGAACGGACGAAATTGAAGGGTTAATTGCCGATGGAATAATTGGTTCAGGCATGTTACCGAAAATCATGGCATGCGTGACGGCACTCGAAGGCGAGGTGTGGAAAACGCACATTATTGACGGTCGAGTTAGCCACGCAATTTTGCTGGAGGTGTTTACGCAATCGGGCATCGGGACTGAGATTCTCGTATAGGGAATACGAAACCTAAGCGACAGTAACCGCTGCACCACGGTTGTTTGCGTTAGTGATAAAACAGGTGCCCCCTTCCGGCAGCGTTTGAAGGAACGCCTCTGTTTTCTCTTTTAAGCTGGAGAGATTTTCCCCAACAACGAAAATTGCGGGTCCCCAACTGCTTACCCCTGCCCCTACCGCGCCGTTGTCCCGTAAAAAGTCGAGCGTCTGTTGCAGAATGCCGCCTTGAGCGTCAATCTCGACCTTCTTCCAGCCAAAAGTCTGAATGGCATTAATCGTGGACCCAAAGGCATAACAATCCTTTTCAAAGATTGCCGGCAAGAGCTTGAGGAGAATCAGATGGGAGAGCTGTTCAGCGGAGGATCTGGGTTGGGGACAAAGGGTCTTGAAGAGTTGAACCTCTGTCTCGCCGGAGATGTGGGTACAACGCGGAATGACAATGAGCAATTCCCAATCCGGAAAAGGCTGTCGGAGGAGGAGCGGAGGTGCGGGAACGTTACCCGCTGCAGAAGAGGGCAAGAACGAGGATTTCTGATCGGGGAAGCGGTGTCCACCATCAAGGATAAATCCGCCCTGCTCAAATGCGGTAATACCAATCCCCGATGTCCCACCCCTCCCGACGGCGTACGCTAAATCTGCTACGCTCAGATTCAGATTGTAGAGCGTGCTCACCGCTTGGGCAATGCCTAACGCGAGCTGCGTCCCGGAGCCAAAGCCCGAATGGGGTGGAATCTCAGAGACGAGCTGAAGGTGAATTCCCGGAAAGCTGTATTTTGATTGAAGCGTTTCGACAATGGCACGCGCCCGATCCTCGTACTGATTAGACACAATCCGAACCTGGTTCGCCGGTTCAGCGATAATTTCAAAATGCGGGTCATTAATCGCAAGGCCAATGCTTCCGTCAATCCTGCCCAACGAGCCGCTGAGATCGATAAGAGCAAAGTGGAGCCGTGCGGGGGTTCTGATTGTAACGGAGGCGGCACCGTTAGCCTTCATCCGTTTCGGAGAGGTATCCGTCGATTCGTTCATCACCCAATCTGTTCATCTCGCTCAATTAATCCGTCTCGAATGTGGAGGATGCGCCGGGCATGGGCTGCAATTTCAGGTTCGTGCGTGACCATGATGATTGTATTCCCTACCTCGTTTAAGTGGTCAAAAATCGCCATGATTTCGCCGCCAGAACGGGTATCTAGATTTCCCGTCGGTTCATCGGCAAAGATCATTGATGGGTTGTTTACCAGTGCTCGCGCAATCGCTACACGCTGGATTTGCCCGCCCGACATTTCATTCGACTTGTGATGAACACGATCCGCGAGTCCAACCGATTCTAACGCTTCAAACGCTCTACGCCGTCGTTCCTTGCGACTCAATCCGCTGTAAATGAGCGGTAATTCAACGTTATGCAGCGCGGTGGTTCGCTGCAACAGGTTGAATGATTGAAATACAAATCCAATTTTTCGATTACGAATCTCAGCGAGCCGGTTGTCTGACAGTTGACCGATCTCTTGCTCTTCGAGATAGTATTCCCCTTCTGAAGGCTTTGCAAGACAACCGAGAATATCCATCATTGTGGATTTCCCTGAACCGGAAGGGCCCACAATAGCAATAAACTCGCCACTTTCGACGGTGAATGTCACACCTCTTAACGCGTGAACTTTGACATCTCCCATTTCATACACTTTTGTCAGACTACGAACATCAATTAGCATAGCTACCTCTCTAATTAGTGCTTGGCACTGTTTTTGTAAGTTGCTGCATAGAGGGAACAAATACACGATCTCCCTCTACAAGACCACTAATCACTTCAAAATGGGTGTTATTTCGCTGCCCAATCTCAATACGGGTCCGAACTCCCTTTTCGTCCTCTTTCTTGTCTGTCTTCTTTTTGTTATCCGATTTCGGGGGCTCCTTATCGAGCATAACAAAATATTTCTTTTCGCTCTCAATTTCCGCTTCAAGCCCTTCAATTTTATCCGTTTCAGAAAATAAAATATGCACCTCAGTAGGCCCCGAACGCAAACCGCGCGGTGAACCGTCGAGCAAAATTTCGACGTTGCCTCGTCCGCTGTTCGGCGAAATCTTGCCCACTTTGCCGGAAAACTGCTTCCCAATCAGGTTTTGGACCTCCACCGCCTGATCCGATGTGAAACGTCCCAGTGAATTAGCGGGAACATTTACTTTGACTGTCAGCACCTCAGAGTCGATCACCGAATCGATAGGGAGTTGAAGAATATTATCCGCCTCCACGACGATGATGTCGACATCCGCCGACATGCCCGGTCGAAGTTCGGGCGGCGATCCGACCACTTCAATCATGACCTCGAAAGTAATTGTACCATCTCCCTGTTGCCCCATCTGTCCTGGAGCGAATGCACTCGGCGCAACTTCACTGACTCTCCCTTCAAAGACTCTATCGCGATAAGCGTCAACGCGGATTTCTACCCTTTGCCCCAGTGCAATCTTAGCGATATCTACTTCGTTGATTCGCGTTTTGACAACCATTTTGGAAAGATCTGCGATGGTCAGGATAGCGGGACCTTGCGAAAATGCTGACCGTCCGGAGGTGACAATTTCGCCCTCCTCGACATTGAGGAGCGTAACAGTGCCTGACATCGGCGCGACAACGGTTGTCCAACCGACACGCTCTTCTTGGGCTTTTAAGGTACTTAGCGCCTCTAGGAGCACGGCTTGGGCGCCCACCTCCGCGTGGACAGTCAGCTGCTTCTCTTCATCTGTTGTCTCTAGAATCTGATGAAGCTGGGTCTTCGCATTTTCCAGCTCTGCCTCGCGCTGTCTTTTTTGCGCCGCCTGCGATTCTTTGATCGTAACCAGATTCTCCCGATGCAACCGCAAGGTTGCCTCACGACTTTCGAGCGCTTTCTTTCTTGTATCAATGGTCTCTTGTTGCGATTCGACCGCGTTACGCTGGGACTCTACATCTTTTTTGGCCGTTTCATAATGAGAAAAAGCGTTTGCATGGGCGGTTTCCGTTTCTTCGAGCACCCGTTTCGAGACCAGCTTTTTCTCGAATAACCCTCGGTTGCGTTGTAATTCGGACTTGGCTGTCTCAAAGGCGACCCTTGCTGATTCTTCCGCCGCTTGCGCTCGTTCAAGTGTAAGTGCTGCTTGCTCTCGTCCAATCTCAGACTGCCGCAGCGCGATTTCATCTTGCTGAAGGGCGTTCTGCGTCGTAGCAATTTGGGTCTCCGCTTCAGTGATTCGTTGACGTGTGTTTGCATCCAGCGACTCAAGCGCTGCCTTTGCGGATTCGACAGCGTTTTGGGCTTGTGTGATTACGCTCTCCTGCTGCTTCTCTGTCATCTGAATGCGGAGTTTCGCCTGTTCTAGTTGAGCTTGCCGTGCGTCCCGATTCGCCTCGGCCTGTTTCTTCTGTTCGAGCACCTGCTCATCGTCGATTTTGAGCAGTGCCTGCCCTTTTTCGACAACAGCACCCTCTTTAATATAGAGTGCCTGAATCTCTCCTTCGACATTCGACCGAACGTTAACGGAAATCAAGGGTTCAAGGTTGCCCGATTCCCGAACTTTGAGGATGAATTCGCCGCGCCGAACTACCTCTTTTTTGTCTCCTTCGCCCTCTTCATCTTTTTTTCCAAATATTTTGGTTGCACCGAAAGCAACCACAGTAACCAGTGCTACAATTAGCACGCTGATAATAAGGCCAATCGTCCGTTTTCTGTTCATTGGATAGTCCCCATTGCTCGCTGCAAAGCGACTTGCGCGATTTTATAGTCATAAAAGGCTCGAACCTGATTGGTCAAAGCTTGTGCAAACTCAGTCTGAGCATTGAGTAATTCAAGTAGAATGGAGAGTTCCTGCTCGAACCGACCTCTAATAACTTGGAGACTCAACTCAGCATTTCGTACCTGTGTGTTAGAGATTTCCACCGCTCTTTCAGCACGTCTCAAGTTCAAGTAGGATTGGCGGACCTCTAATGCAATAGAACGTTCTAGATCGCTCGCATCTTCACGGACCTGCTCAAGCGATAGCGCCGCTGCTTCGACCCGACGCTTGGTCACCCCGCCATCGAAAATCGGAAAGCTGAGTGTCGTCCTAACTTCCCAACTCCGGAAATCCGTAAAATTCTCGCGTTCATGGAGATAATCATCAAGGTTGACGTTGTAATTATATTCCGCGTTTAAGCGAGGCAAACGATCCAACCTTGCCAATGTCAAATCCCATTCCAGCCGTTTTATTGTGGATTGGAGCTCCTTAAACTCAGGCCGAGTTTCAAAAGCTGTCTGAATAGCTTCATCAACGGACATATTCAGCACCTCAATTTGTCCTTTTTGGCGGTACAGTTCGTAGTCAGCATCTTCAGCAACAGTAACAAGGGTCGCCGGGTCTAAGCCCATGATTCGTGGTAGGGATGCCATCGCAATCTCAAGGGCATTCTGATCATTAAGCAAGCTCAATTCGTCGTTGGCTTCTCTGACCTGCGCCGTTGCCACATCAGCTTCAATCTGAATTCCCGCCTCTACAAAAGCCCGCACCCGGTCAGTATTTTCCAGAGATCTCGCCAAGATTTCTTGATCTACCTTCACCAACTCCTGCGCCTTGAGTACGTTATAATATGCCTGCGTGACTTGAAAGATTAGGTTCTGCTTTGTCTGTTCATTGCGGTTTATCGTCGCATTACGTCGCTCTTTTGCCTGCGAGAAATTTGCCTCTCTTTGTCCGTTGTCCCACAGCGTATATTGTCCGGTTACGCCCAAGTCATAATTTTCGCGCTCAAATCCAAAATCGACTGCGTCTGAAAAATTGTAACGCCCATCCAGAAAAATATCCGGATAGTAGCGGGCGCGCGCATCCCTGACATTCAGGCCATCAAGAGCAAGGTTGATACGGGCATTCCGCATATCGGTTGAGTTTTCAATGGCGAGTTGAATACACTCTTCTAGAGTGAGTGGTTGGGCAAGATTAATTTCTGGCGACTCTTGGGCAATTGCCGCAAGGGCAACAAAGCTTAGCACACATATTAAGACGAATCGCATCCTCCATCGGATCATTCTCATCTCCTATCGGTTATTTATATTCATCTGTTTCATTCAGACAGAAGCACAGCCTGTGAAATTACATTGAAAAAATGATATACAAGATTTTTCCATAGATTTATCGCATACATTCTGTAGGTGATTTGACAGTGAATTTTGACGGAATTAAGGATTGAAAGTTTAGACTGAAGATAGGACGCCATATTGGGAAATCCATTAATCCGACAGTATCATTGATGAAAATATCACCATTTCCAGAGTGGATGAAGACGACGATTACACATTGGCAAGAGATGAGAGTTCCTGTTTTTACTTGCGCCCCCTCATAAATGCTGCTACACTTAATTTCGTGCAGCTAGATTCCGGGCAGGCACAGCCTAAAAAAACAGATATTGGCTCATGTAAAACGAAGACTTCGTTTGATTAACCTTCCATTTACATCCCCTCATCCCGAGAGGCAAATCGCGCAGAGACATTGTTTTTTCGCTTTTGCGTTTCACATCTCATGGGTAAAACGATGAAACACATTTTACTGTTTATCGTATTGTTTACTGCGGTCTCGCTTATTACGGGTCCGTCGTTATATGCTCAATCTGTAGATGCAGCAACTTGGTGGCTGATTGTGAATCCCGACACTGATGGCGGTTCTCCAAATAGTCTCGACGCCCTAGTCAGCCTATTGACAGAATACGGAAAAATCCCGGCGAACCATATCCGCCGAATCGACGGCGACGCGTGCACCCGCGACGGTATCAAAGCAAGCTTGGACGACCTCAGGACTGAAATAGGGCAAGGCGATCGGCTCATCTTCTACTTTCGCGGCTTTGTCACGAAACCGAGAAGATCGAATTCAATCTTCTTTCTGACATACGGAGCGACATCCGAAAATTTGGCAGATGCGCTTGAAGATCGCCAACTGAATCGTTGGTTGCGCGAAGCGTCCCAAAATACAGCCGTTGTCATTCTTGACAGCTATACAAGAGATTCTAATTTAATGGCTTACTACGGCAATCGCGGCATGCTTGGGACTGCAGCACTTATATCAATTCAGCGTCCAGCCTTAAATGCTGAGGATCTGTTTGGACAAACATTACTGGAAGTGTTGAAGACCAATGAAGTTGATCTCGATGACAATCGGCAACTCTCGATTGAGGAGCTTCATATACACCTCACGACAAATTTAGATGAACGGACCTTGCGGCTTACAGAAGGGATCTTACTGCCGATGGGAAGGATTGAGAGACCAATCCTAAAATTAAGTCCAATGCTCACAATTGTGACAATGCCTGATGGAGCATCCGTTGTCCTTGATGGGCAACAAGAGATAGGACTAACGCCGCAACGCCTTGCCGATAACCTCGAACGGAGAACTTATAATATAGAAGTCAGAAAACCGGGATATCTCATTCCCCCTGCCCGCTCCGTAGATATTGAACTTGTTCAAGGGGAATCGATTAATCTCTCATGGGACTTGGCCTCCATCGCTGTTCACGGGAGCATCACAGTCTCCGATGGTGTGTCCCTTGAAGGAACGATGGTGTGGATAGATGGTACGGCATACGAACAGAATCCGCTATCCGTGCAAGCAGACGGTCGCTACCAACTTTCTGCCAATATACGTAACGCTACATCTGAAGCGGATACAAAAGTGCTGGAGCCGGGTAAAATGTACACGTTACGCGCCGAAAGCGATGAACTCCACCATGCGGCGGAAAATTTCACACTCGCTCCCCACGAATCCGTCGAACGAAATTTGGTTCTTACTAAAAAAACGTGGTTTGAAGTCGCTCAAATGCAGTTTAATCGAAAAGCGTACGAGGAAGCAATTGCTGCATTTCAAAACGGTATTGAGGAGACTATCGAATTTCCGCCGATGTCCCCAGAATTTACCAAATTACTCTTCGATTCTTTTTCGGAGGTAGTAAATAAAGTAAATGTCCAAAACATCGCTTACGTTGTCACAACCGCAAAGCTAGCGGATAGACTTGATCTTCGAGAAGCAGCCAAAGTGTACTGGGGGCAGGTAAGATTGCAGGCGACCGAAGGGTCCACAGCCCACGAACTTGCAACAAAACGGTTACGGGAGCTTAATTTTGGGCGTCGGCTGATCAATATGGGTGTCTTGGTTTTATTTATTCTCGTGTTAATTTCTGGTGGGTATGCCCTCCGTAGGGTACTTCAGCGGTCCAAAACGTAATGTCGCTTGGATTCCAAGGCAGATTTGGCTCTGTCCAAAGCGGCAAAGGGGATAAATTGATGTTCCTTTTCGGCTTTAAGATTTTACGACGTGCACAGTACCGGGGTCTGCTTAATCAGCAAAAGAAGCTAAATCACCAGCTCCATGAACTTGGCAAAAAGCTCAAAACTCTCACCACGGAGAAGGGTGAACTTGAGACACGTCATCAAGAGGAAAAATCAGCACTCAATCAGCAATTGGACGGCCTCCGCCAAACTGTCCAGGATTATGAACAGCTGCAACGCGGCATCGCAGCGGACATGGAGAGTGCGACAAGAGAATTTGGATTGAGCCGAACACAGATTGAAACACTCTGGGTGGATAGACTAGATTTAATTGAGCTATATATTGAGAAACTATATTCCCTCGCAAAGGACTTCTCCCGCGCCAACCGGGACATGAGAAAAAATCGTGGTCTGTTTTTATTACTGATAGATCGACGAAACATGGCTGAGAACAACTTCTCAGAATTCCACGACACTCAAATAGAACACTTATCGGAGAAGCAATATCAAGGTGTCAATCAGCTTCCCCATATCTTCTCAGCCAAAATCGATGATATATTTAATTATATGGGGGAAAAGGTTCTCCTAAAGGATAAAAGCGGCGAAATCACCGGGCATGAAGAGCGGGATGGCGCCATACTTATCGACCTCAGTGGGGTTGCCTTCCGGTCTCGTATCATGGTAGAGGGGGTACGGACCTATCGTGTATTCGATAAGGTGGAACGGTTACACAAAGGAAGTGCCAGACATAATGCTGCAATCTACGCTTCAGCACTCGATGAAGTTATGGTGTCAATCGTGATTAGTGAGGAGACGAGTGAGGTGACACTTTTCCGGGATGGGCGCTTTATAGAGAGCTACGACCCGTACACAGATCAAGGCACACTGCGTGAAGAGAAGGTGGTGCCCATGAAGCGTAAAGAATCTGTGGATGAATCCCCAGATCAAGTAATCCAACAAGAAATAACGGAAACTTGAGGATCAGCCCAACGATGGAGCAAGAGGATTAGATAAAATGTCACATAAAATGGAACTGTTACATTTCTAATTACACATGGGGTTAAGACGTAGTTACTTAACAGTATTGATCTTGGCAGTCTCACATTAAATGAATAACAGCGAAACGCCCCGGCGTCGAGGTTTGACATCGGGGCGTTTTGGGTTGGGTCACGCACGGATTTAACCGTAGCCACCACTCATCACCATTTTTAGAGGACTCTTGCAACTTTAGTTGCTAGCTGGAACACTGTGTGCTTCCTCTAGCGGTTCAACAGTATCCAAAAAGGCTTGAAAACAGTGGTAGTCAATGATATAATAGCTATTTGGAAGTCTGTGTGAAACACTGAAAGGTGGGACGATGATACATTGGGCAGCACGCTTATTTTGCAAAATATCGGTCATCATTGTAGCCATTACATGGACAGTTTCTCCCACATTTGCGGGCGAGCGTGACGAATATGTTTTTGCTTACAAACTCTTCCAAGAGGGCGCCTATTTCATCGCCAAAGATGCGCTCAAAGTATTTATCCAAAACTACCCGCAGAGCACAGATGCCGATGACGCCCGTTTCCTTATCGGGGAATGTGCGCTGCAACTCAAGGAATATGACGAGGCAATCCAGCACTATAAACAGCTCCAAATTGACTATCCGGATAGCCCACTGCGTTTAGATGCAGTTCGGGGTACAGCGATGGCTTGGTTCCATCAGGGCAGATACGAAGAAGCCATTGAGGCTTACGAAAAGGTTGTCGAAAGCTCCGATGATTCCCTTGTCATCTCCCATAGCCTTTATCTGATTGGGGAGTCTTATGACAACCTAGGACTCTACCAGAAATCCGGCGAATATTACACACAAATCCTTACTAAATATCCGGAGTCAGCAGAAGTACCAGATGCTGTGTACGCGAACGGCTGGAGCCTTTATAGGCTTAAAAAATACGGTGAGGCATACAACACACTAACAGACTTTATCAAAAAATATCCCACCCACTATGCCATCCCAGAAGCTTCCTATCGCGCAGCCGAATCCCTGTTCAACCTCGGCGATTGGGCAAAGGCGCAACTGGCATACCAGCAGGTCATTGACACCTACCAGAAAGACGAAGCACATCAGCAATTCGCTATAGATGCGCGATTCAGGCTCGGCGAGTGTTATTTTCAGCAACAGTTGATGGAAGAGGCCAAAAATGCTTTTGAGCTTTTGCTACGTGAACACGGAAACTCGCCCATTGTCGCGGAGGCACAATATTGGATTGCCGAAGTCTTATTGGAAGAAAAGAAATATCCGGAAGCAATTCATGAGTATCAGAAAGTCATCACTCTTTATCCCCAGAGCGAAGTCGTCGATGATGCCCAGTACGGTATTGCGATGGCACATTTTTTAAAAGGCGACTACACCAAAGCCGGGAGCGAATTCAAGAACGTCGCAGAGAATCGGCGTTCTGGACTCGCTGATGCAGCCCGTTTTCGCCTAGCCGAGTGTTTCCGCTTGCAACGAGAGTTTAATTCAGCCATCCTCCACTATAAAAAAGTGCGTGCGTTATCAGCATATACTGATGACGCGCTCTATGGAAGAGCCACCAGTGCATTTGAATTGCGAGACTATTCACAGACTATTGATGTGCTGAATGCGTTGTTGAGTGCACAACCCTCCAGCCCCCTCAGACCTTACGTTCTCTACCAGCTTGGACTTGCCTATTTTAATCACCAAGCGTACCAAGAAAGCTCCCAAGCTTTTGATAGCTTCTTGTCCGAAAACCGCGATACCAACTTAGCCACCGCTCCCACTGATGAGGCGTTATTTTGGAAAGCGCGCGCCCGGTTTGAGCTAGGAGATTATTCAACAACCCTTCAGACCTGCGAGGAGCTGCTTCGACGTTTTCCGAATAGCCACTTACGCTACCGGGCAGAATTTTTTATCGCAGAAAGTACCTATTGGCGTGAGCAAACGGCGGAAGCTTATCAGTCAGCACGCGAAAAATATCAAGCTTTGTTAGAGAAACAATCACAGATTGCTCCCGATACCCTTGGAGCTGAGTGGGCGGAAAAGTGTCGCTACGGCATTGGGTGGACTCACTTCTCTGAAGCAATGCTCTCAAAAGACAGTACCGCCCAGCAAAAACATCATCAAGCAGCGGTATCCGCTTGGCGGGAAGTGCTTGCGAACCACCCAAACGGCACGCTTGCGGACAAAACGCAGTACCATATCGGTATCGCCTATGTCAATCTCAAACAGTACGATGATGGAATCCGGGCGTTCAGACAGGTGCTTTCCGGCTACCCCGGCAGCAATTGGAGTGACAATGCACGGTACCAGACGGGATGGGTGCTTTACAAACAGGAACGGTATCCCGAAGCAATCGCGGCACTCAATGAAATGCTCACGGTGCATCCCGGGTCGCAGCTTGTCCCGAGAGCGATTTTTGGCATCGCAAATGCTTACTTCAAGCAAGGAAAATACGCCCAAGCGATTCGCGAATACCAACGGGTGGTTGACAAGTACCCTAACCCGATTCGCGAGGCGGGCGCTGAAAAGGCAATCGATTTGCGACCAGAAGCGCAATACTACATCGGAGAAAGCTTTTTGAACCTTCAGAACTATGCCGAGGCCATCGCCGCTTACGAAAAGGTTCCTCAGCATCACCCCAAAAGCGAGTGGGCAGATGACGCACAGTATGGCATTGCAACGGCTTACGAAAATCTGGGTCAAAAAGAGAAAGCGATACAGGCGTATCGGACCTTGACGCAGAAATACCCCAACCGTGAACTTGCGCCAGATGTTCAGCTCCAAATTGGTCGGTTCTACTATAATGAAAAAGACTATAAACGGGCAATCGCCGAGTTCCAAAATGCAATTAATCAGTATCCGAATACCCCCTCGGCGTGGCTAGCCCAGTACAACATCGGCAAATGCTACATTGCGCTAGGGTCATATCGCCAAGCAATTGGCGCATTTGAACGCGTTGACGTTAGGAGTGAATTTGCAGCGACCGCCGCGTACGAAATCGGTTACGCTTGGTACGATCAAAATAATCCGAGCCGAAATCTAGGTAACGCGGTGGAGGCGCTTCTTGCCGTTCCTGATAAATATCCGCAAAGCGTTGATGTTCCGCGTGCCCTGTTGGTTGCCGGTGAATGCTACAAAGAATTGGTCGAATTGGACAAAGCGGTTGCGATATATCGTCGCCTCCTGAACGATTATCCGGCCTCGGAGCAAGCACAGTGGGCGCAATTGGCATTGGGGGATACCTACCGTGCCCAGCAAAAATTCGAGCAAGCCGCCGCGGCTTATGATGTGATTCGCGAAAAGGGAACAGAACGATACCCTGTTGATATTGTAATTGATGGCCTGCTTCGTCTAGCAGAAACGCAAGCACTGATGCAGAAATATAAAGACGCTGGCACGACTTATTTGCGTATCCGCTACCTGTACAAGGACCACGATCCGTACAGGGCATTTCAAGCGACTGTCTATGCCGCCGATGCCTTTGCTAAGGCTGGTGAGGCTTTAGTCCAGCCAGCGTACACCCACCAAGCAAAGGATGAATATGAGAACGCAATTGAGTTTTACGAATTGAGTGTTGAACAGCTACAGGAGGCAGGAGAACGGAAGAGATGGGATGCACTATACGATTATGCGAAGAACCAGCTTCAACAACTCTTTAAGTGAATCCGGGTGAAAGGATGGCCGAAAAAAGGGCAGGGGGATTGGAAAAGCATACCATGCGATACGTCCGATATAATACCTTTCACGTTTTGCGTTTTGTGTTTTACGTCCTACTCAGTTTATTGCCACTCTACGCCCAAACGCAGGAGCCCTCGGAAGAGCAGTTGGAATCAGACTTGCCGGATGAAGTCATCGCAGAAGTCATCGATACGACCCGAATCGAACTTGAGCCCCGCAGTCGTTTTAGCGATCCACTGGTGCCCGAGCTGATTCACGCTATCGCTCTATACCCCAAGGAACGACTATGGAATTTACCGCCCACCACAACCCCCCAAAAGGCTGTCAGGCCTAGTCCCGCTCCACCGAAGAACTATAGATTTCACCTTGCTGCACAAGCAAGCCGACCAGAATCGCTATTCTATAAAGTCCTTTTCGCGGGGCGTGCAGAGGGAACACACGGTTTTGTCCATTTGAACCGGCAGCAGCTTGGTAATGCACGGACAGCGGGGCGGGGAGATTATCACCTTGACGGGATCCGCGGCAACGTAACCCACCAATATCAGGAGTTGAGCGAAATTTCCTTTGATGTTGGCTTAAATCTCAAAGCGCTTGAGTGGTTGCCTGCAACAGCAACCACCCCCAACCCTCAGAAGGATTTGCTGCTTTTTCGTTCCGATTTGAATTGGCAGCAGCAGCTTTCCGAAACAACGTGGTCCACCTTGAACCTCGATACGACACTGGTTCGTATCAATCACGACGAATCTGAACAGGATGCAGCGACGGATGCGCGATTCAACTTCGACATGGCGCTTTCGTGGCCCTTCTTGAACCCAATTCACGCCGGGGGCGATGTGGAGTATTTTTCCGCCGGAGATGCTGGGGAGATCATCGCTCGACTGTATGCCCGCGACGAGTTTTCGCCATTTGGACCATTCGTCTCTAGTATAGGTGTAGAAGCAGTCAGTCTCCGCGAACCTGATGATACCAGCGAAGACATAATGGACTCGCAGCTAAGCGTGACAGACGCGGCTCAACAGACTGGCACCGAAACTAGCGAAGATATAGCGGACACACAGTCCGACATAGTAGATGTAGACCGACAGAATAGCATCGACACTAGCGAAGATACAGTCAGCTTGTATTTAAACCCGTCTCTTGCATTGACTACCCATATTAACGAACACTGGCTAATCCGGCTTGAAGGACTTCGAACAATCGCGCGGCATCGATTGGCGCCACTTTACTTTGACACAGATTACATCAGCCTCACCCCAAGCCTTCAACCGGAGAAAGCTTGGAATGAACGGCTTACACTAAAGTATCATCGCGGCGCGAAATTTGAAATGAATCTATCTGGCTTTGCAAAGCAGATAGACAACCTCGTTGTTTTGATTCCCCAAACGGAATCTCCCAAAGAGAATAGTGTGCAATTGACCAACAATGTCGCAACAGAACTTGCATGGGCTCCAACAAACATTGATGCGTCAATCTATGGAGGACAGCTGCTAATGTCCGCTCGCATTCCCGACCGCCTTGACCTTCGGTTTCAGTACACACATGAGATTCATGTACCCAACATGGGGGATTACATCCTTTATAGGCCCACAGATCGCATCGACCTAGACATCGTATATCATCTCCCATCAGGGTTCCATGCCGCACTTCAGGCAGAATTGCAGGGACCTAGGTATATTGATACAATGACTGATGAAATGCTGCAAGGTTATCTGCTGTTGAAACCCAAGTTGAGTAAAACAATTGGAAACTATATTGACGCCTTCGTTGGGGGGGCGTTTGCAGTCGGAGAGTATCGTTTACTAGAGATGTATGCGCTTTCGCAGCGTAACTTCGATTTTGGGATTGAGTTAAAATTTTAGCGAATACTATCCGGGGGATACAGGTATGGACACTCCTGACCTGAATTGGACGTTGATTAAAGCGAGGAGCTATCATGGGTAATCTGATTGAAATGATTGTTTCAGGATTAGAACAGTTGAGCGGAGGCGGGATCCTGCTGATTCCCTTAATTGGTTGTTCTATCTGTGCACACGCGATCATTATGGAACGGATTTATCATTTGCGGCGTGAGCGAGTCATCCCCTCACAGTTTGTGACCCGTATCATCTACCACGAACTTGTGCAAGGCAATCCCAACGTTGCGATCCAGATGTGCGAGCAGCGACCCGGACCGCTGACAAATGTCCTCCGCGCCGGGATAGAACGCAGAAATGCCGATGAGGACACGCTCAAACGGGTGGTCCGTTTATCTATCAACGGCGAAAAGCCGAAATTGACGCGATATCTGCATATTTTGGGACTACTGTCCGCTGTAGCGATATACACAGGTCTACTCGGCACATTTCTCGGCATGATTATCTCATTTGGCAATCTTTATGAATTAGGCGGACAGGTAGGGCAGTCGAGAGATATTGCTGGTGGCATCTCACAAGCCTTAATCACAACCGCTGCTGGATTAATGGTTGCACTACCAACATATGTCGCGTATTATTATTTTAATAGTAAGGCACAGCTCTACTTAACCGAACTGGAAAGACACGGCATGTCCCTCGTTCGGTTTCTTACCGCCGAAGAACATAAACTGTTTCAGGACGAGCTTGAAGATATTCAGAGTTTGCCCCATAGGAGCCCTACTGATGAACACTCAAGGTAAAACCAAGCTGAGCGCCTTTATCGGGATTGCAATTATCGAACATGTGGTTTTGATTCTAGTGTTAGCTATAGCGGCTTATACGCCCCATGTTCCAAAGCCTAGGGACACAGCTATAACTGTGGATATTCTGATAAATGAACCGGAGCAGAAGCGTGTTGAGACAGAAATCCCTATCGCTATCCCCCCAACTCGGCAGCCTGAAATGCCTACCGAATTGCCGCCGATCCAATCAGCAAATAATGTCCAGCGATATCTTAACCCTGGAGGTCCGTCAGGAGGTTTACCCGCTCGGGCCCTCGCACGAGATACCAATCAAGACCCGAATCGCTTGGCGTTAGGGGCAGCCTCTTCACAAGGACGAAGCCAAACTCTACTCGACGATTTAGAGGTAACCAATGCAAGGATCAGGGAAAAACCACTCGTTGACGAGGAAGGCTATCAAGGTGCTTTAGCGCGGCCCGGCGTACGAGATACGGAGCGAATGAAACATAGAGGAGACCGTGGGCGCAGCTTAATTCGAAACGTGTCTACAGGAAATGTAACCCAGACTGGACAAAGCAGTGTTACCAATGGTGTTGGCTTTGAGTTTGAAATCTCCGGCGAAGTCAGTGGACGCGGCTATCTCTTGGGGAAACCCATTCAGACAGAAGGCAGGCAGGGCGGAGGCGTCCAAATCAGCTTCAAGGTGAGACCGGACGGCACCGTGTACGATGTGCGCGTGAAGCCCGGTTTCTTAACGACGGTAGGTGAAGTCCGACTCAAAGAGCAAGCCAAAAGATATGTCGAAAGAATCCGATTCAACACTTTGCCCCAAAACGCGCCACAAGTCGATCAGTCCGGAGAAATCTTTATTAACTTCACAACACAGCTCAGTCGCTGATCTCCTTGCGTATCATCGAGCGACGCGAGCGATATTAATCATTCTTTAGGAAATTCAAAATGGTTGTTGACAATTTTTGGGAAAACGATTATAATGGAATGGTAAAAAGAGGATTGCATCTGAAAATCCTGCGAACTTACTAATCTAGTAAAGCTTAGGAGGAATAATCATGAATCGCTGTTTTGTAAAACTATTCTATTCTATCGCGCTCGCAATTGTAGCAGCGGTGATTACCGGGTGCGCGAGCGTGATGCCCTTGAGTATACAGGTTCAAAACGCGGACCGTAAATTTGAGGCAGCCGAAACCATGCGCATCCGCACAGACACACCGGAAGCCAGGAGAGAAGACATCGCTAAACGGAAAGAACTGTTCGATGCTGCACTTGCGGAGTATAACGCAATTATCACGGCAGACCCGACCGGAAAATATGCGTCCTATGCACACCTCCAGTCAGCATTAATTTACAAAAGATTTTTTGAATGGGATAAAGCCACAGAGCATTATCAAGCCATCGTGGCTATCGCCCCTACCGGCTACTTGGGTGGTCGTGCAAAGAGTGGTATTGCTGATATCCGCAAAAATCGTGACATTATCAGAGACAATAGGCGGACCTACCAAAACCACGCGCCACTCAGCAAAGAGTTAGCTATGAGTGCACAGGCAAAGGAAGCCACCGACCCTGACGAAGCGGAGATTCTCAAACAGCAAGCAGCAGAAAGCAAAGATAAAGCTGTACGTGCGCTTTTTGATGAGGCGCGGGCTTACCAAACCCTCGGCAACTATGAAGAAGCAATTGCACAGCTTGGACGATTGGCCGAAGAGTTTCCTGAACATAATCTAGCGCCCCAGGCGCAATTCCAAATTGGTAATATCTATTTTTACCAGCTCTACGACTACTCCAACGAAGGCGGTTGGGGGGCATTCGTCAAAGTCATTGAGAAGTTTCCGGATTCTTACGAAGCGTCCGATGCGGAAACCCTGCTCAAGAACTCCGCAGATATCCTGACAGAGATCAAACAGGATCAGGATGACATTCAGAAGTATACAAGCAAGAAAGCCCTTGAATACAAAGCAGCAGGCAGAGAAATACTTCCGAGTGATCTGTATGTTGCAGGCTATGCCGAGCGTATCGCCCAGAATTTCCAAAATATTGGATCCGGTTGGGTACAGATGAGGAATTACCCGTTTGCAATCGCTGCCTACCGTCAATTGGCGGAGAACTTGTCATATAAGAAGTTCCATGCTGCAGATGCACTGTTCCGAATCGGTGACCTCTATCAAAAAGATGGTCAGTATCAGCGTGCTATCAGTGCCTACGACGATATGCTAGACAAAGCCCCCGAATCCACTTGGCGGGATGAGGCGGTTTACCAGCAAGCCGTTTGTTACCGAGCTATCCGTGAATTCGAGGAAGCTTATGACGGCTTCAAGGCTTATATGAGTATAGACAAAGAAGGAAAATACTACCGTGAGGCAGAGCAGATTGTCCGTCAGTACGAACTAGACCAGGATGGTGATGGTTTCCTTTTCTATGTTGAACAGGAAGCTGGCACCTCCGATAAAGATGCCAACGACAATCCAGATGCCAAGAAACAACAGGCTGAAGCCGAAAAGGCGCAGCCTGGCGGTATGTAGACGGCAAGATATTGTCTCAGGAGTCAGTAGAAAAAGCAGGGAAGGACCTTCCCTGCTTTTTTTATTTTTACCCTTTGATTTCAATTCCAGATCTAAAGGGCGTGGGCGTTGAATAACAGTCAATTAGCAATGATGCAGTAGCCCTTTCTGTGATGCCGCGAAAACCTCTCATCAACTGGAAACCCCTATGGCGTGACCCTTCCGTCCTGATAGTCGTCATTCTCATCAGCGCGCTGCTCGCTCTGTTTGTGCTGTTTCCACTGTTTCAGGTGCTTAAAACCTGTTTCATCACAAAAGATGGTTCGACGCTCACTCTGAAGTATGTCTGGGAACTGTTTTCCAAATCGTACAATCGACAGCCGCTCTATAACAGTATCGTCTTGGGCATCTGCGTCGCGCTGCTCGGCACAACCGTCGGATTTGCCTGCGCATACGCCGTCACAAAGACGGATATGCGGTTCAAACGATTGCTCCAAGCTAGTACCCTCTTGCCGATTATCTCCCCACCTTTTGTTATCGCCCTCTCCGCAATTCTTCTGTTTGGCAGAAACGGCATAATCACCCGGAAACTCCTCTTTGAAGGGCTCGGCATCGATCTTTACGCAGCCGGCTTCGACATCTACGGTTTGACAGGGTTGGTCATTGTTGAAACGCTCGCCTACTTCCCCACCGCTTATTTGGTGTTGGTCGGCGTGTTGTCTTCTATCGAGCCAGCGTTGGAGGAAGCTGCATCAAATCTTGGCGCATCTCGGTGGAAGGTCTTCCGGACTGTTACAGTACCACTCTCGCTGCCGGGGATCGTAAATGCGATGCTGCTGCTGTTCATTGAGTCAATGGCAGATTTTGGCAATCCGCTTATTTTGGCGGGGCGATTCAACGTCCTCTCCGTGCAGGCGTATCTCCAGATTACCGGCAACGATAACCTTCCCGGCGGGGCAACGCTGGCGATGGCACTGTTGCTACCCTCGCTTGCCGTCTATTTTTTACAATACTATCTCCTACGCCAACGCAGCTTCGTCGCCCTGACGGGACGGGCATCAGGAGCGGGGACGCAAACGGTCGATAAACGGGTACAGTATCCACTAATGGTTATCTGCTGGGGAACGGTGGGATGTGTCTTTCTTTTTTACGGGTTGGTCTTGGTTGGATCATTCACCAGGTTGTGGGGTGTTGATTATTCGTTGACGCTGAACAACTACGCCGAAGCGTTTCGACTAGGAATGGATTATATTGTGGACTCTCTCCTGCTCGCAGCGATTGCCACACCGTTGACAGGAGTGCTCGGAATGGTTGTCGCATTCATAGTTAAACGGAAGCAGTTTGTGGGCCGTGGGTTGCTCGATGTGACATCCATGTTGAGTTTTGCCCTACCGGGGACGGTGGTCGGCATCGGCTACATCCTCGCGTTTAACCAAGCACCGCTTATGTTGAGAGGGACAGCGGCTATCATCCTACTGTTGTTTATCTTCCGTAACGTGCCCGTCGGGATTCGTGCTGCTGCCGCTTCGTTAGATCAGATAGACCCCTCGTTGGAGGAGGCTTCGACCAATTTGGGTGCGGGCAGCCTGACCACGTTTGGTCGGATCCTGTTGCCGCTGATCGCGCCGGCGTTTTTCGCTGGGCTCGCTTACAGCTTCGTCCGCTGTATGACTGCCATCAGCGCAGTAATCTTTGTTGTCTCCGGTCGGTGGAATCTGATTACTGTAGCGATTCTAGGCTTCGTTGAAAGTAGCGATTTCTCGCAGGCGGCTGCGCTCTCAATGATCCTCATTATGTTCGTAATGACCGCTTTGGGACTGATTCAACTTGTGTTGACATCGGTTTTCAAACTGCGTATCACGGAATTTTTTGGATATGCAAACACATCTAGCAACTAATTTTAAGGCGTACTGACATATTATGTCAGTACGCCCCAAAAAGTGACTGATATTTTACAGTTGCGACGTTGACAAGTTTTGGAAAATGGCGTAGAATAAATAATGGTGGGGGATCCGAGTGCTAGCTCGAACCCCCCGAAGCAAAACGAGACACGACCTCGAATCGCTTCACCATTGTTAGGGTGAACGCCTAACAATTATTTTATAGTATACCCTTTGATGCCATTCGTTTCAATCGAAAACGAAAAGGGCTGCGCGATTTGAGGACGCAGCCCTTTTTTGTTTCCGATTGACATGATGGCATTAGGGAGATAAAATGATGTTTGCAACAAAAGGGCGGCTGAAGGTCGCATTGTTGGTTGTTGGGGTATTGGTGGTTAGTTTAGTAATATTTCAACCGACCCACGGTCAAAGTGGTGATACTGTAGTAGAGACAAAGAGGGGCTCTTATAACACGACGACGAGTAAAAAGGTTCAGGAAGGGCCTACGATACATTACACGTGCTCTGTTTGCGGGCAAAGCACCTCCGATTCAACATATCGCACCTACTATTTCTATTGGCGCGTGACGTATTACGCCAAAAGATACGAAAAGCGAGGCTGGGTCACGGTGTGGCAAATTAACACACTGTTAGACTCATGGAAGGGCGGTTTAAGTGGTGGAGGCTCGCCTTGCGGTTGTTATATGGTTCATGGTGGCGGATAGATCATCTTAACACAACAAACAAGGAGGATTATCATGTTTAACCGTTTGTTCGCCTTATCAATCGTCGTAATGCTTATTCTGTTCGCTGGCATTGGTTATTATCTTTATCAAGAACATACCAAAGAGATAATTCCATCGTGGAACGGCCTTGAAATTAACGAAACTTCGAATGTAGCTAGGCTTAATGGTCAATTCGATAAAAAGCTGCTGTCCGTTGAGGTGCCAAGGGAACCTCCCCCGACAGATAGATGGGAATATAAACCGCAAATCCAACAACCTGCTGCCACGGAAGAATTTGTTGAAATCCCCATCGATCAAATAGAGTTTCGCGAAATTACAACCCCAGACGGCAAAGTTCATTTAGCCCCCTTCCCAAAAGGGAGTCCACCCATTGAAGGGGGGTATGTCAGTTATCCGGAAGAAAATGAAAAACTGATTACCCCTAACAGTTACTTTGTGTTTGAGAATGTACAAGTCCCCGAAGGGGAAAACCTAGAAGATTATCAGGTGAAAACGCTTTTAGCTGCCGCACATGGCATTTCGATGGAAGAGGTCGAAGCGCAGTTAAAACAAGGGACGCTGACATATACTATAGAACCGTCTAACGAGAATTGGACTGATGGTATAGAAGGCGCGGCGGAACTCATAGATTTCCTAATAGACGCGGGGGCATCGGATGATGCAATAGATGCAACCTTTGACTCACTTGATTTATCAGAAAAACCTACGAGCTCAGCTGCCGAGGTAACCGAGAAAAGTCAGGCTGAGGTTCCGGTTGCTCCGTCAGGCATACCCGAAGCAGTCAAGTCCATAGCACCGGAAGCGGTCAACTCTAAACCCACTCCGGTTAAAAAAGAGTCGGAACCAAACAAGAGTGAGGTCGAAGAGCACGAGATGCCAATGGAGGAACAACGCCCGCCGGAACGGCCTCGTCGGTTACGGACGCCCCCTGCTCCGTCTGTACCGGAGACACCGTAAGAACCTAACATCGAACAATAATGACAAGCTAATGGTCAATATAAGCCCCTCGCTCTATGCGGTGGGGCTTTTTTTGAACTGAAAGTAGAAAATTATGATTAGAACTATAAAAAGCAATGGAGATAGGCAATTGGCTGTAAAAGCCTGTCTGCTTGATTCTAGAGTGCCTGAGTGTTTGATAAAAATGTATATGGGTTATGAGACTTGTAACGGTGTTCCGCCAACTGTAACAGCAAAACTGAGAGAGATGTGAAGTGCCAGGAACCCGGACAGTTAAACCTTTCAACTTTTATTACCAGCATTACGAAACTAATAGCCTCGACTGTAATGGCAATTAGGAGGTTATCATGTTTAACTATCGTTTTGTCCCCTATCTCATTGTGGTGGGCATCGTTGCGTTGCTTTCGGTCTGCTACGTCGGTTATAGGAAATATCAGGAGCATACCAAGTTCGAGGTGTTTATGTCAAAGGTTCAAGTGACCTTAGATAACGACACGAGCTCACCAAAGCAGACGGAAGTTCAGCCGCAAAGGAACGAGCCAGCAACAACTACCCGGGAACGGATAGATGTCTCTGCTCCTCCTATACAAGTGGGAGTCCATTCAAAGGAGGAAGAAGCGGAGTTTGAGTCGATAGACTGGTCAGAGATTTCGCCAGAATTACGGGCGAAATGGGAGCACTTTGATCCGGGCCCCATGACGCTACAACGTATCCAGACCCCTAACGGAAACGTGCATTTCATCGAGCTGCCTGCGGGGAT
Source organism: Candidatus Poribacteria bacterium (assembly GCA_022822785.1). Classification (GTDB taxonomy): domain Bacteria; phylum Poribacteria; class WGA-4E; order WGA-4E; family PCPOR2b; genus PCPOR2b. The sequence goes on from JAJEAL010000076.1 coordinate 84,445, forward strand.
TGATTATGGCGAGGTAGATATTACGGTATCAGAAGATATGACGAGCCAACCTACATTCCCTCCTACTGGCTCGTTTGCTGAAATCGTATCGGTTCAGAAATCGGATATTCCTGAAGGGGAAGATGTCGAGGAATATATTTATAAAAAGCGATGGGCGTTGTTCCTCGGTGTCTCTGTCGAAGAAGTTGGCAAACAGATAGACCGTGGCCATCTCCCACCTCGCCCTTCCATCATCGAGCGGACGCCTGTCATCGAGTTCCCTATCGATGAACTTATTGGTAATGACAATCACTCCGGAAGCGCTGTGAGTGTGGACGAGGCACAACGAAGTGGGGAATATCGAACAGAAGTCTCTGTGTCTGATGGGGGGCTCTCTGAAGATACACAGCGAGCCTCGGTTCCCGCTGATATCCCGCGCTCTCCGTCAAATCTATCCGGCGTGCTTGAACCTTCCCGCCGCAGTATGACAGGCGGAGAGAGAACAAAAACACCCACTCCATCCACAGCCAAAAGCATTGAAACGCAACTCCAAAAGCGGTTATCACCAGAGCGTTTCAATAACGCGCAACAGTTGATAAACCAGTACGGTGCAGAGGAAGGGCTTCGTCGGCTGCGGGAGTCTGATCCGGAAGCGGCTCGGCGGTTTGAACGGGAGCGTCGTCCGGTGCCTTCCCGTAATGCACCTGATGGGAGGCAATCGGAATCAGGATCGAAGGATTAACAGGATTTTCAGGATAAAGCGGTTGTTATCCCGGCTATCCACAGACTAGGGGGTATATCTTCGGAATCTGAAGGATATGCCCCCTCTTTTTCTGTCTCGTCCCGCGAAGCGAGGACTCCGATTCGATTGGAGTTTGCTCTTGGCTTGGTGAACAGTTTCCCGATGTGTGCTGTGAATGAGGAGCGGGTTCCGTTTCGAGAATCCTGACGAGTCGGAATTAGCTGGCCGGGTGGATCACAATCTAACAGATCGTGCTACAAATTTGGGTGCGTATGGGTATCGAGCGATGTTGTGCCATAAATTACGGATATCGCTCACATAAATGTCAACACGCCCTAGCAACTTGTGTTAAAATAGCCTAAGTTGCTAGTAGAGTTCAGCACTTCATGAGTTCATTGGTTCATGGAACGGAGGTTACGGCATACGGAGTATGCCTACTACTATAAAATATTGTCCCTAACCCAATAATAATCATTTCAGGAGGAGTACATTTATGGCAGCATCACAACTGGCGGCGCAACTGTATACGGTCCGTGATTTCACAAATACCCCAGCCGAGATTGCCACAACGATGAAGAAGGTCAAGCAACTCGGCTACGACGCTGTGCAATGTTCAGCGCTCGGTGCTATTAATGCCCACGAATTGAAAAGGATTGTCGATGGCGAAGGCTTAACAATCTGCGCCACCCATACAGACTACGGTCGGATGCGCGACGAACCCCAAGCGGTCATCGACGAGCACAATCTCTGGGGCTGCAAACATGCGGCAATCGGCGGTTTACCGCAAGCATATCGCAACGCTGAAGGCTACGCGCGGTTCGCCAAAGAGGCTTCGGAAGTTGCCAAGCGGCTTGCGGAAGGTGGATTGACCTTCTCCTACCATAACCACAGTTTTGAGCTGGAAAGGTTCAACGGGCGCACCGGATTAGAAATCTTGTATGAGGATAGCAACCCACAATATTTCAAGAGTGAACTCGATACATACTGGATCCAACACGGTGGTGGCGATCCGGCGGCGTGGATCCGAAGGCTGAAAGGGCGTGCCGATATCATCCACCTAAAAGATATGGCTATGGATGGTCGCACACAGCTGTTTGCAGAGGTCGGCGAGGGAAATCTGAATTGGCCCGCAATTCTTGATGCTTGTAAAGAGGCTGGTGTGGAATGGTATATTATTGAACAGGACACCTGCCAACGCGATCCATTCGAGAGTTTGGGAATTAGCTTGAGAAATCTCAAGGAGATGGGGATACACTGAACGTAGTTGCGCGTTCAAAGCCAAACCCCTCCGACTGTGCCGAGAGTTTACAACCTGCCCCCCTTGTCAGGGGGGTAGGCAGCACACAATTTCCAACCCTGGTCTCGGAACGGGCGCCCGATAAATTGGGTAACTACAATAGAGTACCATCAAGGGCTCGTAGTGAACAACTGTCGGACTCCCGGAATGGAGGATCGGTGTTTACTAATGAAGTGCGAAACTCCTGACCGATTTGAATCCCGATTAATCTGGACTGAAGTGTGGGCATCCTATGATGGTTAAAAGTCGTTGAACACCTTCACCGGCTGCCCTGTTTCAATCGATTGCCACGCCGCAACACCGACAGCGACCGATTTTGCCCCATCAACCGCATTCGGGGACGGTTCTATATCTTCTTCGATACACTCCTGGAAATGCCGCATATAACGGATGACAGTCTGGCCGTGCCCGTAAACGCTTGTATCAACCTCTGGTGGGCAGGTCATCTCCAACGGTTCTTTCGATGCCAACTTATCCAAAACCAGCTTTACCTGTCCCCCTTTGTTGTCCGTGAAATCGCTGATCATTGTGCCGCCTGTGCCGTACATCGAAACCTGCATCATCGGCATAGGGGGATGGACGATGTCGTACAGTCCCATCGCTCGCGCAATCTGTCCACCGGCAAACTTCAGATTAAGGAAGAAATTGTTCATTATCGGGTATTCGGGGGTGAGCTTCCCTTTTGCACCGTAGGCGTGCACCTCTTCGACATCGCCCAAAAAGCTCCGCAAGATATCGACCGGATGTACCACACCGCCAAACATCAAATCCTGTGGATCGTGCAGGCGCCAAGGGGTGAAATCGTAGACAGGGCGCATATCATGGACGTAGTAAGCGTCTGCTGCCATAATCTCCCCAAGTTCGCCGTCATCGAAGAAGCGACGCATCGTCTGGAATTGGAGGTCGAACCGCATCGTTTGACCGACCAGAAACTTAACCCCTTTTTCCCGCACCAATCCGACCAGTCGTTTCGCATCGTCAAGATTTGTCACCATCGGTTTTGTGCAAACAACATGCTTTCCGGCTTCAATAGCGGCGACACAGTGCTCAGCGTGGAGGTGATCGGGCGAATAGATCGCCACTACATCAATGTCATCACGAGAGACCAACTCTTGGTAGTCGGTTGTCCAAAATTCTACCCCAATCTGTGTTGCATAATCCTCTAAGATATCCGCCCTTTTGGCGCACATCCCCCGGAGTTCGTATTTGAGATTGGGCACATCCTTAAGCAACGTCGCAGTTGACCCCATATTGGTGGGGTTCATCCCAATAACTCCTAATCCTATCGCCATTCTATCCCTCCTTCTAATTTTTATCCTTTACAAGGTACTTGAAATCGTTTTTTACGGAAGTGAGGTGTTGGGATCCGGAGATCCCTCTTACAGTAGAACTATAGTAGATTTCAGAATTAACTAGACACTGTAGTGCAAGCTGTATGAAGATTAATTTTTTAATACGGTAATCTTCGAGCGATGCCCGGTGTGGTTGAAAACCGCACCTACCGGGCCTGGGGGCACTCCTTAGTGCGAAGAAACCGAGTTTTTCCAAAAAAACTCGGTTTCTTTAAACCGCTTTACTTTTTCTTTTAACATGAGTCTAGTTGTTTAACGCAACTTGGATGAAAAACCACCTCTCATCTGAAAATCTCTCTGTATAAAGAGGGGGGTTTTTTGAGTTTACCCACAGGTCAGAATCTGGTATATTGTAACTGAAGATCGAGCTGAAATAAATCTTTTTCTGGGAGCAACATATTATGGACTTTACGTTGACCGCAGACCATGACGCTATCCGTAAGACTGCACGAGCGTTCTGTCGCTGTGAGCTTGTGCCACATCTCCGCGACTGGGACCGTGCAGCGCACCTTCCACGTGAGGTCATACGGAAGATGGGGGCAGCGGGTCTGCTGGGGGTGTGCATTCCTCGGCGTTACGGTGGGTTAGGCTACGATTACTTAAGTCTCGGTATTGTCTCCGAAGAACTAGAGCGTGCCGACAGCGCGTTCCGCGTATTGGTCGCTGTCCACCTTGGACTTAACTCGCTAGCGTTGTTTCAGTGGGGAAATGAAGCGCAAAAACAGGGTTATCTTGTCCCGCAGGCACGTGGCGAGAAATTGGCGGCGTTTGGGCTGACTGAGCCGGGTGCAGGCAGCGATGTCGCCGGTATCAGCACAACCGCCCGGCGCGATGGTAGCAGCTACATTCTCAACGGCGAGAAGATGTGGATCGGCTGCGCCGATATCGCTGATCATTTCCTCATCTTCGCCTATACAGATCGCGAGGCGAAACACCGCGGTATCTCTGCGTTCATCGTTGAGCGCGGCTTTGAGGGCGTGACCACATCGAGCATCCACCATAAGCTAGGCGGTCGCATCGGCAATGTGGGCAGCATCTCCTTGCAGGACGTGCGTGTGCCGGTCGCAAATCGTGTCGGCGAGGAGGGCGACGGTTTCAAAATTGCGATGAGTGCACTGGACAACGGACGCTACACCGTGGCGTCCGGCGCGGTCGGTTTGATAGAGGCGTGTCTTGAGGCAAGCGTGGCTTACGCCACGAAACGTGAGACCTTCGGGCAACCCATCGGCAAACATCAGCTGGTCCAACAAAAAATCGCTAACATGGTCGCCGGGCGTGACATTGGGAGGCTGCTTTACTATCAGGTCGGCTGGATGAAAAATCAGGGAATGCGCTGCACACGCGAGGTGAGCCTCGCCAAATGGACGAACTGTCAACACGCCTTCCAGGCTGCGGACGACGCGATACAGATTCATGGCGCACACGGCTATAGCGACGAATATCCTGTAGAACGCTATTTTCGCAACGCCCGTGGAGCGTTAATTTATGAGGGAACACAGGAGATCCACCAGTTGATTCAAGCTGGGTATGCACTCGGTGACCGGGTTGATAAACCTGTGACGCAACCGCTGCCCTCCTATCCGTTTGAGTAGTCTCCAATAACATAAGAGGCACAGGTAAAAAGAAAGGGCAAAGGAGGAAAACGCATAAATGACCTTGAGTCCATTGGACGGCATCCATGTTTTTGATCTGTCACGGCACTTGGCTGGTCCCTACTGCGCCATGATGTTGGGCGATTTGGGCGCGGAAGTCATCAAAGTTGAACGTCCCGGCGTCGGTGATGAAACCCGTCAGTGGGGCCCGCCGTTCCTCGGTGGCGAGTCCGCGTATTACCTCTGCTGTAACCGTAATAAAAAAAGCCTGACACTCAACCTCAAAGACAAGGGGGGCATCGCTATTGCACAGAAACTGGCAGCACAAAGCGATGTGTTAATTGAGAATTTCCGTATCGGCGGTCTGGACGCAAGCGGTTTAGATTATGCATCGCTCAAGGAGATTAACCCGCGTCTGATTTATTGCTCCATCAGCGGTTTTGGACACACGGGCCCTGACCACGAGTTGCCGGGCTACGATTTCATGATTCAGGGACGCGGCGGTTTCATGTCCATCACCGGTGAACACGATGGAGCCCCCATGAAAGTTGGTGTCGCGATTGTGGATGTCGCCGCCGCACTGTTTGCGTGCAACGCTATCTTGGCGGCGTTACTTGCGCGTGAGCGTACCGGCGAGGGACAGCATATTGACATCGCATTGCTCGACTCACAGATTGCACTGTTAGCAAACGTTGGGAGCAGCTATCTCTGTTCAGGTGAAGTGCCAGAACGCTGGGGTAACGCACATTCCAGTATCGTGCCGTACCAAGGGTTTCGGGCGATGGACGATTACCTCATCCTTGCTATCGGCAACGATGGGCAGTGGGAACGTTTCTGCACAGCGGCGGGGGTAAGTGCGTGGGCGGCGGATGAACGGTTTGCCACCAATCCGCAGCGCGTCGCTCACCGGACGGTATTGATTCCAATGCTAGAGGACCTGTTTCGTCAGAGATCTGTTGCAGAATGGTTACAACGCTGCGCTGATGCCGATGTTCCCGCGGGACCGGTCAACTCTCTCGATAAGGTGTTCGCTGACCCGCAGACACTAGCGCGAGGGATGCGGGTGGAGATGCCGCACCCAACGGCGGAGACCGTGCAACTAGCAGGCACACCACTTAACCTATCGGGAACACCGACACAGATGCGGATGCCGCCGCCGCTGCTTGGAGAACACACCGACGAGATTCTTACCGGTCTGCTTGGATTGAACGACAAGGCGATTGCAGATCTGCGTCAAGACGGGGTTATTTAAAAATGAGGAAAATATCGGAAACGTCCCTCTGGTTTTGTGTCCTTCTCTGCGGTGCTATGTTCTATAGTTGTGGTGGGACTTCAACAATTGAAGTCCCACCGCTCACACCACTAGAGCTGTCAAAGCCGGTACAACGATTACACGCAGCAATTGACGCCATACTGAACGACCCACTCATTGCCTCCTCAAACGTCGGGGTGAAGGTTGTTTCAATCGCAACGGGGGAGGTGCTTTATGAGAAAGACGCTGAAAAATTGTATCATCCCGCTTCAACCATGAAACTGATTACCGCAGCAACAGCACTGGCTAAACTCGGTCCAGACTACCGTTTCCATACCACGCTTTACATGGGTCACCTTGAAGACAGTCAGATCTCGCGGAATATCTATCTCAAAGGGCACGGTGATCCGATGTTTGATAGCGACGATCTGGAGAAGATGGTCGAAAGATTGGTGGAAATGGGTACGACAGATTTGCCGGGCGACATTGTGGTAGACGAAACCTACTTTGACGCTGTCCGATGGGGTAAAGGTTGGATGTGGGACGATGGGCCTATCGGTGGGTACTATCCACATCTGAGTGCGCTGACGATTAACCGTAACGGTGTGCTTGTCCGCATCTCCCCCGGCAGTAAAGTTGATGATCCGGTTCGCGTTCAGCTTGACCCGCCCACAGAGTATATGAAAATTGTTAATAAAGCGACTACCGTAGGACACTCGGAAAAAACACGCCTGACAATTAAACGAAAAGATGAATCCGCCAAGGAGAACCTCCTAACGATTGATGGAATGATGGCAATCGGTCAAGCTGGGAGGAACCGACGTGTAGATGTACTTGCCCCGGCGCTCTACTGTGGCACACTATTGCGAGAAATGCTCGCAAAGCGGGGAATTACCGTCCAAGGAAAAGTGCGTTATGGCGAAGTACCTGAAGGAACAGCGGAAATCATCACGCATGTATCCCCACCATTATCCCGTATCCTTTGGGAGATGAACAAGCCGAGCGATAACCTGATTGCCGAACTTCTGTTGAAAACAATCGGTGCTGAACTGAGCGGCAATCCGGGAACAGCAGAGAACGGCCTGGGAGCGACTAGTAATTTTTTAGGTGAAATTGGAATAGCTTGGGAACATTATACCCTTGCCGATGGTTCGGGGGTATCTCGCTATAATTTAGTAACTGCTTCCCTGCTGACTGACCTGTTGGTCTATATGTTCCGCAATTTTGCGGTGATGCCCGACTACGTTGCGTCGCTGCCGATTGGAGGGGTGGATGGAACGCTAGCATGGCGGATGCAGGGCATGGCAGCGGAAGGGGTTTTACGCGCCAAAACCGGAACGTTGCGGGGGTTAACCGCACTTGCCGGCTATACGGTAACGTCGGACGGGGAAACGGTGGCATTCTCGATTATCATGAGCAATTATCACGGTCCTACAAGTCCGCGCCGCACCTTACAAGATAAAATTGGGAATATACTCACGCAGTTCAGCAGACGGGGTTCTATGGATTAACGGAATACTCGCTACCCATAACAACCGGCATAAGAACGCGCAATGGATTGCGCTACTACAAACAGCGGGGCAAGATGCCCGCCTACTGGGTGCAGGCGTGGCCACACCTAAAACTATGGTGAATTTTAGAATTACTTGGACACTCTATACCGGCGCAGTTGGAAACAGCGCCTACCAAATGGGAAACTGGACGGCGCAGTTGGAAACAGCGCCTACCAAACATGGGGATCGAAAGTGTCTACATATTTATATTGTTCACCATAAATAGCCTTGTGTTATCCTAGAGGCTGTTTATCCGACCTCACACAATTGAGGAGACTACAATGTCCACGACTATAGAGGATAAAGAAACAGAATTTGGGGATGTCACCATCGAACGACCTGAAGAGGGGCAACCGCACAAGGGCAAGGTGTTCGCTGCAGTTCAACCCCATGCGGACGACATCCCGCTTTTCTGTGGCGGCACAATCGCCAAATTCATCGCAGAAGGCTATACCGGCTACCTCATCCAAACAACCAATGACGAAAAGTGCGGACCGACACCAAGTATCGGTGAAACCATCCTAAGCAATGAACGCGAGGTGGACGAGTTAGCGAAAGTGCTGGGACTCAAGGGGATTTTTAATCTTGGATACCGGAACCACCGTCTCGACGAAGCGTCACCGTTAGAGCTGCGGGCTCGACTGGTTTTCCTGTTTCGCACCTTGAAAGTTGACACCGTATTCACCTTTAACCCTTGGGGGCATAGCGAGGAGAACCCCGATCACTATGTAACCGCACATGCGGTCGAAGCCGCCCGCTGGATGGCTGGTATGGCAAAGGATTATCCAGAACAGGTAGCACTCGGCATTGCGCCCCACACGGTAAGAGAGCAGTATTACTGGGTCGCGCGTCCGGGGCAACCGTACAATCGGGTGGTCGATATCAGCGATTATATGGATGAGAAGGTCGCTTCGATGAGCGTGAATAAATCGCAGGGACCGGCGGGCTCAAGCGGGTCCACGCTCAAAACACGACTTGAGAAGCAGGGACTGCACTTGCCGGCACTAGATGGCGATGACGAGACAGCGGATCGTGCGTATATCAAGCTGTTCGGCTTACAAGCTTACAAAGCGCTCGGTCAGAAGTATGGGCTTGAATATGCGGAGAATTTCTACTATGTCGGTCCGGGTGGGACCTTTGTGGGCTGCGTTGACCCGGAAGAGGTTGAAAGATATATTGCCGAAAACGCGGCACCCATCAAATAGGGGAAAGGTTAATCAAATTAAAGAGAGGCAGATTCAAATGGGAACGAACACAGAAGCTAAACTGACTTCAGCACAACGTTACTTCTACGACGTCAACGGTTACGTCCTGCTCAAGAGCATCCTCAGTCCGCCGGACTGTCAGCGTCTCATCGATCTGGCGGATCAGATGGACGCCGATGACGGATGCGTCTACAAGCACGACGGCTATCCGAAAACCCCGACACTTACCGTTCTCTCACGGTGTGCTTGGTATCATCCACACCTACTGGAAACAGCAATGCATCCAATCCTACTCCCGATTATTCAAGATGTGGTTGGCGGCGATGTGCGCCTTGAGGAACATCAATACCTGATTAACTACTCAAATGGGGAAGACTCTAGCAAATTATCCCATGTCAAGGATGAGGGGTGGCACCGGGGCACTGCTCCGAATTTCGGCAGCTTTGAGGCGGATGGACACTATCACTGTATGTTTAGCAAAGCCTTCATCTACCTGACGGATAACGGCCCGGGCGAGGGCACGTGGGTGGTGCCGGGCAGTCATCGGATGGATATCCCGACGAAGACGCTGCGCGGGTTCATGGATGAGACCTTAGCAACGCAGCTGCAATCCCAAGCGGGCGATGTTCTCATCTTGAGCGAAACATTAATCCACGCCGGCCCCACGCTCAAAGCCGGCGCATCCCCGCGCTATTCGCTGGTCTACGGATACACGCCGCCATTCATGCAAACATGGCGGCGCTATGATCCGCCGGCAGATTTACTTGAGCAGGTGACCCCGGAGCAACGACAGTTTTTGGCGGGTGAGATTCGCTACGGATTCCGCCGAGGAGAATTCTGAAAGAGAGATTTCACACTGTCAGGACTTACGCAAATTTAGCACGCGGTGCGAGATTGTTCCATTTTTAACCCCCTAAACCCCCCTTGTCAGGGGGACTTATGAATCAACAACATAAGCCATAAGTGTATTAGACGTTGGATGAAAAGACGAAAATTGCTTCACGGAACTGTCCAAGCGGTCGTCCATCATAAGTTACATTTAGAGGGATGACAGTGCGTTGGGCACCGTTGATGTGTGTCGGAATGGGAATTGAAAGGACGATATGTCCCTCCTGTTTCGGTGGAATGGTGGCCGACCGTTCGGGGATGTCTACCTCCCACGATTCGGGAAGGATAGGGCGGCAGCTCGCAATCCGGGCTGCTGAGGAGTGATTGGTGAAACATACACGTAGAGTGACCGTCTCGCCGGCGGCGACATCCTGCTCATAAGGATAGGGGCGTACCCACTGTTCGTCCATCCCGTAGTTGGGATGGTCCCACGGAAAGAGATCGGCATAGAGACGTTCCCTTTCAGCAAGGTTCGTTCGCATCTGACAAATCTCTTCGTCCATAAAAGTAAACGCACACGGCACGTGGCAGTTGAAGATATGGGTAGGACTGAGTTCGGCCATCCAAGCGAGGCAGCGATCATATCCTACCCCTTCACCGAGCAGGTTACGATTCCCGGAGCAGTAATCATCAATACCTGACATTGTAAAAGAATCGCCGGCGAAGAACAGACGCACACCTCGTCCTTCGACGAGCAAGCCGCCGTGATAGTAGGTCTGACCGGGGAAGTGGTAAGCGGTCATCTTAAATTCGTTCCACGTCCACGAATCGCCATCTTGGGTGCGATGATCAACCCGGGCAACAGCGGGTGAGATGCAAGGGAGACGGAATCCACGTGGGTTCTCCACAATATCAGCCACAACGGAATCCGCTCGCGTTGTGCACGGAAAGCTGTCCTGAAATTCGGGGATGGCGTTCACGTGATCGTCGTGGTAGTGCGTAATCCAGAACTCTGTCACGTCGGAGATTTCCCCCTCAGTTTTGAGACGCTGAATCTGTTTCAGGATGCCGGGGCTGCCGCAGTCCATGACAAACGCCTCCCTGTTTTCTGAGATAATCAGCCACGTTGTTCCGTAGTGGCGCAGAAATTCCGGCACCTCCTTGCCTTCACGGATGGGCATGTGTCCCGCGCTGCCTTCAAACTCGGTGAATAGCTTCGGAAAATAGTATCGGAGCGCGGAGATGGCGACATATTTATCGTAGCAGACATCAAGCCGCGACAGAAGCGCGTCAATCGCACCATTCGGGTCGCGCATAATCTTTCCGTGTGAAGGGATGAGGATTTCGGGAAATCGTTGTTGCAGTTTTTTAAGGCTATGGGTCAATCGTCCCCTATCACCGAGGAATCCGTGATAATCCGTTGTCTCGTCCTCTTTTTGGAGGCTATACAGTTCCCAGATTTGCCCGGCGTCGTAAATGAGGTCGCCACAAAAAGCGAAACAGCGTCCATTAACTTCAACCGTGTAAGAGACACTCCCATCCGTATGCCCAGGGGTGTCGACGACCCTGATTTTTGCGTTCCCCCACTGGATGGCATCGCCTTCAGCATAGGCAGCCGTCACAGGGACCGACTCGGCAAGCATCAAGTTATGAGGATGATAGTTGTAGAGATGCCAGCGCATCTGCGGATCGTTCCAGAACGTTTCGACCGACTCAAACCAACGGCGTTCCTGAGCTGGGACGCCAATGCGTGTGTCCGCCGACGCGACGATTCCGATTCCTGACGCCTGATCACGGTGGTGATGTGTGAATAGCACCGTATCAACTGCTGTGATTCCGAGTGCATCGAGCGTTGAACACACACTGCCGTCGCCGCAATCAATTAAGAGCGCGCGATTTCCGTCGCGCAAAATACCGACGTTGATAGCATCGTGATGAACAAAAATATGATCGCTTAGTTGAGAAAATTGGGTTGACATCTATAGCTTTGATTCAAAAATAGGTTTGATTGAAGGGTTAGCCACTACACAAGGTTCCAATCGAGAAATTGCTATGAAAAAAATCGTTATCAGTGCGTGCCTCATCGGTGAAAAGTGCCGTTATAACGGTCTTGACAGCGAGAGCAAGGCGGTCACAAACAGATTTGGAGGGGATTCATTGATCCAAATCTGCCCGGAGCAGATGGGCGGACTTCCAACCCCTCGACCTGCTGCAGAGATTGTCGGTGGAGATGGAGCGGATGTGCTCGACGGGAGGGCACAAGTCGTCACAGTGGACGGTGAGGACAAAACGGCGGCGTTCCTCGCAGGCGCGTATCGTGCATTGGAAATTGCCCAAGCGCATCGTGCAACCTACGCCATCCTCAAGTCGAAAAGCCCCTCCTGCGGGTGTGGAAAGATATATGACGGCTCCTTCACCGGCAATCTCACCGGCAGCGATGGGGTCACTGCGGCCCTGTTTCGTCGGCACGGGATAGAGATTATCACGGAAGAAGATATCGAAAACGAGACGTGAAGCCGCGAATCAATCTTCCTCCGTGAACTGAGATAGAACGATGAGCACTTAAGCTGCCACCGCTTCCTCACCGAGGTGTTCCGCCAACCAAACCTTCAAAGGCACATCCTCATCGGTCGGGGAGGTATAGCCGTGTCCGCCTGTGCCAGCGCCGAGCAACTGCCGTCGAATCGGATCACAGCGATCCATAAAATGTTCCACGGTCATATCATCTCTGGGTCGTAACCACCGGTAGCTGTAACCGTAAAAGAGCACTTTGCGGGAAATATCTGAATAATTCGGGCTAGCCGAATGCCAGAGCCGTCGATCAAAAAATACCGCAGTGCCGGGTGGCACCTTCACAGCTAATGCCTCTTCAGGGTCCGAAACGCCATCCGCGGGAAACTCCGGTGTTTTCTGTAGCTGGCTGCCGGGGAGGACATAGAAATTGCCTCTGCCCTCCTCTGTGGTATCGGTCAAAAAGAAAGCCACCTTGAGCGAGATACGCGGTTGGGGAATGGTCTCCAACTCTTGATTCAAACGCGCACTATCCTGATGCCAGCCTAGGCGCTTCTTGACTCCTGCTTCATCGGGTGGTCCCGGGGGAGTAACCGTCAAATGGGAGTGGTAGAGTTGGATGTTCCAGCCCAAGATACCCCATACTTTTGGAAATGTCTTATACCAATCGAGCAGTTCTAGAAAGATCTCATCCTTCCCCACAAAATCCATCAAGTTTAACCGATCCTGCGGCCCGGCTAACCTCTCAGGTGGTCGGTTCGGGTCTATGACGCCGCGAACTTTCTGATCTGGTGAGGCGTCCGTGCTCCGGTATTGGGCATCAAGCCGGTCTACCACGGTGGTTAGGTCTTTGACCAGGTCCGGTGGTATAGCGTTCTCAACTATAAAAAAACCGTTCTTCTCAAATTCACGGTGTTCATCTTCAGTCAAGCAATAATCAAAACATGCCGTGTCCATACATACCTCCTTGATTTATCGCTTATTCTTCTGTGCAAGCCTTGACTGCGACAAGACAGCAGACAATTCATCAGTCTATAGCACGCTTATATTTAACCAACGGTGCTAGTAGAATTGAGAGGCCATGAGCCAGTTCCTTTAATTGTATCATTAATTGGGTCAACACACCATACTCGATTAACGGGAGCCACCCCAATTCATGACCTCTATAGATTTTATCACACAATCATTCTATCAGGAAATTAGAAAAGCTCGCCTTCTTCTGCTAATTTATGGTAGATTTTAAAATTATTTAGACACTCCAAACCGGTGCGGTTGGAAACCGCACCTACC
>JAJEAL010000023.1 GCA_022822785.1 Candidatus Poribacteria bacterium
ACCAGGGGTGCTAGTTATTGGAAATCCATTAAAACCTGTAGGTCGAGATTCACAATTGGTATCAGTCCTTCGCTCCAGCGGAGCGACATGTCTATAGCCGTTGGGTCTGTTTAGGGACTGTGCTCCAGCGGAGCACCATGTGGAAGTCCTCTTTACCCTCAGAGGAGCTGATGATTCGTTTCTGCCTTTCGCTCCAGCGGAGCGACATGTCTATAGCCGTTGGGTTGTTTAGGGACTGTGCTCCAGCGGAGCACCATGTGGCATTGTGAGTGGGCAAATAATTTGATGGCAGATTTAATAAAGCGTCATGTTTTATCAGAATTGGTATAATAACAGAAAGATTAGGGCATTTTTCTCGCTTTTCGCAATGCCAACTAGATAGCTTTTACGACCGATTAAAAAAAGGAGTAGATCCATATGGCGTTGACAGATGAACAGAAGCAGCATTTTTGGGAAAACGGCTATCTCGTCGTCCGGGACCTCCTCACCCAAGAAGAGGTCGAAGCCCTCAAAGAACGAGCGAATCTCATCGCCTCCGGCGAAGCAGCCCATGTGCCAGAAGAGTGGATTCAGGTTGAGCCCGCGATTAAAAGGGGTGACATTCAGACGGAATCGAAAATCGAATCCGTCCGCAAGCTGTGGAATCTGGTCCCGCATGATGAAGTGATGCGAGCGCACGCTGGCAATCCGAAAATTGTAGATGTCATCGTCGATTTACTCGGGCCTGATATCAAGCTGTACGGCGATCAGCTATTCATGAAGCCGCCGAAACACGGCTCGCGTAAGGAATATCACCAAGACTCAAACTCGTGGAAACACCTCGTCCCATATAACCTCGTCAGTTGCTGGGCAGCGATGGACGATGCTACAATCGAAAATGGATGCTTGTGGGTGATTCCCGGCAGTCACAAGTGGGGACTGATCAGCAGAGAACGGGAGCAAGAAATCGAAAGTCATGCGCTTGCAGGCGAGTGGAAAAATGAGAAGCCCGTCGAATTGGAGTCGGGAGATTGCAGCTTTCACCACAGTCTACTTCTACATAGCAGCCACGCCAACCGGTCAGCGAAGCAGCGCCGGGGATATGCGACGCACTATATGGGTTCCAAGACAGAATATTTGGGCGACGCCCCTAAACCCGATTATCCGCTGATCTGTGGCGAAGAATTTCCGAATTATGTTTAATACCGTTTCTTCGGCTTAACGTCTTAACCACACGGCAATCCTCGCGGTTGCCTCATTTCTAGATTCACTAATTCCGCAAGGGAGATTGATAATGCAATCAGTTCAGGTTTTGACAGCCGCTTGGTATGGCGACCGAGAGATTGACTTGACGTTTCCTGATGATTGGGACCTCAACCTCATCGCTTTTGAAGAACGTCCGGTGCTGACGCAAGATCAGCTGCGACAGGCGTTCCATCAGCCGATTGGGTCACCAAGAATCGCAGAACTCGCGCAGGGAAAGAAAAGTGCCGTCCTCATCGCCGATGATCTCACGCGGCCCACTCCGACCTCAGAGGTTATGCCTTTTATCTTAGATGAACTGCAAGAAGGCGGCATTGCCGAGGAGGATATCTTAATCTTCATAGGGCATGGCTGCCACAGACAGATGCGGCACGATGATATCACAAAGAAACTCGGCGCAGATACTGTAAACCGTTTCCGTGTCAAGCAGAATGAGTTGGATGATCCATTCGTCTATTTAGGCGACACGTCGCGGGGAGTTCCTCTGCATATCAATCAGTGGGTGATGGACTGCGAACTCAAAATTGGTATTGGTGGAACATGGCCACACGGCACCGCCGGTTTCAGCGGCGGCGGAAAACTCGCTATCCCCGGTATAGCAAACTTCAAAACTATCAGCACCGCACACGGCACGTTGAACGGCGGAGGCAGGGCTGGAAATGTCGAAAATGAATTTCGGCTGAACTCCGAGGAAGCCGCCCGAATGGCGGGATTGAATACAACCGTGCTCACCATCTTGGATTACAAACGCGAGATCACTGGGCTTTTTGTGGGCGATTTGGTCGAAGCACACCGTACCGCCGTTGAAGAAGCCAGAGAGGCCTACGCGATCCAAGTAATGCCCGACGCTGATATTGTGATTACCACTGGCTATCCGCGTGACCACGATCTTCCATACGGAGGTCAAGGTGGATGGCCCATGAGGCATTCTCAACCGGAGGCAACGCGTATTCTCATCAACACCGGCACCGAGGGGGTCGGCTACCACCGGGCAGGCTTTCTGCGGGGCAGGCAACTTCGTGAAGAAGAGAATCGTGAACGCGAAGAGCGAAAGCCGCTCGTGAGATCAGAGGACTGGGATCATATCCTTTTCTCTGATGCCGTGGGCCCGATGGAAGTCTTGGAAACCCACCCCAAAGCCAAATTGATGGAATCGTGGGATGAAATCCTCGACTTCCTGAAGCAGAAATATCGTGACCAAAAGCCGACGGTAGCGGTATATCGCTCGTCAGCGATCGCTTATCCACGTGATCAAAGTTAGTAGAAGGAGACAAATATGCAATCTGTTCAAGTTTTAACAGGTGCTTGGTATGGCGATAGAGAAGTCGACTTGACGTTTCCCGACGATTGGGATATCAATGTCATTGGATACGAAAAGCATCCGGTGCTGACGCAAGACCAGCTACGACAGGCGTTTCACCAACCCATCGGATCGCCACGAATCGCCGAGATAGCACAAGGCCAAAACAGTGCCGTCATCGTTTGCGACGATTTAACCCGTCCTACCCCCTCCTCAGAAGTGATCCCTTTCATCCTAGAAGAACTTCAGGAAGGCGGCATCTCCGAAGAAAACATTATCTTCTTCATGGGCTTCGGTTGTCACAGAAGCATGAAGCACGCTGACCTTGTCAAGAAGCTCGGTGAGGACACGGTGCGCCGTTTTCGTGTTAAACAGAATGAGTTGGACGACGCCTACGTTTACATAGGTGAGACCTCGCGTGGGGTCCCGCTGCACTGCAACCAGTGGGTCGTCGATTGCGATGTGAAAATTGGCGTCGGAGGCGCTTGGCCCCACGGCACCGCAGCGTTTAGTGGAGGCGGCAAAATTGTCATCCCTGGGGTGTCAAATTATAAGACCATTAGCACCGCGCACGGCACACTGGAAAGTGGCGGAAATGCGGGGAACATCGAGAATGAATTTCGGCTCAACTCTGAGGAAGCCGCCCGAATGCTAGGGGTGAATACAACGGTGATAACCACCCTTAACGATAGACGGCAAATTACCGCCCTTTTCGTTGGAGATCTGGTCGATGCCCATCGCGCTGCTGCTGAGACCTCAAGGGTCGCTTACGCGGTCACACCGATGACAGACGCCGATATCGTAATCACTACCGGCTATCCGCGTGATCATGACCTCAGTTATGGTCAAATCGGTGGGTGGCCCATGCGGCACGCCTCGCCGGAAGCGACGCGCATCCTAGTCTCCTCCGGGGATGAAGGGGTATGCTATCACCGAGCGGGTATCCTTGGGGCAAAACGCCGCCGCGAGGAAGAGGATCGGGAACGCGAAGAACGGAAACCGCTCGTGAGATCTGAGGATTGGGATTATATCCTGTTCTCTGATGCCGTGGGTCCGATGGAGGTCTTGGAAGCGCAACCCAGAGCCAAGCTCATGGATTCATGGGATGAAATCTTGGATATGTTGAAGCAGATATATCGAGCCCAGAAACCCAAGGTAGCGGTATACCCATCTGCAGCAATCGCTTATCCGGCAGAAGAAGGGACAGAAGGACTCTATCAGTCAGTCTGGTCCCGCTAAGTTGGTTCATTGGTTCACTAGTTCATTAATAAACGAATGGACTAGTGAACCCTGTAGTATGCTTTTTATTACGTTTCACGTTTCATCCGTGATCTGGATTTAATCGTTGATCAACCCTTTCAGATAGGCGACAGCATCGGGTATGCTTTGGGGTCCGAGATGTTCGGGAATAATGACCCCATCGTATTCCGCCTTCATCAGCGCCCGCACACATCGGGGGATGTCCACATCACCGCTGTCTAACGGTACTTCGTCGTGATCCCGCATGACCTGACTGTGGCTAACCTGATTACGCGCGTGAGAGAAAAAGATCCGGTCCATACCCCATGTTTCAACGGGTGAATGCGGGTCTTCGCCAAAGAGAGACATCCCTTGGCAGTAGGTCACGCCGTTATTGGGACTTGGCACCGTCTCCCAAACCTCGTGCAGCACATCAACCGCCCACAGATGGTTTGCTAACCTCAGATTCACCTCGTCTGCTACGCTTACCACCCGCCTGAAGAATTGAATAACTTTATCCCACCCGTCCTCACCCGGCATGACCATCAGTGGTCTGCCGGGGTGATATTCGTCAAAATAGATTAGCCGATCCAACGGATAGAAAAGCACCACATCAACACCGGATTCCCCAATCCCTTGCAGCGTCCGACAAAGGGCATCTAATTCTGGCTCATTTTCGCTGAGTACCGCCTCTTTGGAGGGCGGCGGCGCAATCATCCCGGATACTCGAACCCCGCGCTCGTGAAGCATTTCCCCGAAAGGCTTGAAGTCGTCCGACGTCATATACCCTCGATCTGAAGTGCCCGGCACCGAACCCGTGCCGAGGAAGATCTCGTTCACCCCTGCCTCACGACAACTCGCCGCAATTTCGTCCGCACTGCTGGAACCTGCGTGTATACCAACTCTCATGGTTTTATCCTCCCATATTACGACAATATGCGCTCAACGGCACCTAACTCCGCCTCGGTGTACGGTTGCTGGAATGCGCTATCCGTCGGTTCTCCATCTTGCATCAGTACCGGCGACGGATTCGGCACCTCCCAATCACCCAACTCCTCGCGACGGACAAAGTTGCCGCCGCGTTCCAGAACCGAGTAGAACGGTAGGAGAAACATCGTCAATTTTTCCATCAAGTCATCGCCGGTCTCCGGCGATTCGCCCGTTTCAAACATCTCTTGAATAACCAGCTGCAAGGCGTTCCATGTGTTGTAGCGGAAATATCCCGGACGCCCCGGTATCTTGCCTTCCGCATCTCCCTGATGATCCCCGAAAATACGCATATACCCCTGTGCGTCCGCACCACTCACCAATTGCAATGAACCGTAGTACGGACGCGTCGGATGGTCATGCTCATAGATCACGAGACCGTTAGGTGTCCGCCAATTCGGGGTGTGATACGCCGCACCCGTCATCCTCCCCCGACCTTTCTTAATCTCATCGCGCAATACGGCGTGGATGTACCAGACGCCGTGCAACCCGTGCGAATAGTAATCGCTCATCGAATTATGCGCGACATAGCCTTTGATGTCGTTCATATCAGCGGCTTTGGCACGCAGGTCGCCCACACTCTCCGTATATTCCCACGTTGATGCCGTCAACAGTGGGGTGCCATGTTTCGCTGCCAAATCAACCATCGCCTGTCCCTTCGCGAGGGAGGTGGCAAATGGACGATTGACAAACGTCGGGACGCCCGCCTCAAGGAAAGGCTTTGCGAACAGCGGATACAGCGAAAGCGCCGTGACATCGTCGATGTACACGCCATCAACCTTGCCAATCATATCCGCGGGATGGTGGACAATTTCGACGCCTTGAAACAGTGAATTCAATCGTTCCGCCATATCGGGTCTAATGGTCCAAGCGTGTGTCAGCACCATACCTGTCGTGCGGATCTGACCCGCGGGCGGGTTCATCGTATTGCCCCAGATACCGTGCATGTGCCCGCCGGGACCGGCTATCACACCAACACGGACAAGGTCTTGTGGAGTAGATCGGGTGAAAGATGGCGTGGTCATAAACTGCTCCTTTTGAAGTGATCATACATCAACTCCCCTGACAAGGGGGGCTAGGGGGGTTAGAGAATCTTCTCCTCCCCGATAAACCGGGATTCAAAGCCCCTTGTCTTTCCCCTCTTATCAGAGGGGTTACGAACAAATAAAATTTTGCTGATTGTAATGGAATCCGATTTCAAAGTCAAGCAATTTCACGCTCGTCCTTGAGCTATCTGATTTTCCGCTTTGGCTCATATCCCCATCCCATGTAGGCGGCGCATCCTGGCCCACCGTTTGTAGTAGCGCAATTCATTGCGCGTCCTTATGCTAGTTGTCGTGGGTATCTTTTATTTATGTTTATCCCTGATTCCGATTGCTTTAAAGCCCAATTTATCGGGATGCTTGACTCGTCGGGATAGAACGCAGAGAGGTCTCCGAATCCCGACACTTCACTGTAGGTGCTTGCATAAATTGCTTAAATAGTTGTATAATTTTAGTGGGAAAGGGGTTTCCTAAACAATCTAACCTTTATCGTCCCCAGAGAACAAAAAAGTGATTTGAGAACAGAGGAGGAAAAACAGATGCAACGGAGATACAATCTCGCACATTTTCTTTTTGCTAGCATTGTAGTCTTGGGTCTAACGCTGCTGATGGTATGCGTTGACGCACAAGGACAGATTGCCTTCTCGTCTAATAGGGATGGACCCGCTCACGTTATACACGGTTGGCCCACTTCTGACATCTACGTGATGGACGCCGACGGGAAGAATACGCGTAGACTCACCAATAATCGCAAGAATGATTCGTCTCCCTCATGGTCTCCCGATGGCAAGCGCATTGTCTTTGTTTCGGAACAAGATGGTAACCGTGAAATCTATGTGATGGGCGCCGATGGTGGCAATCCTCAAAACCTCACCAATAATCCCCAGAATAACATGCAGCCTGCATGGTTTGGTCCCGCTTTTGCAGTTGCCCCCGCCGGTAAGACACTTACGATGTGGGGTTGGATCAAACAGGCCAACCGACAACTGCCATTATTGAGAGAACAGCGCTGATAGTTCAGCACAGATTGATCTTGAGAATTACACAAAGTATGAAACGCTATCGTCTTATCTATCAGATGGATTCAAGCGGTGTGCTTCCCGCTTCAACGGATGTCAATCAAAGTGGAACATCCGGAGTGGACAATCAGAGCGGGGAATCCGGAGGTGCACCCTTCCGTCCACCGCAATCTCAATTTTACAGTCCCCGAAGTCCGCGATCTGATTCCGCACCGCTCGCAGTGGATTGACAAATCCACTGCACAGGATACCTAGCACACAGTGCTATAGTCCTGGCTCAATCATCCGGAACGTTACGCTATCGTCCGGGTGTTTATGGATTGGATATGTCTATCCAAGCCGAGCGAGTCTGACAACTATCAACTTGCGCTAATCTGTATGAAACTGCTCAATCTGCCAACTGTTGGCATCCGCAATCTCTCGTAACTTTCTATCGGGATTGACAGCGACCGGGTGTCCAACCCGTTCGAGCTTGTGCGCGTCCGAATGATGGTTTCCGTAAGCATAAGATGCGCTCAAGTCAAAATTGTGTGCCTCGGCAAGTTCCTGAACCAACTTGGCTTTATTCTCGCCATAAGGATTTATGCCCACACCATGCCCCGTGATCTCTTCGTCAACCACCTCTAAACTGTATCCAATCATGAAATCCGCATTCAGGTGTTCGTAGAAAAACTGTACTAAAAGTTCCAGAGATCCGGACAAAATGACAATAGAGCGTCCTTCGGCGCGATGAAATTCAAAGAGGTCATAAACTTTAGGCGAGATGTGGTCCACCAAACGTTCTGTAAAGCAGAGCTGTGCTAAGTCGCAGATATGCTGATAATCTAAGCCTTTCAGGTAGACCTTGTTTGCTTTGGCTTGACGCAGATTCCCGATCCGAATAAAATCAAGGAGCCATTGGGACAGGTTGTGCAACGGTAGTTCACCACCCTCAAGCAGATATCTGAGGAGAACCCGCTCAGAAGAATTGTCGATAATTGTCCCATCCAGATCGAAAATAGCACATGAACGCATGTCCGCCTCCGAAGGATTTTTGTCGTTTATATTTCTACAGGACTTATGCAGCCAGCTGTAGGCGGGGCATCCCCGGTCACGGGCCTGCTCTCGATTTATCGGAGATCCTCTCGGACTTGCCCCGCGCCAACTGGACTAAAATGCGTAGGTTCTAAAGCGGTATAACACATTCTGTCGTAGAATATACAAGGAGAAAAAATATGTCAACCGATTTGGCACATCACATTCAGAATACACCTTTAGTTGATACACATGAACATCTGGATCGAGAACATGTATGGCTCGACGACGGTCCAGACATCTTACAAGACCTGTTTGGAAACTACGTCCCCGCAGACCTCAATACAGCGGGTGCATCGCCCGACGCGATGAAACGCCTGATGGATGGTTCAGACCCAGATATCGCCGGGCGCTTTGAGGGTATCCGAGAGGCGTGGGAAGCGACGCAGTTCACAGGGTATGGTGAGGCGGTGCGACTCATCGCCGAACACGCCTACGGGCTTGAAGAACTCACGGGAGCAAACATAGCGCCGGCACAAGAAAAAATTAAGATGCTGAGACGGCCCGGTGAACGGTTCCGGTTGCTGCACGATGTCGCCAACCTTGACCACACGCAGACCGATGATAAGATATGGCTGTGTGCCCCCGATAGTTCCGGACTCGATTTCTTCCTCTATGATCTATCGTGGCGTAGCTTCTGCAATGGCGAAATCGAATTGGAACAGATCCACGCCGAAACGGGAATCGAGGTGATAGATCTCAGGACACTGAAACAGGCGATAGAGGCGATCTTTGCAAAGCACGCGCCTACTGCCATCGCGGTGAAAGCGCAACACGCTTACACTCGCACCCTCAACTGGATCGAACGGAACGATCTTGAAGCATCTGCAGCTCTCCAAAAAGTGCTGACTCAGCCGGAAAAGGAAATCAGCGTCGAAACGCAGCTCTGTTTGGGCGATTGGTGCTGGGCGCGAGGCGTTGAACAGTCTATCGAACACAACCTACCGTTCAAGATCCATACCGGCTACTATGCAGGAAATGATCGGATGCCGGTGCATCGGATTCGCGCCGGAAATATGTGCGACCTCTTCGCGCGTTACCTCGACGCTAAGTTTGTCTTGATGCACATCTCCTATCCCTACACCGATGAATTGGTCGCACTCGCAAAACACTATCGCAACATCTGGGTAGATCTCTGTTGGGCATGGAGTGTCGATCCATACAGTTCTCGCGACTTTTTGCGGCGATTTCTGCACGCTGTCCCATCAAACAAGCTGTTCGCGTTTGGCGGAGACACCCATTGGCCCACAAGCGCGATGGCGTATGCGATACAGGCACGGAACGAGATCCGCCGTGCCCTTGAAGCGGAGATAGTGGAGGGGTATATGACCGAAACACAGGCGATGCAAATTGCAACGCGCATCATGCGGGACAATCAGTACGCCTGTTTCGATGTTGAAGGAACGCGGGCAAACATCCGTGCCGCCGCTTAATTGAGTTCACTAGGCTAGGAACTGTAGGCGGGGCATCCCCGGTCACGGGATCCTCTCGGATTTGCCCCGCTCCAACTTTGCTGAAATGCCTCGATCCTATAATTCAAGAGTTTATTAATGAACTCATGTACCAATGAACCCGTGAACTAACTGACGCATCACGTTTCAAATTAGTATCCCACCGCACACCCATCGCGGCGTGGCTCAGACCCTGCAATCAGCGTATTATACTCCGGATGAATAAAAATCGCTTGTCCGCCACCGAAGAAGGTATACGGTGGTATCAACTGATGTCCTTTTCGTGCCAATCCCGCCTGAACGTTCATCGGCACACCCTCTTCGATAGTAACGGTTGATCCCTCCAGGACGCGGAAGCGCGGGGCATCAAGCGCAGATTGCACGTCCATATTGAAATCAACAAGGTTGGACACTAGTTGCAGGTGTCCTTGTGGCTGCATCTGGCCGCCCATCACGCCGAAGGTCACCAAAGGCACACCGTTTTGAGCAATCATACCGGGGATAATTGTGTGCATCGTGCGTTTATGCGGTGCAATCCGATTGACATGGGCCGGATTCAGCGAGAAACCTGCCCCTCGGTTCTGCAACATTATCCCTGTATCCCCTGCCACCATGCCTGAGCCAAACCCGGCAAAGAGGCTATTGATAAACGAGACGACATTGCGATCCGTGTCAACCGCGCAGAGATAAACCGTGTCACTGCCCATCGGCGGGGCGCCAGCGATGGGATTTCTATTGGCGTGATCGAGGTCAATCCGTGCCCTCTGGCTATCGGTGTACTCAACGGAAAGTAAACCGTCTACGGGCACAGCCTCAACCTCCGGATCTGTGATGTATTGATACAGATCGGCAAACCCTAACTTCATCGCCTCGATCAAGCAATGCAGTGCAGCTTCGCTATTATGCCCCATTGATTGAAGGTCAAAACCCTCAACGATGTTCAACGCGAGTAGCGCAGCGATACCCTGTCCGTTGGGCGGAATTTCGTAGACATCGTAGCCGCGATAACTCGTTGAAATCGGCTCCACCCAATTCGAGGTGTGATCAGCAAAATCCTGCATCGTGAATAGGCCACCGTTCTCATCGGAGAAGTCCACGATTCTTTTCGCAATCTCACCTTTATAAAACACGTCGCAGCCCCCTTCAGCAATTAGACGCAAAGTGTTTGCGAAGTTGGGTTGGTAGAACACCTCTCCCGGTTGGGGCGCATGTCCATTGATCAGATAGGTTTTTGCAGCGTCAGGCGTACTCGAAAGCAGCCCAGCCGCTTCCTGCCACGCCAAACTAATCTGTGGGCTGACCGGAAACCCGTTCTCCGCATGATCTATGGCAGGCTTGAGGACATCGCCCAACGTCATAGTACCACAGGCTTTGAGGATTGTTGCCCACCCATCAACCGTGCCGGGGACGGTCACAGGATACAAACTCCCTGTGCTTGGAATGCTGGTTAATCCTTGCTTTGTGAAGAATTCAAGTTCTGCGGCATACGGCGCACGTCCACTGCCGTTCAACCCACGGATAACGCCATCTTGTGGGCGATACACCAGCGCAAACATATCTCCGCCAATCCCTGTAGACATCGGTTCAACAACGTTGAGCATAGCAGCTGTCGCAACGGCGGCGTCAATCGCATTGCCACCATCGCGCAAAATTTGCAATCCCGCTTGAGCAGCGAGGGGTTGACTTGTGGCGACCGCGCCATGTTTGCACATAACCGCAGAACGCCCTGGCCCAAATCGATTGGGTTGATAATCATCAAACATTTTTATATTTTTTTCTTTCTAACGTTAGGACTTACGCACTTCGGATTGTAGTTGCCCGATTCATCGGGCGTCGAAGGGTATGTTCACACTCTACGCATCGTAGGCGGGGCATCTTGCCCTGCATTGATGATGAAGCATCTATAGTAAACACGAGAAATAAGGGCACATTTACCAATAACTCTGACCCGCTCGAAGTTTCCCAAGTCCCCCTGACAAGGGGGATTTAGGGGGTTATCTCTGCATCGGGAGTGTCTAAGATAACACTATACTAATTAATCCGACGCAATGCAGTAGAGAGATCTGTTCCCACGCAGATATATCTCTTTATCCACGATCACAGGTGAAGCATTGAAACCGTCATTGAGGACATTTTCAGCAAGGACTTCAAACGTCGAACCGTGTTTAATTACGAGCGTGACGCCATCTCTATCCGCGATATAGATGCGACCGTTTGCACCCACCGGCGACGCATAGACATCCGAGACGCCTTCTAGACGCTCCGGCCCATAATACGCTTCACCGGTACTAGCGTTGAAGGCGGAGAGCACGCCCCTGTTATGTTTCAAGAAATAGAGCATATCGTCATACAGCAGCGGGGAGGGTACATAAGGGGTATCCCTGTCATAGTCCCAAACAACCGCGGATGCACCAGTGATGTCTCCCTCCGCATCGTCGAGACGAATCGCTTGCAAGGCATTGCCACGAAAACCACTCGTAACGTAGACAATACCATTCGCTGTAACGGGCGATGGAATTGTGTTCGCTGTCATGCCACCACATTCCCAGAGTATTTCCCCTGTCGCCAGATCATAGCTACGCGTCCGACGAGTTGCGTTCACAATGACTTGATGAGTCCCATTGTGTTCAACGACGAGTGGGGTTGCCCACGACGTTACTTCATCTCGGTCAATTTTCCAGAGCTCGTCGCCTGTCCGTTTGTCTAATGCAATAATGAATGAATCGCCTTCGTGATCCCAATTAATGATGATGGCATCCCCATAGAGTGCCGGCGAACTGCCTTCACCGAAACTGTTTCTGGTGTGCATATCTCCAAGGTCTTTCTCCCACTGGAGATTTCCCCCCATGTCGTAACAGTAGAGACCACGAGAACCGAAATAAACGTAGACGTGCTCCCCATCCGTGACCGGGGAATTTGCCGCCCAGCTGCCGGTCTGATGTGTCCCCTCATGCGGCACTTCTTCGCGGGCGACCCGTTGCCAACGGATGCTCCCATCAGAACGGTTGATAGCAAAAATTACAAACTGATGGACAGATGATGGAGCTGCGGAACGACCGCGGCGGCCTCGCCGCCCTCGTGGTTCCTCTATCGGCGCTAATTCTACTTGCTGATCGGTCTTGATGGCACTTGTGACAAAAATGGTATCGTCCCACACGATTGGAGTGGCATGTCCCTGACCCGGGATTGCGGTTTTCCATCGGATATTTTTGTTTTCGCTCCACTCGATGGGTGGATCCCCGTGTGGTGCAACGCCAGAAGCTTCCGGGCCCCGCCACTGGGGCCAATACCTCTCAAATTCCGAATGGGCGTCCATCCCCCACAAAGAAACTGTAATTACACAAAAAAAGATAGCAAAGGTAAGTGCCCTTTTCATTTGAAAATTTCTCCTCTATTAAGTTTGTGGCTCATGTTAAGAACTAGTGCACAGAAACCGAGTTTTTGCGGAAAAACTCGGTTCCTATTCGCATTCTGCACTGACTTTTGATATGAACCAAGTTTGTATTCCTTACTCCTCACTCAGCAATTTCACCCAGCGTTCCCAAGCCTCACGGGTCACGCTTTTCTGGACCTCATTCGCGTCCGCAGCCATCCCTCGCCTCAGAAAGCCGTGACCGACCCCGGCGTAAATTACCGGGTCATAGATGATGCCGGCAGATTTGGCGGCTTCCTTTGTCGATTCTATAGTCGAGTTGATCCGGTTGTCACTCTCACCGTAAAAGCCGTAGACCGGACATGTAATGTTTCCCAATGCCGCTGCATCCGGCGGGCTACCGTAGAAGACGAAAGCCGCTTGCAGTGAATCGTCATTGGTGGCAAAGCGAAACGATTGTGCGCCGCCCCAACAGAATCCGCTAACAGCAACCACATCTGTCGTCGAAGGCAAATCGCGGACGTATGTCGCCACCGCTTTAAGGTCTGCTGTGATTTGGTCCGGGTCTAGGTCACGAATCGCCCGTCGGACGCTATTACCCTCAAAGCTGTCGGTGCCGCCTCCGTCTGGTCCCATCCCGGACAGGAAATCGGGACAGATTGCGACAAAACCGGCTTTTGCAAGTTCATCGCCGACCTGCCTTATCCAATCTGTTAAACCAAAAATCTCATGGATAACAATCACCGAAGCCGCATTCTCCTTGACCTCCGGGAAAACGATGAAAGCACTCACTTCGCGTCCGCTTTCTGTGGTGATTTTTACCCATTCCCCATGGCGCGGTGATTTTTCCAGCTGTGCTTTCGCGCTGTTTGCATGGCTGTCTGCACCTGCATAAATGCTAACCATCATCAAACTGCCAATCAGGGCAAGACCAACGACGCGCCCGGTTAATCGGGTTAAACTGTTAAAAGTTTTCATTTTATCTCCTCTTTGGTTGTAGGGGCAATCCTTGTGGTTGCCCCTCTATGTGTTACGGGATCCCCGTGATTTAACAACACTATTCAACTATCTCACATCGAGACAACATCTCCCTGCCCCGTTCGGAAAGCCTGTCGTATTCCGTTTGAGTCATCTCAATCGGTTTACGCATTGCGAACCAAGGGAGGGAATAACAAATCACCAACTCCGGTCTGGCGTGATCAGCACGATTGGGAGTTCCGCGGTGGAGCGTCCGCGGGTCCTGAACCCATAGCGTCCCCTTCTTTAGATTGAGACGGCGCGCTGTAGGGAAGTCGCCCTTTGTCAACACTTCATCGTAACAGTTCTCCAACTCCGGATCAGCGAGGTATTGGGTCGCAGGCAAAATTTCAAAGCTCCCGTTTTCTTCGTATGTATCCACCAGCGGAAACTTGACGCCAAAATGAGGACATACCTCTAAACCAACGTGGGGGACTAATTTGGAAATCCCCGCATCCCTATGCCACCGCTGATACTCGCTGCCGGGGTACGGGTTGTTTGAATGGTAGCAGGTAATATGATAGTCGCTGGTGCCCCAATACCGGTCGAGAAAGTCGAGCAGCACCGAGTTCTCGAAAATCTGCGGGTCAGCGAAGGGCTGCTCCCACGGGACATACATCGTATAACGATTGACGATCTGTAGCCGACCCTCCACAACAAGCCGATTATCGGTGTGTCCACGCACCTCGACATCTTCGCCTTCTGTATTACTGTGAGCCTTCACCTCTTCCAGAAGGGGCAGAAACGCCTCCCGTATCCGATCTATCGTCTCTACTGGTATCAGATCTTCAAAGGTGACGTAACCCTTAATCTTCAACTCCGCAAGTTTTAAATCAATGTCATAATCAGGTTGTACGGGCATTGATCCCTCCTTGTTGGCCTATAATGGTAAAATCACTCCTTGATGATTTTTGTTTGACTTTCCTATAAATGTGTGGTATTTTGCTAT
>JAJEAL010000004.1 GCA_022822785.1 Candidatus Poribacteria bacterium
CGATGTTGTGGAGAATCGTATCGACAATCTCCAGCCGGCCTTGGGCAAATGCTTGGGTCAACGCTTCTTCGGCAATCATTCGCTGAGTTACATCTCGAAAAACAATCACGCCCCCCTTCGGGTGGCTTTCGTCGTCCTGTAGGGGTCTCCCATTGATGCTGATAAAAACACCGTCTGGTACATTCGGATTCCGTACAAACATCTCTACCTCGTCTGCAGTTTCGCCTTGGATGGCACGCACTAGCGGGAGTTCATCTGCTGGAAAGGGCGTAACTCTATCGGGGAAAAAGAGTCCGTATGTGTCGCTCCATTCATCCATGTCCGTCTCTGTTGCCCCTATACCGATAATTCTTTCGGCACTTGGATTAAAAATTGTGAAATTCCCACTTGCATCGGCGACGACCACCCCATCACTGATGCTATTAAAAATGGATTCTAGCAGGGTGCCCTGCTCTTCAAGTTGTTCGACCATATATTTCAAATTGATTTCTGCCCGTCTAAGTTCCGTGACATCGCGCGAGACGGCTACGCTTCCTGTTATAGCACCTTGCGCGTCATATAGGGGTCTCGCGCTGACACTCATATGAATACCCTCACGCATTGTCGACGGATCATATACAAACATCCCAATGTTGTCTGCCGGCTCACCGCGGAGGGCACATGCAATCGGAAGCTGATCAGCAGGGAAGGGCGTTTTTTCATCGGGGAGAAAGAAGCCGTATCGTTCAACGGCATCCCTCACCCCTACGGGCTGCAGACGACGACCGGTCATCTGTTCCGCAGTCCGATTCGCCATGACGTATTGCCCTTCCTTATCCGCAAGAATCACACCATCACTCATATGATTAAAAACGGTTTTCATCAGTTGGGTCTGATGTTGCAGCTCGGTGACGGTTTGTTCCAATCGATGCTCTGTCTCCTTAAGCTTGGTGACATCGCGGAAAGTGCTAACGCCACCTTTTATATTGCCTTTTCTGTCCTGCAGGGGCCTTCCACTGACATTGATAAGAACCCCATCCGGCCTCTGTTGATTGCGTATAAACAGGTCGATTGTGTCTGTTCTCTTACCTCCGATGGCTTGAACGAGGGGCAACTGATCCGAAGGAAAGAGGGTAACTTTATCGGGATAAAAAACGCCGTATGCTTCAGCCCATTTATCAGGTGGTGTCTCCGTTGCACCCATACCGACAATGGCTTGTGCGCTTGGATTAAAGAGTACGTATTTCCCGTTTTCATCGGCGACGACCACCCCATCACTGATACTGTTAAAAACGGCTTCCATCAGTTGGTTCTGATTGTGCAGTTCGGTGATGGTTTGCTCCAACTGATACTCTGTCTCCTTGACCTTGGTGATATCGTGAGCAACAACCACCCCTCCTCTCAAAATACCTTCTTTGTCGAGTAGGGGTCTCCCATTTACACTGACATAAACCGTCTGTGACAGTTTCTCGCTGTCTACACGCATTTCGACGTTGTTTGTCGCCTTACCTTTGATGGCCAGTGCGAGAGGGAGTTGATCTGGGGGAAACAATGCGTCTGTAGTGGGGTGAGAAAGACCGTATTGCTCAGATGCTCGGGAAAGATTTAAATCCTCAAGATTTTGACCGATCATCTTTTTCGCAGCTGGGTTAGCCATTATGTATTTCCCGTTTTCATCGGCGACAACCACCCCATCGCTCATATTATTAAGAACGGTTTCCATCAGTTGGGCCTGATCTTGTATCTCGTGCATCATCTGCTCCAACTCTGCTGCTGCCAATTTGTCCTTTGTGATGTCGCGAATAATGGCAACGCTGCCTCTAATCTCCTGATTGCTATCAAATAAAGGGACTGCCCGGCCCTTGGCATAAACCCCATCCGGTTGTTCCTTATTGCGTATAAAGAACTCGCCCTCTTCTAATATCTTACCTCGGAGGGCCTGTATAACCGGCATCTGATCGGGTCTTATATGTGTTTTTTGATCCGAATAAAAAATACCGTATGTTTCAGACCACTCCTCGGGGGGGATCTCCTGTGGCGGCATACCGAAAATTCGTTCCGCACTTGGATTGGTGAGTAATGGGCTGCCCATTGGATTGATAACAATAATACCGTCACTGATACTGTTAAAAACTATTTCCATCAGTTGGGTCTGATTTTGCAGTTCGGTGATTGTCTGTTCCAACTGAGTTTCCAATTCTTTATGTTTCCTCATATCGCGGAAGGTTACAGCCATGCCCACGATGTTTCTTTTGTTATCTTTGAGAGGCGCAGCACTATAGTCAATGGCGATTTTTAGACCAGATTTGGCATTGAGGGAGGCATCATCACGGGCCTCAGACAATCCCCAGTGGAGCGTGATTCCTTTGTGGAGTACATTCATCAAGCTTGTTCTAAGAGACTTGTTCGATTCTCCAATGGACACATTGAAAATGTGCGTTATGTACCTCCCACAAGCTGCCTCTAGTGGCCAGCCTGTCAAGACTTCAGCAACCGGATTCATAAATGTTACGAATCCACCTTCATCTGTAGAAATCACGGCATCTCCAATACTGTTAAGAATCGTAGAGACCCGCCGCTCTCTGTTTCTGAATTCCTGATCTTCCTTAAACCAGTAAAGGTGATTTTCGATGCTCAAGTATAATTGGTTCGTTGTGTACGGTTTGTAGACATGACCAAATGCCCTGGTTGACTTTACTTTTTCCAATAAATCTTCATTTACATGATCAGTCAGATATATCGCTGGAATGTCGCAACGCTCATATATCTCCTTCGCTGCTTCGACACCTTCTGTCTGCCCCTCAAGTTCTGGATTGATCAAAGCTATATCGGGACGCATTTCTACCGCTTTTGCAACCGCTTGTGCCCTGGATGGCGCTGTAGCACAAACCGTATATCCTAACCCTGTTAAGCGTTCTGCAATGTCTTCAGCAACAAGCGGATTGCTTTCAACAATCATGATCTTTGCATTCGTCATTCTGTTCTCTCTTTTATAATGATGAAATCGTCGCAACCACCCAATAGGACGACACAAACCCAATCCCATTTTTGTAGCCCAATCTGTTAGATTGTAATCCGACTGTAGCTAGTTTTTTTGTAGCCCGATCTGTTAGATTGTGATCCCAACCCGCAAACTAACGGTTTTCACTACATTTTCCAGATTTCCTAATGCTGCTATCGTTTGGGGATTCCGCTCCCGTTTCTGTATCCCAATCTGTATCATGTTTAAGTAAATATTTCGGTAATTCTATATTTCCCCCAGGCCCGGCAGGTGCGGTTTCCAACCGCACCTACCAAATTGTCGTTCATCATAACCCCTCCTCCGGGACGTACAAATACACCTTCTTTCCGCCCCTGACTATGTAAGAACCCCCTTTATCTCTACGCGGACGGTATGCCCTGCCCTCAAACGGACCATCGAGATAGTAAGCGAACACAACGCATTTCCCCCTTCTCTGCGATTCTGTCATGTCTTCCCAGTCGATACGCATTTCTCCATCTTGCAACGAGTCGGGCAAGCAGTCCCAGCCCATAGCGTAACCGTCTGAAACTACAAACACCTCAAGGGTGACGAGGGTTTGGACATTTGAGTCGTCCAGACTGCTGCGGTAATAAGAATGTTCTGGTTCTAGGCGGGAACAGCTAACGATAAAACCAGACAGCAATATCAAGACAAACAGTATCAGGATAAATCTTTTCACGATAGTCCCCTCATATTCGTATGGGTGGCAGTCAACCCGCATTGCATTGGTTAATCGGGGGATAAACCATAATGGGACGAATTGACTGCCATAAGAAGAATGACAGGATTGATTGCACGGCTATCAAGCCCATCATTTGATTGTGTCTCGTTGCGATTTGTCATTGATTTTCCATGAGCTCCCCGCACCATGAGACCAACACTGATATATCCTTGGCTCATGTAAAGAGAAAGAGCCAAATACGCAACAAAATCGTAGGGGCGGGGTCTCCCCGCCCATAGACAGGTTGGGTTCTCCAACCCCCCTGGTCTTGGAACGGACTACAAAGATTCGGTTTCTGTAGCACGCCCCGGTGAAGCATCGGGATGTAGATAGTTTTTTTTGTACCACGATCTGTTAGATTGTGCTCTTAGGGCGCAAACTATGGTGAATTAGAGAAATAAGCAGGCGTTCACCCGTGTAGGTGCGGTTTTCCTCGCACTGGACTATGACCCCCAGTGGGAGAGGCTTCCTAGCCTCGATTCGATGATTTCGATTATGGGAGAAGGGTCCCCCTCCCACTTTCATAGGTATTTCCTTATCCTGAAAATCCTTTCATCCTGCCAATCCTGATTCTGACAATAGTTATGAGCCCCCTCAAATAACCTAAGTTGATAGTCGTTGGAAATCTATTGATTGAACTCTATTGCTGATTTGTTCAGTTTTCCGCTCCAGCGGAGCGGTATATCTATAGCAGGCTGCCATAAGATAAGAATGTCCCATAATTCAAGTTAGTCAATACGAAGTCGCTTCTCCACGTCATTGACGTTGATTTTATAATCGCCCGGCGACAAGACGCCAAGATAGAATGTCTCGTAATAGACTCTCGCCTCTTGAGTGCACAGCACACCGTTTCGTATCGTCGTTAGTGTTGTGAGCTGAATAGTAATCCTATCGCCTTCCTGCTTTTGAAGACTCTCATGAAGCTCGGTGCAGCTCCCGCCTACATTTCCGGATACCCACACAAAGACTTCTCTTGGGTTATCCGATGCGACCAGCACCGCCACCCCTATAATAGGCATATCTTCGACAGTCTCCTCGATGATACGCCCATCTGCTATGCCGTAGGGGTTGAACACCGCACCAATCGTGTCATATAGGATAGCCGATAGCAGGAGCACAGCGACGATATAACCTTCAAGGCGCGTCATTGCCTTTGTCATAAAGAGATCCTTTTTTATTCTTTCATTCTTTCAGTCGCCTTCTCTGTAAGCCCCCACGAGTATTCGGCTATATCGTACATAGGCTGATAGACAAGACCTTTACATGCAAGGGACTCCAGAACACCATAAACCAGTGGATATCGGACAGAAACGAATTTTGACACAGGAATATCTATCCGCTTACTAATTTCCCAGCCCCGAAGGGGTACACCCGCCTCATGCAAAACATCTAACACCACCTCTTCTAAATCAGTCAAAGCACGCTGCGTAAGACGCTTCCGACGTGCAACATCCATATTTGATCACCTCCTTTCAAATCCCCATCTCTTGAAGTTTCGCCACAACAAAAACGTGGGGAGGTATACCTACTTTGCGGTTTTTTTCACTCCCCATATCGTGAGTTTTTTACCGGCGGGAGCAACTGCAAAAGCAGCACCAAACCATGCAGGATTTAAGCCCCCCGAGGGATTGTTGGTGAGTCTTTGAAGATTCCCGCCATCGGTGTCCATCACGTAGATGTGAAAGTTCCCATCTCTATGGGAATTAAAGGCAATCTGTTTGCCGTCTGGAGACCATGCAGGATCCCAGTCATCAGTAGGGTTATTCGTAAGTCTGCGCGGATTCCCGCCATCGGTGTCCATCACGTAGATTTCAAAGTTCCCATCCCTATTAGAATTAAAGGCAATCTGTTTACCGTCTGGAGACCATGCAGGATGCCAATTATGAACGAGATTTTTGGTGAGTCTACGCTGATTCCCACCATCGGCATCCATCACACAGATTCCAGAATTGAGTCTACCGTCTATGGTAAGCCCATCCCTATCACAACTAAAGGCAATCCGTTTGCCGTCCGGTGACCATGAGGGCCCATAGTCTTGACTGCGATTTTTGGTGAGTCTGCGTTGATTGCGTCCATCAATGTCTATCACGTAGATTTCCCAGTTCCCATCTCTACGGGACTCGAAGGCAATCTGTTTACCGTCTGGAGACCATGCAGGCTGCCAGTCTTCAGCGGGATTTTTGGTGAGTCTGCGCGGATTCCCGCCATCGGCGTCCATCACGTAGATTTCAAAGTTCCCATCCCTATGGGACACGAAGGTTATGTGTTTACCGTCAAAAGACCATGAGGGAAACTCATCTGGAGCGGGATTGTTGGTGAGGTTTTGAGGATTCCCGCCATCGGCGTCCATCACGTAGATTTCTTGGTTCCCATCTCCACGAGAAGAATCGAAGGCAATGCGTGCCTGTGCGTCAACGACACAGGTTAGGACAACTAGGACAATAATCACGGTAGAAATTGTTGATTTCATTTGACCTGTCTTTTTCGGTTTTTAGAGCTTATAGTAAATGTTACAATTGATCCGCCAGAAACCTTCGCTCCAGTTTTGAATCCCGATTTATCGGGGCGGAGCGATATGTCTATAGAACAGCGATAAGGTCAATGCCTGTACAGATCCCCGGAAACCTACCCAACCGATCCTGGCTCAATGACACATGTACACCCCTCAAGTCATTCTAAAATCTACCATACAATCCCGCCAATCACGTAAGAAGGGACAAGGATCAGCATGAATATCAAAATGGCGTCCAAAATTGGCGACGATCCTTCCCCCTGATGGGCAAAAACCTCAAGGAGGTCTTTGGATGCTGTAAAGGGACCGACCGCCATAAGTTTATCAGGTATGGGCGGCGGTTCGTCTCTGAAGCTATGCAGAATCAAACTCGTCATTGTAAAGGAGATTTAACAATGTTTGTGAGACGAACCGCCATAAGCCCTGACAGGCTACTCCGAGACGAACGCATCAACCATAAAGGGTTCAAGTGCGCCATCTTTGACGGTGAGGAGGATCGGAGCATAAACCGCGTCGCCATCCGCGTTAAAAGAGAACGTGCCCAAAACGGTGTCTAGGTCCGCGGTATTTGCCAAAACGTCCCGAACCGCCGCCGCATCCGTCGAGCCCGCTGTGGCGATCGCCGTGGCAAGGATGTGGAGCGTGGCATACGATTGCGCCGCCCACGTCAACGGTGCCTCCCCGTATCGCTCGGTGTAACTCTGGACGAACGCTCGGTTTGCCTCGGTGTCCGCCGTGCTGAGCCAACTGATAGAGGTGACCGCCCCTTCAGCCGCATCACCGGCGGCTGTCGCCATATCGTCGTCCATTTCAGGCACAGCAAATCGGACATCCGGCATCAGTTCACGCGCTTGAATCATGATGCGAGAGGGGTCCAATCCGATACCGGATATAAACAGCATCTCAGGATCTGTCTCGGCGATTTGAGACAGTTGCGTGGAAAAGTCGGTCTCACCCCGCTCGTAAGTCTCCATAGCGACAACCGCTACACTGATGGCGTCCAGTGCTTTTACGAACTCCTCGTTACTGAGTGTGGAGTAGACGTCATCGGACTGAAATATCACCGCTGCGGTTTGGTAGGGCACGTAGGCGTTGGTCTCCGAAACGATCGGAGGGTTCAGGACCGCGGAGGTCAGCGCTGCGCGGAAGATAAAATCGCCGAGCGCACTCAGCCCCGGCGCAGACGAAACCGAACTGAAAAGCAGCACACCGCTCTCTTGCACTTTCGGGATGACCTGTTCAAGCTGAGTCGAAATCGCAAAGCCGGTGATAAACGATACGTTGTCCTGATCAATCAGTTTATCGACCGCTTCGACGGCACTGACACTCTGATCGTCCTCAACGATGAAGGTGAGTTTGGCATCGCCGAGCAGCCCTGAATCGTTGATGTGGTCGCGGGCGAGCGCAAAGCCATCTAACATCGACACACCGTATAAAGACAGCGGACCGGTCTGCGCTAAAACGACGCCTATCGGAATCTCCTTCGGCTCAACCGGCGTTTCAGGCGGCTTGTCAGGGGGAAACAGAACCTGGTGAACCTCATCACAGCCACAAAGCCCCGCAATCAGAGCGATTAGCGACAACACAAACGCAATTCTGGTGAATCTGTTGATATTCATCTTTGAATCTCCTCTGTTTGAAATGTTGATAGTTTATTGCCCAACAACGGGCGAATCTAAACCGCCACAAGCGGTTCAGTCGAGTGGACTTTCCTGCGGTTCAGGCGGTCCAGGATCGCCATCGAGCCAAAGTTCAGTCCCGTCTCGGAACACGATGACCGATCCATAATCATCGGTCAAGGTGAGTGTGTCGTCCTCGATGCGCCATGTGCCGGTGTTCGGGTCTGAATCGCCGAAGACGACGGTGGGGGCATCCATGTCAATGTTAAGGACGTAGTTTGAGCCGTCTAGGGTGTAGGTGCCAGATAACTCCATCCAGAACGAGCCGCCGATTCCCTCCCCTATGAACTCGAAGAAGAACGAAGCCCGCCAATTGCCGTCTTCGTAAAACGTCCAGTCGGCAAACCCGTAGCCGATCTCCCCAAACTCCCCACCGAACAGGTCGTTCAGAGACACGCCGTCGATGGATTCAAGACTCCATGTCCCGACCCAATCTACCGTTTCCTCCGGCTCCTCTTCCATCTCGTGAAGCCGCTCATGGAGCGGTCCAATGAAATCCTCGCAACCGCCCAATAGGACGGCAAAAAAAACAGAAAGCCAAATCAACCCAAAACGTTGTAATACAGACATAACACTATCTCCTTTTCTTTTCGGTACAGCATAGGTTCTGAGGTTCAGTCGTTCAACAACATCTGCTTATAGACAGATAGAGTGAAACCCAACTCAGTTCTTCATCGGGCAGTCTCCTTTTGTACCACGATCATTTAGATTGTGCTCCGAGTCCCCAAACTATAGTAGATTTTAGAATTACGGAGACACTCCAACCCGCACCGCATAGCCCCCAGGTCCGGTAGGTGCGGTTTCCAACCCTGGTCTCGATTCATCGGATCGCACTGGACGTCGCTCGGAAATTACCGAATTAATAAATGAATCTTCGTACAGTCCCGTTTCTGTACCACGATCTGTTAGATTGTGATCCGAGCCTGCAAAAAACCCCTGATATTAGGGCAACCCCCAGGGGCAGCCCGAACCCCTCGCAAATGGTGGTGGAAACAGCGCCGACCATTGCGCCATCGTCCTACGCAGAAACCAAGGAGATTCAAGAAAAACTGCGAAGAACAGCCGTTAGGCTTCCACCATAAGTCTATTCAAACGGCTGAAGCATACCATCTTTGACAATCAGTATCTGCGAGTCATATACGGCATCGCCGTCAGCGTTAGAGGACAACTTAAAGCCCCCTGATATTAGAGAGTAACCTATTAAGCTACCCTAACCCCTCACTGACTCGTATCATCACTGAATCAAGGCATCTATAGTGAATTAGACAAATAAATAGACACCTTCGCCCCTCGGTTTCGATCCCGATTTATCGGGGCCGGTAGGTGCGGTTTCCAACCGCACCGGTTTTGGAGTGTCTCAGTAATTCTAAGGTCCACTATAAGAACCGTATGTGAACTGTTGCCCCGCCGTTCTACGTAAAAACTACTTTAGGGTTACCATCTTCCGCGTTTCGGAATAATCCCCTGCGGACAGGTGATAGAAATAGACACCGCTTGCCATCTGCTCACCCAACTCATTTCTGCCATCCCAGTAGATTGCCTTTGATCTACTCTCGTAGACCGCCGCAATCCGATGTCCGACGTCGAGTGTGCGAACAACCCCACCATTTCCGTCATAGATGGTCAACGTCACGTAAGCGTCCTCCGCCAACCGATACGGTATCCATGTCTCCGGATTGAACGGATTGGGGTAGTTTGCTAACAACTCCGTTTCTGCGGGTATCTCATACGCGATGAGGGGTTTCAACTGGATACGGCTTACTTTCACATCGTCAACCGTAACAATGTGACGCACCGGTTTGACACCTATCAACGGATTGGGTGAATCAGCGGTAATCTCTAAGACATCGCCGACCCGTGCTGCATGGGATGCTTTCAGGTCAACAAAGGTCATGTTGTAACCCCCAGCTGTTTCGACGGAGGCAACCCTGCTGAGCGCGGCTTTCGTTGACAGGTTCTTCACCTTGACGCGGAAACCTTC
This sequence comes from Candidatus Poribacteria bacterium, assembly GCA_022822785.1. Lineage (GTDB taxonomy): Bacteria > Poribacteria > WGA-4E > WGA-4E > PCPOR2b > PCPOR2b. The sequence continues at coordinate 9,895 of JAJEAL010000004.1, forward strand.
CCCCGCCAAGCCGCTGATTTCGTCAACGACAAAACCGTGGACATCGAGGACCGGTGTCTGGTGGCCAACTGTGTAACCAGCAAGTGCGATTGGTGCGGCACCTGCATCACCATTCATCCAACCATCGCCAACAAGCGCAGCGGAACCTGCGGCGGTCGCAATTACCATATATGCTGCATCACCCATGACAGGACCATCAGCGGGATCGCCAGCGCCTCCAACCGAGAGGAATCCGCCCGCCGTTGAAAAGGAGACACTTACCACAACATCCGGAGCAAACAACCCGATGATGTCGCTGATGTTGGTCACTCTGGGATCATTGACAGGCAGACCGATACAGTTAGTCCCCGCGTTTAGGTTTATCATTGATGAACCGCCACCCCACGCTTGACCCTCAAAGGCGATCTCTTTCCCAACGGTCATCACAAGCAAAATACCGAGGTCAGCGGTAATCGCTACATCATCGACCCTGCTATTCCATGAACCAGCGGTGGTATCATAGACGATAGCGCTGCTAACACTGCCGCCAAGCATCGCCTTGAGATCGCCGACAGTGTCCAGACCTTCGACATCCAACGGCACGTGGAAAAAGCTGAAGCCTGCCGGTATCGTCGAGGTGTAGGACAGCATAGTTGTTGAAACGAGGTTGATGTTAAACGTCGCCTTCCCCGCGCCAATATCCGCTGCGGTGACGGTGTGGGTTTTTTCAGTAACATTGCCTTCAGTATCAGTAACTTCTATCGAAACCGTATCGCCGATAGTTGCAACAGCACTAGATAGATTAATAAACGTTGCCGAAAAAGTCCCATCCATCTCAGTTATGCTCCTATCAGCCGACTCCGAACCGACCTTAATCGTAACATCAACACCGCCCGCGGGGGTGGTCCCATCCGCTTTGTAGACAATGCCTTCCACGAGCAAGATATTGACGGATTGGAGAGGAGGGGATTGGGAATCAAACCGCACCTCAACCCCTCTGCCTTGTAGCGTTGGGATGTGTGTGTTGATGGATACGGCACTCAGGGGGTTTTCCTTGACATTCACCTCATCTCCGCTCCCCAATCCCGTATTTGACACAAGAGGCGACAGATCTGAGATGCTATTGCTATAAAGCTCCAGCGATTTCAGGTTGGTTAACCCCGACAATGCCGAGATGTCCGAAACGCTGTTGTCCCAAAGTCTCAAATATATCAGGTTGGTTAACCCCGACAACACCGAGATGTCCGAAACGCTGTTGTTATCAAGATACAACGACTTCAGGTTGGTTAAGCCTGCTAAAGCCGAGATGTCCGAGACGCTGTTGTCCCTCAGATCCAACCCTGTCAGGTTAGTTAACCCTGCCAACACTGAGATGTTTAAGATGCTGTTGTCTTCAAGACCCAACCCTGTCAGATTGGTTAAGCCTGCCAACGCTGAGATGTCTGAGACGTTGTTGTTATTAAGTTCTAGTATTGTTAGGTTGATTAACCCTGCCAACGCGGAAATGTTCAAAACGCTGTTGTCCCAAAGATACAACCTCGTTAGGTTGGTTAACCCGGATAATGCTGAGATGTCTGAAATGCTGTTGCCTCCAAGATTCAACCATGTTAGGTTGGTTAACCCGGATAATGCTGAGATGTCCGATAGACTGTTGCGCACAAGAAGCAGTTTTGTTAAGTTGGTGGCATATTCAAGCCCGGTCGAATCCTTGATATTAGCATCGTTTGCCTCAAGCGTGGTCAAGGTCGCCATATCCGCTGGCGTGATGGTGTCCCCCGATGCCTTGCCCAGAGCCTGTTCAATTTTCGCACGGAGGTTCGGGTCGGGGATGTCCACGTCGTCAACACCAAACTCGATGTTGACATTGCTCACATAAATGTCCTCGTCGCCATCACGGGCGGATACGAAAACGAGTTTGTGACCATCAGGCGACCAGTCAATCCCGAAAAGGTCGATATCGTCGCTCTCTGTTAACTGGATGAGGTTGCTGCCATCGGCGTTCATCACGTTGATATTGCGGACTGTCGCGAAGGCTATCTTGGTACCATCAGGCGACCAGACGAGGCTAAAAATCTGCTGTATTGGCGGTTGACTAAAGGGATCGGTTGGCGTCAACCTTATGGGATTGCTGCCATCGGCGTTCATCACGTATATGCCCTCGCGGCGATCCCGATGCCTATCGGAGCTGGAAGAAAAGGCAATCTGAGCTCCGTCGGGCGACCAAGCGGGATAGGCATCAAAGTAATCGGCGCCGTTCTGCGTCAGGTTGCGCGGGTTGCTGCCATCGGCATTCATCACGTATATCTCACCACCGCCGCCGGAGCGTGTATTGGAAGTGAAAGCTATCTTGCTACCATCGGGCGACCAAGAAGGGGCATAAGATTGAACAGTCTGCGTCAGCCTGATGGGATCGGGATCGTTGACATCCATCACGTATATCTCAAACTCAGAATCGTCCCGCGTGGACGTAAAAACAATTTTAGTGCCATCAGGTGACCAATCGGGGTCGCCGTCATATACGGAATTATATGTTAGCCTGATGAGATTGCTGCCATTGGCCTCCATCACGTATATTTCATGGTTGACGTAAAGACTGTCACGGCTGGAAACAAAGACAATCTTACGACCATCAGGCGACCAAGAGGGTTGTATGTCAAGGCTTGAGTTGTGCGTCAGCTTGACGCCGGGAGAGAGGGATAGTTGTGCAGTTACCATTAGTAAGTTCTTGAGATAATTAACTGGAACCGCAAGATTCAGATTCTGCCCCTCCGTGAACATAGCAACAGCGATTCCGATAACCTTGCCCTCCTCGTCCAATACCGGACCGCCACTGTTCCCCGGAGAAATCGGAGCGGTCATCAGGATTTTGTCTGGTTTGCCGAAGACGTTGAGGTTAATGTTACCGATGATCCCTTCTGTGAAAGTGCCTTCCAATGCTTGGTCCAGTGGAGCACCCACAGCATAAACGCGTTGTCCAATCTGAACTGCATCACCGTCGCCCAAGGATAGTGCTGGTGCAGAGATACCTGGGGCTTCTACTATCGCAAGATCGCGAGTCGTATCAGTAGCGAGGATAGCTGTAATGGGATACTTTGTTGGATACCCCACCAGTTTTGCGGTTGCGCCGGCTATGCCGTCTTCAATAACGTGATGGTTCGTGGCAATTTGACCATCACCAACGACAAACCCACTACCATGACTATTAGGAAGTGCAATAGTCACTGTAGAGCGTAAAGCGATTTCGGCAATCTCTTGGGGTTCCAGGGCGGGTGCCGCTGTTGCTCCATAAAGTACGATTAGACACACAACAAAGGCAAATCGTAATTTTATCATTATAAATTTATCCTCTTTTCGTTATTATGGTAGATTTTAGAATTAAGCAGGTTTTATACAGTGTGCTGTTCCGTTTGACGCCGGGGATCACGCGATTGCCACAGTAGCATCAACCCCGCTCCTGAAATCGTTTCTATCAACCACACCAAAATTGCCATCAAAAACACCTTAGTTTCAAAGCGGGGGTCTAATCTAATTTTCACAGTGTTTCCCCTTTATTTCTTTTTCAATACGATGGTTGAGCCATCGTCGCTGTTTAGTGTGAGCGTATTCCCTTTCCTAGACCATGTGCCAGTCTCTCGGTCTGTAGGACCGATCGGTCCTTCCTGTTCTACAAATTCTTCAAAAATACCAGTGCCTGCTACTAGGATAGGTTCCAGTATATAGACGAAACCAACTACCGTGTAAATCCCGATGATTTTGAGTGAACCTTCCCATAAAAGCCCAAAGCCTTCCTCTTTCGCTTCAAACTTCATGCCTAACTCCCAGTCCATCGTTCCATCGTCATCAAATATCCAGTCGTTGGCAGTAATAAAGAAATCTATTTCGAGGTCTTCTACTTCTTCTCTAATACTCTGTTCAAGTTCTGCAAGACTCTGTTCAAGAATCTCACCATCAATGGATTCCACTTCCCATGTGCCGATCCAGTCATCGTTGTCTTCCAATATGTCGATCCGGTCATCGTCGTCGTCGCAACCGGTGATTCCGATAGTAAGGGCTGCACAAAAAACGAACCACAAAAACGAACGGAAAACAACTTGTCCAAACATGTTTCATTCTCCTTTTAAGTTAGAATAAACTTTAGATCTTTGAACGTGGTGCAGAAGCAAAACAAAAAACCAATGCCTGTCTTTCCACCAATCTTTTCCTATAGGGATTCACAAATCATTCACTAAACGACTGCGCCACCAACACCAAATCCAAGATGTTCACAACGCCATCGCCGTTTATATCAACAGCCACCTACGGGTCACAGTCGAGGGGTATATCCAATCTCAATGATGAATTCTTCTCTTGTAAAATGCACAACGGCGCGGTATCTGCTATCGGATTCGTCCAAAGATTGAGCTGTCTCAGGTTGGTTAAGTCTGCCAGCGCAGATATATCCGATATTTCGTTCACCAGAAGATAGAGTTCTGTCAGGTTGGTTAAGCCTGACAACGCTGATATATCCGATACTTCATTATCATACAGATCGAGCCGTGTCAGGTTGGTTAAGCTTGATAACGGGGAGAGGTCCGATACCGCGTTATCACCAAGATTGAGCACTAGCAGGTTGGTAGCGTGTTTCAGCCCGGTCAAATCGCCAATACCGGCATCATCGGCATGAAGCACCCCAATGCTCGCCATCTCATCGACAGTGATTGCCTCATCAGCTGTCTTGCCAAGGGAGGCTGCAATCACAGCACGGAGGTTCGGGTCCGGTATATCCACCACTTGGGCAGAGGCAACACTGGTAATAAGAAAAAGTGCTACAATGTAACGAATCATGAAAAAATCCCCTTTGTAGAGGAGTGAAGCGGGGACACCCGAAGGCATCCCCGCACAAACCTACTTCAAAATCAGCATCTTCCGCGTTGCCGAAAAGTCAGGAGTCTGCAAACTGTAGAAATAGACCCCACTGGCAACCTGCTCACCCATATTGTTGCGACCATCCCAGTACGCCGCCGTAGAGCGCGTATAATAGAACCCTTGTGGCTGGAAACCGAGATCTATCGTCCGCACCACAGCACCAGACGTATCATAAATCTGGAGCACCACATCTGCCGATTTCTCAAGTTGATACGGAATCCACGTCTCCGGGTTGAACGGATTCGGGAAGTTCTGACCCAATAGCGTTGATGCCGGATGCACATCGCCGACCGTCAACGGGAGGCTCAGGTAAGCGTTTCGCAGGTCTTGTATCCCAACCTTACGCTGAAACGGACCCGAAACGATATTGTCCGATTCATCTATCAGAATCACTTCGAGCGTATCACCCGCTTCGATGACGCGCTTGCGGGACAGATCCGCCCAGACCGCGTTGAACGTCATGTCGTCGGTCGATACCCCCCGTGTTGCCACTTCACCGGTCCGTTGATTCTTCGCAACCACCGTGTAGGACACACCGGGGGCAGTCTCGCGCAGATCGCCACTGAGGACAAACGCCCATCCCGTGCTTGATAGTTCGGCACTCGGTGCTGCGGCTGCGTCTTCCATCGTATTGCTCCACGCCGTCCCCTCAAAGGTAACTGTGCCGCCGCCGGGAACGTTGACGATGTAGCCCTGACCCCCTTCAATGGGGTAGCCTTCGCCCGACTGGTCTGCGGTGAATCCGACAAACGCTTGTCGCTCGGTGTCTAACCGAATCACAACCGTTGCACCAAGCATCTCGGCAAACGAACTCGCCGTGTAAGGCTCGACTGGCATCAGGGGCAACGAAATCATGTTCAAACCTTTAGCCAACTCCATCTCAAATAGATCTGTTTCAGGGGGCTTCGGTTTCACAGGATCGACAACGGGTTCGGTCGCCCCGGCGGGACGGGCGATAAAACCGTGTCTGCGACCATCGGAAGTGTCATAGTACCCGACGACAGAGTTATCCTGATTGATATTCCAGCCTTCCGTGCTAACGCTACCGGGAAATTGCAACTCGTGCATCCCTTGCAACGTACCGATGTATGTGCGCGGAATATCACCCACCGCTTTGAGGCGACTAACCGTAATCCCTGCATCATTGATGCCGTGCACAAACAGGTATTCAAATTTTACCGGTTGCGGGAGGTCGATTGACCGAATACTGCCATCCGCATACTGGGTGTAGACATGATAAACCCCTTCGGCATCTACGTAGCTGCCCGCGATATGACCTTGTGCATTCACAAAATCGGCATAGGTTGCTACCGCGCCAGGGTATTCAATGATTAGCTCCCCTGAAAAACCACGACGAATGCCTTCCGCATCTATAAAATTGCCCGTCAATACGCCGGTCGCGTCAGAAATACCGTAGATGAAAGTTTCGACAGCCGTAGGGAAATCGTATTGACGCAACTCGCCATTTTCTAAAATCACACCGTGGTGCAGCCCATCGCTATCCTGATAGTGTCCAGCGGCTATCCCATCATTACCGAGCGCGTAGAAATAGGTGTTTTGTGAGCCGGGGAAATCGTAGGTCTCAAAAACACCTCCTATCAGTGTAAAACCGACTATCTTCTCGCCATCTGCGCTCCGCGTGTTGCCCGCGTAATCTTCAAAATCGCTACTCGCCGTCAATTCTAAAAAGTCTACGCCCGCAACCTCAATACTCTCATAAGTCCAGGCGCCACCGGCGATGTTGGTAACGGTTCTATCGTCCGATGCGGGTCGGGCGATAAAACCGTGTCTCCGTCCATCGGGGGTGTCATAGTTGCCGACGATAGAACCGTCTTGATTGATATTGTAGCCCTCCGTGCTAACACTACCGGGAAACCGTAACTCCTCTCGACCGGCGACTGTGCCGACATAGGTGCGGGGTATATCACCGGACACTTGGGCGCGGGCAACGAAAATCCCTGCATCATTGATACCGTGAACAAAATAGTAGTCCAGATTCGATGCGTCGAGAAGGGCGATAGATGCAAATTGGTTGTCCGGGAGGCGGATGTAGGCGTGATAGATCCCTTCTGCATCTATGTAGCTGCCAACAAGACGACCCGCGCTCACAAAATCGGCATACGTTGCCGTCGCGCCGGGGAACTCTATGATCTCTTCACCTGTAAAGCCGCGGCGAACACCGGAGGCATCTATAAAATTGCCCGTCAACGCGCCGGTCGCATCGCTGATACCGTATATCTCCGTTTGGACGGCACCGGGAAAATCGTATTGACGCAACTCGCCATTTTCTAAGACGACACCCTGGTGCAGCCCGCTGCTATCCTCATAGTATCCCGCAGCATTCCCATTATTACCGAGCGCGTAAAAGTAAGTGTTCTCTGAACCCGGGAAATCGTAGGTCGTGAAAACGCCATCAATGAGTGTAAAAGCGACCTCTTTTTCACTATCAGGGATCTGGGTGTAGCCCGCATAATCCTCAAAGTCGCTACTCGCTGTCACCGCCAAAAAATCTACACCCTCAACATCAATACTCTCAAAAGTATAGTTGGAATCGCCGGTTGCGACAGCGGTTTCACCGTCGCCTTGTGCAGCGGTAGTTGTTAGGAAAAAAGAATTGAGACATACGAACAACGTAAGTGTGTAAAACAAAAAGCTATGTTTAATCTGAGGGTGCATCATGAAAACCTCCGTTAAGGTATTCTCTGTACTAAAGTTTGTACGATTTTATAGTAAATCAAAGAAATAAATAGGGCGTGTTGCCATTTCTGTGAGTTGTGTTTGTAACCGTAGGGGCTTGGTTTCCTCGCCCAACGGGTTGGGAAACCCAACCGCTACAAGAATTGACCCAATGTAGGGGCAACCCTTGTGGTTGCCCAAAATGCTGTATCTCCCCTGACAAAAATTTCCCCCTGACAAGGGGGGCTAGGGGGGGTTAGGGGATTTATAGTAGATCTTAGAATTACTGAGACACTCCAACCCGCACCGGACGTCGCTCGGAAATTACCGAATTAAAAAATTAATCTTCATACAATCCCGTTTTTGTACCACGATCTGTTAGATTGTGATCCTAGGGCGCAAACTAACAGCTTGCGCTACATTTATCAGATTTCCTGTGCTTATAGACAGATAGAGTGAATCTACTA
>JAJEAL010000008.1 GCA_022822785.1 Candidatus Poribacteria bacterium
GACTGAACAGAGACGGGCCCTGATTGACCCCGACCACCCCCAATTAAGTATCCGTCGTCAGTGTCAGTTGCTTGGTTTTTCTCGGTCAACGCTCTACTATCAACCGGCTACCGAGTCAGCAGATAATTTGCATCTGATGCGTCTGATAGATAAGCAGTATCTGCAAACGCCGTTCTATGGGAGTCGTCGAATGACACACCATCTCAAGCGGCGTGGCTACCGTGTGAATCGCAAACGCATCCAGCGACTGATGCGTTTAATGGGTCTTGAGGCGATTTATCCTAAACCCAAACTCTCAACCACCCACAGCGAGCACCGGATTTACCCGTACCTATTACGGGATTATCAGGTGACCGCTTCCAATCAGGTCTGGTCGGCTGACATTACCTATATCCCGATGGATAAAGGCTTTATGTATCTGGTGGCGATACTCGACTGGTATAGTCGTTACGTCATCGCTTGGAAGTTATCTAATAGGCTATCGGGGCAGTTCTGTCTTGACGCTTTGCATCACGCATTATCTGGGGCAACCCCTACTATCTTCAATACCGACCAAGGGGTCCAGTTTACTGCCAATGCTTTCACCGATACGGTTGAAGCCGCGGGCAGTGCGATGAGTATGGACGGTGTAGGCAGAGTCATTGACAACATTTACATTGAGCGGTTTTGGCGAAGCGTCAAATATGAAGATGTTTATCCAAAACTCTACCCAACGGCAAAAGCCTTGTTTGATGGATTAACTCATTATATCCGGTTCTATAATCACAAACGACCTCACCAGAGTCTCAATTATGCGACACCGGCTGAGGTGTATCTGAGCTAAAGAAGTACACAGCAACTCTCAATTATCTTACTTATTTTTCCAATATTTTGGCCTCGACAAGGGGTCCACTTTACTTACGTGGGCAAGGCAAACGCCGGTGAAGGTGGTGTTGGCTACGAGCGGATGATTGTAAACGCGCAGCTTATTCAAGATTTGGGAACGAACAAATTCATTCCTGTAATTCGTCAGGCATCAGAACAAGAGAAAACGCCAACGTTTTTAGGAACACGAGTTTATATTGATTTTAGGAATGACAGTCAATTTGATTCGGAATTTGAGAAGTTGATTCACGAACTCCACCGAGTGCCAGTTGTAGAGAAGCCCCCTTTAGGAAAAAATCCGTTTGCTAAACTCCCCTCTGGACAAGAAGCACCGGCTGTTGAAGGGGCAGCCGCTCAACTGCCTGAGATCCCGGAGCAGGTTGAATCTGCAGACGAGGCTTACTCAGCAGCGGTTAAGCTAATCCGGGCAGAGGATGAGTTTGGCTGGCGACAACTCGTCAAACGAATCAGGTCAAATGCCTTTAACTCTTTGGTACAACGACGACAAGAGGGGATGGCTGGAGAACCACCGAAAGATAAAGAACTGGCTGTGGATGAAGCAGTTGAGATTATTTCCCCCTTGATTTCTGTTGCTTTAGCCGGGGTTGAATCTGGCAAGGAGCAATTTAGAGATCAGAAATCCATTCTTGATGATCTGCTCAATATTGCGGGATGGAATCGTACCGGTGGCTGGGGAGACATTCCTCGTGTACTAGGATATGTCTACCACAGTTTGCATGGGAGTCTTAGCCTTAGTACAAATCAGCTAGACCTCGCCCTGAGTCTTGCGCGAACTAAAATTCCTGACTTATATACAACGGCGCATCGTCACGTTTGGGAAGAGCATGAGCTTATGGGGTGGCCAAAATTGTTTGGTCCAAATTGTACGAAAGCTTGGAAGTACTTAGCGCAGGCTTGTGATAGATGGGAGTGGTTGGCTCCCATATTTGGAGATGAATCGGAATACCGGACTTCGCTGGTTGCATATTATATGGCACTGAGTATTCATGAATTAGCGTCAACCATTGATTCAGGTGAACAGAACACGGTCAAGAATGTCCCTTTGACTTTTATCTCCGAAGGACACGATATAAACCAACGCGCGGTTTCGCTATTGCTTCGTAATCCGGAAGCACTCACGGAACTATGGGCCTGCTTAACTGTGACACGAGAACACATGGAAAACTCATGGAGAGATTGGATTCGCTCGTCTGAAGATTGGTTAAGAAGTGTCTATAAATTCTCATTGGATATCAGAGTTTATCGTGAGAATTTCTCTAAGGTCTTGCAACCTTAGTCAACGGTTGGTCAAAATCCCCTGGACAATCCTTCACGTTTACCTAAATCTAATCTAAATTGCTAGTTGATAAACCCAGTCAGAAACCAATGCAATAGTCTGCCCAAGAGGGCAACCACAAGGGATTGCCCCTACAGGAACGAATCAAATGGCATACGATTCGACAGAATTGGGCAACCACGAGGGTTGCCCCTACAGAATCGACCAACCGTAGGGGTAGGTCTTGTGCCTGCCCTATACACCAACGACCGCACAAGAGGACAACCACAAGGGTTACCCCTACAAAACCAATCCAACAAGAGGGCAACCACGATTGCCCCTACAGAATCGACTAACCGTAGGGGCAGGTCTTGTGTCTGCCCTATACACCAACGACCACATAAGAGGGCAAACACAAGGGTTGCCCCTACAAAACCAATCCAACAAGAGGGCTACCACGATTGCCCCTACAGAATCGACTAACCGTAGGGGCAGGTCTTGTGCCTGCCCTATACACCAACAACCACATAAGAGGGCAACCACAAGGGTTGCCCCTACAAAATCAATCGATCACACAACCAAGAGGGTTGCCCCTACAGGAATGAATCAGATGGCATACGATACGAAAATTCATCGCCGCCGGTCGCTGCGTTTAAAGGGATATGATTATAGACACGTGGGTGCTTATTTTGTGACCATCGTTACTCAGGGTAGATCGTGTCTGTTTGGTGAAATTGTCGGTCAGGAGATGCAATTGAATGAGGCAGGGGAGATGATTCGTACCGTTTGGGAGGCTTTACCCCAGCGGTTTCCGGGGATCGAGATTGAGGGGTTCGTGGTTATGCCGAATCATTTGCATGGTATCATCGCAATTCACCAACCCGTAGGGGTAGGTCTTGTGCCTGCCCAAGATACCAATAGCCCAGACCATGGGACAACCACGAGTCAATCCACAGAACCAACGGATGTAGGGGCAGGTCTTGTGCCTGCCCAAGATACCAACGACCACACAACCAAGCGGGCAACCACAAGGGTTGCCCCTACCAACCAAAATCCGGACCGTGGGGTGGAAAACATGTCAACCGTACCCAACAGGGCAACCACAAGGGGTGCCCCTACATTGGGGGACGTAATCGGTGCGTACAAATCCTTGAGTACGGTAGAATATGTGCGGGGTGTGAAGACGATGGAATGGACACCGTTCCACGGGCGATTGTGGCAGCGAAACTATTACGAGCATATTGTGCGGCATGAAGACTCTTTGAGAGACCTACAGCAGTACATCCTTGACAATCCGGCCCGATGGGCTTTTGACAAAGAAAACCCGCTGGCTGAGAAACCAGAGATTGAGAAACCATGAACGCTATTGCTGAATCCGATATCGAAGAAGCCGCGCTGGATTGGCTCGCTGAGCTAGGTTATACTGTTTTACACGGACCCGACATCGCCCCGGACGCCCCCGATGCAGAACGTTCCACCTACAGCGAAGTCATCTTAGAACGTCGTTTTCGGGATGCGGTTGCCCGCCTGAATCCACACATACCCACCGACGCACAAGAAGAAGCGATCCGAAAAGTGCTTTACCCGGATTCCCCCGCATTGATCCAGAACAACCGTGCATTTCACCAGATGCTGATCGACGGGATAGCGGTTGAGGCTCGGCAGTCGGACGGTACAATGCGCGGCGAGCAGGTGTGGTTAGTCGATTTTGATGCCCCTGAAAACAATGACTGGTTGGCGGTCAATCAGTTCACAGTGGTAGAGAACAGCGAACGCCGCCCGGATATCGCCCTGTTTATCAACGGGCTGCCCTTAGCTGTGATTGAGCTCAAAAACCCGACCGACGAGAAAGCCACCATTCTAACCGCATTTCGCCAAATCTGTACCTACAAGCAGGAAATCCCTTCGCTGTTCACCTATAACGAGACGATCGTCATTTCTGACGGGATAGAAGCACGCATTGGATCTTTAACCGCAGATCAGGAATGGTTTCTGCCGTGGCGGACAATCGAGGGAGAGGACGAGGCACCGTCAACTGAATTAGAACTAGAGGTGTTGATTAAGGGTATCTTTGAGAAGGGCAGATTTTTGAGCTACCTCAAACACTTCGTCGTCTTTGAGGAAACTGAGGGCGGGACGATAGCCAAAAAGATTGCCGGCTATCATCAATTCCACGCGGTGAACACGGCGGTTGATACGACGGTAGAAGCATCGCGCCCGGAAGGGGACAAGCAGTGCGGCGTTGTGTGGCATACGCAAGGTTCGGGCAAGAGTTTGACGATGGCTTTTTACGCCGGCAGCATCGCCCAACATCCGCAGATGGCAAACCCAACGGTAGTCGTTATCACCGACCGAAACGACCTAGACGAGCAGCTGTTCGGTACATTTTCTCGGTGTAGTCAACTTTTGCGACAAGCACCGGTGCAAACAGGAGACAGAGGACACCTACGCGAACTCCTAACGGTTGCCTCTGGTGGGGTGGTCTTTACCACGGTCCAAAAGTTTTTTCCAGAGGGGGATGAAACCCGTTTCCCCTTGCTATCCGATCGGCGGAACATTGTGGTTATTGCGGACGAGGCGCACCGCAGCCAGTACGACTTTATCAGCGGATTTGCCCGTCACATGCGGGATGCACTCCCCAACGCCTCCTTTATCGGTTTCACCGGCACGCCGATTGAGGCGACAGACCGCAACACCCGCGCGGTTTTTGGGGATTATATCAGCATCTACGATATACAACGTGCGGTTGAGGACGGTGCCACCGTTCCGATCTACTACGAAGGCCGTCTCGCCAGCATTGAATTGGATGAGAATGAAAAGCCCCGCGTTGACCCGGACTTTGAGGAGGCGACTGAAGGGGAGGAGGTCGCACGCAGAGAGAGACTCAAGACCAAATGGGCGCAGCTTGAGGCATTGGTGGGAACGGAAAAGCGGTTAGGCCTCATCGCCGATGATATTGTCACACACTTTGAAGAACGGTTAGCAACGATAGATGGAAAGGCAATGGTTGTCTGCATGAGCAGACGTATTTGCATTGACCTTTACAACGCCCTTGTCGCACGTCGTCCAGAGTGGCATAACGACGATGACACACAGGGAGAGATTAAGGTTGTGATGACAGGTTCGTCCGATGATGATCCGGCGTGGCAGGGGCATATTCGCAACAAGGCTCGGCGAGAAAAGATTGCGGCGCGATTCAAAAACCCCAGGGATCCGTTGAAAGTGGTGATTGTCCGCGATATGTGGCTCACCGGATTTGACGCGCCCAGTCTTCATACCATGTATGTGGACAAGCCGATGCGTGGACATGGATTGATGCAGGCTATCGCTCGCGTCAATCGGGTGTTCGGCGACAAGCCGGGCGGTTTGGTTGTAGACTACATTGGGCTCGCCTACCATCTGAAACAGGCATTATCGAACTACACCGAAAACGGTGGAAAAGGGAGTACTGCCGTTGATCAAGCGGAAGCGGTCGCGGTGATGCAGGAAAAGTACGAGATCTGTTGTGGACTGTTTTACGGTTTCGATTGGTCGGCGTGGATCGATGGGAACGCCATAGGCCGCCTCAAACTGTTGCCATCGGCTCAAGAACACATCCTGAAACAGCAGGATGGCAAGGCTCGTTTACTAGAAACGGTTACCGCGCTTTCCAAAGCGTTTGCGCTAGCAGTGCCGCATGAGAAAACGATAGAAATTCGTGACGATGTCGCCTTTTTTCAGGCGGTGAGGGGTGTCTTAGCGAAACCGACGGCTACGGAAGAAACGCAGTCTGAGGCGACAGAGCAGACGATAAAACAGTTGGTATCCAGAGCGGTCGTCTCCGAAGGGGTGATTGACATTTTCGCAGCCGCGGGGTTGGAAAACCCCGATGTCTCGATTCTCTCCGACGAATTTCTCCTTGAAGTGCGGGATTTACCACATAAAAATGTGGCGGTTGAACTTTTAGAAAGGCTGCTCAACGATGAGATTAGAACCCACTCCCGGAAAAATGTTGTACAAGGCCGCTCGTTTGCGGAGATGTTGGAACGCTCGATTCGGGTCTATCAGAATCGTACGGTTGCAGCGGCACAAGTAATCGAGGAGCTTATCGCGATTGCGAAAGAGATGCGTCAAGCACAAGACCGGGGTGAGGAACTAGGGCTTTCAGACGATGAGTTGGCATTCTATGACGCGCTTGAGGTCAACGATAGTGCGGTTGAGGTGTTAGGGGACGAAACGCTGCGAACCATCGCGATTGAACTGGTCAACACTGTTCGACAGAATGTGAGCATTGACTGGACGTTACGGGAGAACGTCCGCGCGAAGCTGCGGGTGATGGTGAAGCGTGTTCTTCGCAGATACGGTTATCCGCCCGACAAACAGGAGCAAGCCACCGCAACGGTCTTAGAACAAGCCGAGGCGTTGTGTGTGGATTGGGCGGCGTAAGGCATAAAAATCAATAGTCCTGTATCTACCCAAGAGGGCAACCACGAGGGATTGCCCCTACAAAACCGATCCAAGTAGGGATAGATCTCCGATGAATCGGGACAGGCGGAATTCAAAGCAACTTGTGCCTGCCCAATAATCAACGACCGCACAACCAAGAGGGCAACCACAAGGGATTGCCCCTACGGAATTGACCACACAACCAAGAGGGCAACCACAAGGGATTGCCCCTACAGGGAACCGATCCAATGTGGGGGCAGGGTTCTTAATTCTCTCCTTTGTAGCCCATTTCGTCCCAGACCTCGCGGGCATAGGCGATTGCTTCTTCGCTTGGTGGATTGAATCCGTTGACGCTGGGCGGCGGTTGACCGGGACCGTGGTGTTCGGGCCAGGGGGACCAGCTATCGTCCTCGTACTCCACTCGGACAGATTCCCGGCGGAAATCGGGAATCTCGTAGGGCGCACCGTTATCTAGACATGAGCGCCACGCTTGGATTCCGACCATCGCCATCTCAAGGCCGCGGTAGACATCGAAATAGGGGGTTTCGTCTTTGCGGATGGCGTCGGCGAAATGGTGGTTTGTAAAGAAGTCGCCGCCGCCATGGCCTGCGCGCCGCGCCTCCTCAGCGTGGTGGGGAAAGTCCGGCGCGTAAATTTTTTCCGCTTCGTCGCCCTCCTGCAGGTCCCACGGTTCGTGCATCACCCGCAGGGATCCATAGCCACCAGTACGTAGGTTCTCCATCAGTCCGCGTGTACCGTGAATCCGATACCAGACGCCGTGTCCGCGCATCTTCAGCCCCATGATCCGGACGACGGAACCGTTGTCCATACGGCAGAGGATAATGCCACCGGGGTCACCGCGCTGGACACTCAATTTTTCGGTGTCACTGTCGGAACGGGAGATTGAGAGCGCGTTCACACTGACGGGATGGGTGTCGGTGATGAACATAACGGGTGCAAGCGCGTGTGAGCAGTAGTAAGTAGACGGAATCCAGTTGCGCCAGTGGTTCATCCCCGGCGATAGCCGATTGTAGCCCTGTGAGTCGAAGGGGTGGTTATACTCGCCTTCCCCGTACTGCATCTCACCGACCTCACCGTTCTGGTAGAGGCGGCGCATCTCCTGATTATAGGCGAAATAGGGATAGTTCTCGGCGAAGAGATAGATCTTGCCGGACCTGTCCACCGCCCGCGCCAATTCGACGCCTTCCGCTGGCGTCCCACACGCGGTTGTTTCGCTCATCACATGCATCCCGGCGTCGAGCGCTTTGACGGCAAAGGGCGCGTGTTGATGGAAGTAGTTCGCCAAAACGACAGCGTCCATGTCGTGGGCGAGGAATTCTTCATAATCGGTGTATGTGGTAACGTTCAATCTTTGCCCCGCCTCACGGAGTTTCTCTTCCCATGTATCACAGAGTGCGACTAACTCCATGCCCACAAAGGGAGCCCCTTGTGCAAAGCTCATTCCGCGTCCGACCCCAATGACGCCAACGCGGATCTTCTTTTCATCGGCTTTCTTCGCCATGAGATTGTCTCCTATAGGAAAATGGGTAGCTTCTCCTCGCCTCGGTCAATTTTGTGGAGCGATTTGGGTGGATAATACGTCGATGAGTGCATCGAGATGGATGTGTCGGAAAAACTCCGACAGTCGTTTCTGTCTTGGTTTGACTGGGAGCAAGATAAATTCTGAGCAGTGTTCTTGGACAGCTTCAAACACCTTGCGATAGGCTTGGCTTGTGGCGTATCCGACAATCAACGTATAGTGGTCGCGGTGCTGATCAAGATAGGCTTTGAACCGATTGGCGCCCAACTGTATCTGCGCGGTATTTCTCGGAGATAGCTGGAAATCGTAGCGCACGACGGGATCTTCAGTTTCAAATTCTTCTGGTACTGGACCGTAGAGCCCGGAGAGCGTAATTTTGTGAATGACTTCTTGGTTCTTTCCGAAGGCATTTTGAAGTTTGGTACTGACGATTGTGTGTGTCCGTGAAAGCGAATACGGCTTTTTTCCGGCACAGGGAATTGTTAGCAGCACCCTTTTATCCGTCGGCGGTTTGTAATCTGTTGGGATCGAGAATGAATCGGGCGTATAGTCCAGTGAAATTGTCGGTTGTTCTTGCTGAAGGGATGAATCCGTCTCTTTTGCTGAAAAAAGTTCCAGTTGATCTGGGTTACGCTTGCTCCCCTGTCGGTTTTCGGGGGTGGAGCTGGCGATAACGGTTCTTGCTATCCGCTTGCCGAACGCTTTATCATGTTCTGTCAACCAGTCCACTGCATTCCGGATGCGTCGTCCACTCGCAGCGTGATGGACTAATTCTTCGAGTGCCGCATCGGCTTCAATAGCGTCCTTCATACGAGCAAGCAGCGCCGCTTCCAACTCAAAATTATGCAAGGCGATTGCCGCATAACATTCGCTCTTGTATTTTCCGGTCGATGTGCGTTTATAGCTTGCCTCCTCCATCAAGGTACGGTGCATCTCATCAAGGGACACCTCCCGACAGATACGGCAGGTGCAGGTCAGTTCGTCTAGTTCCATCAGTTTCCGTTTCGTTCGTGTCAATGGGTCCGCGTAGCTGAGACCGCGCGCTGCTTGAATATAGCTGGTACTGTCGAAGCTATCGACCCCCATATACGCCAGTATCGGTGTCAGCTCACCGGAGACGCCGAAGGCGTGGATAGGGGTGTGGTAACGTTCTGACTCTGGAATCCCTTTTTGCACGCCGCTAATCCGTTCGAGCACTGCTGCATCCTGTTTCCCTCGCAGTGGCACCAAAGAGCCAACGGCAAGCCCAAATGAGGGGAGCACTCCCACAAGCCGGTCGAAAACCTGCTTGACATAATTTTCAATATCCGATTGGGATTGACCGTGACAGCAGACATATAAGAAGGGTGGTTGTGCTTTGGCTGCAAGCAGTGTGGCTGCACGATAGGCGTTCTCCAAGCTGAGGTTCATCCGTTCTTCAGCTTCGGAGCGTTCTAGCCCCGGTGGCAGCGGATAGTCGAGGGATGCGATAATCTCGCCTCCAAAATCTTCCTGAAGCGCGAAAATATCATCGGCTTCGGTTTCCTTTTCGATTCCAAATTGCTTTAGGTCTAGCCCTGTTTTGTAGAGGAGCTTAAATCCGCCGGAGTCCAGAAATAGTGGCGCATTATAGACTCCGTTTACCTCCTTATACCACTCACGCATTGTTTTTTGGCGCCACTTGGTTAAATGTTTTCCTTCAAACGGGAAGTCCAGAAAGTGCAGGACTTGGGATAACATCGGGACATCGTTCTTCATGAAATCCCGGAGCAGATATTTCCAGAGCCCTCCCCCACGTGGCGTGGAGCCGGTCATAAATGAAACCACCGGATACAGGCGTGGCGTTGATAGCGGTGATAGGACTTCACCATTTCGCTGCAAATGCAGTTCACCAATTCTGCCGTTTTTTCTTTGAACGGTTGTATGGTAGGTTGGGATTGTGGTCATAGTGGGATGCTTTTCCGAGCTTGTTTGGTTAAAACGAATTGAAAACAGATAGAAGTTACGCGGTTGAACGTCAAAGTCCTGTAGTTTGGCCATTCATCACTGCATGATACCATTCTCAACGCGCGATAAATCGGGCAATTGCAGTTAGAGGGTAGGTTGATAGTCAGGTGATTTATCGCCCATTTGGACAAACAATGAATTGCACCACTACAAACTCAAGTGTATAATTCCTATTTATGGTGAATTCTATAATTACTTGTATATCTTCGATACACAGCCACCCCCCTAAATCCCCCGCAAGCGGGGGACTTTGGAAACTTCGCTAGGGTCGGAGTTATTGGTAATGTTTACTTATTTCTCTAATTCACCATACTTAAGATTTCTGACAAAGGGACTAGTACCAATTCAGCTGTCTGCCCATCTCCACCACGTTTGGTCCCATTCAGTTTTTTATATTCATTCACTATTTTTTTTAATCTCTCTGTCTGTATGAAGATAATAACCTCATCGTTGTATTCATCGCCTGACAATACAAAAGCCCACCAGTCAGCGGTGGTTGCCATTAAGCCACTTGGTTCATCTTTATAAGATATTTCTACTGCTATGTTTCCTGTCTGCGAAACTAGTCGATCTCGTTTGACCTCAATGGTAAAAGGAGAAGATGAAAGTAAACTTCTAACCAGCTCTTCTCCAGCTTTGCCAAATTCCAAATCATGTGTAAAGTTAACCATTATAATCCCCTTTCATTATCTAAATATGGACGGTGGATTTGCTCACTTGGGTGAATGGACCTAAACTGAACAAATCACCGTTAAACCCCCTCGGGGCACAGGTTTCCTAACCTGCGATCGGAGTCGGCTAACCAATCCTGATGTCATCAAGGGCAAATACCATTCCACGATTGGTTTGTAATTGTCAAATAGCAATTTGATAGAAGTTCCGTGGATATTCAACTAGTAGCTTAGGTTAAAATTCACCAGTTTGCGGTTCCTCGATTCTTTGAGGTTTTCCTACCGTCGTCGCAGGGCCTGTCCGTTACGCACACCGGTCAGCTGTCCATCTTTCAGCGCGACTTTTCCATTGACGATGACGTGGTGCATACCGACGGCGGTTTGGTTCGGTTCAAAGGTGGTGCCCTGATCCGCGAAGGTCTTTGGATCGAAGATTGCGACATCCGCCCACGCTCCCTTGCGGAGGACACCTCGGTCGGTTACACCGAGTCGGTTGGCTGGTAGCGATGTGATACGGCGGATAGCCTCTTGTGGACTGAGCGTTTTTTTCTCACGGACAAAGTGCCGGTAGAACCAGGACGCCCATGTATATGCGCCGTGGAATGATGTCTCCGCTAACGGGCCGTCGGTCGCCAGCGCGGTAGCGTCGGAACCGACCATGCAGCTGGGGTGCTCAAAGGCGATACGAATATCCTCCTCCCGATAGGTGAACGCGAGAATCATTAGACTGTGGAGGTCGTCGATCTCAGCGAGCAGGAGGTCGTAGATAGCGTCGAACGGGTGAACACCGGTCAATTCGCTGATTTCGGCGATGCTCTTTCGGGCAAATTCGGGGCACGCTTTACTATCAAAGAGGACGATATTGTTCCAATCCCCCCGCGCCAAGGCGGTGATGATGCTCGGATAGGTTTTCAACTCTCGGCGGGTGGCAGCCGATTGTAATCGCGCAGCAATGGCGGCTTTGTTCCCTTCTAGCGCCCACGGCGGCAAGGCAGCGCTCAGATTGGTAGTTCCGAACAGCCTTGTGTGCATATCGAAACCGACATCTAACCCACTATCCTGTGCTTCGTCTACCTGTCTAATCGCGTCCTCGATTACCCATCGTCCATCCTCGGCAAGTCGTGTAACAACGGAGATGTGGGAGATTTGTAGCGGCAGGTTTGATGCGGCGCCGGTCCGGATTGCCTCCGCGATGGTCTCCTGTGCTTCCCCGTCCCGGTTACGGGTATGGGTGGCATAGAATCCGCCGGCATCGGCTGCGACTCGACAGAGTTCGACAATCTCCGCTTCCGTACAGTCCCGCTCGGGACCATATTCGAGACCGGTAGAGAAACCGAATGCCCCTTCGTCTAGGCACTGTGCCAGCACGGTTTTCATTTTCCTAAGTTCATCCGGCGTTGAGGGGCGGTCTACCAGTCCGGCGACGGCGAGGCGTAGGTTGCCGTTGGGGACGAGGGATGCCACGTTGACCGATGGCTTTTCCGATTCGAGCGTGTCGAGGTATTCAGCCATTGTGCGCCAACCGATCTCGTATCCCTCTTGGTGTCCGTAGATGTTCATCTTTGCCAATTCGGGGTCGCCGATAGGGGCGCATCCGTGACCGCAGTTCCCAACAACCTCGAGGGTCACGCCTTGGGCGATTGCGCTCATCGCTCGTGGATCGAGGATTATGGTGAAATCGGAATGGCTGTGGATATCGATGAAGCCGGGTGTGACAAAGAGACCGTGGGCATCTAAGCAGGGTACATCCTCCCGTTTCTCGATCGTCCCAACCTCGAGGATTTTGCTGTCTTTGATGGCGATGTCCCCGCAAAAAGGTGGGGCGCCTGTGCCATCAATAACGGTTCCATTGTGAATTAGGAGATCGGGTTGCATCCGTGTGTTCCTTATCTCGCGGTCCAGCCCAGATCTATCGCCCAGTCCACGCCGGTGATTGCACCGGCTGCGTCCGAGCAGAGGTAGACAACAAGGGCAGCGACCTCCTCTGGCGTGATGAGTCGCTTAACAGCAGCAGGTTCTAGCATGACCTTCTCGACGACCGCTTCTATCGAAATCCCGCGGGTCCGCGCTTGGTCAGCGATTTGGCTCTCAACCAGAGGGGTGCGGACATAGGCTGGGCAGACAGCGTTGACGGTGATACCGTGTTCGCCGCCTTCTAGCGCTGCTGTACGTGTGAAACCGATGAGCCCGTGTTTGGCTGTTATGTAGGCACTCTTAAAAGGCGAAGCGACGCGCCCGTGAATGGAAGACATATTGACGATACGTCCCCATCCGCGGGCTTTCATGGTCCGCCAGACATATTTGGTCAGCAAGAAGGGCGCGGTGAGCATCACGTGCAACATTTCGTCCCACATGTCTTCGGGAAAGGCCTCAATGGGATCGATATGCTGGAACCCTGCGTTATTGATTAGAATGTGCAGTGCACCGTAGTGAGCGAGTGTCTCGTCCACAAGGCGTTTGCAGTCCGTACGTTGGGACAGATCGGTTTTGACGAAATGAGCACCGATTATGTCAGCGAGCTCTTTTCCTGCCGCCGCATTCAGATCGGCAATGACCACCTGATCTCCGCTGTCCGCAAGTGCTTCAGCGATGGCTTTGCCGATGCCGCTCGCCCCTCCGGTGACAATGGCAACCCTTTCGCTCATTTTCTCTCACCTCGCTATTGTTGGTTGGCTGTATTACGTTGGCGCAAACTGTCGTCTTTTGTTCCGCTCCCCATCCGAATCTGCATTTACAGCGCGTGAAACGTGAAACGTAAAACGTGAAAACTATTGTTTCGCTAATGAACGAGTGAGCTGATGAACTATGGTAGATTTTAGAATTATGGTGGATTTTAGAATTACTTGGACATTGTGCCCTGTAATTTCGTGGGCACCCACAAGGGGTGCCCCTACAAGCTGCCTACATATTTTGGTAGTTCACCATAATTAGACACTATCAATCGGCGCAGTTGAAAACAGCGCCTACCAAACACGGAGAACGAAAGGAGCTATTTATTTTTATGATTCACTATAAAAAGGAACTTTCCAATGCCGGATTGTTAGCTGCCAAGCGGCGTGCTCGTCGATGTCGTACTGTTAGGTTTGTGCCACAACATATCAGACCGTTGTCGAATTTCGTGCCAAGGGCCGGTGATCGCTAACGTAATCCCAGGACTCTGAATATTCACAAAGAGGGTCGTGCCATCTGGTGAGAACGTTGCGCCGGCGAGTTCTGAGAGATTGCCAGCGTTTCGAGCAAACCGGTAGAGATTTCCTTCGGGTGTTACACCAATTAGGAATTCTTCGTTTGGGCCATCTTCACAAATGATTAAATCCCCCCACGGTGCGACTGTCAAGTTATCAGCATTTTCCATGAGATTGGTATCGTTTGGTTCAATAAAGAGTTGAAGCGTACCGGGGTGTTGCTCCTCACGGCTTGTGCCTTCATAAGGACTTGGCACATATTTCCAGATTTGTCCTTTGCGTTTTATACCACCATTTGTGCAGGCGATATAGAATTCTCCCTTGTCGGAGTCCTTACCGTACCATATCCCTTCGCCTCGAGCAAACGTCGCTGCTCCTTTATCTTCAGTTCCTTGTTTGCGGAGGTCATCATCCGGTGATTCCACATTCTCAATATCGACCCATTCAACGGCAAGTGATTCTCCTACAAGCACCGGGTTATATGACCATCGGAGTACCTTTTGCGCCCAGTTACGCCAGTTTCGGGTGTCTGCCCCCGTGAGGTCTCTAATTTTCAATGCCTGAAGTTTACCACCTGCTGCGAGCTCCCCCGTTTTCTCAGGGATAAAGCGATAGATTAACCCATCCGATCTGTCCTCGGTTTGATAGACAATCCCACTTTTGGGATCGACAGCGACCGCTTCATGATTGAATCGCCCCATCGCCTTCAGGGGGATTGGGTCAGCTAGTTTTATGTCAGCAGAGACCGGCACCTCAAAATTGTAGCCGTGGTTCATCTGATACGTTTCCTCTGCTTTTTGGATGGTTTCTTCACAAGTAATCCATGTATTCCAAGGCGTAAGTCCGCCGGCACAATTCCGGATTGTTCCCGTCAGACTTAAGAAATGTTTCTCCAATGTCTGGGTTTGCGTGTTATAGACGAGCGTGGTCGTCCCCCCGAGGCACGGCAGCTCGCCGGATCCGGCATCGTAGAATTTGTCAACGGCAGAGCGTTCAATCTTTTCATTGTTCCATCCAAAGGGACCAGCGGTTTTGGCGGTAGCGGTCAATTCGTGATTTCGGACGAGGATAGTTTTGCCCTCAGGTCCCGGAAATGCTGCCATGCCATCATGCGCGCCCGGCACCCAAAGGCCATCGTCCATCTGTTCACCTGCTCTTGAAAAAGCGTGTGCGGTAAATCCTTCGGGTAGGTCAAGGAGTCGGTTTGCCCCCGGCGCGAACTGGAACGGGTCAGGTCTAAAGCCCGGCACCTTCTGAATCAATGCCCGGCTACATCCCAAAAATCCGAGACTGACAGCTGCAGACACAGTTCCGATCACACCAGTACGTAGAAACTGCCGTCGAGATAATCTGTTTTTCATAAAGTTCCTTCATTTCGTTACAGTTGAGCGTGTAAATATTTTGTCAACAGTTTGGGCGGGGCGTTACTGGAAAGTTTCGTGGTCTGAATCGCGGATTATCGCAGATGACGGATTTCGCGGTTTCTTGTATTTCTATGTATCAAAGGTGTCGGGTTTCCTTGTCGCTCAACCTAATCTACGGCGTTTTTTCTGTGCGTAGCGTCGTGGTAGCGGCTTCGTCCACCTTTAGGGTGGTTTTGTCGAGGATCACACCATACGCCTCCCGCGCGGCTTCAAGCGACACTTTGCCGTTCTTGACATCACGCGCTACATCAGCGGGTGAGCGGAGCAGCGGATCACCCCATCCACCGCCGCCGGCTTGGCGATGATAGATTCGCTCTTCTGCTTTCATTGAGGTGGATATCATGGTCTGCAGCACCTCTTCGTCCCCATCGGTGTGATGGAGCAGATTGATTGAGCCCCTGCCCGGCTTGCCGCCGTAGAGGCCGTAGGGGAGATGATCTCTGCGATCAGACCGGATAGCGAGATGTGCTTCTCCGGCAAGCAGTCTCCACTCACGTTCAAGCCCGAGCCCACCGCGGAATTTGCCCGCGCCGCCGCTATCGGTCACGTATCCGTAACGTTCGATATGCACAGGGTATTCACATTCCGCCTGCTCAATCGGGATATTACTGGCAACGTTGGCGGGGTTACAGAGTCCGTCGTTTCCGTCACGGTCAGGACGTGCGCCCCACGTTCCCGACATCAGCTCATAGTAGACATACGGCGTCCGATCTTCGCGCTGCCCCCCGATGATTACTAGGGAATTGCCCCCTTCGCCGGCGGCTAGCACTCGATCTGGCAGCAGCCCGGCTAATGCCCCGAAGACGGTGTCTGCGAGTCGGAACCCGGTGATGCCGCGCATGGAGGATGCCGCTGGCATGACCCCGTGCACTACTGTCCCCTCTGGGGCGATGATTTTCAGCGGTTTGAACATCCCCGCCGTGTTCGGAATATCCTCACGCATGACTGAGCGGACGCACAAGGCGACCACCGAAGCAGTAAAAGAGAGGGTATTGTTGATGGCGCCGCGGACCTGTGGGTTTGTGCCGGTAAAATCGGCGGTAAGGGTATCCTCTTGTACGGTCATGGTCACCGTCAAGCAGACAGGTGGTCCCCCTACGCCGTCGCTGTCCATGTAGTCTGTGAAGGTGTAACTGTCATTGGGCCAGGAAGCGATTTCTGCACGGACAAGCCGCTCGGTATAATCGATAAGTGCGTTCGCACAGTTGGTAAAGGTCTCTAGTCCGTAACGTTGGATCAGTGTGTGGATTGCCCGCTCGCCGATATGACAGGCTGCCAGCTGCGCTCGTAGGTCCCCAATAGCCATCTGTGGTACCCGGACATTCGCACGGAGCAGCGTGAAGATTGCTTCATCGGGTTCGCCGGCGTGATACAATTTTAGCCACGGGATGCGGAACCCTTCTTGGAAGATTTCGGTGTTATCACAGGCGGAGCTGCCGGGCAGGCGTCCACCCAAGTCTAAGTGATGGGCGGTGCTGACGGCGAATCCGACCCGTTCATCCTCCCAGAAGATGGGCTTAACGATGAAGATATCTGGGATGTGCATCCCGCCATCAAAGGGGTCGTTGAGGATAAACACATCGCCGGGCTGCATGTCGTCGCCGAATTTTTTAAACAACGTCTCCATCGCAAAAGGGACGGAACCGAGATGGAGGGGGATGGTGATGCCTTGTGCGATCATTTCGCCATCAGCGTTACAGAGGGATGTGGAGTAGTCGAGACAGTCCCGGACGATGGTTGAATAGGCGGTTCGGTACAGTGCCATTGCCATTTCGTCGGCAGCCGACGCCAAGGCATTCTGCATAATCTCGCGCGTAATGGGGTCAATTTGAGTCATTCTTAGGCTCCGTCAAGGAGAGACACAAGAAACGTAGAGCGCAGAAATCTAGGGCTTGCATAGATGAGATAGGCATTCTTTAAGCTGCGGGGATCACAGGTTAGGATACTTGGCTGAATCGTGTGCGGGTTCTGTGTTTATAATTACGGTAGGTTCCGGAACGATTTAGATACTGCTAACCCACAGCCAACCCCCTAAATCCCCCTTATCAGGGGGACTTGATAATTCACTCCTTAAAGCCCCTGTACGGAGATTTGGTAATTCACTCCCTAAATCCCCCTTATCAGGAGGACTTGATAACTCACTCCCGATATCCCCCTTATCAGGGGGCTTGATAATTCATCTTCGATATCTCCCTTCCGGGGCCTCTGGAAAGTTCGCAAAGTGTGGAGTTATTGGGAATGCCCACAGATTTCACTGATTCACCGTCGATTGCGACTATGGTAATATTCACGTGGAGTTGCCTTGTCTTCTGCGCTGATTGCAAATCCACTTATTATTTTTTGTATTACGGTTTCTAGCGTGCTTGCTTCAGCGCCAATTTCTTCCGCTTGAGACGGCGTTTTTGGCGTTGTCGAATCTGTGTTCGTCGCCGAACTTGTCCAACTTTGGATCGTGCCATGGGATCACCTCCTTTTTAGCGCATTGTTTTAATCTAACGTGAGTTGCTAGGTTCTGTTGACATTTCATTGTAACCAGATAATAGAAAGCCATAAATTGGTTCACTGAGGTAGAACCCCCAGACAAGAAACCGAGTTTTGAAGAAAAAACTCGGTTTCTGGCAGCTGTTTCTCGCGATAGCAAAAGCAAAATGTCAAAACGCCCTAGTTATTAGATGGGCAGGTACAAGACTTGTCGCTACAGCGACCAATCAACCCACATGTCGCCCCGCTGGGGCTAAAGACGGCCGATGGCTTTGGTTTGTTTTCCCGGCGCGCTTATCACGTTTTGCAATCCACGCTTCAGGGACCGACATAGCGTCGCTGGCGCACAGAAGCGCGGTCAGGACGCCGGGCTATAGACATCTCGCTCCACCCCGATAAATTCTCGAAAAATCCCCGATGAATCGGGCAACTACAGTAAAGTCTTAGGTTTGTCGTCGGGCGATTTATCGCCCGTCCGGACGCGCAATGAATTGCGCTACTACAAACTGAACTGCGTAACTCCTACTCAATATGACTGCACAGCCAAGGTCTCCGACCTACAGGTGTGTGCAGGTTACGATTCATCAACGGTTCGCGCCAAATAGAACAGCGTATCGTCACACAACGCCTCAATCTCTTTCATCGCAACGTCCAACAGCTCTTTTGAGGCGCATTGCAGCAGTAGCCGGTCTGTGGTAAGCGTGATGTAACGCTGCCCGTCTATATGTGCGAGTTCTACCTGCGAGTCGGCCTCTTGGACGACGCGATACCCATCCCCGACCTCAATGGCTCTCCGAACCTCCAAACCGTCGCCGTTTTGGTAGAGCGCTTTGGCTCGTAGTGTTTCTGGTTCGACTTCCGGAATGAGCGGCACGGTTTCGGTCTCGGTCGTTTGATCCGCTTCCGGTTCATGGGTCGCGATGGGCTCCGTTACTGACTGTATCACTTCCGTCGCATCGTTTGGGGTTTTTGGCGGTCCCGGTGGATCCTCACTTTCTGTTAGAGAGTCAACCTCAAGTACGTCAGAGAACACACTTGTGACAGTATCAGGGATTGGTTCAGGATCTGCCAATATCTCCTTGAGGGTACGCGCACAGATAGCAGAAATAAGCGGATGAATCACCAACGTTTCTGGATCCGCGTATTCAAACAGCGATTTTGCGACGAGCGCGACTTCCGCTTTTTCTCCAAGTCCCATCCGTTTGAAACGTGTCTCACATGCGTTGAGTGCCTGCGAAACGGTGTTGATAAACTCCGTAGTCATTAGATGGGGCAGGACTTTAAAGCGAAACCCCTCGCTAATGTTTTCTGTATTTTCCTCCGGCGTTGGTTCCTCATCGATTTCATCTTCGGAGGCAAATAGGTCTGATTCGAGCGCCTCCGCCGTTTTTTGTCGCAACAGGTCAGGATCAAAGGTGATATTTTCAAATTCGGGTTCATCGAGTAGCAATTTGCTGTCCGCAATTTTGTCCTGTAGCAATTCCTCATCGGACTTCGCTCTTTGTAGCGCCTGATGCTTCTGCACAGCCAGCTGTTTGCGCTTGGACTTTCGATTTTGTCGCCGTTTTTCGCGTTTACGCGCGACATTGGAGTGTCGATTTTTCCTTTTTTTTGCCATCTTTGACCTGATTTGCGACTGCGTTTGGGGGAAATCGTTTTGAGAGTCATTCGGATTTAGAAAAGTATACAGAAAGAAGTTGTAATTGTCAACACCGATCAGGGATATAGGGCAGGTAGATAGCAGCAAGGAGTGGAATTGCTTCCTGCTATCCATCTTTGGTGAATTTTAGAATTACTTGGACACTCTATACCGGCGCAGTTGGAAACAGCGCCTACCAAACATGTGGATCGAAAGTGTCTACATATTTATATTGTTCACCATTTATGACATGAAACGTGATGCGTGAAACGTGGGTATTGGGTTTCACGCATCACGTTCAATCCACCCTACGAATGAAGTAAAGCAGGTAGTACGTGAAAAAATAGGGGATGCCTACCTCGAATCGACAGGCTTAATGGGGAATACCCAACTGATGCATCCGTCGGTGGATCGCTTCTCTCGCCTCCATGAAGGGACGTTCGAGGAAAGCCTGATGGTCCTCCTCTCCGTGATGGTGAGTCACCGTTCCCGGATGATGGTGGCGGGCAGTCTTGCGGATGTATGACAGACCGCCCTCAATGAGTGTGAGCATATAGTTCGCGGTTTCCGAATCGAACATCCACCACTCACCGCCAACGGCAAGATAGACCGGGGAGGTGTGTGCAATGATTCCGCGTCCCCAGCCGTCGTGATGCGGCACGGCTTGGGCGTAGCCGGGTCCGCCACATCGGGCTGCGATCCACGAGTGCTGATTAACCGGCAGCTTCGCTTTCAGATGTAGTGTGCGTGCACCGTTATTTTCACCTGTTGAGGCGACTACCTGTCCCGCTTGAACGATTTCCAACGTATGAATGGGGAATATGGACTTTGCGGAGGCTTCGACCTCTACGGTGCCGCCGTTGCCCGGCAGGTTGATTGTGCTCCCGATAGGCTGCCCATCGACCGTCAGGCGAATGATGGGCCCGCCGCTGAGGAACGTGTTTCCGGCGCGGAGGTACTTGCACCAATTATCGTAGTTGAATTCCTGATCATCGGGGATGTGGACATAGGTGCGATATACGCCGACCGGCACATCGGCGCTCATTTTGTCCGTTCCGCCGACCAACGGGAGTTTGTAGCCGCAGTTGAGATAGCGGTAATACTCGATATGACCGTACATCGCTTCAGTCAGATATTCGACCGCATCCACACGGTTGGTGGCAATCAGCGTCGCCGGTTCACAGTTCGGGTTCGGGATGTGAGGCAGAACGACGGTGCCGCCCTGTGCGTGGCAGGCATCCGCCCAATGCGAGAGCGTCGTTTCCATGTTTCCACCGAGCTCTGCTTCGCCGGGGCCATCGGAACACCACGGGCTGACTTGCTCTTTCAAACCGAGCAGCGTGAGATGCCCAAGCAGATGCTGACGATTCTCTTGTGTGGCGTAGACGATGCTGCGGCCGTCGTCGGACACGGTGGGCCGACCGATAAACTCCTCCGTGTTGGTAAAGAGGTGTCCCCATTGAGAGAGGAGGAGATTGACGACGTTGAGGTCTTCGCCCTGTGCCTCTGTGTGCGACCCTTGCGTTGAGAGGAAATGGACATGGGTATCGCCGCTGAAATACCGGTCGGCGTTCATGTTGCACCACCGCTTGAGCCGTAGCGTCAGTTCGCGTTGCCCCGGTTTAATTTCGACCTTTGTGCGCAGCGGCTCATATTCGTAGCCGCGTGCGACATCGACGATGACCTCGCCGCGCGGCAGCCAGCCTTGGCATGTTCCGTCGGTGTAGGCGTAAGAGATTTGTCCCAACCGTACATCGCCGCCGACATCAACATGCCACGTGCCGTTGTTTGAGTTGACGTGTGCGTGATGCCCATGTGGTGCATAAGGCACCCCTTTTGGGGACCGGAAGTGGATTCGGCACGGAATCGGCGCATCGGTTTCGTCATCGACCACTGTGGTATGTACCCAATTTCTGCCGGTGTCAACGATTTCGACCTGCACTCGGTCATTCGGTTCGACTTTCCCTTTCTCCTCTAGCTCTCCCCACTTCAGGGCGCCCAATGTTTCGTCGTGATTCTTGACCGTCACGGTGGCTGATGGGGTTGCTGTTACTTCGACATAAGCGGGACTGCTGTTGTTATTTTGTAACTCGCCCCACCCTTTCCGTTCGTCGTTGAGAAATTCGTCCGCCGATTTTTCCGGCAGCGGATAGGGGTAGGTCGCCACGCCACGGTCAACGTCTACCTCCATCCGGAAAGGCTTCGCAGCATCTTCCTCCTGCGGCAAGGTAATCATCACCTCGCGGATCGCCCGGCGGGGGATAGGGTCTTCATCGAGGTGTCCCAGCGTAACGGCAGCGAGGATAAACTTCGGTCCTTCGGGGACGATTTGGACGGATTCGAGCGTTTCCGATGGGTTCGGATTTTCCCAGACCCACAGATAGTAATCCCTCGGTCCCGCTTGTGTAGCTTCGGTCTGTCGGTTGCCCGCTGCGCTCCAATTCCCCTCGTAACGAGGATGGAGCCCGTCCTGCTGATCTGGCCATGCGAGAAACGGGAGCTGTCCCCATCCTGGCGGGACGACGGCAATTTCAAAGCGTTCGCGTATCGGGACAGAGACCGTTTCACCGTTTGCATAGCGGAAGACGTAGTTCGCAATCAGCCGCCCGACGGGATCGCCCTCAAAGATTTCCGATTCGAGCAGGCGGTGTACGACGACCACCCGTTTCGAGGTCGCGTTGAGTGGGACATCAATTGGCTCTGTATTGACCCCGTTACCGAAACCGAGGAAGCAATTTCCGTCCGAGCCGATTTGGAAAGGCAGACCGTGAAAGGTTTGTTCACCGATTGCGGGGGTGGCGTTCTCGCCGAGAATTTCTGTATTAGCGTTGCAGAGTGATGAGAGATTTAGCGGTTGATAGTCTGGCATTAATTTCTCCTTGCGTTGGGTTGTCCTTGGTTTGTCTATCAATATATGCCTCCCGACCTACAGGTATGTTGTGTAGATTATTATAGCACAATTCCACGCGGGTGACGGTGGATTTTTCGACCGACTACAGACGAAAAAAGCCCCATGCACAATGCACAGGGCTGAATAGTTTATGCTTATTTGCTGAACGGATGAGGGCTGGAGGTTGTCTAGGCTTGCTTCTTTCCCTGAATCTGGGGCATGTAGGCTTCTCTGCCCATCTGCGGCTTTTTGTTATCCATCCGCGAACTTTTTGGGAAGAGTCGAAGGCTGCGATCTTCAAGGGGGAGTCTCACTGGCACATGTCCACGTCGGTGTGATTCCCGTAGTGCGATAGCGATTTCTAGCACCTTACGCCCGTTGTCGCCGCTGCCTCTCGGTTCGATATCCTTTTCGAGCGCATCAACGATGGACTGTACGGACGCAATGTTTCGGTCCCCTGGCCATCGCCAGCCTTCCTCATCGTAGTCACCGCTCATTCTGCCGTAGACGCGGCCTTCGGGAAGCACGCCCTCCACTTTATTGAGCGTCGCCCATGTCGGCTGATCAACATCATCGTCCGCTTTCCACAGGCTAAGAAAGCCGTTACTACTTCGGAATACGCCCCGCGTGCACGAGACCTCGAACCCATTTCCTCTGGCATCGGTTTCGCGGTGCATGAAGGCTTCAATCCCGTTGGTGAAACGCAGATAACCTGCCACACCTTGGTCATGATCGCTATGCGGATCGTCGGCGACCCAACCGATCACCCACGCGACATCGGCATCGTCGGCGAACAGACGCATCAGACTAAACAACTGACAGCCCCCGCCTGACATTTCCGTTCCGCTCCCACCGGTGAAATTGATGTTTTTGGCCTCACCGAGCTCGCCTGATTCAATGATTTTCCGGGCTTGCCAGTACTGAGGTAGGTTTCGGTCGAGGTCGCCGGCGCCGAATTTGATACCCCGCGATTGGCAGGCGTGCACCATCCGGTCTGCATCGGCGAGCGTTGCGGCGATAGGCTTCTCGCAGAGGATTGCCTTGACCCCCGCTTCCGCGCACCCAATAACGGCCTCCGGGTTCGGTCTGACAGGTAGGATAGGCGCGGCGATGTCAACGGCTTCTTTGGCAAGCATCTCGCGATAGTCGCTGTATCCTGGGACGCCATAGTATTCGCAGTAGAGTTCCAAGTTCTCAGCATCGGTGTCAGCAAAGGCGACGACCTCCGTCAACGGATTGAGCGCATATGCGCGCGCGTGCTGCCCACCTTTCCGTCCACAACCGATAACGCCGACCCGATATTTTGCCATTACAGTTTTCCTTGCGTCACGTAGGCGGCTAACTCTATTAGAACTTACGCAGTTGAACGCTGAAGTTTTGTAGTCCAATGTTTCAGCGCCAATGCGGGGCAAGATGCCCCACCTACGATGGGTGTGGCTGCTGCCCATGCCCCGATACGCCTGATGAATCAGGCAACTACAGTATGGGGTGCGTAAGTCCTGTCTATATCAAAACTAGTCGTTTAACATCGCAAACTTAGGTTCTTAGACGTTGATATATCTGCGTATCGGTGCGACACTGCCGAGGAGTCCGAGTAGGATGCCTCCGAGTAGAATTAGCCCCAGTTGGTCCCACGGAATGAATTGGACATTGGTAATCCGCGGCGCGAATAGACGAAACAGCGCGTAGAAGCTAATTATTCCGAACAAGCTTCCGATAAATCCGAGAAACACGCCTTGGGCGATGAGTGGGATACGGATATACCAGTAGGTTGCTCCAACCAACCGCATGACTCGGATCTCCTCGCGTCGAAAATAAGCGGTCAACATGATTGAGAAGCAGACGATAATCACCGAAGCTACCCCCATTAGTCCACCTAATCCCCTAAGCACTGCTTCTACCTTGCGAATAAATTCAGAGCTTGCTTGCTCATACTTGACGTCCTCCACCTGGGAAAAGGTCCACAGTTGATCGGCAAACCGTGATAGCTGTTCCGAGTCCATTAACGTTTCTTCGATATAAATTTCGAGTGAGGCGGGGAATGGGTTACTGTCTGAAAACCCCTCGACGAGCGTCTTTCCAAATTCACCGAACATCACTTCCCCTCGTCCGAGCGCTTCTGCTTTAGAGACATAACTCACGGACGAAGCCCAATCGATCTTCTCAATTTGGCTGCGAAATTCCTGCCCTTCGGATTCGCCAACTGTATCCTTAAGAAAGACGATAATCGCTGGTTTATCTTTTAGGCTTTCGATTTCACTGTGTAGATGGTTGCCAATCAGGATGAGTGCGCTTGCGATTGTGACTGTTAGGGTAATAATTACAACACTGAGGAGACTAACAAAACCGCCATGCCGAATATTGGAAAATGATTCTTCAAATAGATACCACATAGTTAAGTGTCAAATGTAAGAGGTTAAGCGTAAAAGAACAGCACCAAAAGTTAAGGGATTATAAATTATGTAGAACGTTCTGAATAATATCATCGGTCTGGATACCCTCGCCTTCGCCTTCAAAATTTAAGATGATACGGTGGCGTAAAGCTGGTAGCGCAACAGATTGTACATCTTCAAACGCGACATTGTAACGTCCATCGAGCAGCGCCTTCACCTTAGCGGTTAATGTTATGGCTTGCAGCCCCCGGATACTCGCGCCCAATTCGACGAACTCCTTCGTCATGTCTGGACTGTTAGGGGTATCCGGATGGGTGGCCCGGATGAGCCGGATGATATAACTCTCCACATGCTCAGCGACGAGCACCCGCCGAACGAGCTGTCGCATCGACTGAATTGTGTCCGCATCGCTAATCTCCGCGACAGCAGTCTCCGTTTCCGAAGTTGTTCTTCGCAGGATTTCACCGAGCGCCTCCTCGCTTGGGAAGGCAATCTGGAGTTTGAACAGGAATCGGTCCAGTTGTGCCTCTGGCAAGCGGTAAGTCCCGTCCATCTCAATAGGATTCTGGGTTGCAAGCACACAGAAGGGCTCTTCGAGTTTATGACTCGTCCGCGCCACGCTCACGGTACGTTCCTGCATCGCCTCTAGCAGGGCAGATTGAGTGCGCGGTGTCGCCCGGTTAATCTCGTCGGCGAGGATAATCTGTGCAAAGATGGGTCCCGGCTGAAACTCAAACTGTTTTCGCCCGTGGGCATCTTCAACGAGAAGCATTGTCCCTGTGATATCCGATGGCATCATGTCTGGCGTAAATTGAATTCGGTTGAACGACAGATTGAGCACTTCGCTCAAGGTATGCACCAGCTGTGTTTTGCCCAAGCCGGGGACCCCTTCAAGGAGCACATGCCCATTGGCAAAGAGACAGAGCAGTATGCCTTCGATTATCGTATCCTGCCCGACGATGCGTTTATGGATCTCTGCCTCGACTCGGTTGAAATTTTCCTTGAACTGCTGCACTTGGGTTTCTAGAGGCATGGCTGAGGCCTAAGTATACAGATGGAGACGATTTATTTCCGCGATTATTATCCACGATTCGAGAAGCACTGTAAAGTGGATGTATTATGGTGAATTCTATAATTACTTATACACTTTCGATACACAACCACCCCCCTAAATCCCCAACCCCGCTGTCCAGAGGGCACCCGCCCCTTGACCCCCCCGGCGAAGGGGAACTTGTCAGGGGGACTTCATGAGGCGTCGATAAGGGGCGCTATTGATGAACGTCTACATATTTATTAGGACTTACGCGGTTGAACGTTCAAAACCAACCCCCCTGCCCCCCTTATCAAGGGGGTAGGTCGGCGCTTTATCGCCGCAGTATACAATTTCCAACGCCCGATGAATCGGGCAACTACAATACCCGATGAATCGGGAAATTACAATAGAGGTGCCATCAAGAGTGCGTAGGGGACAACGATCGTTGTTCCTCACTGAAGTGCGTAACTCCTATTTATATTGTTCACTATAAATTACTACCAACGCAACGGTGTTTCAACGAACTGATTGTAACAATC
Organism: Candidatus Poribacteria bacterium; assembly: GCA_022822785.1. Lineage (GTDB taxonomy): Bacteria > Poribacteria > WGA-4E > WGA-4E > PCPOR2b > PCPOR2b. Next base: position 26,347 of record JAJEAL010000008.1, read on the forward strand.
TTCAATGTTGGCTTCAGTCGCACAGCCTTCGTGGATGAGAATCCGAAACCGTTGCGTCAGACGTTCACCCTGTGCGAGTCCGTAATCCTCCAGCAAAGTGAAGTTGGTCAGAAACGTGCCGTAATTCCGGGTAAAAAATGCGGATGGCGGATTCGATGGATGGTTCATCAAGGTAACACCGACGGTTTTGCCGGCGACAGCTCCGCTGTAGTCGGTCCAATCGGCGGTCTGGTGCATCGCTTGTTCCTCGTTCCGTTGCCCATTGGCGTTGAGGATGGTTCCCCCATCTTCCACATCCATCGTATCGGCGACGCGCACCCCGATAAACGCGTGGTTATCCTGTGCAAACCGCAGATTCGTTTGGCTCGCAATCAACGTACTTGTCAAGTCAATGATATGGGCATTTTCACCAAGCATGATCGTGAAGTTGCGTTCCTCATCGAGCAGACGGACTCCCGCCTTTGTTATCCAACCGTTATGTGTGATGACGTGCATCCCGTTTTCGTCGATTTCGGTCTGACACTTTTCCAACACAATATCCCCGAGGTTCGATCGGGTTGGATTGTTGTCGTGGAAGAAGTTAATTCCATTCACGTCCGCATGCCCGATGAAAATCGATTTGTGATGATTGTACCGGTAGGCACAGGTGGCTGTTACTTCGCGCCCGCTGGGCGAGTAGACCGGATAGAAATCGGGACGAGATTTGTACATATCGCCGTATTGCGTACAGCCTTTATTGTAGGCGAGGCAAAATGTATCGCCGTAATAGAATTTGAAGCGTAGTTCTTCTTCGATGATTCGCGGAACGGTAGCCATTGGATAGCTCTATTAAGCGCTAAGCGCATGAAACGTGATTCGTGAAACGTAAAGATGAGGATTTTTGCATTCGTGCTGTGTTGCACAATCTATCAGACATAGCTCATTGTAGACGAAGGTTTCTCCCCAACACGGGTGGTGCGATTGCTCGGCTTAACGGACTTGCTGCCGAAGAGTTTTTCAATTTCCGACACCGTTTGAGACGGATACGAGATATTGTATCGTGGCCCGCATTGTGCGATGACCTCACCATATTTAGGCATCAGTAGACGCAGGATGAGATCGTGGTCGCCTGTCGCGCGTCCGCAGATATTTCGGAGGGCATCCAGTTTTTCTTGATTCGTGGCATCGGTTTCAGAGATAGTGACTTCGACCGCCGATGTTAATCGGTCGACGACCGCATCAATGGGCAAAATCTCTTCTGCTAGAATCTGATGGGTGTCCTCTTCGATTTCGTCATCGCCGCTGCCATTTCGCCGTCGATTTTCGCCGACGTTACCCCGAATCCACACGACTGCGTCTTCCTCTATGGCCTCGCGTGATTCCTTGTAGGCTTCTGGGAAGACGACCACATCGGTAGTGCCCTCCAAATCCTCGACAACGAGAATCGCCATGGGATCTCCCTTTTTTGTCTTTGTGAGACGGACTGAGGTGAGTTGACCGGCGGCATATACCTCGGTTCCGTTAGGCGGTTCCCCGAGCGTATGGGAGGTGACGGTAGTATAGTAGTCCATAATGTCCTCATACTGCTCTAGTGGGTGTCCGGACAGATAGAAACCGAGTTGTTCCTTCTCATTCTTGAGTATATCGGCTTTTGACCATTCTGGCACATCAACCAGGGTGCTCTGTGTCATGGGCAGCTCTTCAACCGCACCGAAAAGGTCCATTTGCCCTTTCTCCCGGTCTTGCTGCGCGCTTTGAGCGACCTTCATCGTTTGCTCAAGACCAGCCAGCAGCTGTGCCCGATGTCCATCTAGGTCATCAAACGCGCCTGCCATAATCAGACTTTCAATCGCGCGTTTATTGATTACCTTGGTATCTACCCGTTCACAGAAATCCTGTAGCGATTTAAACGAACCGCCCTGTTCTCGCGCTTCAACAATCGCCTCCATAGCGGCTTCGCTGACGTTCTTGACCGCGGCGAATCCGAACCGGATGTTGTCTCCAACGACGGTAAAATCTTTGCTACTGCTGCTAATATCGGGCGGCAGGACTTGGATAGGCGTTTCGAGGTATGCGGACAGTTCGCTGCATTCAGCCATATATTTTCGAATCTTGTCGCTGTCACCCGATTCGCCGGTCATCATTGACGCCATGAACTCACGTGGATAGTGTGTCTTGAGGTAAGCGGTCTGATAGGAGAGAATGGCGTAAGCAACGGTGTGCGATCGGTTAAAAGCGTATCGTCCGAAGGGTTCAAGGTAATCGAACACTTTTTCGGCATCTTGGGCTTTAATGTTATTGTTGACAGCGCCTTCGATGAATTTTTCGCGTTGCATCTTGAGGACGTCCATTTTTTTCTTGCCCATCGCATCGCGGAGCACGTCCGCTTCGCCGAGCGTAAAGTTAGCCATGTCTCGTGCGATTTGCATCACCTGTTCCTGATAGATACAGACGCCGTAGGTGTTCTTCAACGCATCTTCGAGGGTTGGGTGGAGATATTCGACCTTTTCAACTTTAAGTTTTCTACGGATGAAGCTGTCCATCATCCCGCTGTCAAGGGGGCCGGGACGATAGAGGGCGGGAATAGGTATGAAATCTTCAAAGTTATTCGGTTTAATCTGCATGATGACCCGGCGCATCCCGGGCGAGGTTTCGAGTTGAAAGAGTCCGCCAACGAGTCCGTGACTGATAAGCCCATACGTCTTTTCGTCATCAAAGGGAATTTCCTCAAGTGAGATTTCCCTGCCGTGGTTTTCCTTAATTCGTGCAAGACAATCGTACACCTCGCTCAAGGTTCGGAGTCCGAGGAAATCGAATTTGACCATGCCAACATCTTCAAGCATCTTGAGGTCGAATTGTGTTGCGATGCGGTCATGCTTATCCTTGAAGAGCGGTACATAGTCGGTCAGGGGACCGTTTGAGAGTACGACCCCGCAGGCATGGATAGAGACGTGCCGCTTCATCCCTTCGATTGACTGGGCAATTTCCATCATCTCGGTATTTTCTGATGCCTCGGCGACCTCACGAAACTGTGGGACATCGTTCAACGATTCATCAAGCGTGACACCGGGAATGGTAGGAATCAGTTGCGTCACGCGCCGAACATCCGGCACAGGCACATCGAGCGCTCTGCCCACATCGGTGACAGCGGCTTTCGCGCCGAAGGTGCTGAATGTTGCGACCTGTCCAACGCATTCTGCGCCATATTTCTCGGTCAGGTAGTCGATGACAATTTTGCGATGTTCATCTCCGAAGTCGATGTCAATATCGGGCATACTGATCCGGTCGAGGTTGAGGAACCGCTCGAACATGCAGTCATATTTCATTGGCTCGAATGTGGTAACGCCGAGTGCGAAAAGTGCCAAGCTGCCGCCCGCGGAGCCACGTGCGTTGAGCGGGAAGCCCTGCTCGCGGGCAAAATTGACATAATCCCACACGATTAGCAGGTAACCGGCGTAACCTGTTTTCTGGACAATGTCGAGTTCATAGTCGAGTCGTTCCTTCATCTCGGTTGAGAGGTCGCCGTATTTTTCACGGAGCGCGTCGTAGCATAGTTTTTTGAGGTATGAGTCAGCCGTGTAGCCGTCGGGGACTTCGTATTGCGGCATGATATGCTCGCCGTAATCGAGTTTGAGTTGGCACCGATTCGCGATTTCAACGGTATTGGTAATCGCTTCGGGCGGGAATCCGGCTAGGGCTTGGTGCATCTCATCAACGTTTTTGAAGTAGAACTGATTCAGGAACCGCATGCGGTCTGCTTCGCTGACTGACCGTTTCATCTGAATACAGAGCAGCACATCGTGCATTTTGTGGTCGGTACTGTTAAGGTAGTGGCAATCATTGGTTCCGACGAGCGGTAGGTTGTGTTCTTTGGCAAGTTCAACCATTATTGGGTAGGCGCTCTCTTCTTCGGGGATGCCGTGATTTTGGACTTCAACGTACAGGTTATCTTTGCCCATGATATCTTGGAGCAGCCGGAAGTTTTTGACCGCTCCCTCACGCTGATCGGCGGCCAGCAGCGCGGGCACATAACCTTGGATGCAGCCTGTCAAGGCGATAATCCCTTCGTGATGCTCACGCAAGATTTCCATATCAATGCGGGGTCTTGAGTAGAAGCCTTCTAGGTAAGCGATCGACCCAAGTTTCATGAGATTTTTATATCCGGTCGCATCCTCCGCGAGCAGTGTCAGGTGGTACGGACTGCCTTGATTTTTGTCACGGTTGTGTCGGCTGCCGGGGGCGACGTACGCTTCACAACCGATAATGGGGTTGACGCCTTTGTCCTTTGCTTTTTTATAAAAATCCCACGCGCCGAACATGTTGCCGTGGTCCGTCAATGCGACACCGGGTGCACTGTTTTTGTAAGCCCACTCGATCATGTCAGAGATTCGACAAGCCCCGTCCAGTAGACTATATTCGCTATGGTTATGAAGATGAACGAACCCAGATTTTGCCATGTTATGTATTCCTTTCCAGCTCATGTTATAGTAGATTTTAGAATTAATGAGACACGCCAAACCGGTGCGGTTAGGAAACCGCACCTACCGGGGGACTTTCCAGCTTACCTAAAAATAAAGTGTAAAATGTTAAGGGTGTGAAACGTGACACGTTCAAACAGTATAATTTACTAATAGACTTACGCACTTGGATGCTCAAAGTCCGATGAATCTCCGATTTATCAGGACAGGCGGGCAACCACAAGGGGTGCCGTTTATAGTCGGGCGGCGCCTGTCGGGACGCGCAATAAATTGCGCTACTACAAACTGAACTGCGTAACTCCTAACTATGGTAGATTTTAGAATTACTTAGACACGCCAAACCGGTGCGGTTGGAAACCGCACCTACCGAGGGACAAAAGTGTCCACTGATTTCTCTAATTCACCATAAATAAACTTCTGCTGTCTCGTGTTAATGATTATGGTCATCATGGCCATGTGCATTGTGCTGATGTCCGTCGTGGTGATGTATGTCATGGTGGCTGTGGGTCACATCTCGGCTCAAGAGAAACACAGCTAACAGACCAACAAGGAAAGCCATTGCTCCGATAACCTTATCTCGCGGTGACAGCGTTTCCCTTACCGAAAGGGCTTGCTGCACCTCCTCTTCGTCGGGATGGGGGTGTTCTGCCTCGGAATGTGGCGCGTGGGCATGTGACGCATGACTGCCCTGAAAAATTTCAATTACCACATTCAGCAGCGTACCGGCAGCAAAGGCGGTCAGGTATTCGATAAAGTGACCAAATCCCCCGGTCAAAATTCGTTCCCCAATGACGGCACCAATGACCGGCGCAATTGAGAGCGGAAGTAGGCGTCCGACAGTTGTGATAAATGCCAATCGTAAGCTGAACCGCAACCGAGATCCGAAGGGGAGCCGACGTCCGATGGTTACAATGAGTGCATTATCGCTGAGAAATACGAGTGTCAGTACAAAGGCAATCGGCAGACGATGTATCAAAATCACAACAGCAAGCCCGGGGCCGAACGCCTCGGTTTTGCTTGCAACAGCGAGATTAAATCCATCAGTCAGTGCGTGGATGGATAATCCGATTACCGTCAAGTCTGCGGTCCACCGCTGTATCGGCAGCCGTGGATTGTGGTGAACGAACCGTTCAATCAGAAAGATGGGCAGAAAACCGGCTGCCATGATGATGATGCTCATCCATCCAAGATTCGCATAAAGGTGAGGTATAAGAAAAAAACCGATAAACCCAACAACGGTACTGGCGGTAAATCCTGTGAGTAGTGCGAAAACGATTGTATCTGAACGTAACGTATAAAAGGCGATTATTGCACCGATGAAAACTGACAGAACCGCTATTGTGAGATAGGTGATAAGCATCGAGTGTTAGGGTCAGTGCCCCATTCCTTTATATGTAAGCCCTGCTTATTTCTTTATTGTAACTCAACGACTATGTTTTTGTCACTGAAAATCCGAGAGCAATAAGTCAAACAGTTTATCCTAAAAACCGACAACTTGAGAGCGGAAGAGCGGTACGCTATGCCCCCGCTTTCATGGGATTCCGTCGTCTGCGCTGCGAAACGCCCTTTTCGAGCGTATCCTTGGTGACCACTTCGTACAAAATCGCATATTTCCCCTCACGTTTACGGAGAATGCGCCCTAGCCGTTGCATGTATTCCCGGTTACTTCCGCTGCCGCCGAGGATGATCCCGACATTTGCTTCCGGGACATTGATTCCCTCGTTAAGCACCTTCGATGTGACGATGGCGGGATATTCGCCGGCGTTGAAACGTTCGAGGATACGTTTACGCTCTTTGGTTTTGGTCTGATGCGTAATTGCCGGCAGCAGATGGCGCATGGAGATACGATAGGCAAAACGGTTGCTGCTGGTGAAGATTAACACTCGATCCTTGCGGTGCTGCTTCAGTAGGGATTCAAGGAGGTCTAATTTGGCTTCGGCTTCAAGGGCAACGGTTTTAGATTTGTTCAACGCGAGCATCGCCCGGCGCGCGGCTTTTTCTCGGGTGCTCAGTCGGACAAATTTACCCCACCCGTCTCCAAACAGTTTGAGATTTCGGTCGCGCAGAAAGTCGAGGTAGATTGCTCGCTCACGCGTATATTCCTCCCGTTCCGGTTCAGTCAGTTGGACGTATAAGCGAACGGTTTCATACTCTGAGAGGTACTCGCCCTTGAGTTGGTCAATTGACTTTCGGTAGACCACCCCACCGATTAGTCGTCGGAGCCGCTCTTCCATTTTGTCCGCCCGTTCATACGTGGCGGTTAAGCCGAGTCGTCGCGAAGCAATACTGAGTTCGGGGATGTGACTATAACTCGGAGAGGGGAGATGGTGCACCTCATCAAAAATCAGGAACCCGAAACGGTTCCCGTATTCGTTGCTATAGCGATAGGCGCTGTCGTAAGTGGTAACGGTAATTTCTTGGATCTCGTGGTATCCGCCGCCCAAGATACCGATTTCGATGTCGAACGCGTTGGTCAGTAGGTCATACCATTGGTTGAGCAGGTCGATGGTCGGCACAATGATGAGTGTGCTGCGCCCAACATATTCGATGGCTTTGAGGGCAAGGAGCGTTTTGCCTGCGCCTGTCGGTAAAACAACGGTCCCGAGGCAATCGGCATCGATCCACGCCTGTAATCCCTCCCGTTGATAGTCGTGGAGGTCGAAATCGAGTTTGAGCGTTGGCGTGATGGTTCTGTATTTCGGGACGGTTGTCCTGTATTGGACACCGTTTTCGCGCAGCTGCTCCACGGCGATTGGGTAGTGGAGCGCGAGGGCACGCCATTTCTCGACCCGTGCATCCCACTCAAAGTGTGGGGGCGGTGCCTCTGTGTTTTCGGCGATAATGGTGCCGTCGTCGTAGCGGAAATAGATTTTCTTTTTTTGGCTCATAACTGGTGAGATTCATCTATAGCGGCATCATGAAGAATCGTATCGCCCGGTTTGCGGAACTGATAGATTAAGAGCGACAGTCCCAATACTACAAACGCAACACCGACACAGTCCAACCAGAGGGGTTGGAATCTAATTTTGTCGAATTCACTTGTGAACCCCGGTATCTCCAATCCGAAAAACGCTATCAAGGTTAACGGGAACGCATTAGCCACTGCATGACCAAAAAAGCACGAGAGCATTGAACGGGTCTCTATGAACCACCAGGCAAACAGCACCCCTAATATAGTCGCCCCGATAAACTGCCAGGGGTTGAGGTGAAGTAGTCCGAAAAACAGGGCGGAGACTAGGATAGCTTTTCGTGGGCTATAATGGCTCAGGAAGCCACGCAGTATCAACCCTCGGACGAGCAGCTCTTCGGTTAAAGGGGCAACTACTACGAGAGATATAATTGAACCCCAAAGACTAGTTTCGGCACTCACAAGATCCTTAAGGTAGTCGGTGAACCATTCAGGCGGGGGCAGGACGGTTCGTTGCACGTTGTTTATTTCGGAGATGAGGATAGAGCTACCGATAACTGTGATAGCCATCGGAAGAAGCAGGGACGGCCGGAAGGGTACGAGCGGACCTATTTCACTGAGTGTGGTGTTTGCTCGTTTAAGCCCGCTCCTCAGAACTAGCCCGAAGGCAATCAGGTTAATCAACGCGAGGACAGCGGGGTGATCAGCGGGTGGGAATCCGATAACCCCTTCAAGAATCCCGGAGAGGATACCCAGCACAAGCATCAGGAAGCAGAGCGATATTAGGATCCAGACAGATTGGCGGATATTTGGGTAAGGGTAACCTTCTGTCATGTCAACCGCCGGTCTGCGACGCGTGTGTCTCTTTTGGCATCAGGCATCGGGATTCGTGTCTTGTGTCTCACTAAAGACCTCCATCCCGGCGGATCCATCGGCGACCTTCCGAATTTGGGTCTCGAAGCCGGGGGGCGAAAGCGCCCACGTAATCCAGAGCGGCGTATCACCTGTGTTGACAAAGCGGTGTTCGACCTTCGGTGGCAGGTAAATCACCGTTCCCGGTTTCAGGTCTGCCATTTCGTCAGCGACATATCCGACACCCTGTCCGCCAAAAACGAAGATAATCTCCTCTGCGTCGGCGTGGGAGTGCCACGGAATTTCGCTGTGGGGATCAATCTCCTCTAAGCCCATCGAAAAATGTTGTGTATCCACTGTTTTGGGTTCAATACAGGTGTACAGCGTGCGTGGGGCATCTCCCTCAATCCGAACGACTTCTGCATCTTCTTTGTGGAAAAAGTATCCCATCGTATTCTCCTTTTCATGTGTCCAGTGTTGATATTTCACGCATCACGTTTTCTGCGGTCTCTTCTTCGCCGCGGGGAACAAGATATTATTCAGGATGAGTCGATAGCCGGGGGAATGTTTATGGAGGTCTAAGTTGGTCGGGACTCGCCCCTCACCGACTAGGTGGCGATAGTCCTCTGGATCATGCCCACCGAGAAAGGTGAAGGTTCCCTTTCCCAATTTACCGTGGATATACTTGGCGTAACGGCTCCCTTCGATGTCGCCCATGATTGTGATGGTTTCACGGATGGTATTCTTGTTGAACGATGTGGTTTGTCCGAGGAATCCACGCACCTGATTCACATGATTTTGGGTGAGCATAGTGGGGATGGGGTCATGCTTTGCGGCAAACTCGAACAGGACGAAATCCTCCAACCCCAGAAGCGGGTTGAGTTCTGGCTTGGGATTATCGATATTGGAAAATTCGTACCGATTGGGGTTGGGATAGAGGACAAAATTCTCAAAAGCAAAGGTCTTATTGAAATCGAGTTGGGATTGATAGCCCGGATCCAGTGGGGACCCATCGAGTTCTGGAGCAACGATGTCCACACTTCCGCCGTTTGTTGAGAGGGCGATATCCAAGGTTTCAGGCGCGGAACACATAGCAAAGAGGAAGCCGCCTTTGACGATGTAATCTTGGATCATCTGGGTGATGTATGCCTTATGCTGTGGGACGCTATCAAATCCCGCTTGGGTGGCGGCTCCCTCAAACAGATGCTTGCGTTGTTGATACCAGACCTGTCCTTTATACGCGCCGTGGAATTTTCCGTGCTGTCCGGTAAAGTCTTCGTGATGCAGATGTAGCCAGTCATATTGATGGGTAAAGAGTAGGCCGGCTTCGACCTCTTCATCCCAGATGGTTTCGTAAGGGATTTCCGCGTATTTCAGGGCGATTTTCACGGCATCGTCCCACGGGTCACGGTAAGGGGAATCCTCGGATGGGGCATATACGGCGATTTTGGGCGCTTTTTCCAGCAAGATTTCGTCCATATTGCTGTTATCCATTTCGACTTGGATGGCACCGTATTCGGCATTTGAGATTGGCTGGACGCTGACGCCCATGGTTTGCGCTTTAAGTTGGACATCCGGTGAATCGTTCAAGAGAAAAGAGCCGCCCCGATAGTTTAGCAGCCATTTCGCTTCATATTCGCGGGGTACTTCGAGGGTCCAGTAGGTTAACCCGTAAGCTTTGAGATGGTTAGTCTGTGTCGTATCCATGGGCACAAGTAACCACTGTGGATAGACGTTGCCGGAGGCGATTAAAAAAAGAAGCAAACAGAGTGAGAACAGTTTGCTTGTTGCATTCATCGGTTTTCCTTTTGTTTGAGAGCTATGATCCCAGAAACACTTTGACGATCAAAGCAATGAGTGCTAGATATATCGGCGTCATCAACCCAATAATCCACCTTAACTGGGTATTGAGCTGCCCTTCGACACTTGAAATCCGTCCTTCAATTGCTTCAAAACGCTTCCCTATCTGCTCGAAGCGATGGCTGACAGATTGGTTAAGGTCGTCAATGCGTTTATCTATCTGTTCAAAGCGATAATTGAAAAGTTGAATCAGGTCATCAAAACGTTGATCCACTTGTTCAAAGCGTTGATCCACTTGTTCAAAGCGCTGATTGATAGCTTGAATCAAGTTATCAAAGCGTTTGTCCATCTGCTCGAATGCACCGCGCAGATACGCATTATCTCTGGCATTCCGTTCGACCATTTCGACCGTTTGTTGAATGGTTTCTCGGAGTTCAGGGGTCTCAGGATTACTATTCATGGCTGCCTCCCATTTTCTTTCTTCAACTGTTTAGCGGGTATGAGAGTTTAGCATAGGTTGGCTTGAATCTCAAGGAAAAATTTTATGGTTGGGCGGCCTACACAATAAGGAGATAGAGCCGCATTTGGGGGCAGAGGTGACGGCATACGGAGTATGCCTACTACTATAATCTTAGGGGATTTGGTTGGCGGCGTAATGGAGGATATTTTCGATCAGTTTCTTGTTTACGCGAACGGTGTACTCATTATCGTTGCGCAGGCTTGTGATGATGGAGAGCCCTTTCCCGTGTTTACGGGCACCAACAACGAGGTCCTTACCGTCGTTGGTCGTGGCGAATACTTGAAAGCTGCTATCCCATCCCGTCCAAGCGTCATCGATATAGAGTTGCCCGGATTGCACCGCATTCGGCTCGGTGAACAGGTTTTGTCCTTGTTTCGTGACAACAAACTCTTGCGTCGGTCTCCGCTCAACGCCTTGCAAACTTCCCCCCAGCCAACCGATTTCAACCGGATTGTCCCTGCCCGCGTCCTGTCCACTCATGATAACAACTCCACCATTTTCGACGAATTCGCTGATTTTCTGCTCGGTCGCTTTATCGAGCAGGTAGCCGTTATAAGCAACCTCTCGATGTCCGATCCACAAAATATCGACCTGATCCAGGTCAGCAAGGGTACGGTCTTGGGTTGATTCATAAGCCATGGTTTTTTCTCCAACGCTGCGGACAGCTCGGATAGCATTGTATTCATAGCTAGCGGTGTTGGTCGGCACGGGAACAGGACTATTGGCTGGCATAACGGTGGTATTTCCTGTCAAAGCCAAGACCTTCAGGGCATCTTCTGGGGCACCGACCCATCTTTCCCCCGCGATGATTGATCGGATGACCTCTCGGAACTCCATGGTTGTGCCGTTGAATGTCCGCTCCATATAGGGGCACAGATGGGTAAACACCCACCATCCCTCAGGGTCGCCGGTGCGGTTTCTATACCAGGTGCCATCAAAATATCCGAGTCCTTCGACGACATAGGTCTGTTGATAAAACACGATGAGGGGCATGCCGACTTTGAGGAGCCCCATCATCTTTCGTGGGGAGCTGCCTCGAACATACCAGCCGGTGGCGACGTTGAGTTTGATTTGGTCAAGTTTTTCGCCCTTGAGATCTTCTTCGACCTCAATGATGGCGTTCATTCGTTTGGTATCAAGGCTTTTGATTTTCCCGAACGCGATGTTGGTGCTGCCGTCAAGGATTTCTTGGATGGTGAACTCACGATAGATGAACCCTTGTGTATCCGGGGAGAGTAGCGAAGCGATGAGCAGCACGCTTAAGATGAGTAGGCACCGGTGCATGTCGTGAACTCCTTTTATTTGTGGTGTCTGTTAATTGGTTCATTGAGCTGTCTTTGCGTTATCATGTTTGCTATGCACATTGCGCTCCTCTGGAGCGCGGGCATCGGCCCCATCGGCATACTATAGACATATCGCTCCTCATGAAGATTAATAAATAAATTGGGTAATCTTCATGCGATGTCCGGTGCGGGTGAAAACCGCACCTACCGGGGCTAGGGGAAAATATAGAATTACCCGATTATTTTCTGAAACCTCATCTAGAGCGAAAAGCAGAACACATCAACTTTATTGGTTCATCGAATGGTTTCAGCGTTTTCCTTGTGGCGTTTTTGGCGGGGGTAGCCGCTTTTTGATTTGGTGGAAACGTTGTGAATCTTTCTTCAGATTCGTTTTTCGGGGCAGTTTCGCTATCTGTGCACGGACAGCGGCAATCCGCTGAGCTGTCGGCGGATGTGTAGAGAAAAGCTGTTGGAGTTTCGATGGTCTCCCTTTCTGGAGGTTGAGGAGTTTCTCAAAGAAGGTCGCCATGCCTTCGGGGTCGATACCGGCATCGAACAGCTCTTGCACAGCGTATATATCTGCCTCTCTCTCAGCGTCACGGCTATACTTCATCAGGACTCCATTGGCAGTCAAGCCGGCGACCATCTGTTTGATTGTGCTTTCGTCCTCTCCCAAAGCGAGCTGTACCACAGCGGCAATCCCTAGTTGTCGGGTCATCTGCTTGACACTGTGTTTGCCGACCACATGCCCGATTTCATGACCGATTACACCGGCTAACTCAGCTTCGTTTTGTGCTGCACGGATGAGCCCGATATTGACATAGAGGTAGCCGCCTGGTATTGCGAAAGCGTTGACAGCTTCGGTATCGACGACCTTAAAATGGTATGTGATGTTCTTTCGTTGCGAATGGCTTGCGAGGTGTTGTCCGAGTTGGTCGATGTACGCGGTCACAACCGGATCTGCGTAAATCTTCAGATCCTTTTCGATCTCGCCGGAGAACTGTTTTCCGAGCTGAACTTCCTGTGCGTCCGTGAATATGTTAATGTCACTGATTCTTCCGGCACAGCCGAGAAAGCCGCTGTTAATTATCAGCACCAACGCGATTTGTAGCGTCAGCTGCGTGATTCGATAAGCGTTTTTCATATTATGGTAGATTTTAGAATTATTTAGACACTTTCAATGCACAACCAACCCCCTAAATCCCCAACCCCGCCGCCCAGAGGGCACCCGCCCCTTGTCAGGGGGAACTTGTCAAGGAAGAACTTGTCAAGGAGGAGCTTGTCAGGGGGACTTCATGAGGCTTCGATAAGGGGCACTATTGGTGAACGTCTACATATTTATGACGATGGTTAAGCGGTTGTACGTTCTGTATGAATATGAGACTGGTGTTGAAGGGGGCGATTCACTTTATGGATAGTGCCAAGTTGCCGTTAATCGGGGTCACAAAACATACAGGCATTCAAACTGATGATCGTCATAGATTTTATCACACAATCGTTTTTTTGGGTAGACGATAACTCAAAAAACAGCACAAAAGCCAAAAACGTGTGCAAGTCCCTATTTATCCGGCCGCACATGAAGGGTTATAATGTAAAAAAGAAAGGAGGGGAAAGGGTGGGGCAGGAAAACCGGGGTTTATAGGCGTGGGAAGAAATAGATATCGCTGTACCACAATCTGTTAGATTGTGATTGCAACTTGAATGAAGATTATGGTGAACCTTACAATTGCTGAGACACTCCAAACCGGTGCGGTTGGAAACCGCACCTACCGGGACTGGGGGAAATATTTGCGGTACGGATATTCGCTCAAATTGTTAGCGTTATTTGGTGAGGGGATTCTCTTTGAGGTTGTGGAAAAGGCAGCACTTGGGCGGGGTGGGCGGCTGCGAATCTCGATTACAGGCTTGGGGTTCAGGTACGCACCTACTAACTGAAGACCGACATTCTTTTTTAGAAGTCATCGTCTTCGACGGGCTCAAACAGGATGCTGCAGCTACTACACCTATATCCGCTTTCGTCATTGGATTCGTCAATGAGAAACAGCATACCGCAGCAGATTGGACACGGTTCCTCGACTTCCATTTCCACCCGCTCAAGGATTCCGGTTCTATCTTCAAATTCAACGAGCATTTTTTTATTCCTTTCAAACAGTTAGTAGCGACTCAGTGTGGGATCGATTTCAATTGCCCACTGATCGATTCCGCCGGTTAAACTTTTGACGTTCTGAAAGCCGTTCTGGTACAGGTAGTAGGCGGCTTGCATACTCCGCATCCCGTGGTGGCAGTGGAGGACAATTTCACGGTTGGGATCGAGTCCCTCAATATGTTGGGGGAGGTCATTCATGGGGATGAGTTCCGCGTCCTCAAGACAAACGATTTGATGTTCCGCCGGTTCGCGCACATCGATGAGTTGAATCGGTTCGCCTTGATCGAGTTTATTTTTGAGTTCCTGAACTGAAATTTCGTGTTTCTGCGGTTGGAAAGGTGGGGGTGTTTCGGAGGTGTTTGCCATTTTCAATATTTATACCTCAACTTCGATTAATTACACTGTGGGCAGGGGCAGATATCCCTGAGTGTTTCGAAAGAGTAGATGCCGGTCGCATGACCGTCGCTCCACGCGAATTGGATAGCGTAACGACCAACAAGCTCAAGGTTAACGGGTCGGGTATTGGGTGGAACGGAGATTTGGTCGGGATCGCCGAGTCCGTTGGGACCGAATAGGGAATGGACATCCTGCCCTCTGTGCCGTATGGTTGAGCACTCGGCACATGGACATAATCGCCTGAGATATGGATAGGTGTACTCGCTTTGATGCCCATCCTTCCAGACGATTTGGAGTCCGTCGTCGCCTAATCTCTTAATTGTTTTTGGCTGTTGCTGTCTCATAAAATAGAATGACCAAAGGGATTCAGTTCCTCCGAATAAACGTCGATTTTGGAAAATCGACCTACAATCGGGCAACCGCTAGCTGCTAATGTTAAAAGATGCCGAGTTCGTCTTTCGCCTCTTCGGTCATCATTTCTGGTGTCCAGCGCGGCGTCCACACGACATTGATGTTGACTTCTTCGACGCCTTCAAGTTGTTGGGTGACGTGCTGCGTTCCGTTGATAAGTTGTCCACCGGCGGGGCAGCCCGGACTGGTCAGGGTCATTGTGATATTAACGGTCTCGTCGTCAATATCAACGCCGTAAATCAGTCCCATATCAACAATGTTGATACCAACTTCTGGATCAATAATCTCTTTGACTGCATTGAATACAGCATCTTCTGTTACCATTCGTGTCCTCCATTTACAACCGAGAGTAAAACGTGAAACGTGAAAACATTTTGTTCATTATAGTGGACTTTAGAATTAATGAGACACGCCAAACCGGTGCGGTCCGATAAATCCCCAATACATCGGGACAGGCGGGAGTCCGTACCGGGGCCAGGGTTGGAAACCGCAAATTGGTAGGCACTGTTTCTAACTGTGCCGATGCGGTTAGAAACCGCACCTACCGGGGAGCTAACGAAAGTGCGGTTAGAAACCGCACCTACAGATGAACACTGTGCCGAGAGCAGGCAGGCGGGATTTCGCTACACCCGATTTGAACGATAGGGAAACGATCTCCTACCAACTAACGCCGCAGGTTTAGTAGTCCGCGCGGACGAAAATTGTATCGCCCTCAACCTTGACTTCGTAGCATTCGACCGGCTCGGTCGCTGGCATACACAGGACTGCACCGGTGCGGACGTTGAAGCGAGCACCGTGTCGTGGACATTCGATTTCGTCGCCGTCGAGGTCACCTTCAGCGAGGGGTCCTCCATCGTGGGTGCAGACATCTTCGATGGCAAAAAACTCGCCATCCACGTTGAATAGTGCAACAGGTATATCGTCTACCTCAACCAGTTTTTTTTCTCCTGGCGACAGTTCACTCACCTTTGCAACCTCAAAAAATTCGCTCATTCGGTCTCCTCATCCTCGTCTCCGGGCCACCCTTTGAGCCCGTACGCTCCTGCTTTGAGCACTTTGAGCGCGAGCAATCCACATTTCAGACGGACAGGACCTAAAGGGATACCGAGCATATCCAAAATATCATCTTTGCTCAATTTCTTGATATCCTCCAAATGTTGCCCTTTAATCTCTTCGGTCAACATCGAAGCGGCTGCTTGGCTGATGGTGCACCCGTGACCAGAGAACCGGAGGTCGGTGATAATGCCGTCCTCAACCTTAAGGTCCATACGAATCCGGTCTCCACACAGGGGATTGTCCTCCTCATAAGAGATGTCCGGCCCTTCAAGGGTTCCGTAGTTGCTTGGGTTTTCGTAATGATCGAGAATGTCTTCTTCGTAAATGTTCATCTTCGTCTCCGCGTTAGCATACGCTGGGCTTTCAGTAATCCTTCATACAGACAATCAATTTCGTCAAGTTTGTTATACAGATAGAAGCTGGCACGGGCGGTGGCGATGACGCCAAACTTCTCCATGAGCGGTTGGGCGCAGTGATGTCCGGCTCGGACGGCGACCCCAACTGTATCTAAGACGCCTGCGAGGTCGTGCGGGTGAGCGCCCGCTAGGTTAAAGGTAATCGCCCCTGTCTTTTGTCGGGGTTTGGGTCCATAGATGGTGATATCCTCAATTTCGCTGAGTTTCTGGTGTGCATATTCGAGCAGCTCACCTTCATGCACGAAGATTGCTTCCAGCCCGACTTTGCTGAGATAGTCCGCTGCAGCCGCAAGCCCGATGGCTTCTGCGATAGCTGGCGTTCCTGCTTCAAATTTAGCGGGGACATCGGCGTAGGTCGAGCTTTCGCGTTGAACAGCGCGGATCATTGACCCGCCGCCCAGAAATGGCGGCATCTCCTCTAAAAGGTCTGACTTGCCGTAGAGGACACCGATACCGGTGGGACCGCACATTTTATGCCCGGAGAACGCGAGGAAATCGCAATCTAGCGCTTGGACATCCACATTGAAATGCGGTACGCTTTGCGCGCCATCGATCAGCACTTTTGCGCCGACAGCGTGGGCAGCGGCGGTCAGTTCTTGGATGGGATTGATAGTACCGAGGACGTTGGAGACGTGCGTCATTGCAACAATCTTGGTGCGCTCTGTCAACAGCTTTTCCAAGTCATCAAGCTGCAACACCCCTTCGTCGGTGACTTCAATAAACCGTAGCTTTGCGCCGGTGCGTTGGGACAGCAGCTGCCACGGCAGGAGGTTGCTATGGTGTTCCATCACCGTGAGCAGGATTTCATCGCCCTCGCGGAGATTGGCGCTTCCCCAACTATAGGCAACGAGATTGATGGACTCGGTGGTGTTCCGTGTAAAGATAATCTGGCTAGAACGGCGGGCGTTGATGAACCGTCCGATCCGTTGTCGCGCCTCCTCATACTTGGCGGTCGCTTCCTCAGAGATACGGTAAATGCCCCGATGTATATTTGAGTTGTAGATCCGGTAATACGCATCCATCGCGTCCACTACGGGATCCGGTGTTTGAGAGGTCGCAGCACTATCCAGATAGATTAGTGGCAGATCGCTTTCCTGTTGTAAGATGGAAAAATCGTTTCGGATAGCTTCGACATCAAGCGTATGGAGTGCGCTATTTGTAGGTTGAGCGGACATCAAGGCTCCAATTCAGATTGGGATTTAAGGATTAACAAGCTTATATCGTTGAATCCTAATATTCGTTCATGTCAAGAAGGTGGAACAGAAACCGAGTTTTTAAGAAAAAACTCGGTTTCTCTCCGTGGTTTGCACCTTCTTCTCACATGAGCCCCACGTTTTAAGTATGGGTAACTTATTTTGAGAAAAGGTTGCTTGCCCAGTTGGTCAGTTTTCCACCTGAGAACGAGACATCGACTGTTTCGCCGTGATCTTCACATGCCGCGTCTGTCGGCACGCCGGCATCGGCCTCGCTTTGCTGGACATAGCCTTTTGAGATAAGGTATGCTTCGACTTCGTCGCCGCTGACATCGGCGATAATTTCGCCGTTGATTTCGATTGTCGGCTGAAGTGGTTGCCCACTCTTTTCGACCATTTCACGATAGTTATCTGCGTTGTTAATAATGTCGCGATCGTCGTATTCCAAGCCGTACTTTTGGAAGATTGCGCGGACACCATTGCTCCACCCGCAAACAGGTTTCATATAAGCGGTAATTTTTGGCTGACTCATTATTGGGTTCCTTTCAGTAATGTAGGTTGGAAGCTATCTCCGAAAGGTTCGGAGGATTAGATATAGCGGACTATACACCGCTGTTAATGGTTACATCGCCAATTTGCGATCGATTGAGTGTAGCAGCTGTGTCCGAACCGACTCCAACGAAATCCGTTGCATCACCGGTTCAAAAAAGCCGTCAACAATCAATCGTTCCGCGGTATCGTAAGATAAGCCGCGGCTCATGAGGTAAAATATCTGATCTTTATCGATAGGACCTGCCGTCGCCCCGTGTGTGCAACGGATACCTTCACTGGCTAAGATTTCGAGTCCGGGCAGGGGGTCTGCGCGGGCATGGTCACTTAGCATCAAGTTATCGTTCTTTTGATAGGCGTCGGTATGTTGACCGCCGGGGTGGACATGAATCATGCCCGCCCACACGCTCCGCGACCGGTCCTTGAGGACGGTGCGATAGAGGAGATCGCTCGTTGTGTTGGGCGCTTGATGGTCTTGATAGGTGTGAATATCAAGGTGTTGCCGGGCGTGCGTAAAGGTGAGTCCGAGCATCTCAGCATGGCTTCCCGGCTCCTCTAACACCGATAATTGATTGAGTTTGCTCACGCGACTACCGAGTGCGCTAGAGACCCACCGCACCTGTGCATCCCTTCCAATTAGTGCCCGTTGTGTCGAAAAATTCCAGACTCGGAGATTCCATCTTTGGACGCCGACGTAGTTGACATGTGCGTTATCTGCGACAAAGATTTCGACGGCGCCGCAGTGCAATCCGGGGGTATCGGCATCAGTGGAGAGTTGTTCCTCCAAGATAGTGACTTGGCTGCCCGGATCGGCGATAATCAGTGTGTGGGACAGGTCTGCGCGTCCTGTTTCGGACAACGCGACAAACACCCGCAGCGGGATTTCGAGGACAACATCCTTGGGCACATGTAACAGATAGCCGCCTTGCCAGAACGCGCCGTGGAGTGCATCGAACTTATTCCAATCGACCGTAACCGCCTTGGTCATAAAATAGGATTCGACTAGCTCTGGACGTTCCTTCAACGCGGTATTCATATCCGCGAAATAGACATCCTTCCGTTCAAGTTCATCTGACAACGCAAAGTTACGGACGACCCCATCTTGCTGCACGATCTGCCCCGGCATCGGTTCTCCATTAAACAGCGCCAAGAGATCTGTCAGTGTACTGGACAGTGGGGCACTTTCGGCAGATTCGGAAGGCGACAACGAAATCGGGTGGTACCGATCTAGTTTGAAGGGACGTAGGTCTGTGCGACGCCAATAGTCCTGTACGTGCATATCCGTCGTCCGCTTCCACGTATCCTCATTGGGTGTCCTCGGGATAGGTAACCGATCGTAAATATCGTAGGCTGCCAATCGGCGATCGCGCATCCAACGGGGTTCGTCTTGCGTTTTGGATATATGTTCTACAAATTCTCGTGAAAAATCCCCCGCTTGAACTTCATAGGCGGGATTGTGACCTAACTCTGAACTCAATTCGTTCTCCGTTCCAATGCTATACACATGTCGCCCCGCTGGGGCTTTGGACTGTAGTGATTTGTTCTTGCTATACACATTGCGCTCCTCTGAGCGCGGGCGTTGGACGTATTGTTCCTCTATAGACATATTGCTCCTCTGGAGCACAAGACACACATATCGCCCCTCTGGAGCCTAACGGAGCAAAGCCGATAAGAATCAGAATGGTAGGGAACAACGATCGTTGTTCCCTACAACTCGCTTACCTTCAAACTGCTCGATAATTTCTTCTGGCAACGGATCATCAAAGTCATCAGGAACTCGAAATTCACCTGCACATAAGCCAAAAGGGCGCAGTTCCCGCGTATGATTTGTCTCAATCGGTTTGATTGCCGCTATAGGCTTGTCAACTTGCACAATGACAAGCGTTTCGCCGGCTTGAACGCGCTGAAAATAGCCCAAGAAATCACGTTGAATTTCGTCAAGGGTGACTGTTGCCATGTCATTTCCTCAAAATTGAGTGAGCCCTCTAGTTGTCTCTCTTTATCCCACTGAACCTTCCATCTGAAGCTGGATCAGGCGGTTCATTTCGACCGCGTACTCCATGGGGAGTTCTTTTACGAGCGGTTCAATGAATCCGTTGACGATCATGGTGGAGGCTTCCTCTTCGGAGAGGCCGCGGCTCATGAGATAGAAGAGCTGTTCCTCGCCGATTTTGCTGACGCGCGCTTCGTGTCCGACGTTCACATCGTCCGCATCGATTTGGATAACCGGATAGGTGTCGGACCGCGAATCTTCATCAAGGATTAGGGCATCACATTCGACGTTGGACTTGCACCCTTTCGCACCGTTGAGCACTTTAAGCTCGCCGCGGTAGCTGGAACGTCCGCCATCCTTGCTAATCGACTTGGAGGTGATACGCGAGCTGGTGTTCGGCGCACAGTGGATGACCTTACCGCCGGCGTCCTGATGTTGCCCTTTGGTTGCGAACGCGATTGAGAGGATTTCTCCGTGCGCGCCCGGCTCCATCATGTAGATGCTTGGATATTTCATCGTGAGTTTCGATCCCAAGTTACCGTCGATCCATTCCATGTGTGCATCTTCGTAAGCGGTCGCTCGCTTGGTTACGAGATTATATACGTTATTCGCCCAGTTTTGGATGGTGGTGTAACGCACCCGCGATCCCTTCTTACAGATAATCTCAACGACGGCGCTGTGGAGTGACTCACTGGAAAAAGTGGGGGCAGTGCAGCCTTCGACGTAATGGACTTCTGCGCCTTCGTCAGCGATAATCAACGTCCGCTCAAATTGCCCCATGTTTTCGCTGTTGATGCGGAAATACGCCTGCAGCGGGTAATCGACTTTCACACCGGGCGGGACATAGATGAAAGAGCCGCCGGACCAGACCGCAGAGTTGAGCGCGGCAAGTTTGTTGTCCGCAGACGGGATGACCGTGCCGAAATACTCTTTGACCAGGTCCGGATATTCACGGATGGCGGTATCGGTATCGACAAAGATAACGCCAATCTTCTCCAACTCTTCTTCGATGTTATGATAGACGACCTCTGAATCGTATTGGGCACCGACGCCGGCGAGGAATTTTCGTTCCGCTTCCGGGATGCCGAGTCGATCAAAGGTTTTCTTGATGTCGTCGGGAACATCGTCCCAGCTGCGTTCGACCCGATCAGAGGCTTTGACATAGTAGTAGATGTCGTCGTAGTCAAGGTCAGAGAGGTCGCCGCCCCATTTCAGATCCGGTTTCTGCTTGAAGATTTCATAAGCTTTGAGCCGGTATTGGCGCATCCAATCTGGCTCTTCTTTGACATCACACATCTCGTTGATGACCTCAGTGTCCAAACCCTTTCGCGATTTGAAGACCGGCTTAACATCATCGTGGAATCCGTATTTGTATTCGCTGCTTACGCCGATGTCTACTGTCTCGTTCGGTTTTTCTTGTTCTGCCATTTTTCGTATCTCCTTTTCGATTTCGGTGGATCTGTTTTGTTGTGTTATGCTCTTAGAGAGGGCAATGCCTCTTCAGGTTCATCTTCAACAACGGTCTCCGTTAGCCCGTGCGCCTCACGAATTGGATCGTATCCCTTATCTTCCAACAGTTCAGCGAGTTCCCAGCCTCCGGATTCGACCACTTTTCCGTCGAGCAGAATGTGTATGAACTGCGGACGGATGTAGTTGAGTAGCCGCGGGTAGTGAGTGATAATCAGTACACCGAGGTTTGGGCCGATTAACTGATTGACACTTTCACCAACGATACGGACGGCGTCGATATCGAGCCCTGAATCGGTCTCGTCAAGGATAGCAATCTTGGGTTCAAGCATCGCTAACTGCAAGACTTCGGCTCGCTTCTTCTCGCCGCCAGAAAATCCGTCGTTGAGGTAGCGTCTTGCAAAGGATTCATCAACGCCGAGCTGTCTCATCTTTGCCCGCAACTCGCGTCGAAACTCGCGCATCGGGATGAGTTCGGTGGTCTCGGATCCATTTGAATCTTCGGATCGCACGGCACTGACTGCCATGCGGAGGAAGTTCGCCATAGTCACACCGGGGATAGCGGTCGGGTATTGAAACGCGAGGAAAAGCCCTAACTTTGCGCGTTCGTCCGGTTCCAGTTCAAGGAGGTCCACTCCGCCTATGGTAATTTCTCCGGAATCGATAGTATAAAACGGATTCCCCATCAGTGCGTTGGCGAGGGTGCTTTTGCCGGATCCATTTGGTCCCATAAGTGCGTGGATTTCGCCTTGTTTGACGTTCAGGTTTAAGCCTTTGATGATGGGTTGGTCTTCCACGCTGACATGTAAATCTTTGATGACTAGTTCGGTACTCATTAATTCTTGTTCGACTCCTTCTGTATATTAGTGCAGTTGTTAGATAGTGTTGATTGCCATTCACATTGCGCTCCTCTGGAGCGCGGTCTTAGAAGTTTCGGTATACTATAGACATGTTGCTCCTCTGGAGCAAGGAGTGCCATCTGCCCACCCGATAGGATTTATAGTAGATTTTAGAATTAATGAGACACGCCAAACCGGTGCGGTTGGAAACCGCACCTACCGGGGGGGCGGAAGCGCCCACCGGGGGGGGCGAAAGTGTCCATTTATTTTTAGAATCTACCATAGTTACAACGCAAGTCACTCGAGAGGTGAATCTCGACCTACAGGATAGTGTGATTAACCGCCAATCATAGACATGTTTCGTTTCGGTTTGACGAAGTTGACAGCGTTAATTTGGTGTCCCGCTTCTTTCTGCTTTACGGCTTCAATAATAAGATTTTCAATGGTCTGGTCAGGGGCACCGGCGCGCATCGGTGTCAACAGGTCGGTTTCTGTGATGGAAAAGAGGCATGTCCGCAATTGGCCGTCGGCGGTGAGACGGATTCGATTGCACTGTTCACAAAACGGCTCGGTCACAGACGAGATAAACCCGACATCGCCTTTGCCGTCTTCAAACTGATAAAGTTTTGCGGGGTCATGTTTCGCGTCGCCGTTCATTTCCGCGGGATTCAGGGGGTAGACGGCGTCAATTTTATTGATAATTTCCTTACCCGGAATGAACATATTGCGTCCCCAGATGTCATCGGCATCTAAGGGCATAAATTCGATGAACCGGAGTTGATAAGCGTTGTCGCGGGCAAATTTGGCGAGGTCAACGATTTCGTCGTCGGTGAACCCTTTCATCGCCACCGCGTTCACTTTAATCGGATCAAACCCACAGCGTTGGGCCTCTTTGAGTCCAGCCAACACCCTTGAAAGTACCTTGCGGCGTGTCATCTGTTCAAATTTCGCCTCGTCCAAGGTGTCAAGACTGACATTGATACGGCGCAGCCCGGCATCGTAGAGGTCTTTTGCCTGTGTGATTAACCCGATACCGTTAGTGGTCAAGCTGATGTCCTTCAATCCCTCGATTTCGTAGAGTCGTTTGATGAGTTCTGGCACCCCGCGCCGAACGAGCGGTTCCCCACCTGTCAACCGTATCTTATTGATTCCCACATTGACGAAGACACGAGCGAGGTGAACAATTTCGTCAAAGGTCATGATCGCGTCATCTTCCATGAACTGCATGTCTTCCGGCATACAGTAGATGCATCGGAAGTTGCATTGATCGGTCACGGAGATGCGCAGGTTGGTATGCTTTCGATTGAAGCTGTCAATGAGTCGTGTGTTCATCATTTTATGGGTGGCTGCACAAGGCTAATTGGTTGGGTTTAATCTTCGTTCCGGGAGTTAATAATAACATAAGGGATTCTGTTTTGCAAATGTTTTTATATGTTTTTTATGTAAAATACCATAAAAAAGTTAAAACGTGAAATATGAGGAGGGTAACGAGTGAGATGTCAGATTGTTTTACACCTTATGTTTCAGTTAAACCGAGCCAATTTAGCTGTCGATGTCTTTTATCATTTCGATGAGGTCTGCATATACGAGGTTGCCATCGTCACCTCTCATGCTGTACCATTCAGGCACACGCCCGACTTCTCGGTATCCGATTTTCCGATAGAGGCTAATGGCGGCCTCGTTCAGATGCCAGACATGCAGGTAAATCCGTTTCAGACCGAACTTTCTGCCTTCCGCTTCCAAGAGCAGCATCATTTCTTCTCCCAACCCGCGTCGGCGACATCTGCCGATAATTTTTATCCCGAGCGTTCCCATCCGGTGTGCGGTGTCGAGTTGTAGGCTGCCCTCTCCGACGATCCCCCCATCTATTTCGATTAAGAGATGAGAGCGTTTCCCGGTTTCCAGATCGACAAGGATCCCGCTCAGTCTTTCGCAGCCTTTGGCGAAGCTGGTCTCTGCATGGTATGCCATCACCCGTTCCTGATGGAGGATGTTGCACATATCGACGTAAGCGGGGACATCTTGCCATCGCGGATAGCGGAAGGTAACGGTTTCGCCGTTGTTTTGGATTGTTTTAATGATTTGACCTTCTTTCATGAGAACGGCTCCATCAGATTCTGATTATATGGAATAGAGATTTAAGTAAAATAGGGCGGCCACAAGTACAGAGGGTAACCACGAGGGGTCTTCGGGATCGTTCGGTTTCTCGTAAGCGTTGTTTAGCCATCGTGCCCTCTTTATCCGCCGGCTTCGACCTGTTCGATAAGCGGTTTGATCTTGGCGAAGTTGATTCGCATTGCGTCTGCGCCAGAACCGTTTGGCGGCAGAAAATGGGTGGCGACAGCGAAGACTACATCGCAGCGGTGGTCACGCAGATTTCGCAGGACTGTCGGGTAGTCAACATCACCTTCGCCAAGTGGGCAGTATTCAAAATTGAGTTTTAGCCCATCAAGGACTTGCAAATCTTTGACGTGGAGGGAATGGAGGTAGGGACGGACGTTAATAAAGCCCGCAGTCGCTGAATCCGATTCGCCGGCGGTATGGTTATCGGACGGGTGCCACATAATTTTCAGCCGTTTGGAGCCGACCCGTTCAATCAGTTCACGGCAGTGGCGGGTCGTGTTGGTATAGTGCCACGGGAGATTGCCAAGCGCAACATCGATATCGTGCTGCTCCGCCTGCTCCGCCACGAGTGAGAAGGCTTTGACCAGTTTTTCCATATCAACGTCGGCGATGACACCGCCGCGCGTCAACCAGCGCATGGGCCAGGTCGGCTTGCCAGCGGCGTATTCGCCGGGCCAGGCGAAGGTGTACGATAGCACCGAATCCACGCCGAGCCGGTTGGCGACCCCTATCGTCTGGATCAAACGGTTGAAGTCAACTTGAAATTCTGGATGGTCTTGTAGTGTGTCCAATTCCAAGTCTTCTAGATGTAGCTTGCTAAAGGAACCCCCGGCACCGATCATGAATAACTCGACCCCGTGTCGGGCTGCCTGTTCGCCCATCTCGTCGACGGCAGCATCGGTGATTTCGCCGTCGATCGCCCAGTCTAGGAACCCGAACCAGCCGTAGTTTGCGCCGAGTTCTTCAGCGAGGGCGAGCGCTTCGAGGTAAGGTAAACCTGTCATCTGAAGGTCTATTCCGATTTTGAAGCGATAATCGGTCATCGGTTGTTGTCTCCTATGACTTAATATTAAAAGAAATTGCAAAAC
Organism: Candidatus Poribacteria bacterium; assembly: GCA_022822785.1. Lineage (GTDB taxonomy): Bacteria > Poribacteria > WGA-4E > WGA-4E > PCPOR2b > PCPOR2b. The sequence continues at coordinate 51,845 of JAJEAL010000008.1, forward strand.
GTGGAAACCGCTTGTTTATTGGTTCACTAGTTCATTGGCCCGGTTGAGTTTGGAAGTCCAATCTCGGGGTTCATAAAAAAGAAGGTGTAAAACGTGTCGATCAGGAAACAGGATAACCGATTTTGGGTTATTGGGCAAGGGTTTTCGTTTGGATTGATAGGGTCACTAATGGTAGATTTTGGAATTACTTATACACCTCCGATGCACAGCCAACCCCCTAAATCCCCCTTGTCAGGGGGACTTACACAGCTTCTCTAAAAACGGAGTGCACATGTCGCCCCGCCTGGGCTACCGATCGGGAAAATCCCAATCTCCGGAGATGGATGCGGGTCACGGCATACGGTGTCTCGATAAATCCCCGATTCCATCGGGACAAGCGGGATTCAAGGCAACATGCTTACTACTATACCGGGAAGAAGAAATCTTCTGCGGTTTTTCGGAGGATCTGCTCTTTATCTGCGTCAGAGAGGAAATCGAGTCTGTCCCGGATGAGGGCGATGCTGTCCTCGTAGGTGTGGTCAACAACTTGGAAGGGGCAGTCGCTTGCCCACATTAGTCGTTCAGCGCCAAATGCGTCATAGACGTGACGGATGAGCGGTTTCAGGTCGTCATAGGGGGGTACTTTTTCGCCGAGTGCGTAGAAGGCGGAGACCTTCACCATCACGTTGGTGTGTTTCGCCATCGCGCAGAGTTGGTCGATATGGGGGTCACGGATTCGCTGATCCTCGCCGATTCGAGCGAGATGATCGATGATGACGGGAGTATCTGGAAATTGGTCACACTTCACACTGAGTGCGGGCAGGGCATCTGGATCGATTAGCGGACAGATGGCGAGGTTGTGCGCTGCGCCGGTGGCAAACATCCGATCGAATCCGGGGCCGTCCAACCAATTCTCGATCGGTTTATCCGTCGGATAGATACGAAATCCGCGGACGCCTTTTTCGGCAAGTTCGAGCATCGTTTCGTCCGGTCGTTCTGCCTCCCAATCCACGATAGCGATGCCGGAAAAAACGCCGGGGTATTCGTCCATCACATCAAGCATATAGGTGTTATCGAATTGGTAGTAACTCATCTGGATGAGCACGATCCGATCAACACCCGATGGTTCGGCGTGGGCAAGGAGCTCTTCGGGGTAGAAGGTTCTGGGATTCATATCGCTTTCCTGAAACGGCGGACTGAGCGGGTAGCGATCAAACTGGTCTGTCCAGACGTGCACATGAGCGTCGATATAGTTCATATTTTTTCTCCTTCGTGGAACTGATAAAGTTTATTGGTTCATTACTGTACACATTGCGCTCCTCTGGAGCGCAGGCATTGAACCTATCACCGTTCTATAGACATATCGCTCCGCTGGAGCGAAAACGGTTCAAGATTCATATCTCCTCAAATGTCGATTTTGGAAAATCGACCTACACCGGTGGTAATATTACACCCATGTCGCCCCGCTGGGGCTTGAGGATTTGGACATACCGCCCGGCTATAAACATGCCGCCCCGCTGGGGCTAAAGACACATTATCCTATTTTCACGTTGGCTCATGTAAAAAGAAAGTGCACAGCACGAAGAGAAACCGAGTTTTGAAGAAAAAACTCGGTTTCTTTGCACTAAATCTCAACATGAGCGTTCACGTTTTTCCACGACTTTTCAGCCTATGAAGGGCAACCACAAGGGTTGCCCCTACAGATAATAAATCATAATCCGTAATGAAAGGATAACTGATTTTGGGCGTGTGGACAAGAGATTTCCGATGCTTACTCTTAATTTTCGCTTGACATTTTTGAGTCGATACCCTATGTTAGATTTAGGTAAATTGTGAATTGAACAAGAATCAAATACTGTTTCTGAAGAAGGGATTGGGGTGTGGCAGGTATAGGTGCAGAGGTGGTTATTTGTGGTGCGGGGATGGCTGGGATTGCGGCGGCGTATCACTTGGCAGTTCGGAATGGGGTTAAGAACGTCGTCTTGGTGGATGAGCGGGAGCCGCTGACGCTCACGAGCAACAAAGGAACGGAAGCGTATCGAAATTGGTGGCCGGGGCCCGGGGATACGATGGTGCGTTTTGTGAACCGTTCCATTGACTTGTTGGAGGAGCTAGCGCGAGAGACGGATAACTGCTTCGACATGAACCGACGCGGCTACGTGTTTTTAACGGCGGATGAGCAGCAAATCCCCGTCATGAAGGCTGCCGCTGCCGAGACATCTGCGCTCGGCGCAGGACCGATTCGGGAGCATCCGGGTTCTGCCCTGTACATATCCTCACCGTCCGAAGGTTTTGAGGGTTTGCCTACCGGCGTGGATCTGCTTCTCTCACCGGATCTCGTCCGGGAACAGTTTCCGGCTGTGACGGAAGATGCAGTAGCGGCGTTGCATGTCCGTCGCGCAGGGTGGTTAGACGCTCAAAAGTTAGGTAAATGGCTGTTAGCCGAGGCGCAACGCGCCGGCGTGCGTCTCGTTCGCGATAGGGTGATCGATGTTACCGTCACAGATAATCGGGTTACACAGGTTCAGCTTCAATCCGGGGATCATATCAATACCGGCACCTTCGTCATCGCTGCGGGCCCGTATCTCAAAGCGGTGGGGGCGATGTTGGGGGTGGAGATTCCCGTATTCAATGAGCTGCACGGCAAAATTGCGCTCCGGGATGAGTTGGGGATTGTGCCGACGGACACGCCGCTGCTGTTTTGGAGCGATCCGATTGAGTTGCCGTGGACAGACGCAGAACGTGAACAGCTGGCAGCGGACGGTGAAACCCGTTGGCTGCTCGATGAGTTTCCCGCTGGCGTCCATTTCCGGTCACGGATGGACGGTGATACCCACTTACTTCTTGCCATTTGGACGTATGATATTGAACCCCAAGCGCCCGTTTGGCCCCCGACATTTGATCCAGATTATCCCGAAATCTTGATACGTGGACTTGCTCGGATGATTCCCGGACTGTCGGCGTATTTCGGTCACGGGGATCGAGCGTACGCCGATGGTGGGTACTACTGTAAGACCCGTGAGAACCGACCGTTGATTGGTCCGCTGCCGGTTGAGGGCGTGTATGTGATTGGCGGACTGTCAGGTTACGGCATTATGTCTTCTCAGGCAGCGGGTGAGTTATTGGCGATCCACGTCACGGGCGGCGAGCTCCCGGATTATGCGCCGGCATTTCTGCTGTCGCGCTATGAAGACCCAGCTTACCAAGCCTTACTAGAGGACTGGGATGTGACATCGGGTCAACTATAGAATCAATGACGCTAGTTTGCAACTGTTGATACATTTTCCGATCAAAAATTGAAAGTAACAGGCGGCGCGAGATTTTTTGATTTTGAACCTCTTAAATCCTAACCCCCCTAGCCCCCCTTGTCAGGGGGGAAAGATGGATTGGGACTTGTCAGGGAAGGACTTGTCAGGGGCTTATGAACCAGCTGCGTAAGTCCTATCTATAATGAGGTTGCTATGGATTTCAATGGAAAAGTTAAAGAGATTCGCTCTCTATTGGCGCAGCACAACAGGTTTCGCGGGGACTGTCTGAATCTGATTGCCTCCGAAAATGTGCCGAGTCCGTTGGTGGAGGGGCTACTGGTCGAAGATTTGGATCAGCGTTACGGGAATTATATCGGCATCGACCTTCGGGCCCGGCTTTATCAGGGGAATCGGTTTATCGTCGAAATCGAGGCGCTGGCGCAGGAGTTGGCGAAGCAACTCTTCGGTGCGGCGTATGTCGATCTGCGTCCGCTTTCTGGCAATCTTGCGGGCATCGCCACTACCTTTGCGTTGGGGCGTCCGGGCGATATTGCGCTTGAGTTACACAACGGGCACCAATATGCGGACAAGCTAGCCTCGTCTCCGCTGCAGGTCTCGCTCGAATCTATTGAGATCCCGTGGGACGGGGTTCGGTCCAATATCGATCTCGACCGGACGGTTGCGCTCATTCGGGAGTATCGTCCCAAATTGGTGACGATTGGGTCGGGTGTGTTTCTTTTTCCGCAGCCGGTGCGCGAACTGAAGGAAGCGATGAACCGATACTGTCCCGATTCGTACCTCATTTATGACGCTGCTCATGTGCTGGGGCTTATCGCCGGCGGACGGTTTCAGTCCCCGTTGGCGGAAGGCGCGGATGTAGTCATCTCTAGCACGCATAAAACGCTCGCTGGACCGCAGGGTGGGATAATTTTGACGAATGACAGATCGCTTGCGGAACAGATTGGTCCCGCGGTTGCCCCGCTGCTTGAGAGCAACCATCATCTCGGTCGCTTGCCGGCGTTGGCGGGGACATTCTTAGAGTGGCTGGCTTGTGGTGGAGAACATGCGGACGCAATCATCAGCAACGCAAAGGCGTTGGGGAAGGCGTTACAGGAGCGGGACATTCGTCTGCTTGGGCAGGAGCTCGGCTTCACAGAATCGCATACGCTAATACCGATTGTTGACGAATTCGGCGAGAGCAAGGCGATGGCGGACCGGCTTGAGGCGTGCAATATCATCGCCGGTGGGGCGAGCGTTCCGCCGGAGTTGGGATTGCACGGCTTACGGATTGGTGTTCAAGAGGTGACGCGACGCGGTATGACGGCGGTGGATGTGCCGGAGGTCGCGGATTGTATCGTCAATGCGTTGAAGGGGAAGGATCTCGACGGTGTTAGGGGTCGGGTGATTGCGTTGGCGGGCCGGTTTCATGGGATGCGGTTTACGCTGTCTGAATCGCGGATTGACGCGGATTAAGGGATTACACGGATTTTTCCGAATCCGTGTTTTCGGTCTGATCGGTTTAATTTGCGATTCAGGCAATATTTATAAGTATCTCTCAATTACATTGTCTCTCTTACATCAATTTTGCCGGTGACTGCTTCAGAGGTTCGGCATGGGAATTTGTGTATTCAGAATGTCATCAACAGCTGTGCGCGGCATCTTCACCCCATAGGAGATAGAATTGCAGTATTCAATGAAAGGGCGGGATAACATCAGATAGAAGAGATATTTACCTGTACTCTGTAAAGTGGGTCTTATGACTATTATCTCTCCGAGGGAGTAACCCCTATATTCTGCAAAGACGACCTTGTTGAGATAAATACGAAGTTTATTAAATAACACATCGCTAGATTGAAATTCCACCCCAACTGAATCATAGGGACTGTAAAAACTGAGGACCTTGCCTGTTTCGGATTCGACATTTTCGGGTGAAATTTTTATAGCATCTGTTTCTGGGATTGATTTCTTGCTTACAACAGTTGCGATATGTTTGATTTTCCCTATTGCCCAATGCCCCGGAATCTTCCCAAGCCACTCGATGTTGGAATCTTTATAGCTGTTATATCGCTTGTAGATTTTCATCGGTTTATCTCTACGCAATGCACGTCCGGACCAGACGCGCAATGAATTGCGCTACTACAAACTGAAGTGCGTAATTCCAACTTCTGATAAATGTCGTAATTTTTGAGTCTTTCAACTGCCGGCTTGAAATATTCATCATTGATTTCGGCAGCATGGCACTTGCGTTTTAGCTCATGTGCAGATATAGCAGCCGAACATAATCCTCCGAAAGGTTCCCAAATTACATCACCAGCATTACTGCTTGACCGTATACATAAACTAATGAGTCTCAGCGGTTTTTGATTATTATGTATGCACTTATATTCTTTTTTGGCTTATGTCAAAAGAGAGTGCAGAGCGACTTGGAGAAACCGAGTTTTCAAGAAAAAACTCGGTTTCTTTGCACGATTTCTTTACATGAGCGTCTTTTTTTAGACGTTCATTTCCTCGAACCGCTGGTTCTCGCCAAACGTTTGTGGTCCCGTTTTCACAATAAAATTTACTTCTTAATTTCGTCCATCCTCTGCCCGTAATGGGTTTTTGACCATCCAGTGAAAAGTATGGTTGACCATCTTTACGTCCGTATCTATTAGCATATTCAACAATCTTTTCAAATGCTTCGGGGGGTGGATAATACCAAAGATGGTCTTTTGTAAAATATTTCCTTGTTGCTGCATTTCTGACGCCGCACGCCTCATTGGTTTTATAAAGGGGAAGTCCAGTTCGCTCCCATTCATAGCGAAGCCATTGCTGCATATCCATCTGGATACCATCTACTTTGAAAGAGGCCTTCTTGATATACTGAGCACACACTTCAGTTACCACAGGAAATTTTCTGAGCGTTTTACTGTTTGAATTACCAGCGATGTGTGCTATTCCTTTATCCCATATATGACAATTTCTGTATTCCCAACCGTGCTCTACTAAAGTCGGGTGGACGTTTGCCCAGCCTATTTCCGTATTCCAGAACCAGAGCGTCGTTATAGGTGTCGAATACTCACTCCACTTCTCTATGTGTGGTTTATACCATTTGGGCAGACATTCTGCAGTTGGCGGATCGCCGCGGTAACCACTTACACCATAAGGGCCGTCGGAAATAATTGCAACAGGAGATTCCCATTTCGAGTATAGATCGAGAGAATCACCAGCATATATAATAACCCCATCTCTTTCGTAAGATTCCATCATTAATCCTTTACTCACCCAAAATCTCAATTGGATAGGACTTACGCAGTTGAATGCTCAAACCAACCCCCTGTTCCCCTTATCAGGAGTAGTTCGGTAGGTTTGTAGTGGGGCGATTTATCGACCGGGGTAACGCGCAATGAATTGCGCTACTACAAACCGAAGTGCACAATCCCTATTAGAGAAAGAAAAATTCAAACGAATGGTTTTAGCAATCGCATATCCAACTGCGTCTGTCAGAAATCGTTTACAATCATATCATCCGAAGCGAACTCCGTCAAGCGTAGAAGACAGGACGAGGTAAAGGGAAACCTGTATGCAAACCCGCTTGAACATAACACGAAGATGAAGTATACTTGGATTGTCGGCCAAATTGAACTGGAATAATGGAGGAAATCTTTTTATGGCTTCAACAGACAGTAAGATCCGCATTGGTATCTATGGGTGCGGGTCTTGGGCGAATCGGACTCACATCCCGAACCTGCTGAAACTGAATGGCGTTGAAATTGTCGCCATCTGCGATAGCAGTCTAGAGTCGCTCACATCAACAGTGGAAGCGTTCGATATTTCCAAAACCTACCGCGATGGACACGAGATGGTGGAGAATGAAGAGATGGACGCCCTTTACTCGGTCGTCCCGGCGTATGCACGTACCGATGTGGAGGCGACCGCTGCAACAAAAGGGGTGCATATTTTCAGTGAAAAGCCGCAGGCCTTGACAATGGAGGTCGCCCACAAACTGGACGACGCGATTCGCGGTGCCGGTGTGATGAGCACGGTCTGTTTTCGGGAACGGTATCGCCCAATTTTCCAAGAAGCGCGCAATCGTCTGGAGGGACAAGAGATTGTCCACGTCCGATTCCAAAGTATCAGCGGACTGCCCGCCGTTCCAACCGGGGCGCAGCAGGATTCGTGGTGGTCGGATATGGACAAGTCCGGCGGACAGGCGTTGGATTGGGGCGTCCACGCGACCGACTATGCACGTTTCATGACGGGCTTGGATGTTGAACGGGCGCAGGCGTTCTACTGTGAGCGACCATCGTACCACAACCCGCTGACCTCCTCTTTCAACTACTGCTTCTCCAACGGAGCGACGATGACGCTGACCTTCATTTCCGCGGCTCCTAACTTTCGGGCTGAGCCGTGGTTCACCATCTTCTATGAAGGTGGACATCTATCGGTCTACGGATACGATTCGATTGAGGTAAATGGTGAACCGGTCTATCAGGCGGCGGAATTCGATCCGTGGTTCGAGCAGGACCGGATTTTCATTGAAGCGGTGCGGACAAACAATCCCAGTCTGCTGCTGAATGACTATCACGACGGGCTTTTCTCGTTAGCCCCGGTGCTTGCCGGTTGGGAGTCCGCCCGTCGAAATGGGGAATGTATCCATGTTCCGTCGTTTATGGGGAAGAAGTAATACCAACCCTGACAAAGCGTAACGTATTGTTGAAACGTGAAGGTCATTGGTTCATTGGTTTACTAGTACATCGGTTCATTAATGAACGAGTGAACTAATGGACTAGAGTAGATTTTAGAATTAATGAGACACGCCAAACCGGCGCAGTTGGAAACAGTGCCTACCAAACGGGGGACCGGGTTGAGACGGCGCAGTTGGAAACAGCGCCTACCAAACACCGGGAGTGAAACCGCACCGCATCGGCGCAGTTGGAAACAGCGCCTACCAAACGGGGGACCGGAATGAGGCAGCCAAGTATGAGAAAGCTGACGGATCATCTCTTTTTTGTTCAGGACACGTGCAGCGTTTATGGGGTAACGGCAAACGGTAAAACCTCCCTAATAGACTGTGGAACATCTCCAGCGAGACTTGAGGCCAACGGCGTTCAGGGGGTTGATCAGGTGTTACTGACCCATTTCCATCGGGACACCTGTTCCGCTGCAGCCCATTGGAAAAGGGGCGGAGCCCAGATTGTCATTCCGTTTGCGGAGAAGCGTTTCTTTGAGGAGAGCGATACCCTCAAGGCGTCCTACGATATTTACGACAACTATACCTCCTACTATCCGTGTTTCGGTCCTCTGGAGGATATTGCGCCGGAGCGGTACGCTTACGACTATGAGAGCGTGTCATGGGAGGGGATGCGTTTCGATGTGATTCCGTTGCCCGGTCACACCTTCGGCTCGGTGGGCTATCTTTTCGAGTTGGCTGGCCAACGGGTCCTCGCCTGTGGAGATCTGATGTCGGGTGCTGGGAAAATTCGGGACTATTTCTGGAGTCAGTGGAACTATATGGACTTCCAGGGGCATATCAATCATCTGGAGAGTCTGAAGACTGCTGCGGCGCTTGACGTAGATCTGATTTTGCCGGGGCACGGCGAACCGTTTGAACCGACTGAGGAATCGTTTTCTGAGCTACAGGCGGCGTTGGCGGAATTGTACGAACTCTTTCATGCTCAACCTTACAAACAGTATCGTCCCGAATTTCGTCGGGTAACGGAACATGTCTACGAGATTACGAACTCCGTTGCAAACACCTATATCGTCCGGGACGATGCGGGACACGCACTTTTTATCGACTGTGGCTACACCTCCAACGCACCTATCAGCGCGAATCCGCACCGCTATATTGATAACCTATCGCCTTATCTGGAAACGGAGTTGGGGATTCACACCGTCGAATGGTTTCTGCCGACCCATTATCACGACGATCACCTTGCTGGCTACCCGATGTTGCACGCGCGTTATGGGACGCGGGTGGTGTCGTCTCCGGAGCTCAAGGATATTCTAGGGCATCCAGAGAATTACGATATGCCTTGCGCGGTGCCTCACGGAATGACGGTTGATCACATTGTTGAACGCGGAGAGGCTTTCCGGTGGCGTGGGATTGATTTTTTCGTCGAACAGCATCCGGGACAGACTCTTTACCATCACCTCATTTGGTTCACGGTTGATGGAAAGAAATTCCTGAGCGTTGGGGATAATATCTCCGGGATGTCATTCAGGGAACAGCGGGATTTTATTCACTCATTTATCCCGAAGAACCGGACGCCTGTGTCGAGCTATCGGGATATGCCGCAGCAGATTCTTGATGCGGAGCCGGACTATCTTTTTACGGGTCACGGCGGTTGCGTCGCTTTTGATCGGGGGAAAGCAGAGCGGTGGGTTGATTGGATGGATAGGTGGACGGATCTCTTTACGCAGATTATTGACCGACCACACCCGAATATGGGGATGGATCCGCATTGGGTGGAGTTCTATCCGTATAAGGTTCGCATTCAGCCTGGAGAGACAGTGACGTTCAACGCGACTATCACGAATCACGAGGCGGAGGCGCGGACGTGCACCCTTCGGTTCCGTTCGGTGGACGGTGTGCAGCTTTCCCCGACAACGAGAGACCTCCAAGTAGCGGGTAGTGCCACTACTATCTGTCAGGTAGAGGCGACTTTCCCGATGCAGTTTACCACCCACGCCCTTCCCATCGTGGCAGATGTTACTTGGGATGGGGCACATCTCGGCGAAATTGCTGAGGCGGTCGCTTACTGGTAGCGGTTCTCACGCCCAATCCGACAGGATAACGGCGGCGGCGTTATGTCCCGGTGCGCCGGTGACCTCGCCGCCGGGGTGCGTGCCTGCACCGCAGAGATAGAGATTGGTAATAGGCGTGCGGTAGTGCGCCCAACCGGGGAACGGACGTTGGGCGAGGAATTGGCTGGCAACGATATCGAGATGTCGGATATTTCCGTCGGTGAGACCGACCCGCCGTTCCAGGTCGATGGGCGTGAACAGCGACCAGTCTATGATAATATCACGGAGATTCGGCGCGTAGGCGGAGAGGGTATCGATAAGTGCTTCACCGACCTCCTCTCGCCGTTCATCCCAGGTTCCTTCTCGCAGATGGACGGGGGCGTAAAGCACCCAGATTGACATGACATGGTGTCCCGCCGGTGCCATCGTTGGGTCGTGGACAGACGGGATTTGCACCTCCATCACAGGTGCCCTTGACGGCTCACCCCGTTTGGCATCGTCCCAACTCTTTTCATAGTATTCGATCGAGGGACAGATCTTGATCTCTGACAGGTAGCGCGGATCGAAATCTCCGTTGAAGTATCGGGTGAAATCGGGGAGGTCATTGAGGGCGGCGTGAAATTTGAGATAAGCGGCATTTGTTTTCAGCCGCGTCGTGCTTTCCACGAAGTTAGGATTGAGATGTTCACGCGGAACGAGTTTGAGGAAGGTGCGTTTGGGGTCCGCGTTTGAAACGACGATGCGGCTGCGAATCTCCGTACCGTCTTTAAGTGCAACGCCACAGGCTGTGCCGTCCTCAACGATGATGTGGTCGATTGTCGCTCCGGTTTGTAGGGTTGCCCCGCGCGCCTGCGCGGACGCAGCCATCGCCTGTGTGATGCCTCCCATCCCGCCTTTGACGATGCCGATATTTTCGGGTTTGGTAAAGTGGTCGCATTTGATATAGGTGTACGTCCACGCACTCCCCGGTGCGGCGATGTCGCCGGCATCCTGCGCTTGGGCATACACCCCCCGCATCGCCTCCGACTCAAAGAACTCGGTCAGCAGATCTTTCATGCTCACGGTGAGCAGCCGGTCAAGAAACATTTCATCGTCGGTGCCGCGTAACCGTTCGGCGATTTCGCTGATCGTTGGCGGTGTCGTCAGAAAGTATGGGTAGATAATGCTTGCTGCGCGCTTCCAAAAATCCAACCATTTCGGAAAGTTTTCTGCATCGCGGCGAGAGAAACGGGCGATCTCTGCTTGGGTGCGTTCCATATCGTCCCAGACGAGCAGCCGTGAGCCGTCGGGATAGGGCTGGAAGCGTGAGGGATCGAGGTGGTAGACTTCAAAGCCGTACTTGCGTAGCTCTAAGTCTTCGATGACCTTGTTCTGTAACAGGTGGCAGATATAGGAACAGGCGGAAAATCGGTAGCCGGGGAACAGCTCTTCGGTCACACATGCCCCGCCGAGGAAATCACGGCGCTCCAATAGGAGAACGTCTAGCCCCGCTTCCGCCAAATACCCCGCGGTGACTAAGCCGTTATGCCCGCCGCCGATAATTATGACATCGTGGTCTGGTGTCATTTTCGCTCTCTTTCTGAGTAAGATTTAGCATCAGTCACTGGTTTAAATTCTTCCAGTTCTTCTGGTGCTACAGGTTGCGCGTCTGGATCTGACAATGCCGCAGCGTGGATCTCCTCCTCTGTCATTGCGTCCACTCGTTCCCAGTCAGTTTTTCCCTTTGATGGATTATTCGGGTCAAGCGTAACTCTCGTGATATTTCCTTCGATCATGATGTCCTGTTCCTTGTGTTGAAGTCCGTAGGTTGGGTTGAACGGTTAAAACTGAATCTCTATCAAGGACAAAACTTCCACTTTCAACAACAACGTCTTGTAGATAGCCAGAGTGAAACCCAACATCTCAATCTGACGACGACCAAGCGTTGGGCAGGCACAAGACCTGCCCCTACAGATTTGTGAACTTTCAACCAGAATCGCCCCGCCAAATCCAATGGTAATGCGTGGTATTTTTCATTGATTTCGTTCAACCCAACCTACGAACTCTCAAATGTCAACTATGCACATGTCGCCCCGCTGGGGCTTGGGTGTGTAACGATTCAATCTTCTATATACATTTCGCCCCGCTGGGGCTTTAATCAGGGAGTTAAGTTATTCCTATTCGGGCAATCCTTCACAATCAACACTTGGGTGTCGAGTATGGAGACTCGACCAACGGACTATATAGCACGTTGGATTATCTTAATGGGTGCGTCGTGCTAGGAAGTAGTCGGCGTTTGCACCGAGTTTTTGTAGCAGCGGATCTGTCAGTTCGTCCAGTTTTGCGACAGTCTCAGCGGACAGGGAGAGCGACGCGACGTTAAGGTTCTCCTGAAGTTCTGATAGATTGCGTGTGCCGACCAACTCACAGGTGATACCGGGCTTTGCAATGGTCCACGCGATTGCGAGCTGAGCCATGGGCACTCCTTCTGCCTCGGCAACTTTTCTGATACCTTCCACGGCGGCGAACATCTCCTCCTCCGCCCCTTCTTCGCCGTGGCCTGCTTTTTCCCGATCACCCCGAAAATGCCGGAACCGCGCGTGGACAGGTGGCAGTTCTTCCGCAGTCTTATACATGCCGGTGAGGAGTCCCTGCAGTAGCGGCATATACCCCAGAATCCCCATCCCGTTTTTCTGGCACAACGGTAGAATCTCTATTTCAATCGCTCGTGACAGCAGATTGTAGCAGACCTGGTTGACATCGATCTGAACGCCGGTGTCGAGGGCTTCGGACAACTGCGCTACCCCAAAGTTGCTGACACCAATTGATCGGATCTTGCCCTCCTCCTTTAACGCGTTCATGGTCGCAAACGCATCCTGAACGGAATGTTCGGTGATGGGCCAATGGACGATATAGACATCGATATAATCCGTTTGCAACCGTCGGAGACTGGCTTCGCAGTGTTCGCGTAGCACTGTGGGCTCGGTATTGTTGGGGCTGATCTTGGTGGCAATGACCGCCTCATCTCGCCGTCCTTTTAGGGCGATACCGACCGCCTCTTCACTCCGTCCCTCGTTGTACCCTTCGGCGGTGTCGAAGAAGTTGATGCCGTTATCGAGTGCCGCGTGCGCGACCGCATCCACATCCTCTTGCGCTTGAGGCCCCCAATAATCGCCGCCGCCATAAGACCACCCACCGATCCCCATCACGGAGATTTCAATACCGGATTTGCCTACTACTCGTTTTTCCATTTATCGTTTCCTTTTTTAGATGACATTCTATACACATGTCACCCCGCTGGGGCTTTGACTGTTTGGGGTGTTGCGTGTGCTATAAACATGCCGCCCCGCTGGGGCTAATAAAGTAGGAGTTACGCACTTCAGTTCTAAGAGCAGATAGGGACGCAGATTTCGCTGATTGTCGCTGATAAAAAGAGAAAAATAAGGATAGAAATCTGTGTGCAACTATCCTTATCAGACCCATTTGAATCTAGGGCTTACGTACAATCAGCACGCGGCGCGAGATTTTTTGATTTTTAACCCCCTAAATCCCCCTTGTCAGAGGGACTTATGAACCAACTGCGTAAATCCTATAAAGTATAATACGTAATTCGTGATGCGTAAGAAGATATGGAACGCAGATCTGCGTTCCCTACGAAGAGTCGGGCAAGGTTACGGCACACGGAGTGTGCCTACTACCATTGATCCAGTCCCAACAGTTTTCGTCCTAGTGGGGAGAGTTGTGCTGTCTGACCTGTTTGATGTTCTTTCTCGTTTCGGAGTTTCCATGTGGTTATACCGGTGACCTCTATGACCAAGCCGGCCATCCGATCTCGCCACGCTTTGAGCCGATGGTTTCGTGCGTCTTCACCGTACCCCTGCGATGGGAACATGGTGATGTATTGGACCACTCGCGGGTGCCTTGCTGTATTCGGACTGCTCCCGTGGGGCAGCGCGCTATTCCAGATGATGAGATCTCCCGCTGCGCCGGGAACCGGTTGTGCGCCGAGGCTTTCCAGATCTTGTTCGCGTGGATTTGCATCCGGCGGCAGATCTACCAACCAACTCTCAAGTTGATGATGGAATCCGGGGACGCAGGTGAACGCGCCCTGATCGGCTGCGGTGTCCGTTAGGTACAGCACCCCCTGAACCCAGAAATCGATGGGTGGTTCTAATTTGGTATCCCAGTGCAGTTTGCCGGGGTGTTTCCAATTAGGCAGTTCTGGCGGGTTCATGCTTGCCCGGTCGATGCTGACCCACAATTCCTCGGTTTCCCAGATCTCCGCAAATGCTTGATGGACACGCGGATATTGACGGTTGTCCCATAGCGCCTGATGTTGATACATCTCTGTCATGATGGTAGCACGAGGCGGGTCGGGATACCAACTTTCTGGATTGTCGGGCTGCATCTCTAGGAAATCCCAGACCGCTTGTTCGGCAGCTTTGAGGTTCGCCGGTGGCACGGCGTTGTGGACAACAACGTAACCGTTTTCCTCCCAGAACTTTCGGTCTTCCGCTGTTAGGACAGGCATTTTTTTATCCTTCCTGACTCACTTATGGTAAAGTTTAGAATTAACTGGACACTCTGTACCGGCGCAGTTGAAAACAGCACCTACCAAACATGGGGAGCGAAAGTGTCTACATATTTTGATAATTCACCATAGTTGATTATGTTGGGTTTCGCTGACGCTGTACCCAACCTACGGGGTTACTGATTCATTTATAGTGGATATTGGAATTAATGAGACACGCCAAACCGGTGCGGTTGGAAACCGCACCTACCGGGTTGGAGTGAATGCGATGCGGTTGGAAACCGCACCTACAGGGTTGGAGTGCATGCGGTGCGGTTGGAAACCGCACCTACCGGGGTTGAGTGTATGCAGTAAACTCCTAAACGAATGAACTCCTGAGGTTACGGCATACGGAGTATGCCTACTACTATTGAGGATGTGAATCTC
>JAJEAL010000052.1 GCA_022822785.1 Candidatus Poribacteria bacterium
TCTGATTAAAATCAAAGCTAATGTTCATCAACGATCCGCCCACGACTTACGAAAATATGCAAAATATGTGACATTTTGTGACATTTTGTGACATCAGGGCAGCTTGCACCCTTCAGATTGTAGCCGCCCGTTTCTTCACCCATCGTCCGGACGCGCAATGAATTGCGCTACTATGAACTGAAGCTCTTGCTCTACACATTGCGCTCCGATGGAGCACGGCCGTTGGACCTATCACGATTCTATAGACATATCGCTCCGCTGGAGCGAAAAACAGATTACATTAACTTTAACGACAACCTGATAGATTTTCAATGGCTACCAGCTTAGGTTATTTTAATGAGAGAGTACGCCTAGCTCAGGCAATCCCTCCACAATCTCCACCGTCTCCAAGCTAACTGCAATCACTTTTCCAATTAACTTCACAATGTACCGCGGGGCGTCTTGGCGATTCGGGTCGTTGACGATGCCGCTGCGTTTGTCCGTCTTGATGCGATACTGATCGATCACCCATTCCAACGCTGACCGATTCCCAAGCCGATAGTCAAACACCTTTGCGGGTATCCCCTCTAACGTCAGGAAATCGTTGTAGGCCAACTGCGTCTTGTCTTTGGACAGCTTCATCTTCTCCACGCGCCAATCGATCGGGGCGTCACGGTTTTCGATGAAATGTAGCGGATATTCGGGCACCTCCTCGTAGCTGACGTGGATTTTCCCTAACTGCTCCCCTGCTTTGGCAAAGTCCCAAAAGTTAGGTGTGTACAGCAGGCGTGGCAGGTCACGTTTGAGGTTTGCCTGATACCGTTCCCGGTAGTCGGGATGGTGCAGGAGCCCATAGACGTAATGGAAGATGTCCCACTTGGTGATGGCATCGTCTCGGTAATGAGCGCGGAATTGTTCTAATGCCCAATTGGTGATGTTCTCCCGGCGATTTGTCCCATCCTCGTCGTGGGTATAAAAAGGGAAACATTGGTTTTTTTCAAATGCCAGATCTATACTAGGAATCATATCCGCTATCAGACAACCAAAGCCTTTTCTATCGCCAACCCCAGCAACACAAATCACTCGATTTTCCACTTCTGTCTCAGGTGTGGGGAAGATAGATGGCAACACATACACGCAATTATTCATAATCCGATCAAAGTAGAGATTTGATTTTGTAAAAGGACGGTAGAGTGAATTTCTCACCTTGCGTTCATTATATTCGGCGATTCTACCTCGTTTTAAGTGCTGTCTTAATTCCCGATCCCACTTGATTTTCGTATCATCATAAATCACAAAATCATTGACGTTTGCCTCCCGATCTTCGTGACGTTTCCACTTATCAACCTCCGTGTTGTAAGTTTCAATCATCCCGCCCATGTTCTCAGCCAATGTGTTTCGGTTGAAGTTGTGCGCCCACGCATCACGATTGGTTTTGACACCGCTGCTATAAATCTTAAAAATCACATCCATCGCTTCGCCTTTTCCCGTCTTCGCTTTCTTGGTTCCCATCGGGATAAAGGACTCAAATTCAGGGTGGAGCCCTTCGGTGAGCCATGTGTAGCGTGCATCGGGTTGAATGGGCTGCCAGTCTATATTGCCCACGTGTCCACGTTCATTCAGAAAATCGAACTTCTGTTTTCTGTGCCACAAGTCATCGGTGCGATAGTAAAAGATACGGGCAGGAACAGAGCCACCTCTGTTTGTAGTAGGGCGATTCATCGCCCGTCCAGTTTTCACAAATAGGTTGATACTCACGCCCACCCGTATCCCAAACACATTGGCATCCGAGACCTTCAATCCCTTCCGTGCATTCCCGCCTAAATCCAGAATATAAATTGCATCGAAATCATCTGCGAGATGTTTCCGCATCCCATCAAATGCGACAGCATCAAGAAAACTGTTGTTCGTCACAAAGGCGACAACTCCCTCCTCCCCAATCCGATCCGATGCCCACCGAATCGCTTTCACATACGGATCCGCCAATGCGTTTTTATTGCTCGCTGTGGAGTCCTTCGCATAGGTATCCTTAACCCGCGCATCCATCGTTGGATATTTCCGATTCTTGTTGTTGTCGTTTTCGTTGACCTGACCAACATTGTAAGGCGGATTACCGATGACCACAAACATCGGCGTCTCCTTCTGCTCCTCAACGCGGCGGGTATTGTCAAGTGCAAACAGTGGCAGCTGTCGGTCTTCCGCAAGATCAAACGTATCGACGAGACAGATACCTTCAAACGGTTGATAGTCTCCTGTTGCCTCGTAAAATTCATGCTCAATGTTCATCGATGCAATGTAGTACGGCAGCAGCATCACCTCGTTGCAGTGGAGTTCAGCCCCATACTTATCCTCAAGCGCGGATGGTCGGATCTCACGCATCGTCCGCACGATGAAATTGCCCGTTCCCACAAATGGGTCAATGATGTGAACACCGGCATCGGAGAGTGAGCGATCGAATTCGGCCCGTAAAATCGCCTCAACGCTTCTCACCATGAAATCGACAATCGGTTGCGGTGTGTAGACAATCCCGTGCGTATCGGCGACCTCCACCGAAAAGCCTTGAAAAAATTGTTCGTAGACCGTGTTGAGAAAGCTCTGCTTTTGGGAGAAGTCGTCGATGGTCGCAGCGGTGCGCTCGATTGCTACATAGAAAGGGTCAAGGCTACGCAGAAAATCTTCGCGACTGAAAGCGTGGGACATCAGCGCAGTAATAACGGTTTCGATTTCGCGGGCGATGACGTTGCGACGGGTAAATTCGGAGTTGCTAAAGACGGTGCGGAAGATTCGCTCGGTCAACAGGTGCTGAATCAACATCTCCTCAACGGCGGCTTCGGAGAGATTGGGGTTGATTGATTGACGGCACTTCTCATAGAAGGCGGCAAAGGCGGCGGTGAACTCCCGATTCGCATCCCGTTCTTTCTCAATCAGTTCTGCCAAACCCTTGCCCAACGCGGGCACCCTGTCTTTGAACTGTGCCACCGCGTCCTCCCATTCGGTGTATGCTTGCGGACGATGGGACAGGAAGGTTTCGAGGGTATGTATCAGCTGCGTCGGATCGGTCAGGTCGGCATCAAGTATTTGCTGATTGTTCTGCCACAGGATGGCGCGGTGTGGGGTTTGGAAGAGGATGTTGTCGCGGGGGTAGCCTTTCTCAAATTTGCGTAGGACTTCGGTTGGTAGGTCGTCGTGGATGTCCTTCGCCTCCCAGTAGCCGTGGGGCAGTTGGAAACTGTCGATTAACGCACCGTCAACGACAACCCGCTTGTTTTTAACCCCCCTAGCCCCCCTTGTCAGGGGGGAGGTTGAATGTCCTGTTAGGGGAGGCATTGAGTGCTCTGGCACGAGGATCCAGTTGAGCTGCTTCCCACAATGTTCGAGTAGGGCTTGGAACGCTGATCGGACAGCGGTTTCGTGGGAAACGCCAATTGACTCGAATCGTTGTAGGGATTCGTAGTAGGCTTTGACCGGTTTATGGGTTGGTTTGAGATTTAGAGTTGTCATGTTGCTTTGAATCCCGATCTTATCGGGGTGAGATTGGTGTCATCGAACCAAGTTGCTCTGTGCCCACTGAGCGAACGTTGCGCTATGTTCTGCTGTTGGCTGATGGGTATAGGTGGTCGGCAGTGAGTCCCCGATTAAATCCTCTAGTTTTCCTTGCAACTGATTAACGACTTCGGGGTGAGCAGCAGCGACGTTATGTTCCTCCTTCGGGTCAGTGGCTGAATGGAATAGCCGCGGGTTGGCATCTGCGCCTACTGTTTCGAGCATGAGGAGCCATTCGGGGGTGCGGATTCCAGCGGTCGTTGCCCATCCGGTGATGACGTGATCACGCTGCCCCTCTTGTGCACCTGACATGACAGGCAACAGGTTATAACCGTCAACCGCTTCATTCTCAATCCCAAAGATAGAAAGGATTGTTGGCATCAGATCGATATTCTGCGCGTAAGCGTCGATTGTTTTGCCGTGGTATGCAGGATCCGGGTGACGAACCCAGAAATTGAGCCGACAATTATACGGGTGCATCGCGTTTGCCGTCTTACCGAACTGGGTATGATCCATTAACTCGGTGCCGTGGTCCGAGACGAAGCAGATTACCGTATCATCCCACAATCCCAGATCGGTGAGGACATTCAGCAGGTGACCGATCCATTTATCGACAAAGGTAACATACCCGTAGTAGAGCGCTTTTGTACGGCGAACTTCATCGTCCGTCAATGTTTTATAGTTCTGCACCATCTGTGGATAGATATAATCCTTGACGCCATCCGCCTTGAAATACCGGTCGGCGAAGTGCATCGGCGGATCCCAACATTCGTGGGGCGTAAAACTATCAATCCAGAGGAAGAAGGGTTGATTTTCATAGTTGTCCTGTACCCACCGCGCTGCGCTGCGAAAGACACGTGGAGCGAGGTAATCCTCCTCGCTGCGTCGATCTTGCATGTTCAGCAGATATTGTGCGATGCCGGGGCGATCGGTCGGATTGGCGATTTCGTCAGGTAGGTAAGGCTTCATATCGATGGCGGACAGGGGGCCGCTGCGCACCCGATCCGATTCCTGACCACGAACATAGTCGTAACTCATAAAGCCGCGTGTGAAATTCATCGTCGGCTTGAACATGTGATAGACATCGGTGACAAGCCCTGTCGCTACACCGTTAAGCAGGAGATGCTCCGCTAGCGTCGTCTGGGTTGTAGGGATAGCGTGCCAGCCGTATATATTTGGGACGGAGCCACGGTCGTCAACGTGGAAACGCCACGGGTAGGACCGCATCCCTGTGAAAAAGCCACGCCGTATCGGGATGGTCGGTTCACCTTCGCCCCAAGCGTTATTGAACACCGTGCTCTTTTCCCGCAACTGATCTAGGTTCGGGGTATCAACGTAATCTTCCCAAGTGTGATCTACCACATCTGCTCGGAGTGTATCGCAGCAGATAACAATCGTATTCATTCGGCAACTCCTTGTCTGAGGTGGGTGGATGGTGTGAACCGCGGCTATCCTTATGGACGGCACATCTGAAGTATCAAGATTATAGTGGGGCTAGGACCGCACGTCAAGGAAATTCTAGGACGAGATTAGCTATATGTGAAGCGCGTGGAGCGTGAAAATCACTTACTCACCGGCTCATAAGTTCATTGGCACAACCGGGCGAGTCCGAAAGGATCTCCGATCCACGGGACCATAGAAAAAGAGAGTTGAGTCTGCATTTTCCCATTGACATTGCGAAGTGAATCGGTATAATGGGAGAAAGATAACATTAAAATCAAAATAGGAGTTGAATTTATGACACAATCGCTAACAGTAACAAAACGGATCTACCTCTTGGTAGCGGGAGCGCTCCTTGTCGGTGTATGCCCATTGCTTGGTACGCCAACCGCGGAAGCAGACCAAGCAATCGTCTCTCGCATTTACGAGGAGGTCTTTAATACGGGAACCCTAGATCAGGTAGACACCCTAATTGCCGCCGAATACATTGATCATAACCCAATCGGTCCTGGGGGCGAGTCTGGCATAGAGGGATTCAAACAGACTGTGAGAGGTTTACGCTTTGCCTTTCCGGATCTACGCTTCACAATTGAGGAGATGCTTGTCAACGACGATAAGGTAATCGCTCGCACTACCATGCAGGGCACTCACAAAAATAGCTTTCTGGGGCTTGACCCAACCGAGAAACAGGTAACGGTGACAGGATTCGACATCTATCGGATCGCCGATGGCGTCGTTACGGAACGGTGGGGAACACTCGATGGGGTAACGCTTATGCAACAGCTAGATGTCCTCATTCCGATGGCATGGCAATACACATTACTTGGCGCACTAAACCAAGAGGAACGTAAGCCGTTGATCACTGAGATGAGCAAAACTGCCCAGCAGACGCGAGATGCCTTACGGAGCGACCGGCGCCCTGTGACAGAGCTGGTACACATAGATCAGTTGATGCATCAGTTCCAACTAGACAGCGGTAACGTTCGCGTGGTTGCCCTGCTCTCTCCTGGCTGACCGAAATGTCGTCGGGGGGTCTCCGAAATAATAAAACTGTTTGAAAGAGTTCCGGATGATCGAATGCGAGCTTATCTCATCTGGCAACCGATTCTTAGCAGCGACGATCGGGTTTCAGCGGAAAGACGCGCTAACGAATTTCCACACGAAAAATTCACGCATTTCTGGGATAGTAATAGTGCGACTGGCAGCCTTTGGAAGGACGTGCTCCGCCTAAACGATACTGCGTGGGATGTGTATGTGTTATACAACGGCTCAGCAGAATGGACAACCCGTCCACCCTCGCCGGATCTTTGGTTTCCCCAGCTACACCATGCGACCCGTGCACGATTTGAGGTGAAAACTAAAGAGCTCCTCCGAGAGCTTCCGTAGGTATATCCGTGTAACGATGAATCCCTATTTCCTCTCTGTTGCTCTGATAGCTGGTTCAATCATCGCCTATGAGATTACGCTGGTACGCTTATTTTCAATCGCGCAGTGGCATCATTTCGCGCACATGATTATCAGTCTCGCACTGCTGGGATTCAGTGCGAGTGGGACAGCGATTTCGCTTGCACAAAGTTGGTTGATAGGGGATTGGGGGGAATCGGACGGAGTTGGACAACGTTTCCACAAAACCTATACAATTTGTGGACTGCTCTACACGATCAGCGTCGTTGGCTGTTTTGTACTACACCAATATGTACCGTTCAACCCACTGATGTTGGTCTGGCAGCCAAGTCAAGCCCTGTCGATTTTTGCGTTGTATCTTATTTTATCGGTCCCATTTTTCTTCGGCGCCGCGTGCATTTGCCTAGCGTTGCTTCAGTTTGCGGGAAATGTCAATCGTCTCTATTTTTTCGATCTCTTCGGCTCCGGTATTGGGGCGTTAGGTGTCATTGTTACAATGTACCTAATTCCCCCGGCACATTGCCTAACACTGATAGCAGCGATTGGGTTTTGTGGTGTATTGGTTGCTAACTGGGGCAGTTGGAGAACACAGCACCGGCGGTTGAGTGCCTCAATAGCTGGATGTGCAGCCGTGTTCATCGGCTATCTGCTATTCAATCCTATCTCAATAAAGATTTCACCCTACAAAGGTTTGAGTAGCACCCTGAACTTTCCGGATGCACAGATTCTGAATGAGCGGCACAGCCCTCTCGGTGTATTGCATGTGGTGCACAGCGACTTAATTCGCATGGTGCCGGGGTTGAGCCTAACGACACAACACCCGATACAGCCACAGCTAGGCATATTTACCGACGCCGACGCAATGACGGCGATAACCGACTTCAGGAACGATTTATCAAAACTGGGGTATCTAGGCGATACAACGTCAGCATTAGCATACCACCTAGTTGAGTCGCCTCGCGTACTAGTTTTGGGGGCAGGTGGCGGTGGCGATGTCCTCACCGCGCTGTACCACGGTGTAACATCGGTTGATGCTGTGGAGTTAAATCCGCAGGTGCTTGAACTGGTGGGACAAGAACACGCGGATTTTGCCGGGCACATTTACGCGCCAGATTCACCCTACCCGGTGAAGGTGCATGTCGCGGAGGCACGTGGATTTATAAGAGGGGCGCAGCAGCAATACGACCTCATCCAGATCGCCCTGCTCGATTCGGTAAGCGCGTCCGCTGCGGGCACTCACGCCTTGAGTGAGAGCTATCTCTACACAGTTGAGTCGATTATAGACCTGTACCAACATCTGACACCTGGGGGTATTATCTCAATCACGCGCTGGTTGAAGACCCCACCGCGCGACATGATCCGGCTGTTTGCAACAACGGTTGAAGCGTTAGAAGGGATTGATGGTGTCATTCCTGCCCAGCAGTTGGCGATGATACGGGGTTGGCGAACCGGCACATTGCTGATAAAGAGAGGGGATTTCGCCGTAGCGGATCGGGCGAAGATTCAGGATTTCTGTAACCGACGTTCTTTCGATGTAGCATACTATCCCCAAATGCCGGCGGCGGAAGCGAATCGTTATAATCAGTTAGGAGATCCAATCTATTTTCGGGCTGCACAAGCGATTCTGTCGGACAATCGTCAGCAATTTTACGACGGCTATCCTTTCAATATCCGCCCGACAACCGATAATCGACCATATTTCTTTCAATTTTTGCGTTTCGATTCGCTAATTCAGATGATCCGGACAGTTGGCAGGAGCGCCATCCCGTTCATCGAATGGGGCTATCTACTCCTGATTGCAACGTTGATTCAAGCGGTTTTGGCGGGATTGGTTCTGATTCTGATACCGCTCTTTTTCCTAAAGCGGGGAGACACTTTCCATGCTACTCACAACTCGCGTTTCACCGCTCCGTTCCGAGAGTCCGAGACTTGGCGGACCTTCGGTTACTTTCTGAGTTTAGGCGTTGGATTCATGTTCATCGAGATGTCGTTCATCCATAAGTTTCTGCTGTTGCTTGCGAATCCGACGTATGCGGTTGCAGTGGTGTTGTGTGCGTTTTTGCTCTTTGCGGGTCTCGGCAGCCTTTTCTCGCTGAAGCTGACTAAAATTGGGAGGTTGCGGCGACATCCGACCGCAGCTGCTATCGGCATCTTATCGGTGCTTGCGCTCCTTTATTTGCAGCTACTGCCGCCGGTTTTTCACCGCTTTCTGGCAAGTTCGGACCTTTTGAAGATCATCGTATCAATCGGGCTGATTGCCCCTTTAGCGTTTTTCATGGGCATGCCCTTCCCACTAGGTATAGATTGGTTGCAGAAACACCAGCCACATCTAATTGCATGGGCGTGGGGTATCAACGGTTACGCATCAGTGGTAAGCGCGATTCTGGCGACCTGTCTTGCGATTGCATTCGGCTTTAACACCGTGATTCTTCTGGCAGTCGGGGTTTATCTCATCGGTGGGTGCGTCTATTTCCGGACGGGCTAGGAAATACATCTGATTGCGTTAGTATGCACATTATACCTCTCTGGAGGGCAGGGATAAACCCTATCCCTAGAGTTGTATCCGCTGGGTTTCACCCGTACCCCCGCTCCAATAGGATTGGGATTCCAAGACAGGGCGACAGCAGCGTTCCTGATGGGTAGGCGGGACCTGCCTCTACGGAAAAACCGATGGGATTTCAACAACTAGCAACTTGTGTCAAGCTAGGAGGCTACCATGAGACATTCATTTTTCATTTTCGCCACATTCCTCTTGTTAATCAATATCCCTCTGCACAGCGCCCCCGATTTTGACAGCGATCGTAAGTGGATGGTCAAAACTCAAATCGATGCAAAGGGTATCACAGATGCTCGGATCGGCGTCAAGAATCAAGCCGTTTTGGAAGCGATGCGGCGGGTGCTCCGCCATGAATTTGTGCCTGACCGCCTGAAATCCCAAGCGTATGTCGATATGCCGTTGCCGATTGGGTATGATCAGACGATTTCGCAACCGTACATTGTCGCATACATGACAGAACTGCTTGACCCGAAGAAAGAGCACAAAGTACTCGAAGTGGGCACCGGTTCGGGGTATCAGGCGGCGGTGTTAGCGGAATTGGTAGATCATGTCTATACGATCGAAATTATCAAGGAACTTGGCGAAAGTGCTGAGAAACGGCTGAAACGGCTCGGTTACGAAAACGTGACGGTAAAAATCGGCGATGGGTACTTCGGTTGGGAAGAACATGCACCCTATGATGCGATTATTGTTACTGCTGCGCCGGATCACATTCCACCACTGTTATTGCATCAACTCAAACCCGGTGGGAAGCTGTGTATCCCGGTTGGTGGACGTTTCCGGGTGCAGACCTTAACACTCGTACAGAAAACAGAGGCCGGTTCAATTATGACAAGGCAGCTGATGCCTGTCCGTTTTGTCCCGTTAACAGGGGAACATTAACCCATTAGCTCATATCAAAAAAGTGCAAAACGCTAGGAGAAACCGAGTTTCTGTCAAAAATTTGGTTTCCGTTAGCAGCTGTTGAGGAGAATATTTTGAGCACTGAAAATACAAACGGTTTACCAACATGGGATCTGTCAGATCTCTACGATGGGGTTGACGATCCGCGGTTAGACACCGACTTAAATTCGATGGTCGATCAGGCGACACAGTTCGAGGCGAAGTACAAAGGACGTATCGCTTCAGCAGATGTAACGGCTGATCTGCTATGCAGCGCACTAGAAGATTATGAAGATTTGATGACGGCACAGTATAAGCCGGGGGCTTATGCCAACCTGCTATTTTCGACGAATACCGCGGACGCCGGACGGGGCGCGCTGTTACAACGGACACGTGAAATTGGGTCAGCAGCGGCGACGCATCTGATTTTCTTTGACCTTGAAATCGGGGAGATTCCGCAAGAGACCTTTGATCGCATCATAGCGGACTCGCAACTTGCCCCCTACCGCCACTATCTCGAACATGAACGCGCATTGGCAGTGCACCATCTGAGCGAAGCGGAAGAGAAAATCTTGGAGGAGACAGCGAATACAAGGGGACGTGCTTTCGGACGGTTGTTTACCGAAATCACGTCACGTCAAACCTGTCGTATGGGTGACGAAGAGTTGACCCAAAGTGAGTTGCTAGTGCACTTCTATAATCCGGATCGTGAAACGCGCAAATCCGCTGCCGCCGCCTTAACGGAGACCCTCAAACAGGACGCCCATGTATTGACTTTTATCTTCAATACACTCCTCCACGAAAAACAGATTCTGGACAGTTTGCGCGGATATTCGTCCCCGGAAGCAGCACGACATCTAAACAACGAGGTGGACGAGGCGGTGGTCAATACCGTGTCGGCGGTGTGCGCGAGCAACTACGATATCGCCGCTGATTACTATCATCTCAAGCGGCAGTTGCTAGGTTTAGATGAGTTGACGCACTATGATCGGTATGCTCCATTGCTCGGAGATCGGGGCACCATCCCGTTCGATGAAGCACAGCACATGGTGATGGATGCGTTCGGTCGGTTCTCACCCCAGTTGGCAGAGGTAACGGAGCCGTTCTTCAGCAAGCGTTGGATTGACGCTGAGCTTCGTGCCGGCAAACGGGGCGGCGCATATTGTGCCGGGGTCACACCCGATCTGCATCCGTATGTTTTTATGAACTATACCGGCAAGCCGCGCGATGTGATGACATTAGCGCATGAGTTAGGTCACGGTATTCACGACGTACTCGCCAGTAAACAGAGCTTACTCAACTATCACCCTGTCTTGCCGTTAGCAGAGACTGCAAGCACCTTCGGAGAGATGTTGGTATTCGACCAATTGCAGTCTACGTTAGAATCATCGGAGGAGCGGTTGGCACTGCTGTGCGGTAAAATTGAGGATATTTTTGCGACTGTGTTTCGACAGATTGCCATGTATCGCTTTGAACAGGAAGCGCACCGCCTGCGTCGTGAAAAGGGCGAGCAGACAACAGAAGCCTACTGCGAAGTTTGGCAGCGAGTGATGCAGGAGATGTTTGGGGATTCTCTAACCTTAGGTGAAGAGCATCAGTGGTGGTGGCTCTATATCCCACACGTTTTCCAACTGTCATTTTACGTCTATGCTTATGCCTTCGGCGAGTTGTTGGTGCTGTCGCTCTATGCACAGTATCAACGCGATGGCCAGTCCTTTGTACCGCGTTACTTTGATTTATTGAGTGCGGGTTGCTCTGCGGCCCCAGCCCAACTAGTTGCGGATATGGGGATTGACATCGCTTCACCCGACTTCTGGCAGGGCGGCTGTGACCTAATCCGCGAGAAGGTCGAGCAGGCAAAGGCGTTAGCGGCAACGATGAAATAACATTCACACTATTTGGAGGAGAGACAATGCCAATTTATGAGTACCAATGCAAGACGTGCGAATCCAAATTTGAGGTATTACAATCGATTAATGCGGATAACAGTGAGCTGGTATGCCCCGATTGCGGTGCGAAAAAACCGGCGAAGGTCTTTTCTAGCTTCGCCTCGATTGGAAATGGGAAAGCCGCAGCGTGTGATACCGGCTCAACGTGAGCGATTCCCGGAATGGACAGTTAGTCCTAAATAGTTCATGAGGTCATTTGTTCATTTATGGTAGATTTTAGAATTACTTGGACACTGCAAATCGGCGAGGTGTCCTAACCTCGCCTACCGGCCCCGATAAATCGGGATCGAAACCGAGGAACGAAAGTGTCTATTCATTTTTATAATTCACTATAATCGAAGCGGGATGATAACAAAGCTGTCGATTTTGGAAAATTGACCTACAGCAGTGATGTAATTTGTATAGGGGTCATAGTATACGGATTACGCTTACTACTTTACCTCAACTTGTGTTACAATTGTTGAAACTGGTCCATGGTCTATCTCTCGCATCTGCTCGGACAACGGTGCGTTATCCGGCAGATCCGAATCTAACACGAGGAGGCTTTCCATGAACAATAAACCTGTTGAGCTGTATCTAATAGGTGGTGCCACCGGTTTCCTGAGCGGCGTGGCAATGCTGATATCGAGCTACCTAGTTGTAGCCCGTCTCCAAGCCGCGACCTTGGGGACATCGGAGTTGAAGATGGTGGGGTTGACACACGGATTAAGCGTCGTCAGTCTCATCCTGATTGTGCCGACAGTGATTGCGTTGTTTGTGCTGCTAAACAGCGTCGTGACCGCACGTAGCTACTTGGGGCTCGGTTTTGCAACGATGTGGATAGCTATCGAAATGGTTGGACATCTTTCCCAAACTGCCCCGCTCCGCGCTTTGGGTGAGTTGCACGCCAATGACCCCGCTGACGCGATGGCGATTTATCAGGTATCGTCAGAATTCACAGAAGCACTCCTGCTCACCGGCACATTCTTTGCCTCACTCGCCGCTTTATGTTACGGACTTTCGCTGATTGGCGGCCGGAATCGACTAGCAGGATATACTTTCCTGATTGCCATTCTTGCGTTCCCAATCGGGATGCAAATCTCCGGAGTAGGCGTTCAACTTCATGTTGCCTTGCGTGCGCTTGCTTTCTTGATTGTAAGCGGTGTTCTAATTAAAATGATGACGACAGAAGAGGATTGAGTATGGGAAACTTGCATGTTGGTGCTGCAAAGATTGACATTACGCCGCCGCTCGGCTGCAACATGGCAGGATATGCGGGGCGAGATCGTGGTAGCGAGGCGATTGCCGATGCGCTCTACGCGAAAGTCCTCGTGTTCGACGATGGGGATACACAGGCTGCAATCATTACCACCGATCTAATCGGTGTAGAAGCGACGTTTGTTGATACTGTTCGCCAAGCGATTGAGGGGGAGACGGGTATTCCAGCGGACAACGTGATGATTAGTTGCTCCCACACCCACTTTGGTCCTGAAGTGCGTGTATCCCGCACGACCTCCCCTAACCCTAAAAACCGCGTTTATGCCACCATGCTTGTGGAACAGCTAACGACTGTCACACAACTCGCTCAACAACGGCTTCACCCCGCACGAGTTGGTGCGGGACAGGGAGTCGCGGACAAGGTCAGTTATAATCGGCACACGATTCGCCCGGATGGGAGTGCCCAAACCAGTTATCGTCTTCCGGATCCGGGGACGGATTTGACGTTCGGTCCTTACGATTCGACGTTGAGAGTCCTCCGCGTTGAAAACGTTACGGGGGAGCTCGTAGCCGCCCTTATCCACTTTGCTTGCCACCCCGTTACCACAACGGATCGGATGTACACAATTAGCGCGGACTATCCGGGATATGCAATGGGGATAGTCGAACAAGCTGAAGGCGGAACCTGTTTGTTTGGATTGGGTTGTGCAGGCAATATTGTCCCCATCCAGCGTGAAGACGGATATCCACGCATGATTGGTAAAACCGTTGGTGGCGAAGCGGTAAAGGTCCTGCAGTGGATCGAAACGTCAGAGGCGGCGCCGGTGCGGGTACTGCACCAAAAATGTTCTCTAGCGCTAAAAGAAGCAATTAATGGACAAACGACCGACGAGATTGACCTCCACTGTATCGCGGTTGGGTCGATATATTTTATTGGATTGCCGGGCGAGATTTTCGTCGAGATTGGTTTTGACATTGTAAATCGTGTACAACAGGAAAACGTGTTCGTCATGAGCATGACCAACGGCAGCATCGGCTATATTCCGGTCAAGATTGCCTATAAACAGGGTGGGTATGAGTCCAATTCATCCCGTTTTCATCCCGGTTGTGGCGAGCAGATTACTGATGCCGCTGTCGAATTGCTGAAGCGGATGGAGTAAGTCCAGTGTAAGGAATTTTTCGGATTAAGGACTGCTGTAGTTTCAAAGACCTTCAATCATAAATTTCATGAATCGATCGTGTAGTTGTTGACGTTATCTAGTTTATACTCAATATTCTATTCGTTCAAAGGAGGTTTTAATGTACGCTCGCAGCCAGTTGTTAATATGGACAGCCATCATTTTTATGTTAAACTTGGTATTATTGGTTAAATTACGTGACAATGCAGCGACTGCAAGAACACAGCTAGAAGAACTCACACCAACAGAGCTCATACAGATAGATATCACAAATATGTTGGGACCAAACAGTGTTGCTTCCCAAGCGCAGGCAGATGAACCGGTGACAGTTGTAGATCAAGTCAGTGCAGTGACAACCGAGAACGCTGAGGAGCTCCTGGACTTACATCCTGAAAGCACCTCCGCGGGCTCAGTGACTGTTTATTATGTGCACAAGGGGGATACCCTCTGGCAAATCTCTAGAAGACACAACCTCGACCTCCGCACGCTACTGGCCTACAACAAGCTGAAAGACCCAAACCTCATTCGTCCTGGACAAAGAATTGAAATCCCCCGCCGATACACAAATATGCAAGTGATCCCATGAGTCAGAGGGTTAAGGCAGCATAACCGGCGCCGGATTTCCAAAACTGAAATATGAAATAGGCTATATTCATGAAAATAAGATTACTCGCGACTGATTACCGCTCCTGTTTTATCTACTTCTTATCCATTGCACTTGTGTACGGTGCGGTTTCACTTTGTCATGCACAGAACTATTATCCAGATGAATTCGGGAATACGTGGATTTTACGCAGCACTGACGGAATCGAGGAGCGTGTTGTTACGATTGAAGGCCCTGAAACCATCGGTACTGAATCGCTGAAAGTGATTTCGGATGGGACATACCCCGTTTCAGATCCGGCAAGTAATAACCCCAACAAGTTCTTTATCAAAGCCACGCAGGACGAGGTTCAGATATTCCGTGCGACCGCAACCGTCCAAAGGCTTGATACTACAATTGACTATTCCCCGCCTGAAACCTTCCTGCCCATCCCACTTGAATTAGATTCTGAATGGACGGTGATTGGCGAAGCCAAAGCGCTGGTTTTTGGGATTGAAATAAAAATAGAGGTTACTACCACCGCCAAGGTTGTCGCTATCGAATCAGTCGCCGTGCCAGCGGGAACATTCCACGACTGTTTGAAAATAGAGCAGCATCTTTCTGCACCGCCACCCTTCAGCTTTTCTCAACAAAGTGCCATGTGGCTCGCCCCGGATTTCGGCTTAGTGAAATCTCTCAGTAGCAACGACGTTACTTTTGAACTCATCGACTACGATGTCACTATTGGTGGAATCGTGGTCGCCGTAGAGCCAAAAGGGAAACTAGCGACAACATGGGGAACCTTGAAAACGCGGTAAACGCAACATTAGCAAACGTGTAGATAGAAACAGATTGGGAAATGTGGGCACGGTTTCTCTCCATGTGGTATTATCGCCTCACCTTCGGATCGGTTCAAATCGATTTATCTCCTACCCAACCCCCTCTCATTAGGCTGATACCCTCAACAGCTCTCTTGGTCCGTATTGGTTTGTGGAACGCTCGTTAAGAAAAAATCGCTAGCCAAGCCTTCTACACCTACCTTTTCTATTGCCAAGCAGATCCACTTCCCTCCTGCCAATTCGCCATCATAGCTTGATTTAACGTGGGGCGTACAGCTTCTTTCTGTGCCCCGGTGTCTCAGTAGGGACAGGTCTCCGATGGGATCGGGATTCAAAACAACTTGTACCTGCCCAAAAAGGCAACCACAAGGGATTACCCCTACAGTTTTTTTGTCTTAAACAGTAAACGCAACCGGCTCGTATTAAAACAGCGTGCAAAGAGAGAAAAGAATATGGTAAACTTATCAATACCAATTCTTTTCAATTTATGGAGGGGTAGGCATAAGAACTGCCTCTTTAGCTGCGCTGAAAGTCAACTTCAGTTACGTCACCCATAGTCAATTGAGGTAATAATATGGTGGGAAAAACGTGGGGAAGTACTCTACGGGTCGTTTTTGTCGCAATAATCCTTTCCAGTCCAGCTTTTGGACAGGAGGAGCTGCCGCGTCTCGAACAGATTGAATTCGCTGCCCATGGACAGAACGAAACGCTGCTGCATATCGCTGTTCCGGGGCGCTATAGTTTACAAGTTCAAAGCGACCAAGGCACAGCGATGGAAATTGTAGACAGGATGGCGGGGGCTTTTGCTGCTGCGGGAAGCCCCGGTGAAAAGGACGGCCGCCTCGATCTGCTACTGGATACAGGTGTTTACAAAATCCGATTGCGCTCCCACGAAGAAGGTGTGGGCACGTTGACACTGGCTGCACACCGGTTTGAGGAGGTTGGTTCGTTCGACAGACTGCTCGCGCTCAACGCCTATCAGGTCGAAGCTGGCTCGCTAGCAGATTTGGAACAGCAGTCATTCTGGCTGCATCTTGAAAAGCGGCAGACGCTACGACTTGAAGCAATCGGGCGAAACCTCAAAGATTGCCGCCTGTGGCGTGACGGGGCTTGGCTTGAGGATATGAAGCCTACCCTCTCGACCTATGAGCCGGTCAACGGTCAGCCGATGATTTATGCGGAATTTTATCATGACCTCAATCCGGGGGTATACCGGCTGACATTTTATGGCGGCAGGGCACTGGCGTGGGCTGATGATTCAGGAGAACACCCCTTCTTCCTGCGTATGGGACACCGTCAACTGGGATCAAGTGGTAAGCGGGTGATTACACTTTCCCCCTTCGGTCGGGAGGCTTATGTGGCACCGGAGTCAACTAACTTCTTCGAGATCTCACGAGCGGATAAAAAAGAGACAACCTTATCGGTGAAGAGATGGGAAGATAAGGGGAGCCGGCACGGCGGGAGGACCCAGGCATCGATCACAAAAGAGGCCCGTAACCCGTGGGCGGTTATTCAAACATCAGAACGGATGGGGAAAAAGTGGGTTACGGTTCAGGGAGCACCCAATGATCAGGTCGTTTTGACCTATTTCCTCAATAAACGCGAGTATTCCATAGAGAGCGGAAACCACTGGATATCCTCCTTGCATTCGGCAGCGGGGCAGGACACTATTGATGTCACCGGAATTATCAGCCACCCAAGCCAAGAGACACCGGTGGATTCGCAGGTGCTGCCTGTTGGATTAGATACCCCCTTGGTTACGGGGAAATTCAATCTGTTGGGCGACACTACTCTTTTTCTCAAGCTGGAGGCGGCGGGCCCCTATATAATTGAGGAGGATGAGACATCGGGAGCAAGGGGACGTTACCGGCTAGAACCTTTCATGATAAGCTATCCTAGAAATTACCGGTCGCCACCATTTCAGTCGCCAGGGAAACCGTTGGAATTGACGCCCGGTTTTTATAAACTCACGATACGTCCCGATGAATCGCAGGGGATTCTCTCATTCGTTTTACGTCAAAAGGATGCGGAAGCAGGTAACTTCCAGCGGGATTCTTCCTTCCGAAAACAGAATCTATTGTTGTTCAGCGTCGCTCTGCCCCAACGTCGTGGACCATATACGCTCCGACTGAATCGTCGACACAACGTCGCCACGGGGATAATTGTCCGTCCGTTGCCGATGGATTTAAGCGATCCGCTGCCTGTAACGCTTAACCCAAGGCAATCGGTTCCCATCTATGTTGATATAAAGCAGCGCTCCACCCTTGTCATTGATAGCGACCGAGAAACCCCCTTCCTTTTAACCGACGGGGAACGAACCTTGAGCGTGGACTCAATCTTGTCGCCCGGTTCACATCGGTTAAACCTGAAAAACTCAGGGACAGCGCCAACTCTCTTTACGTTACGGGCGATTCCCGCTGAGCCGCCTTCAGAATTAACATTAAGCGATCTAAAGGATCGGTTAGAGCAACCGCAGCGGTTTCCCACGCTCACCGAAGGGGAACCGCTGTATGTCGACTTTGAGCGGAAACAAAAACAGCATTTCACCCTTATTGTGGATGAGCCGAGCCTTTACCGTTTGGAAACGAGCGGACGGCTAGCAACTCAGTTGACAGTGCGGACAGCGCTTATTACCCACCTATTTACTGCCAAGCAGAACGGGGTCGGCCGTAACGCCTTGGTACAGCAGTATCTCAGACCCGGTGTGTATCAGATTACCGTGCAAACGCAGGGGCAATCTCGTGGACGGGCAGGTATCCACCTGCGTCAGACACCGCTTAATCCTCAAGAAGAGCTTACCGTCGGATCAATAAAAAAAGCGCATTTACAACCGGATGTCTCCCTTCGATACAGAGTGGCAATTGACGAACCCGGACAGTACCGTCTCCACACCCTTGGATTGGGCAAGGATTTCGCCCACCGTCTGGAAGATGGCGAGGAGTGGCCCCTGACTAAGCCTGGGAATTGGGGAACGGTGATCCAACATTTCGAGCCGGGGGTTTACTACTACTATTCCCTACCATTGCCGGTTGAATCTAGGCGAATTACCACTTTGACACGCATTGTTGAGAAGCAGGAACGCCTCGGAAAGGGTCCTCATCCGCTCCCTTTTAACGAAACGGTCAAAATGATGTGGCGGGAAGCGGACGACAGACCGCCGGACATATTCACAACAGAAATCACAGCACCCGTTGATGTGACAATCAGCCTAAGCGGTGGAATGGAAGGAGTTATTCGTCTTCGTGGAGCAGCAGGCGATGGAAGGATAATAACGGGAGGCAACGTATGGCAGGATACACTCCAACCGGGGCAGTATGAAATTGCGGTGACAAGTGCGAAGGAAAATAATCTGCTGCCCTACACTTTACGAATGGAAACGTCCCAGCTCATTCCCGGCTTGCGACAGCCGGTCAATCTACCAGCCAATTTGACCGTTAGCCTAGGAAAACCCGGCATTGTCGATCTCTCCAGCTTTGGTCCAACCGATGTGAAAGCTACCCTATGGGATGAAACAGGCGCTCAACTTCTAGCGCAAAACGACGACATGCCGAACGACTGGAATTTTCGTATTTCTCAGCGGTTGGACGCCGGGCGTTATCTCCTGAAATTAGCCCCTGTTGGATCTACTTACGACATCGTTCACGTCTCGATGAAGTTTCGTGAGCAGCAGGCTCTACCCAATCGTGGCTCTCCTCCGTTTCGGGTGGAGGAGAATCTAGGAGAGAAAGTGTTAGCTGTCCCGTTTAAGACGGACAACACCAATTCTATCGTGGGGGTTACCCTCAGCGTTCCTCAATTTTCGACTAAAAACGGCATCGTTGAATTGGGTCTAGCTATACTGAAGGGGAAGCGCACACTATACGAAGGGACGGTCGATGGGGCTCACACCTCAGCGCTCTACATCCCCTTACAAGCGGAGACCTCCTACCAGATTCTGCTTTGGGGTTTGGACGGTTTCACCGGAGAGGTGATGTTAGATATTAAATCACTCTCGGTCAAGTCTGCTTCCCTTTTGGAGGGGGAGACTGAATTTTCGTGGTCGCCATACGCTGAGCCGATCGCGTTAGCATTGACCCACGCCCATCAGAATAGCTATAGGGCACGCGAGCACACGGGGGCGTCGCTGCAATTCTCCTCCACGCTAGAACAACCTTTTGAAGCTGTTACAGATGCGCCGGTGGTGATGAATAATGGACGCGGTTGGCTAATACTGAGCCCGTATGAGCAGACTCAACACCTTACCCTCAAACCTTTTTCACTGCAGAACGGGGCAGTTGAAACGGTTGAATTAGGACGACTGCCATTCGCCTTCGATGTGGCAAACAGGACTGAGGGACCGTTGTTGTTGGAAGTGGATTCCGTCGGGGGGCAGATCGGCGCGATGACCTATACCTCCGAGGCTCAGTTCGGCTCAAAATTTCACTGGAGTGGGATGGAGATGGCACCATCGAAAACTGTCGCAGCGGTACGGGGCAAAGGAACCTACCGCGCTAAAATCTGGCAAACTCACGAAACGCTTGAGAGAGAGAAGATTCATCTCAGCACACACACCTTTCGGACGGAAGAACGGGTAAAGTTTGGTCAAACACTCTCTTATGAAGGGTCAATCATGCCCGGCAGTGCCAAGAGCTTCGTACTAGGGCCCTCCCGCGAGACTTATGAGTTACTGCTCACCGGCGGGGTGGCTGCGTTTGTGTGGGCTGAGGGGCATACGTCAATGCTCGTAACCGCACAACGCAATACGCGAGAGTTGATTACTATCTCCGGTGGAGAGCTGTTCATCGTCAACCGGGGCGATAAAGCAGGGTTATTCCGTATCGAAAAACGGAGAGAACTTGCAAAGGATGTGCGGGAACTTGACTCGAAACGGGGATTTGAAGACGTCTTCGCTGAACCAGGCACTCTCTCGTTCTTGATAAAGGAGGCAAAAGACCAGCAAGAGCTCTTTGTCGCAGGGGATACGGTAAGAAGTCGTCTTCTAGGGAACGATGGGATTATCCGCGAAGACCAGCATTTTCAGGCAAGCCGGGCACAGGGAATACTTGAACTGTCATACGGACCCGGTTACGTCAAGATTTGGGAAGCTAAGCCCGAAGAGAAAGATTTAGCCTTTATGGGGAAAAAGCCTTTCAGAGCGAAAAGCCTCTCCGAGGAGCGAGCGACATTAGAAGACCGATCGCAGCGCTGGAAGTTCGGCTTGGAGCACGCTGCTTATATCATCGCCGACGCAGACGCGCCCGGCGTGACAGCCCTGTTGGCAGATCAGAAGGTATTGACCACGAGCGTTGGAAGTGATAACAGGGGTCGTCAGCTGCACTACTTTCTGCCATCGGGAAATTATCAGCTGTGGACACGGCAGTTGAAAGGAACAGCGCAGGAAGGGAATATCCGCTTGTTAAAGATTTATCCCAAACCGCTCGAGACCACATCTGATAGCCCTCGATTTATTCGTCCGGGTGAAGTCCAAGTTTTTATGTTTCAGGTAACGGTAAAGGGAAAGGTGGGGGTTGGGGTCCGTACAGAAAGCGATCAACTGAATGCGACACTTTTCGACAGCCAATTTAAGCGGGTGGCGTATAGTCCCGTGATGATTCAAGAGCTGGAACTTGGGGATTATTTGCTGACAGTTGAAACACTCCCACAGGCGTCGGCGCCGATACGATATACCCCCGTGGTCATTGGGCACACCGGAGGTAGGCAGGAGATACCGGAGGAAGTTATCAACGAATATGTGACCCAAACCGACGGGGATGAGTAAGAAAGAAGCAACTTCTATAAAAAGAAGACGTAAAGTGTAAAAAGAAACCGAGTTTTTGACAAAAACTCG
>JAJEAL010000138.1 GCA_022822785.1 Candidatus Poribacteria bacterium
AGAAACGCTCGAGTCACTGGAAAAGCTGCCAGAAACCGAGTTTTTTCTTCAAAACTCGGTTTCTTGTCTGGGGGTTCTACCTCAGTGAACCAATTTATGGCTTTCTATTATCTGGTTACAATGAAATGTCAACAGAACCTAGCAACTTACCTTAAAATAGTAAAGACAGAACTGGAATAATGTTGTAAAATATAATGGAAGCAGGAAGAATACTCATAGGATGTTTAGATTTTCAGTTACGTACCGCTTTGTCCATCGTGAACCTGCAACAGATTACAAGGATATGCCATGATTCGTGTGATTAAACCGGAAGGTTTCGGCAACATTCAGTTAGAAGATATACCAATCCCTAAGATTAACAGTCGTCAAGTTTTGGTGCGGACACATACCACGCTGATCAGCCGCGGCTCTGAGCTGTTTCGCCGCTATATCAGAGAGGAGGCAATCCCCGCGTCGATGATGGGGTATTCCCTCACGGGTGTCGTTGAACAAATTGGATCGGCGGTCACGGAGTATCAGGTCGGACAACGGGTGATGGTTGTCGCGCCGCACGCCGAATATGCTGTCGGAGAGGTCGATGCCAGCGTAGATGGACGGGTCGTGCCGCTACCGGATGATATCTCCTTTGAGGAGGGGACATTCCTGCCACTCTCAATAAGCGCTGTCGCTTGGGCGGATTCGTCGGGAATCCAAGAGGGCGATACGGTTGTCGTTCTTGGACAAGGTATCGTGGGGAGTCTGATGCTGCAGGTGCTCCGTGGGTATGGTCCCAATCGCATCATCACCGTTGATGCCGTGTCGCTGCGTTGCCAACTCTCCGATGAATTGGGTGCGGATGCGGTCATCAACGCTTCGGAAGAGGACCCTGTCGAGGCTGTGCAACGCCTGACCGATGGAAACGGCGCGGACCTTGTGATCGACTGCGTCGGTGGACATGCCGGCGTTAAATCGTTTGAGCAGGCACAGGACATGGTGTGCAGGAAGGGGACTATCCAGTTAATTGCGCTATACCAAGGCGCCCCATTGCCGTTAGATTCATCAAAGATGATGAGCAAGCGGCTTGTAGGGGGCGCCACCACCGATGAACCACGCGGTCAAATTGCACAACGCGCGTTGGAGAAGATCCGTTCAGGTGACATCCAAGCTGCTCGGATGATTAGCCGACGTTTCCCTTATCAGAGCGCAAAGGAGGCTTTCGACTTCCTGTGGCATCATCCGGACG
The DNA here is from genome assembly GCA_022822785.1 of Candidatus Poribacteria bacterium. GTDB lineage: Bacteria > Poribacteria > WGA-4E > WGA-4E > PCPOR2b > PCPOR2b. The sequence continues at coordinate 1,223 of JAJEAL010000138.1, forward strand.
AAGCGCTTGCCGTTCAGATGATCTGGCAATAGGGAATCCATCTGCTGATAAACCTACCTCCTCACGTTCTATACTTCACGTTCCACGAAAGAATCACGGATGCTCAACTACATTATACGCCGCACGCTTTACGCTATCCCAATTCTCATCGGTGTTAACCTTATCACGTTCGTCCTCTTTTTCATCGTCAATTCACCTGATGACATGGCGCGAATGATCCTTGGGGAGAAGAACATCACCCAAGAAGATGTTGATAGCTGGAAGCGGGATCGCGGCTATCACCTACCGCTATTTCTGAACACCACGGAATCGGGAGTTTCAGTTGTTACGCAGACCATCTTCTCCCAAAAAGCCATGCGGCTCTTCCTCTTCGATTTCGGGAGATCAGACCGAAACAATATTGACATCGGTTACCAAATCTCTCACCGGATGTGGGCAAGTCTTGCTATCGCTATACCGACATTTGTTGTCGGCTTACTTGCCAATATCACTTTTTCGATGATTATTGCCTACTACCGGGCCACCTATGTGGATTTCTGGGGAACCATTGTTACCGTCATCTTGATGTCAATCTCCACACTCTTCTACATCATTGCTGGACAATGGCTATTTGGCAAAATACTCCGCCTGTTCCCAATCTCCGGCTACCACACCGGCGTGAATATGCTAAAATTCGTCTTCCTGCCCGTGGTTATCGGCGTCATTAGTGGGGTCGGCACCGGGGTCCGTTTCTATCGCACTATCTTCCTCGAAGAGGTGAATCGAGACTATGTGCGAACTGCTCGCGCAAAAGGACTGAGTGAGAACGTTGTGCTGTTCAAACACGCTCTGAAAAACGCGCTGATCCCCATCTTGACAAACGTGGTGTTGGCAATTCCGTTTCTCTTCATGGGCAGCCTCGTTATGGAGAACTTTTTCTCAATTCCTGGGTTGGGCAGCTTTACCATTGACGCCATCAACGCCCAAGATTTCGCGATTGTCCGCAGCATGGTTTATCTCGGCTCGGTGCTGTATATCGTAGGCCTGCTGTTGACGGATATCAGCTATACGCTCGTTGATCCACGGATCCGGTTGCGATAACTATAGTAGATTCTAAAAATAAATAGACACTTTCGCTCCCCATTTTGGTAGGCGCTGTTTCCAACTGCGCCGATGGGGTGCGGTTAGCAACAGCACCTACCGGGGTGATAGCCCGGATTTTCCCATCCCCTGTACTAAAGTGTCCAATTAATTCTAAACTTTACTATAATTAGGAGCTCCGCAGTTCAACCCCGATTTCATCGGTATTCAAAGCAATTTGTAGTAGCGCAATTCATGGCGCGTCCAAGTATAAACCTAAGATCTGCCCGTAGGGGCACCCCTTGTGGTTGCCCACCTGTCCTGAAAAATTCATTGATTTTCTGTTAAACCTGAAATGTTTCGCTTTTCGCTCCAGAGGAGCGACATGTCTATAGCACCGGGATAAGCCCAATACACGCGCTCCAGAGGAGCGCAATGTGTATAGTATTAGTAAAACAGGTAACAATTTAAGTTACATAGGAATTACGCAAAAGACTGGAAAGGTTAAAAAAGTTGAAAGCAAATATTAATCATCATTTACAACGGGTAAGTATAAGCTGGATTTGCACAATTCTGTCCATTCAAGGGTTATGGATTCCCATACCTATTTCTGCTCAATCCGCAGATTCTTCGGTTATCTTCAAAGATGTCACGGAGGCGGCGGGCATTAACTTTGTGCACTCACAAGGGAAACGCTCGTCTCTGCTGCCCGAAGATGTCGGTTCTGGCGCAGCCTTCGCCGACTACAATAACGACGGTCACATCGACCTTTACGTGGTCAACAACCCCGGTCCACTTGACACAGAAGTGACACGGGCATCGCCGGGAAATGTGTTGTATCGCAACAATGGCGATGGCACGTTTACCGATGTCACTACGGAAGCAGGGGTCGGCGACCGCGGCTACGGCATGGGCTGTGTTTTCGGTGATTACGACAATGACGGCGACTTAGACCTCTATGTAACGAATTATGGGCAAAATGTATTGTACCGTAACAGTGATGATGGCACGTTTACCGATGTCACTACGGAAGCAGGGGTCGGCGATGCACGGTGGGGAACGGGTGCAGCCTTCGGTGATTACGACAATGACGGCGACTTAGACCTCTATGTCCCCAACTATATCGAACACGATCTTGACAAATTGGCAGAAGCACAAAAGACCTCAACGCAGTACGGACAATCCGTGCCCCGTATCCTGAACCCTCACTCCTTTGAACCACAGGACAATGTGCTATACCGAAACAACGGCGATGGCACTTTCACAGATGTCACCGCGGAACTGAGGGTCGAATCCCCCGGCGGACGCAGCTTGCAAGCTATCTTCACGGACTTCGACTTGGATGGCGACCTTGAACTCTATGTGGCGAATGACCTGTCGCCCAACTTTCTTTACCGAAACAACGGCGATGGCACTTTCACGGATATAAGCGATGCCTCGTGGGCAGCCGATTTTCGGGGATCGATGGGGCTTGCGACGGGTGACTACGACGGAGATGGCGACCTCGACCTTTTCATGAGCCACTGGATTGAACAGGAAAACGCACTATACAGCAACATGTGGAAAGAGGAGGAGGCAATTGCAACGAACTCCTCAAAATCGGAAGGGCCGCAGCCCATCCACCTTGTTGATGAATCTTACGGCGCATCGCTCGGAGAAGAAAGTCTCAAATATGTGGGATGGGGCACAGACCTCTTCGACTACGATAACGACGGTGACCTCGATATCTTTGTCGCCAACGGGCACACCTTTCAATATCTGGACAATTACGACCTGCTTATCCCGCAGAAAGACCAGTTTTTCCGGTACGATGGCGATGGGGTCTTTACCGATGTGTCCGAAGCGAGTGGGGTTGCCGCTCTGCCGTACCGAGTAGGACGCGGCGTCGCTTTTGGGGACTACGATAGCGACGGCGACCTCGATATCTTTATCGTTAATAATCACGGGCCCGCAGCTTTACTCCGAAACGAAGGGGGCAACCGCAACAACTGGCTGCACGTCAAGCTGATTGGCACGAAAGGCAACCGCGATGCTGTCGGTGCAAAAATTCGGATCAAGACGGGAGACCGTATACAACTCCGTGAAATCAACGCCGGTGCGAGCTATCTATCCTTCAACAGCCTAACCGCTGAGTTCGGACTTGCACAAGAAAATACAGTCGATTGGATTGAGGTAACCTGGTCGGGCGGGGATACTGAACGTTTTACCGGTGTCGGTGTAAATCAGCGGGTGGTGCTGCGAGAAGGAAGTGGCGTCGAACAAAAATAAGAAAGTGTGTAGGGCATGTTGATATTTAGCAGCACCTAAGTCAAAGACTCTTGGAACGGAGTAGAGTTGACTGGAAATTGTCAAACCTAACACTTCATGTTTCAACCTACTAGCATAGGCCCAGGGAGAGGCATGTTTATAGATGAACTATGAAGTTCTATAATCCTGCTTGTCCTATCTACCGCGCTCCCGCTTCCAGATCGTTACCACCGCTGGAATTGTCCCAACAATCAGAAACCCAACAACACCCCAGATGGGCCAAAGCACCGGCTGATTCCACACGTCCTGCCGCTGAACGCGTAAGGTGCTGTCAATTCGCTTGTATTTGAGGGTGTTATACCCGGTGGTATTGGGCTTCCCATTTTTCAGCCATTCATGATAAAGACTAAAATTGACGGGGTGATACGCGAATATCCACGGTGCGTCGCGTTGCAGGATTAACTTCATCTGACGGATAATCTGGAGCCGTTCAGGTGAGTTGTCCATATTTTGCATCTGATCGAACAGCTGGTTATATGCTGGATTATCGTAATTGGAGACATTCTCGCCATCAAATTTAACCTTACTATTCGGTCCGTAGAGCAGAAAAAGGAAATTTTCAGGATCCGGATAATCCGCATGCCAACCCCACATAAGAATCTGGGAACTCCCGTTTCTCACCTTATCCCGAAAACGGTTGTAGTCCGTCGTCCGGATAGCCAACGTAATACCGATGAGTTCAAACCGCTTACGCAGCCAATCTAAGAAAGCGGTCGCTTGCGGCCCAGTTCGGTAGTTGTCAAAATAAAGGACGAGCGGGTTGCCATCTCTGTCCTGACCGCCGGGGTATCCCGCGTCGGCGAGCAGTTGGCGCGCCTCCTCTACCGTTTTTCGGGTAGCTCCCTGTTTCGCCTCCCAGTTATAGACGTATGGGTTAATGCTGATTTCGCCCTCCTCATATCCGAAGATACCGGGCGGGATCGGGCTGTGTGACGGGATCCCGCGTCCGTTAAGAAAAATCTCGATGTATTCCTCATAGTCTAACGCGATCGAAATCGCCTGACGCAGCTGCTGCCGATCCTCGGTGTAACCGCCAACTACATCGTCCAACATATTGAACGCGAGATAGAATGTGGTTACATCCACATTTGTTTGTAGCAGGATATTTCGGGAACCCAAAAGTTCACTCGCTCGTGGATCGCCGGTATCGGAGAATGCAATCGCCTGATCAAAGGTATCTGAGGGGATTCCAGAAGCATCGTAATATCCTTGCAGGAACTTAGCCCAGCGAGGGATATACTCCTTTTCTAACTTGTAGACCGCTTTCGGAATCAGCGGTAATCTTGCGCCCGCATCGACCAGCAATCCCGCTTCCCTATCGCCGATTTCTCCCTCCGAAGGGTATAGTTCCGTGTGAAAGTTCTCGTTGCGGACCAGGATAATCTCCTTGTGCGGCGTGAAGGTCTCAATACGATAAGGGCCCGTCCCAATCGGAAAACGATCGATTGTGATGTTCCGATCCTTCAAAGGTCCCTGTTCATAAAAGTCGATAACCTCCGTGGGCATCGGTGCGAAGAAGGGCATCGCCAACCAGTAAACGAATTGTGGATATTTGGTCTTGAGCGTAATCCGATAGGTGTAACGGTCAACGACCCCGACCCCCGGAAACGGGAAGGCATTTGTATCCAAAGCGATAGGATTCTCTCGTTCATCGGCCGCTTGGTTGTAAGTGGCGCCCGCTGTCGCACGACGTTTCTCGCGTTCCGCCGCCAAGGCATCGCGTAACGCCTGTGCATATTCGTCCATACCTAGGATATAGTTATCCAATAGGCTGAGGATGGGACAACCGACCCTCGGATCTCCCATCCGCTTTATCTGATGCACATAATCGGCGGCAATCAGTTCCCGTGTGCCGGTTTCGGGGAAATCACTGACCTCGTAAATCTCTTTTGCATCATCAGTTGTCAATGCGTGGTAGCGAAAATTTCCCGCTTCGTCTCTCGCAAAGCACGGATGCGGTTGGTACTGAATGCCGGGACGGATGCGAATATCGTACACCGCTTTGGCAACCTGTTCAGGTGGGGCATCGTCCGGCAAAGGGTTTCCTGCAGGGTCAAAATAACGTGGCCTCGGCACGGATTCAGCGGTCAATGGGATAAGCTGATATGGACGCTTGAGGTAATGGTACTGGAGCGGGGGCTCGTAAATCTGCTGGATAAACCGATACTCACCTGAGCTGTATGAAACTGCGGGGTCCAGATGTTTCGGTTCCGCTGCAAAAGTGCTATAATAAACCTCCTGTGCACGCTCTGAGGCCGGGTAGGGGTGGTTAGGGATACATCCCGCACCCCAGAGGACGAGGAGGATGAGCCAAAATCGGTTCACGATACATCTCAACACATTTTGTGTCATGAAGGCTTTCTA
>JAJEAL010000006.1 GCA_022822785.1 Candidatus Poribacteria bacterium
GAGTATGACCTTTCCATTGAAAACTGTAATAAGGCAATATCACTATATCCCAATTATGCCGAGCCTTATAGCAATAGTTGTGCTGCATATAGTGAAAAGGTAGAGGAGGACCGAGCTATCGCAGACTATGACAAGGCGATAGAACTGAAACCCGATTTTGTCGAGGCATACTACAATCGCGCGATTGCTTACATCAAAAAAGGCAATTTTGACCGTGCCATCGTAGGCAATGCCAAGGCGATAGAACTGAAACGTGACCTCGTTGGGGCTTATAGCAAGCGTGGTGAAGCCTATCTCAAAAAAGGCAATTTTGACTATGCTATTGAAGATTATACCAAAGCGATAGAACTGAAACCTGACCTTGCCGAGGCTTATAACAATCGCGGTCATGCTTATAGTAAAAAAGGCAATTTTGACCGTGCGATTAAAGATTATACCAAAGCGATAGAACTGGAACGTAACCTTGTTGAGGCGTATTGTAATCGTGGTGAAGCGTGGTTACACCTCGGAGAATGGGAAAAAGCCAAGTCAGACTTGACGACTGCCAAAGATATGGGACAGGATATCATTGGTTCATTTCAAAATGACTACGAAAACGTTGCACACTTCGAGGGTAGAAATGGGGTGGAGCTACCAGAGGATCTCGCCGAAATGCTGACATCCCCGCAATAAATATCACAGCCGATGTTTTTAATCCGTGACAATCCGCGATTCTGACAAGCGAGAGATGCCCCTCCCACAGTGCCCCACTAATTGTGAAATTTACCATATAAATTGACAGTAGAGAAGGAGATTCAGATGGCAAATACAACCCCCCGTTTTTTGACTGCGGAACTTGGCGTTGAACACCTACTGAAGCAAACTCCGCCCCTGCATTTCATGGGAACCTCAAAGGTGGAGTGGCAGGCATGGCGTAAAACCTTTCGACGTGAATTAACCAAGGATCTGGGACCAAAGCCAGAAGCCATCCCGTTAGAGGTTGAAGTATTAGAGCGGACAGAGATGGACGGATATGTGCGGGAGAAGATTATTTTCAATCCTGACCCTTTCTCTTCTATTCCGGCTTATGTTCTTAGCCCTGAAGGAGCGGGACCAAACAATCGCTGTCCAGCGGTGCTCTGTGCACACGGACACGGCATCGGAAAAGATCCGCTCGTGGGGATAGGCGAGGATTACCAGAAACAGTTCGCTGTCGAGTTAGCGCGGCAAGGGTTCGTCGCAATCGCCCCTGACTGGCGCACTTTCGGTGAACGGAAAGACCGGGATGAATGGGTCCGTCGCCCTGGACGAGACGGGTGTAACGTCGCCTATATGGCATACGGTTACTTCGGTTATCAGTTACTCCAGCTGGATATCTGTGACGCGCAACGGTGCTTAGATTACCTCCAATCTCGATCCGATGTGGATGGGAACAGCCTCGGTTGCATGGGCTGCTCGTTCGGCGGAACAATGACAACTTACGTTTCTGCATTGGATCAGCGAATTAAGGCAGCTGTCATCGTTTGTTACCTCAGCACTTTGACCGACGCGCTTAATGATCGGGGACGCGGGAATACCTGCGGCTCTCAGTTTATGTTCGGGCTGCGGGGACACGGAGATATATCAGATGTCGCGGGCTTGATCGCTCCACGTCCCTGTATGGCACAAATAGCATCGGATGATGATTGCTTCATCGCCGCGGATGCCAAGAGTGCGTTCAACCACCTCGAACAGATTTATGCTGCAGCCGGTCATTCAGACAATCTTGAATTGGACTATTTTGAAGGGGGCCATGAGGTGGACGTTGAACCGGGGCTCAGATTTCTTAAGGAGCATTTGATGTAAAGTTTGGGGACGAATCTTCTCGTTTAGAGGGAAAGCTAGCAAGGGGTTCTGTAGTGGATTTTAGAATTAATGAGACACGCCAAATCCCGATTTATCGAGGATGCTCGACGAGTCGGCACCGGTGCGGTTAGAAACCGCCCCTACCAGGATGGCTTGAATGCGGTGCGGTTAGGAAACTACGCCTACCGGGGTGGGTTGAATGCGGCGGGTGGAAACCGCACCGAAGGCGAAAGTGTCTATTTATTTTTAGAATTTACCATAATTTTTTCACATCATAATAATTGGTATTCTTTGAAAGGTTATCTTGACGAAACTACAAATTCGCCCGATGGTCGTTATCATTCGGGATGGGTGGGGGCACAACCCGTATGCGGAGTGGAACAGTACCAACGCGATTCATCTTGCAAAAACGCCGGTCAATGATTGGCTCATGCAGGAATATCCACATGCACACATTCATACCTCCGGTGAAGATGTCGGTCTACCACCGGGCACAATGGGAAATAGTGAGGTCGGGCATCAGAACATCGGTGCCGGTCGGATTGTTGATCAGGAGCTTTTACGAATCAGCAAAATGATTCGCTCAGGTGAATTCGCACGAAACAAACCGTTGATCGCTGCGATGAACCATGTAAACACACAAGGTAGCAACCTTCATCTGATGGGGTTGGCAAGCGAAGCCGGTGTACATAGTTCCCTAAATTACCTTTATGCGCTGCTTAGGTTGGCAAAAGCCGCGGGCGTCCCAGCTGACCGCGTGCTGGTGCATAACTTTAGCGATGGGCGCGACTGCTCACCGACAAGTGGCATCAACTTTTGCAAGCAGATCGAAGCCAAAATGGCAGAGATTGGTGTTGGAAGAATTGCCTCAGTAGTAGGGCGATATTATGCTATGGATCGCGATAATCGGTGGGATCGTGTGGAGAAAGCTTACCGGCTGTTAACCGAGGGGGTAGGCGATCAGGTGCGATCGGCGGCAGAAGGATACCAACGTTACTACGATACCCCCACCACGGCCAACCAAATCGGAGACGAATTTATTGAGCCAACGGTTGTTAGCGATGATCAAGGGAACCCATTGCCGAGAATCTCTGACGGCGATGTGGCGATTTTTTATAACTTCCGGGGGGATAGACCACGCCAACTCTGTGAGGCGTTCTGTCTCACGGAGTTTCCATTTGAAGCTGCTGGCAAAGACGGTGACCACCAACGAATGGGTTTTGAACGTGGACCTAAGTTACAGATTAAGTTCATCACAATGACTGAATATGAGCGGGGGCTTCCATTAGAGGTCGCAATTCCGAAGCCGCCTAAGATGCACAACATTCTAGGGGCATATGCAAGCGATATCGGGTTGGCCCAATTTCGTTGTGCCGAGACGGAAAAATTTCCGCACGTAACCTTTTTCTTTAACGATTATCGAGAAGAGCCATTTGACAGAGAAGATCGACAGATTATTCCATCGCCGCGTGACGTAGCCACGTACGATCAGCAGCCTGAAATGTCTGCATCGGCAGTTACCGAAGAGATGCTGCGTCGGATAGCGTCGGATAAATATGATCTATGCATCCTGAATTACGCAAATGGTGACATGGTTGGTCATACAGGATCGCTGTCCGCTTCGATTAAGGCGGTAGAAACGGTAGACGCCTGCGTTGGGAGAGTGGTTAATGCGGTGATGGCAAAAGGCGGCGCTTTAATCGTAACCGCGGATCACGGCAACTGTGAACAACTGATCGACCCCGAAACCGGTGGACCACACACCGCCCACACAACATATCCGGTGAATCTTATCGTTGTTGACGATCGGTTCAAGGGTAGCCAATTAGCACCGAACGGCAGATTAGCGGATATCGCGCCAACCGCACTAAAACTGCTGGGTGTAGATCAGCCCGTTGAAATGACTGGCAAGGCCCTAATCTGAAAGTCCAATTTATAGTAGATGTTAGAATTAATGAGACATGCCAAACCGAACCTCATTGCCCCCAGGCCCGGTAGGTGCGGTTTCTAACCGCACCGCATCGGCGCAGTTGGAAACAGCGCCTACCAAACGGTAGATAAGATCCACTATAATACTCCCTCACGTTTGCCATTTCGTATCTCATGCCAATGACCCATATTCCACTAATAACGACAACGGGACGCACGAACGACAATCCTGGTGATACGTTCATTGGGGTAGGACTCCAGTATCTGTTTGAACAGGCGATCGGTTCCCAAGTCTGGGTACTGATTGACCGCTTTAGTCCAAAAGGGTTCCGGGAGTATGAGGAGGTTGTTCGGAGTGCCCCGTTTTTGGTGTACGGTGGCATGCCACAATATAATAATTACGACGACTGGAAGCACTGGTACGACGATGGGATGTGGCGTGATTTCATCGTCCGGTGGGGATTAAAAATTTTCACAATGGCGGGCGGCGCAGGTTTTTCTCATCCGGACATTAGCGTTGACGCATATGTCGGATACTGCCTTAAAAGCAAGAAAACAGCGCACATTATTCGCCAACGGGTTGCCCCTAGCCTCTGCTTCACTGTTCGTGATGCGTATGCACATGCCCTACTGAATGCGTTAGACATCCGAAACAGCTTCCTTCCATGCGCTGCGGTTTGGGCGAGTAAAATGTGGAATCTTTCACCGGCACCACAGCGTCCTTACCTTATACTTGTCCCACCGTCACCTCGTCACACACCGAAGCGGGTTGGGCTCAGACGTATTCCCCGTCGTAAAAGATTTCAACAATTTGCGGATAGCTGGAGGGACCTCTATATCACACTCAAGCAGAGCGGTCAGAACGTTCGGGTACTCTGTCACGCTTATCGGGAATACGCCGCCCTCGGCGATGTGATCCCCACCGAAGATCTCTGGTTTCACGGAGACCCTTATACGCTGCTTCGACAATACGCTTCTGCCCATACGGTTGTCTCCGCACGGCTGCATGGGAGCCTACCCGCTTATGGCATTAGCGGAACACGAGTCTTAAACCTTTCGGTGGATGTGCGTGGCTCTGCGGTCGAGGTTTTTCCGAAAATTGGCAACCTCCGTATCAGCGATGCAACCCCGGAGAGGCTGCTCGCAGCGGTAGATAAACTGCAACCGTCGGCGTCCGACGATCTCCGACACTCAGAGGCGGCGTACCGGAAACTCATTCAATCGTCGTTGCCGCAAGATCGGAAATAAAGGTTCCTGTCAAAAGCAGGTGCAACACCTAAAGCATGTGAAACGTGAAAGCTGTTCTCTTGATTAGTGCATTGAGAAAGTCAGCGGCGGAGTGCCTCATTTTACTGCCGGATTACTGAACTTAAGTTAAAACAGAAAAGGGGCAAGTTCTAAACTTGCCCCTTCCTAATCATACAGTTTGATTTTCGTTTGTCTTTTCCACAGATACGGACTAGGCAACATTTAGCCTGTTACGGCGGCATGCCAGTCGGTCCAATCCTCAAGGTTGTTGAGGTTTACAGCATCTAGGATGGAACCATCATCAGCAACGCCGGCTGCACCTAAGATAGCAGCACGCGTGCCATCATCGTGGTTGTAGCCTGTGATAGCTGCATTGAGTTCATTGACCGCCGCTTGATCCAGACTTCCACCTTTCTTATCCAGAATCCAGTTTTCAAACCCGGTGTAACTTGGACGGTTCTCATGAATATATGCCAACGTTTCTTCTTTATCAAGTCCGAGCCCATCAAGAACCATCTGATCAAAACCCGCACCGCACGCCGGATAGTCCGGATGCAGTTGGCCCGCTGCGTCCAAGGTGACCTTGCTCCAAAATCTTGGCAGATGAAGAACGCCAAGGGGACCAGCAACACCTGAACTGATTGTCGGAATTATTCCTGCCATTTTATTTTCTCCTTGTCGCCATAATATTGATGAATTGACCCATTCAGCCCTTCTGAATGGGTCCTTGGTTTATTATAGCATATCCTAAAAAAGCTTAAAAGCATAAAATCATGACCACTCACTGGTCTTATTAGTTGCGTCCATAAATTGCACTGGTATTTATCTTGGCGAGTCCATCAGCGGTGCCGATCCAAGCGGCACCAACACCCAACGTAATGCAACTAACGATAGGCGATCCGAGCCGAGTATCGGGGAATTCAACGGGATCTTGCCACCCCTCCGCAGTCTTAATCCATACTCCGCCGTTAGTCGCAATCCACACTGTGGCGGGACTAGCTGTGCTACTAGGGGTTTTAGTAGCGGCGACGTAGATGTTTTGATACGGGACCAAATCGACGAACCGAAGCACCTCTTCGACGTTACTGCTCAGATCATTGATTTGAATTTCACCGTATCCATTGGCTTTGTTCACACTATAATTCCATGTAAAGTAGACTTTATCCGGGTTGACCTCAAAACTCACGATTGAGCTGCCGGCTTTGAGGTCAAGGTTGTCGAGGGTGCCAAAGTTCTGCCAAATTTCCAGACTGCGATTATAGATTGCCATACCGTTTTGGGATGTTCCAATCCATACCCTCTCCGGTGTGACGGCGAGCGCAACAATATCGTCCGCGGGTAAACCATCCTTTGCTTTACTATACTTGATCCACTCTCCGGTTGACCGTTGATAACGGGCGACCCCGGCGAAGGTGCCGATCCAGACCTCATCGTTATGGTTGTCAATTTTAATGTCATATATTGTGTTATCCGGCAGACCATTGCGGATATCGAAAGTGTCAGGAAATACTGTCCGCTTGTTATAACGGATAACACCGTGGTTTAGTGTTCCAATCCACAATTCCGTTCCATCGACCGCAAGCGCCCGCACATCAATCGGTGTTTCCTCATCAAAAAGAGTGTTGATATGGTCTGTTATATCCCTGACCGGCTGCCACATTCCTGTGCTCAGATTAATCTGTGCTAGCCCTTTCGGTGTACCAATCCATAGGGTTGTTCCATCAACAGCAATCGCCTGGATCTGGTTGCTTGGTATTCCATCAGATACTGTGTAGATTGTCCAGGCACTTTCATTACGTTTCTTCCGTGCTTCACTTTTCAGTTTGAGATTTGATGTATACGGACTAACGGAATTATAATCAGCAACAGCCTCCATATTCCGGCGCAGCTGCATATAGGAATCTCCTCGCGCCATGTAAGCGTTGGCAAGCCATCGGCTTTGTGGATAATTTTGGATAAAATTACTTAATGTTTCCACCGCCACCTCGGCCTCCCCTAGCTGGGACTGTAGTGCTCCGATAAGGTACAACCCCCGTTCTCGATGTTGGCTATTCGGAAAGTGCGCTACGGCTTCTTGGAGGACTTTGAGTCCTTCCACCGGTTCATTTAACTCGTCTGCCAATAGAAAACCGGCGGTGTAAGCTGCGTCTTCAGCACCGTATCGATCGGGATAGATTCGAAATAGCAGCGAGTAAGCATTGACTGCTTTACGATATTCTTCAGCAGCAAGGTAAGTATCGCCCGCTTCCTTAAACCTAGCCTCCATACTGTATGCGTTAGGGTCTATCTTCACAACGTGCCCAAAATATCTCAAGGCTTCATCGTTGTCTCCCTGTGCTTCAAAGAGTCGAGCCAGCTGATAATGTGCATCAGTATATTTAGGAAACTCTTCAATGGCAGCCATAAAGCTTGTTTTTGCTTCTTCAAACATTTCTAGCTGTAAGAAAGTTTGACCGTTAAGAAAATGCTTTTCGGCAGCCTCATTAGGAATGGCCCCTGCATCATCAAAGGCGGTAAGGTAAACGATTTCGTCGAACGGAATTGACAGCTCCTGATTATAGACTTCAATCTGGACAGATTCTGGATTGCCACCTAACCAGCGACCTTTGAAATGATCCCCGTTTTCAAGGTAGATTGAGATGTATTGCTGTCCATAACCGATGTGTGTACATAAAAGCACGGCGATTAGCCAGATTAGTATGTGCTTGAAGTTACATATATATTTCATGTTTAATTTCCTTACACCATTATTATAAACGTTAAAAAGAACAGATTTTGCTGTCTTATTTCGCAGTGGAGCCGAAACATTTTATCAACCAGTTATGCGGAATCGACAATTCACTTCACACTAGTAACCGGTTCACCGATATCAATAGTATACAATAGCCGCTAATAACTGTCAAGACGATGAAGCGCAGAATCCAAGCAGCGCCACAGATGTCTGACCGCAAGGGTTACCGCGAGATGCTGCCGGCTGCGTTCTCCGGCTGTTGACCTTAACTTCAGATAGCGGATCTACTGAGACGTTAATTTCTTTGACAAGTCAGTGCAACTCTGATAATATCTAGCAAAGACTATTGCTACGTTGATTAGCCTGTCTATTGGTTGCTTTTAATCCTGTAAAATAGTTTTGCGTTATCGTGAAACAGTTTCTGCTTGTCCAAATCGGTGGCATCTTGTATCACCCAGAGCAGGGTTTCGACCCACTGTTGGTACTCAGCGGCTAGCGTGCACACGGGCCAATCACTGCCAAACATGAGACGGTCATAGCCAAATGTTGCGATGAGGTGGTCTACATACGGTTTCAGGTCCGCTTTCGTCCAGTCCTCGCTAGCAGTTGTTACAATGCCTGAAACCTTGCAATACACGTTATCGAACGAAGCAAGCTCACTGATATGGTCAGCCCAAGGTTGAAACTGTTTTCCTTTTATATCGGGCCCTCCACAGTGGTTGACCGCATGCCGCACATTCGGCGTCGCTTTTACTAGGTCAATTGCCGCAGCAAGCTGTTGATGATTCGCACAGAGATCAAAGGAGAGCCCAAATTTTTCGAGCAGTTGCACCCCTTTGATGAGTTCAGGATTTCGGTAAAACTGATCATCAGGATGGTGCCATGCCATCCGGCGAATTGCTACCACAAGCTCATATTCGACGAGTTGCGTGAGGATATCCTCTGCATTTGGCGCTTCAAGTGGTGCAGCTGCAACGATGGCGCCGATCATACTATCAGAGTGCACAATCTGTGCCAACCACTTGACCTCCTCAACAACGGATTCGGGTGCCACATCCGCTTCGACATGGACGGAGCGGACAACATTCATACCTTCGCAGGCGCGACGGTAGTCCCCTATCAAGTAGCGTTTGCCGAGGGCATCGAAGTCCTCCAACCAAGGGTAGCTCAAATTTGAAGTGTCCCAGAGGTGCTGATGTGTATCAATGATTTTTAGCATTCATATCACCCTTTCTGATTGTTCGCGTAGCCTTGCTAAGTTTTCCACCCCTTGTAAGGCTCAATTAGAATAAACTTTTGGCTGTGTGCATTTTACCACACTGCTGCTCGGTTCTGTTGACATTTAGGTGTCGAGGATAATGCACTAGGTAATATATAATGCGTAAGAAGAGACGCAACGCAGATTGGCGTGCCCCATGAATTACCCTCGCCGGGTCGGGTGATTAGACGTTGAGTCGTGCAAAATAACTGACGGGCAGAGGTCGAGGTGAGTTCTGTGAATCTTCGACCCGTTCACCCCAAACAAGCTATTCTTAAATCTACAATCATGTCGGATCGACGCCTACCCAACATCCGCAAAATCTTGATTATCCGCAACGATGGTATTGGCGATTTGCTGAATTCAACGCCTGCTATTGCAATGCTACGTCAGAACTATGTCGATGCGGAAATTACGGTGCTCGTCCAACCGTTGAACGCCCCGATATTGGTGGGCAATTCAGACGTTGATCGAGTCCTGATTTTCGATCGGGCAAACGAACATCGCCGGCTGCGCGATCGATTGCGATTCTACCGAAGCGTACGACGTGAGAGATATGACCTCGCGATTGCTATGCGGACAGCTTCATGGTGCAACTTTGCTGCGTTCCTATCGGGTGCAAAGTATCGGTTGGGACGGTATCAGAAGCGATTCAAGAGTACGCTAACACACCCGTGGCGGGGACGGTACAAAAAAGGGAAAAGCCACGAAGTCAATAGAAATTTCGATTTAATCGAGCTAATCTGCGATGGAACTCGGCATCAGCGCCCTGTGTTGAACTTGCTAGATGATGAAATCGGGGGCGCTAGGCAACTGTTGACAGAGTGGGGAATTGCACCGAACGACTTCCTAGTTGGCATCCATCCGGGCGGCAGTTCGTTCGATAAACGGTGGCCCGAAGAGAACTACGCTCAGGTCGCCGACGCACTCGTGCGCGAATACGGTGCCAAAATCTTGATTCTTCGCGGACCTGATGAAGCGGAATTGGAGCGAAATCTCCAGAACGCTATGCAATCGAAACCGATTGTCCACCCTCCTCGGTCAATACGTGAACTCGCTGCCCTCATTGCGCGTTGTCACCTTTTTGTGTGCAATGACTCAGGGCCTATGCACATCGCTGCAGCTTTAGGTGTCCGAACGGTCGCGATTTTTGGTCCTACCGATCATGTGGCTTGGAGGCCGTTGAGCGACGAATCAACCATTGTCAGGCGAGATATGCCGTGCTGGCCATGCAGTGCCCACAACTGTAAGATTGGTTGGGAATGCACGAAGAAACTAGCGGTCGATACGGTATGGAATCGCATAGAGGAATGGACACAAGATAAAACAGAAACCAAAGAGTACAAGCGCTGAGGCAAATCAATCCTAAACGGATAACTCACACATTGTATCAGCCGATATGACGACGGTTCGATCATCAACCTTTACGGCACCTCGACGCAGATAGCCCTCAATAGATTGTCCTTCAAGTACCCGGATTTCCTGCTCATAGGGCGGTTCAAATTTCAAAGGTTTAACTTGGCTGATATTCCTACAGGCTTCAGCGGCTGTTTTTCGGATGGCGGCCCTCGATTTTTGGGGAGACAGGTGCAGCGCGAGTTCTTGCCCAAGCCCTTGCTTGGTTTCAACACCATAAATATTGGGAATTAGCTGTTTGGCTTCCGCGACCGCTTTATCGTCACCGGAGATGAATACTGTCGGCACGTCAAATTCTCCTGCCATTGCTGCACGACAGCCAAATTCGCCCACTAGCATCCCGTTGATTTTGTAGTATTCGATTGAGCGTGACGAATAGGTATGGCTTAACGGTGCGTTCGGTGTGCCCGCCATTGCATGCTGCCCGACGAACAGCAGCGCGTCATAGGTCTCGTCAAGGTAGTAGGGTGGTGTGATGGGACCTCTCGCAATCAATCTTGCTTCCGGATGAAATTCCAACACATCGATCCCGCCATTGCCGTGTCCATCCCAAACAACAATCTCTGCTTCAGCATCGACCTCCAGAATCCCATCAACAGCGGCGTTGATTTCCCACGTTAGGAGTTTCATCGCAGCCTGTTTCTGGGGCCCATCCTCACGGGTTTGACTAAACCGGGAAATCATTGCGGGCCCTTCTAAATCGGTGAGAATATAAACTTTCATCGTTTTCTCTTTTCACTTTTGCTTGAGATACGGGAGCAGCAGCTCATGAGCAGTTACGACATTGACCGCAAGGGAATCCAGAGCGAGTAGCAGCTCATTGGCATCCATATTTTCCGTTGCAAGGCTATCCACAAGGACGATATGGGCGTCATCGGAATCACTCGAATCAACGCCAAAACAGGTTGGAAGAATTTCAGTATTCTGGTCAAGGATTTTGCCGTAGATTTCTTCCAGTTTCGATGTGTCGAGATCGGAAACGCTGCATAAATTTACCATAAACTCAATCTGCGTTTCATCAACCACAGCAAACATATTGAGTCCATCTTCATCTTGGATAATAAGGATGCTATCTTCAGTAGTCACACTGTATCCCTGCTCGTCTAGAAATACGGTGATGTCGACAGGTGTGTTCAATCGTGCCATCGTTTCCCTCCTTCACTATAACACACAAAAGATATTGTCAACCCAGATTAGCCGGCATTCCATAGGGCTGCTTTTAGGCGTTTTTGCCGGCACCCAATTTGGCTTTCAGGGCTGCCAGATCATCGTCGACATTCCCGGTTTCCAAAGCGGCAAATTCATCTTCAAGCGGGTCACGATTCAGCTCGGACATCTCTGTAGCAGCATCGGCGCGAGCTTCCATATCCCCAACTTTCTCCTCCATACGATCAAAGCTGGCGAACGCGCTATTATCCTGCATACCTGCCATTGTCTCATGGATTGCCTTCTGTGCCTTCGCCCGTTTTTGTCGTGCAATCAACAGGTTTTTCTTACGGCCGGCTTCATCAATTTTCCGCTCAAGTGTTCGAAGATTATCCTTAAGCATGGTAACCGCCTGTTTCTGCTTGTCCCATTGCTCTTTGTAACCCTCGGCAATACCTGCGTGCTCGTTGCGACGAGTGAGCGCCTCTCGTGCAAGGTTTTCATTTTCCCGTTGGAGAGCAATTGTTGCTTTCTGTTCCCAACTGTCGGCTTGCTCCTGCTCATTTTCATAGTCCTTCTGAAGCCGTTTTTCCTGTGCGATAGCCGTGGCGACCTGCTGCTTGACTTTTACCAACTGCTCTTGCAGCTCAGTCGTTATCTGATTCAACATCTTTTCCGGATCTTCTGCTTGGTCCAATGCAGCGTTCACATTAGCCTTGAAGATTGTGGAGATACGGTTAAAAAAGCCCATTTTACGCCTCCTATAATATGGTGATTAGCGTTAGTTCCAAAATTGAGTCCCCTAAAACTGAAATCCAATTATAGCCGAAAATTTTTCTATTGCCAACCAAAAAATTAGAAATCAGCACGCTCGATGAGTCAGGCACCTACAATCTTACACTCTGAAGTGCCTCAGTCCTGTCATGTTTCTGGTGTGTAAGGTTACAAGATTGTTGCCATTTATACGATTAGGAGTTCGGTACTTAGTACAACCCCTCCTTCATTCCAGCAGAATCATCTTCCGAATATCAATTTCTCCTTGGAATTCAAGGACATAAAAATAGGTGCCGCTCGCTGCACGTTCACCATCAAAATTGCGTCCATCCCAATAGGCAGCGCGCTGCTTAGTAGAATACTCTCCGGGGCCAAGTCTTCCAAGATTTAGACGGTTAACCACTGTTCCATCAAGGTTGTAAATCCGAATGTTTGTTCGCCCGGCAGACGGAAGTGTAAACGGCAGCCAGGTTTCCGCATTGAAGGGATTGGGATAATTTTGAAAGAGTTCACCCTGTTTGATTTCTCCTAGAGTTGTTGGCACCAAGTCTGCATCTGGCTCGACAGCAATGGGTCTTGGAAACCCTGTATGTCCAAACTGATCGAGTAATCGGTCATAAGCGACCCGCGCCCGAATGATACCGTAACCGGTAGTATTGTTAGGCTTGTCCGAGTGTGAGGCTGTCCTGCGAAGTGTATGGACAATATCCTGCACAGTTGCAAGTGGATAGGCTTCCATTAGCAGCGCAACGACCCCCGCTGCGAGCGGTGTTGCAGAGGATGTGCCGTTATAACCGTTGAAGAACTCTCCGCGCGTGCGCGAATTGATGCTTGTGATACCTTGACCCATCGCCATCAGATCTGGCTTAATCCGACCATCAAAGGTGGGGCCTCGTGAACTGAATGGGGCGGCCTGTCCATCGGCGTTTACAGCACCGATGGCGAGCACGTCAAACCCATCGGCAGGCGGAGTGATTCGTCCCGAAAGCCCACGTGCATCGCCCAGAGGCTGAGCACCTAGATTTCCCGCAGCGATAATAACAGGCATCCCCTTTTGAACCGCAAGGTTCGCGGCAATCGTAATTTTTGAGGTTTTCCCATCCAAGTCTGCGAAACGATACCACTCGAAATAACCGAGCGAACTGCTTACGACATCTGCCCCCATCTCCTCAAGCCACTCAATGCCTTCAATCCACCAATCCTCTTCGATTTCTCGCTCGAAAAAGGCACCATTCTGTGAAATCCTCTCGGTCTTTCCAAGTAGATAGCGGGCACGCGGCGCCACACCAATGAGTTGCCCCGGTGCGTCGGCGGCGAGGATTCCCAACACCACTGAGCCGTGTTCATCTTGCCCCGGATCGTCCTGATCCACTTCATCCGCTGTGTTGACATCGTTATTGACAAAATCGTGTTGGGCAATAACATCCACACGCTCAAGCGCGATATGTTTCAGATTGAAACCGGTATCTAGTAATCCGATAACGATATTTTCTCCGAGAAATCCTTGTTGATGTAGGAAGTCTACCTGAATCTGTGTGATTTGTGCCGTAGCACTCCCATAATTGAAAGGTTGAGCGGACGATGGGGCACTTAGGGTAAGGGAATCGCTGACAGGGACTTCAGCAGTCGCTACGTGCTGATGGATGGGGTCAATCACGCGGACGCACGGTAGATGAGCAATTGCCTGCACTTGAGCCATCGTTGCCTCTAGCCCAATGCCGTTTAACCATCGACTTCTGCTCCGAAGTTTTCCTCCCACCTGAAGTACTGCCTCAATATAACGCGATTGAACGGGCAAATCGGTAAGGTCCGGGCGGTTGTGCGGTGTGCGGTGTTCTCGCCGACGCTTTGCCCAATTGGACATCTGAAGCTGATACTGTTCTAGCGCTTTGTGTCGGTCGGATATATTTGAGAATCCCCTGTCAACAAAGAGCACCCACACCTTGAGTACTTCAGTAGGGGTATGAGGACGAATAGCTGGAGAAATTTTGAGATAGGGGTTGGCGTTCGATATGTCAGGAGAAATGCCTGCACACAGGGTGAGTGCAATCAGGGAAACAACCAATCGACGAAGGCAGATTCCTCGTTTCGCGGAGAATCGTAATAACAGATTCCGAAGTTCCGGTGATTTCGACCATGTTTTCAAGCGTTGTGATAGATGGACTACCGACGCTGATCTCATAGCTGAAATTATAGCAAGGCGGTATAGTCCTGTCAAGCGTCGGTTTGCTTCCCATTAGGGTCATTTCGCTTTTCTGTAGAAGGGATTTCCCAATCCCAACACTCCCCTCTCGGACCGATTTCCCAACTCCGACTTTTCAGGCAGAATGGATAAAAAACCTAAAACTGAATACCCCTATCCAAAAATGACACCAATTTTGCAAAAAGTGTTAGGTTTTGTTAGACTATGTTAGCCATTTACGAGCAGGACCATTAGCATTTATCTGACAGTATAATACGGTTGTCGGAAAATTCTTCTCTGTCTCATAAGTACAAAAAAGTCAAAAGAGCGACAAATCTCTGTAACATCCTTGAGTTATCATTGCAAATGTTGGGAACTTCAGGCATTCCCAATTTTCTACGGTTATATTCTTTAGTCCCTGGGTATGGCAAAGTATCCTGAGGGTATTGGGAAGACTTTGCCATACCTAGGGTTTTACACTTAATGCACCTTAGAATTTGGATTGGTTAAGGAGTTTTGTTCAATGGATAGACAAAGGCATTTTATTCCCATTTTTGCTTTCTCAGTTGTAGCCACCTTAATTATAGGCACTTTCAGACCAGCTTTTTGTGAAAACGGCACAGAATTTACACTTCAATTGCTTCATGCAGCAGATATGGAGGGCGACATTGAAGCACTCGAAAATGCCCCCCGGTTCTCATCGGTATTGAATGCCCTCAAGGCCGAGTTTGAGGATACCGTTATCATTGGAGCAGGCGACAGCTACATCCCCGGACCGTTTTTCGCAGCGGGCAATGACCGAAGTCTTCGTGATGTTTTGGGACGTGAGGGGTCAGGGCGTGCAGACATTTTAATACTTAACGCAATGGGTTTTATGGCATCGGCACTCGGTAACCATGAATTTGATGCGGGCACTGGCACGATTGGAGGGTTGATTCGGAATGATGGTAGAGGCTACGTCGGCACAGCGTTCCCCTTCCTAAGTGCAAACTTGGATTTTAGCCTTGATAGCAACCTTGCCGATCTCGTGGTCGAAGGCGGACAAGAAGCAAGCGCGATTTTGAATAGCATCAGTAAGAGCACAGTTATCACAACACCGTCAGGCGAGAAGATTGGCGTTGTTGGCGTAACCACACCACGTCTCGGCAGTATCTCCTCCCCGGGAGATGTCAGAATCCTACCGGAAAATCCAGATGATATTACGGCGTTGGCGGCAATCGTGCAAGAATCCGTTGATGCCTTGGCGGCAACTGGAGTGAACAAGATTATTGTCACCGGCCACTTGCAGCAAATTCGCCTTGACGAGATGATGGCATCTCAGCTGCGTGATGTTGATATTATTATCGCTGGCGGCTCAAATACACTGCTAGCAGACGACACAGACCGTTTGCGCGAGGGCGATGTCGCGGAGAGGCCGTATCCGATTCTGACACGTTCCATGACGAATGAGCCGGTTGCAATCGTTGGCACAGATGGTAATTATAGGTATGTCGGTCGGTTAGTTGTCGGTTTTGACGAGGCAGGTGTCCTATTACCGGAATCGATTGATTCTGAAGTTAGCGGCACCTTCGTTACAGACGAGGAAGGGGTAGTAGATACCGGAAACGCTGCCCCCACACCACACGTGATTGAAATTACTGAAGCGATTCGGAGCGTGGTTCTCGCGAAGGATGGCAATATTTTTGGACATACCGGTGTTTATCTTAATGGGAACCGGAGCTCGGTTCGCACAGAAGAGACGAATCTCGGCAACTTAACGGCAGACGCTAATCTATACGTGGCACGACGGTTTGACCCAACAGTGGTTGGTTCACTGAAGAATGGTGGAGGTATCCGCGCCCCTATCGGTGTTACTGCTGGCGGTACATTTCCACCGCCGGGAAATCCGTTGGTCGGCAAATTGGCCGGTCAAATCTCGCAGATTGATATAGAAAACACGCTCCGATTCAACAATGAGCTGAGTCTATTAACGCTCACCGCAGCACAACTCCTTGAGGTTATCGAGCACGCTGTCGCTAGATCTGAACCGGGCTCGACTCCCGGTCAGTTCCCCCAAGTTGCTGGACTAGCTTTTAGTTTCGATATTTCGCAGCCAGCAGGGAGGCGGATCAGGTCACTTGTGTCGACCGATAGCCATGGGAATCCAACCGACATTGTCGCACAAGATGGCAAAGTCGTCGGTGATTCAAATCGAACTTTCCGCATCGTCACACTGGATTTCCTCGCAGGCGGTGGTGATGATTATCCTTATCCAAATTTTCCGAGTACCGATCGTGTCAATCTCTCTGCGGTAATGACGGAGGAACAGTCAGGTGGAAAAGCAACCTTTACCGCACCCGGTACGGAGCAGGATGCACTTGCGGAATATCTAGCAGCTGACTTCTCAGCAATCCCGTTTTCGGTTGCCGATGTTGGTCCCGAAGGTGATACACGTATTCAGAATCTCGCATTTCGTGCCGACAGCTTGATTGTAACGCCTCCAGCCATGAGTGCATTCAATATGCAACTCAACGCGGGGTTGAATATGATTAGCCTACCCCTGATGGCTGATGTGCCCTACACAGCACGTTCTTTCATGGAAAGACTCGGTGCGACAGTCGTTATTGAGTATGATCCATCGGTTAGTAGCTTCATTGGGTTCACGGCAAACTCCTCCGGTGAGGGTTTCGCTATTGAGGGCGGAAAGGGCTATATTATTAATGTTCCCAAATCGAAGGTTGTTAGATTCACGGGACGTGCATGGAAAAATAGACTGACGACAACTTCAGCCGCACCGACAGTGCCCAAGACGCCTCAGGTATGGGCGTTAGTCCTTCATGCCCAAATTGAAGGAATTGACGGCGTAACGTTGACTATTCACAACCGGCGCACCGGAAGCACCGAGGTCGTTAATGTGAACGAATCGCACGCTGTTTGGGCAGACATGAATCGCCGATCCGTTGCGTCCATCGGTGACACGCTGCTAGTCGAAGTGCGTGATGTCAGTGGTGAGCTGATTCGCACAATCGATCATGAGATTGATGCAGCAGCTATCCGTCGAGCGTTCACGGAGTTGATATTGACACCAGAGACACTGAAACCGAAGCAGACCACACTGCTCGCCAATTATCCGAACCCGTTCAACCCCGAAACATGGATACCGTATCAGTTAGCGAACGACACACATGCTGCGATTCATATCTACTCCCAGACGGGCAAGCTCGTTAGGTCGCTTGATCTTGGGTTTCAGCGGGCAGGATATTACGTTGGACAGTCGCGTGCTGCCTACTGGGATGGTCGTAACGATTCTGGTGAGCTGCTCGCTTCAGGCGTTTACTTCTATCAGTTGATTACTCCGGAATTGACCCCTACTCGGAAGATGGTTATTGTGAAGTAGGAGCTGCTGTCAATGACGTGCTGTGGATGTGCAACCCCAAAGGCGAGTAGGATTTTCACAACTCAATCTAAAAAAAACCTCTAATCTGCAAATTGCATGGATTAATGGATGCAAAAAAACTTGACAACAATTAACATAATAATATACTATTTTACTACGGCAAATAATATCCGGTAAAAATCGGCTGCAACTGGCAAGTGCCCAATTTCAACCGAGCGGATCCCACAACCCTTTGTCGTCACATCAATTCTTATGTACCTAACTCAAATCAACAACTTAATTAAGGAGTTTAATTAGCTATGTCTCAAATAGGGAAAATAGCGCTAATTCTGTTTAGTGTTATCGCGTCACTCTTCGTCTTGTCTACCGCTGTGGCGCAGGAATCAACTGAAGCAGAGATGTCAGATGATATGGCTGCTGACACGTCATCTGAGATGGCTGCTGAAGAAGAGGTTATTGAGCTTGAAGAACAGGTAGTGATTGGTTCGAGAGCGCGCCCTCGCTCAGTTATTGATTCAGCGGTGCCGATTGACACCATCCGTGGTGACGAAATTGGCAAGCAAGGTGTCACGGATTTACAAGACATGTTTAGAAATTTGGTGCCCTCCTACAACGTCAACACCCAGCCAATCAGCGACGCGGGAACCGTTGTTCGACCTGCAAATCTGCGGGGATTGGCACCGGACCACACCTTGGTGCTGATAAACGGTAAACGGCGGCATCGTGCATCGGTGATTCACTGGTTAGGTAATGGATTGGCTGATGGCGCACAAGGTCCTGATTTATCGGCCATCCCGTCTATCGCGCTGAGACAGGTGGAGGTGCTCCGGGACGGTGCATCTGCCCAATACGGTTCTGACGCCATTGCAGGCGTAATGAATTTCCAACTCAAGGATAGCCACGAGGGTGGCTCCATTGAATTCAAGCCCGGGATTTATCAGTATGGCGATGGTCGGCAATACGCGGTCGCCGGTAATATCGGTTTGGGCAGTGAGGCAACTTGGGCCAACCTGAGCTTAGAGTATGGGGGTTCAGATCCTACCGTCCGCTCGGTACAGCGTGATGACGCCATATTGTTAGAGAACGCTGGCAATACTAATGTGAGAAATCCCGCGCAAATTTGGGGACAGCCCATTGTAGAAGGCGACATGAAATTCTTCGCCAACTATGGAAGCACCCTCACCGATAATGTCGATTTCTATGGACACGCCAACTACGCCAGCAAGCGGGTCGAAGGCGGGTTCTATTTCCGAAATCCGAACACCCGTAGCGGTGTGTTTAGTACCGACGGAGGCGAAACCTTATTGGTTGGCGATTTGTCGGGCGGGGAGTATCCCAACATTCCCATCACCAACAATAAGCCGGATGCAGAAGAGTTGGCAAAGGTTTTCGCAGATCCCAATCTCTTCACGTACCAAGAGATGTTCCCGGGCGGATTCACACCGAGATTTGGGGCAGATACGGTAGATAGCTCTGTTCTGGTTGGGATTAAAGGCAATGCTTTAGAATCTATGCTTCCTTCCGGCGGATTGGGCTGGGATTTAAGTGCCTATTTTGGACGGCATCATGCGGATTTCTTTATCTTTAACACCGTCAATGCCTCTTTAGGGCCCGACACACCGACCGACTTCGATCCGGGTGACTACATCCAGACCGATTACAACCTTAACTTTGATTTAACGCACCAACTCAGTGATATGCTATTCCTCGCTTCGGGGTTAGAATATCGGAACGAAGGCTTTGAGATAGTAGAAGGCCAGAGAGAATCGTATCAGATCGGTCCTTTGGCGGGTCAAGGCTTCAGTGCTGCGTCTAACGGCTTCTCAGGATTCAGTCCGGTTGCTGCGGGCGAATGGAATCGCTCCAACCAAGCGGCTTATTTGGAGAGTGAAATCACACCCCTCAAGCATTGGCTGGTCGCTTTAGCGGTGCGGGGTGAAAATTTTGAAGATTTTGGACAAACCCTCAACTACAAAGTCGCCACGAATGTTGGCATTACAGACTTTCTTGAGGACGCAAATATGATTGCCAACGATGAGATGATCCTGAAACTCCGCGGCAGTTTCAGCACGGGATTCAGGGCGCCGACTCCGGGGCAACAAAACGCCTTCAACGTAACGACCGAATTCAATTTTGAAAAGAATGATTTGGTCAACAACGGCACTATTCCTTCAACGAACCCCGCCGTTGCAGTTGTGACAGGGAAGGAAGATAACTCACTTGACCCCGAAACATCAACAAACTTCACCAGCGGTTTCACCTTTGAGGTGCGGGACATAAACCTTACGGTGGACCTGTTTGATATTCGGATGAAGGACCGGTTGGCTCTATCGCAAGACTTCGCACTAAGCGAACAGCAGAAGCAAGATCTGCTGGCTGAAGGTGTGACCAGTGCAGCAAACTTACAGGAGTTCCGATTCTTTACTAATGACTTCGATACTACGACCCAAGGTATTGATATAGTTCTCACTGTACCGGTACCAAATGGCGACGTTACTGTCCTTTATAACCGCACAGAGACGACCGTTACCGACCACAATCCGGACACGCTCGACGACCTGCGGATAAAAGAATTGGAAGAGAATCTACCGAAACAGCGTGGCGCGCTCACACTAACGCAATCGCTCACGAGTCAGTTGAGCGTACTTGGGAGGGCGAGTTACTTCGGAGACTGGTATGATTCTGAGGATGATGAAACTTATACTGGCAAGGTGCTTTTTGACTTAGAATCAACCTACATGGCGTCTTCAGGCATAGCCATCACGCTCGGTGTCCAGAATCTCCTCAACACCTATCCCGATGAAAATCCGAAGTCCGGCAATATTGGCAACCAATACGGTCAGTTCAGTCCATTCGGCTTCAACGGTGCGTACTGGTATGCTAAATTCGGTTACACCTTCTAAATAGGTGAAACCTAAGAAGCATAATGCGTAAGATTTTTTCGTATTGCGCGGCATGTTGCATTTGGAACAATAAAGTGAAACTCGACACAAATAATCAGGTGTTGGGTTTCACTTTTTTTTTGCCTAATGCAGATTGTCAGACCACGCTTTGTCAGAAATTCATTCGATCCGCCTATGATTCCGGGAAACGATCTTAAGCGTTGAATCGCAAAAAGCGTGGATGCACTAGTACTGTGTCAGATAAGCTTTGCAATTATTTTATATATTATTGTCTGCTTTCAATCACTATACGCAACCATAATTTGCCTGACAGATTGGTGCTGTTAATTCGACCATAGAACATGGCAACACATGTAGCGCAAACTGTTAGTTTGCGTAATCGGATCACAATCTAACAGATTGTGCTACAAAAGACACTAGGACTCAATACACAAGCATAAGTTGCCTGACAGTGTACTAGATTTGATGTATCACTCGTCCACCCGGGTTTGACGCTTGGCGTCAATCTTGCACAGCGATATTGTTGACATACTCCCACCCCCTAAAGGGTGGGATTCTCACCCGTTCCCGTTAGGGTGTCGAATTGCGCTATCCACAAGGACAGGACAGCGAACCGCTAGGGTTGGGAGCACGTCAAAAGACTATTTGTGCCGGATTACACAGGATTTGCGTATTACCCATATTATCCCGGCCTCCCGGTGGATGTACCAGAGCGCACTGGGAGGATCCCAAGCTCTATCATCTAACTATCAATACGAGTCTGATGTCAATTGAGAGAGCTGTGAAAATTATTGTCTCGGGAGTTCGCTAGATTAGAAACGAGATGCGATAAATCATGGTAGTGTTTGGATTGTTAGTATGCTAAAATAGGATGGATGAATCAACTGACAACAGTCAGATGGCAAGGGCCTGAAGTCAAAGATTGATAACCGGGAGGACGTGCACAGTTGAGTGCCCCATGACCGAACAATCCGACTTACGACGCCCGACCAATCGGGCATCTACAACTAGTTTTACTATCGTAGGCACCCTCGACTGTAGCATCAGTTGGACAAGAGTTACGACTACCTTAAAGCCCCGTGATGAACGGGTTACCCCAAGCTGAAGTGTGCACCCCCTAACCGGGCTCCGCCTGAGGAAAATTAGCAAGAAAATGCCAACCGAAAAAGATACTACCGACACCGAAGCCTACCGCCATGATGATTTGCACACCCGTTTATCCTTTCTTCAGTTTACCGAAAAGGATGAAACGCACCTTTTAGCACTTAGGGAGGTTTTCAGCCCGCATATTTCTGATATCGTTGCTCGCTTCTATCAACATCTGCAAGGATTTGAAGAAACTGCGTCACTGCTTACCGACGAATTGATTACGACACGGTTACTAGAAGCGCAACGAAATTATCTTGAGAGGTTGACGGCAGGAAATTATGACCACGATTATGCGGCAGAAAGATCGCAAATTGGGCATGCCCATAATCGTGTTGGTCTTGAACCCCGATGGTATATCGGGACATACAACCTGTATATCCATCTCTTAATCCCGCTGATATGTCAGGCGTACCGCGATGAACCAGAACGTATCCAGAATGCCATCCTCGCTCTAACGAAGGTGCTCATGTTGGATATGCAGCTAGCAATCGAAACGTATATTGAACGGCAGCAGCTAGAGACACAGATTATTCAATCCGAGCGATTCGCTGCGATTGGGCAACTAGCAGCCCGGGTAGCCCACGAACTTCGGAACCCACTGTCATCGGTGGAATTAAATTTAGATCTGCTCGCCGATGAGGTTGCCGACGGTCCAGAGATAGATGTTGCGGAAGCGAACGACCTGCTCAAATCTATTCACAATGAAGTTGAACGGTTGGCTAACATCGTTTCAGAATATCTGGTTTTTGCCAGATTACCTCGTTTTGAATTTGAGCGTGAATCTCTCAATACTGTCATACAGACATTTTGTAATTTCATCGAGCCACAGTTACAGCAAGCGCAAATTACATTTGCGATAGAGCTCGCTGAGGACTTGCCGCTTACTTTACTGGATGCCGAACAGATCCAATGTGTCTTACATAACTTGTTCAAAAACTCCATCGAAGCTATGCCTTCAGGTGGCGAATTTTCGATCCAAACTAGCATTGAATCGTCTCGTATTGTGCTGCGCGTCTCTGATACCGGCACCGGCATCGCACCACCAGATCAGAAACGGATTTTCGATCCCTTTTTCACTACCAAGAAAGGGGGCACCGGGTTAGGACTTTCGCTTGCCGGGGAGATTATCAAGCATCATCAGGGAACAATTCTTTGTCGAAGCAGCGCTGGTCAAGGTACACAGTTTATTATCACGTTTCCAATTCGGGACGAGGAACCGGTCGAAAGCAAAGAGACGGAACAGGACGCCAACTAAATCATCAAAACAGATTACATACTGAAGGGGAGGTAATCATGAATGAAGGTAAATTAGTTCTCGTAGTCGATGATGATGCGCCTATTCGAGACTCCCTTGAAAGGATCCTAAAACGAGCCGGGTACGCTATCGAAACTGCTGCAGATGGAAAATCTGCCTTAGAAGTGATTCGGCACCAACGGGTCAATCTGATTCTCGCTGATTTGAGGATGCCCAACATGGACGGTTTGCAGTTACTCAAAGCTGCCAAAATACTTTCGCCCGAAATCGAGGTCATTCTGATGACTGCTTATGGTGAAGTGGACACAGCTGTCGAAGCGATGCAAGCCGGTGCATATCACTTCATTCAGAAACCGTTGAAGCGTTCGGAAATTCTGCTCATCATCGCCCGCGCTCTCGAAAAACAGATGTTGGCTATCGAAGTGCGATCTTTGCGGGAACAGATGGATGCCGAACATTATTTGGGAAACATCATCGGAAAAAGTACCGCTATGCGTCAACTGATTACGAAAGTGCAACAGGTCGCGTCAAGCACCGCCACCATTCTCATTGCCGGCGAAAGTGGAACTGGCAAAGAGGTCTTTGCCAACGCGATTCACGCTTTAAGTCCACGGGTAAATAAACCGATGATCAAGGTCAACTGTGGTGCACTTCCTGATACGCTGTTGGAGTCTGAGCTTTTTGGGTATGAAAGAGGGGCATTCACAGACGCTAAAACAGGCAAGCCTGGGCGCTTTGAACTTGCCGATGGGGGTACACTCTTTCTGGATGAAATCGGCGAAATGCCTAAACCACTCCAAGTTAAGCTGTTACGGGTTCTACAAGATGGCAGATTTGAACGACTAGGTGGAACAAAGTCTCTTAGTGTAGATGTACGTTTAATCGCTGCCACAAACAAGGATTTGACCGCGGAGGTCGAATCGGGTAATTTTCGGACGGATTTATTTTACCGACTCAATGTAATTACACTCGAGCTCCCGCCATTACGTTCTCGACGGGAGGATATTCCACTGCTCGTAAATTGTTTCTTAAAAAAATACAATGAAAAAGCAGAGAAACCCATTCGCGGCATTTCCCGCCAAGCATTGAAAGCGCTTGAAGCCTATCATTGGCCGGGCAATATCCGCGAATTGGAAAACGCGATTGAACAAGCAGTGGTACTAACACAGTCCGATAATATCGAACAGATGGATCTCCCCGCATCAATTCACAAGAGCGGCACGGACTCAACTTATCCCCACGGCTCAAAGTCTATTACAATCCCTTTGGGAACTCCTGTGGAAGTGGTCGAGCAACGGCTCATTTCGGAAACGCTCAGAATGACAAGCGGAGACAAGGAGCTAGCTGCGAAGTTACTCGGTATCTCATCGCGAACCATCTATCGCAAGTTGGACAAGGGTTAAAAAAGAACATTTTTTCGACGAAAGCACATCTATCCAGCCCTGCGGTTGTCAACCGAATCAATCAGCGATAGGTTCACTATATTAGAGGGATAAGACTTTGATCGGATATGTTTCTGATTTTTCTACTGTTTCTTGAGTTTATCATTTATGGTGAACAATATAAATATGTAGACACTTTCGATCCACATGTTTGGTAGGCGCTGTTTCCAACTGCGCCGTCCAATCTCCCCTTTGGTAGGCGCTGTTTCCAACTGCACCGGTATAGAGTGTCCAAGTAATTCTAAAATTCACCATAGTTACTCATAAGCGCTAATCAAACTAGCACTATTGGCCCATGAAGTAATGGACTTGCCCAAACCTAGCAAGAGTTCTGCGAAATCGCACAGAACGATAATTCCACGAAGGAGAAAACACAATGATTCAGAACATCCTCGTTGCCATTGGAGACACACCACACGAACAAAACGCTTTTGAATATGCTGGGCACTTAGCTGTTCTGTTAGATGCTCATCTTTCCTGCATCCACTTTACCGATGAAAGGCGTCGGGGCCAGGAGGACATTGCCGCTAGAGTCTTCGACAACACGGAATTAGCACTCGCTGAATTCGAGTTTTTGTCCGCTGAAGTGGATACCATCACAGGCGACCCTGTAAGAAACCTTTGTGAAAAAGCACACGCTGCAGATCTCGTCGTAGTCGGTATCCCTGAGTCGGTCAAGACTAGCGGTCTGCGTCTGATTCATGACCGCATCGACGATATCCTATCTCGTATCACAAAGCCGGTGATTGTTGTCCATGAGCAGTGTTCGATGCTGCAGAAAATCCTCACTGTCCATCACGGCGACGCTGCCTCCGACAGCGTTCTTGAATTGGCAGCGGAGTTAGCAAAACGAACTAAGGCAAGTATACTCGGTTTGGCGCTAGCAAATACAGATATACAGGCAGCCGAGATCTCTGGACGGATGCGTGAATACCTACAACACTACAGGGTGGAAACTGTGCTCAGGGCACGGTTGGGCTTCACTGTAAACAACATTCTGCAAGCAGCAGAGAAAGAGAGCTGCGATTTAATTGCACTGAGCGCAAGTCATCACGGTCGGTTGTACGAGTTAATTTTTCAAGATACAACGGAGATGATTGTAAAGCTCGCGGACAGAGCGGTGCTTGTTACCCGGTAGCCTGCTGATGTTAGGAAGCGGCGGGGACTATAGTTCATCTAGCAGAACACTAGTACAGGTGGACTATTTTACACATTGGCTTGCCGGGTAAGATTCGATTATCATCGTAGTCGATGAAAGCTGACATGAAGCATTGTCTCCCAATGTGCCTAATGAGCATGAGGAAAGGTAATGGCATCCACGATTTCTTTTTTTGACCAAGTCAACTTGAATTTTGATAAGGCGGCGCGGTTTACCAAACATTCCGAGGGCCTACTCCAGCAGATTAAGATTTGCAATAGCGTTTATCACATGACGTTCCCGATCAAAAAGGACGATGGAACAATCGAGACAATTCACGCGTGGCGCGCTGAGCACAGTCACCACAAACTCCCAACAAAAGGGGGAATCCGTTACAGTACGCTAGTGAATGAGGATGAAGTGATGGCGCTTGCGGCACTGATGACGTACAAATGCGCCATCGTTGATGTGCCCTTCGGCGGGGCAAAAGGTGGCGTGCAGATTGACCGCAAGGGATATTCTCTGAGCGAGCTAGAGCGCATCACACGTCGCTACACCTATGAGCTAATGAAGAAGAATTTCATTGGACCGGGGATCGATGTTCCAGCACCCGATTTTGGCACAGGGGAACAGGAGATGGCGTGGATTATGGACACGTATATGACGATGACCCCTGAAAAACTGGATGTGGCCGCGTGTGTTACTGGCAAACCGATTGCCCAAGAGGGGGTACATGGGAGAAAAGAAGCAACGGGTAAAGGCATCTATTTCGGGCTACGCGAGGCGTGTCGATCTGTCGAAGATATGCAAATCCTCGGTCTTCAACCGGGTTTAACGGGCAAGTCAATTGTCGTTCAAGGCTTCGGCAACGTTGGCTATCACGCGACGAAATTTTTGCAGGAAGCCGGCGCTGTTATCGTCGGCGTGGGAGAGCATAATGGGGTTATACACAATCCGAAGGGATTAGATGTCGAGAAAGTTGCCGCGCATCATAGCGAGACAGGTTCAGTTCTCAGCTTCCCGGGCGCAACCACACACCCGAATCCCACCCACGTCCTTGAGCTGGAATGCGATATACTGATTCCGGCAGCACTTGAAAATCAGATTACCCCAGAGAACGCTGGTCGCATACAAGCCAAAATCATCGCCGAAGTCGCGAACGGTCCTACAACCTTTGAAGCGAATGAAATCCTTAGAAGAAGAGGGGTGATGATTATTCCCGACGCTTATCTGAACGCGGGCGGTGTGACCGTTTCCTATTTTGAATGGCTCAGAAATCTGTCACATGTGCGATTCGGCAGGGTCGGAAAACGGTTCGAGGAAAGCACGCATATAAGTATGCTGAAAGCAGTCGAGAAAATAGCGGGGCAGGAATTTTCTCAAGAAGCGATGAAACAGTTAGGACATGGTCCGGATGAAGTAGACTTAGTCAACTCCGGGCTTGAAGATACAATGATTGTCGCATATAATCAAATCCGGGATACCCAAAAGCGACACGGCGAAGATGTTGACTTAAGAACAGCTTCCTTTATCAACGCGATTGACAAAATTGCGATCTCGTACATGGAACTAGGAATCTTTCCGTAAATTGGCTACCGATTTCCGGGACAACCGGAGTTTTTGACAGCATAGCGGAAATTGGTGCTACCCACGGAGGAGCATCTAGTAGGTTAAATCGATGCCGAGAGCGAAGCAAGCAGAATTTCAGATCGGTTATGTGTGGATGGCTTTGGCGACTGCTATCTTTGGTGGGTTTGCACTTGCCGGACACCTTGCCTTCCTCATCGGGTTTAATCGACCACTAGGCGTGGGCTTTGCAAGTCATATTCAGATTCATGGGCATTTGCAACTTATCGGTTGGGCAGGGCTCTTCATTATCGGCATCAGTCTCCATTTTATCCCACGCCTATCAAGCGCCCCCATTTCGCAACCTCACTGGATTCCGCGCCTTTTGTGGCTCATTGGAACCGGTTTGGCGGTACGATTCATTTCCCATTCGGCTCTTCCCTACTTCGATGACGGCTTGTTTTTTGTCCTGTTCAGTTGGATAGCTGCTGCGTCAGGACTTCTTGAATGGTATGGGGTGCTCCTCTACCTATCATTGATAGCTAGCACAATTTTTGGCATATCTAAGGCAAACCGAAAGCCGCCTTTCCTAGCGGTCCGTCCGTACTTCGGAATGATGATGATAGGCTTTCTGCTCTACGCCACAATTCATGCTGTACTGCTGCTGCAAATGGCGTGGCGAGGAAACGTTGTCGTCGGTCAAACGTGGAATGAGGCGTCAATTCACATCTTTATCGGTCTTGTGCTGTTGCCGGTTGCATTTGGATTTTCAATCCGTGCATTTCCGCTCTATCTTCGGCTCCCAGTCCCGGATTGGGCGGTTCAGCGCGTGGCGTACATCTACTTCGTTGGATTACTGTGCCAGATAGGGGAGATTCTTCCGATAAATCCCTTTTACGATGTGTGGGTTCATATCGCCAACGTAGGTATGTCGTTGAAAGCTGGTAGTATCATATACCTCGTCTGGAAACTGGACATTCTGCTGCACATACAAGAGTCGTCAATTGCACATCGTGATTTACAGTCATCCTCCGACCACCGGCAAGGGCGTAGAACGATTACGGATGGCAGCGAATTTGGTCGGTTCGCGTGGCACATCTACGCGGCATACGGTTGGCTTGTACTCGCCGCACTCGCTGAGGTGTTGATTGGTAGTTTTGGGCTTTTTCAAGTCCGGTTCGCAATTAGTAGCGACGTGATTCAGCATACCTATCTGTTCGGCTTTGTCACTAATCTCATCATGGGGGTGTCAGTTCGGATGGTGCCCGGTTTTCTGAAAAAGCGGCGCGTGGCGAGTGCGAGATTAGTTGATGTGACATTCTGGTTAGTGAACATCGCGGTTCTCGGACGGGTGTTGCTGTTACTCTTACCGTCAGCACTATTGGAGGGGGCTGTGGTCATCGGCACAATCGCCCAAGCCGCGTTCGGCTTATCGGGAACTTTAGGGCTATTGGCAACAGTCTGCCTTGCCATTAACTTGTGGAGAACAGTTTACAGTATATCCGCGTAGACAGATTTTACCAATGTGTCTCAGTCTACCTATTTTTATGTTGATCTACGTGGTAAATGAATGGAACCGCGCCGCCGTGTTGACCATTCCTGAGCAACAATACGAAAAATGTCGGACTCGGTAATAAGACCGACAAGATTTACACTTTCAGGGTCCAGGACAGGCAGGCCGCTAATTTTGTTTTCAAGCATTTTTTGCGCCGCCTCGCCAATCGTTGCATCCTCAGAAATCGTTACTGGGTCAGGTGCCATCACTTCTCCTACCGTCATTTCTTGCAGTTCTTGGGAAAGCACCTGTTCCTTATTACCCAATAAATCAAATACTCGATATAGGTCGCTCAAGGTCACAATGCCCACAAGTCCATTGGAAGCAACGACGGGCAATCGGCGAATCTGATCAGCAATCATCAACTGGTATGCCTCGATAACCTCGGTTTCCGGTTCGACGGTAGTCAACTCTTTCGCCATCCAATTCCGAACCAATGTATTAATCATCTTTAGTTTCCTTTCTTGTCAATGCTGTTGTGCCGAGTTATTTGAGGATCTTAGCTTTGTGAATAGCGACGGGGCAAAAGCGATGCCAATCAAGAATGCAAAATCGAAGAATCATCCAAAAAAGCAAGCTCTATTATAACTTGGTCTCAAAGTCATGTCAAATTTACATTACTATTTGCACAATCAGAAAATAGCAGTGGCGTCAATACAGGTTTGAGATCGTCCGAAAATGCTAGCGTTCAGATATGATCCTTGAAAGCATATCTATAACATAGGACTTACCCACTCTAGATTGTAGTTGCCTGATGAATCGAGCATCGCGTCCTCCACTTTTGCGTCATTTTTTGACATATTGTCAATCCGTTTCTGAGGAAATCGGTTGCTTTGACAAAATGTCAGATAAGAAATCTAGACAGATTGCCATTTTTGACATACTGTCAATTTTGACTGTTTTCTATTAACTTTTTATTGAGTCTGAAATGGTCAGCACAGCAACGAGAAACGTCAAAGGACGTCCTACCACTCTTAACTTTCTCCTTCTATTTCCGCCCCTCCACTTCATCGATCCATCATCATGGCATAGTGATTGCAAATCGGTTATTAAGCTGTGTAATTTCTACATTACAGAATGAAAGCATAACTTGAGATATAATTTTCACAAAGGAGAAAAATGGCTATGAAACACGTGGTTCAGCGGTGCTCGCCTCCAATGCTATGGATCGCAATACTAGGGGTGATTCTATACTTGGGCGGTCACCAATCTCTACATGCACAACTTCCCGCCGATGCGATGCGCCTCGTGCAGGAACGTAGTTTGACGCCCGATGACATCAAGGCTGCCCTAGCGACCTACACCCCCACCGGCAGACATGATGAGTATGTGATGTT
>JAJEAL010000005.1 GCA_022822785.1 Candidatus Poribacteria bacterium
ATAGAGAGACATAAATCGGTTCACTGACGTAACACCCCAGACAAGAAACCGAGTTTTGAAGAAAAAACTCGGTTTCTGGCATCTTTTCCAGTGATTTGAGGGTTTCTCGCGACAGCAAAAACAAAATGTCAACACGCCCTACTTATTTATCTAATTCACCATAAATCTGTACGAAAGGAACGAAATATGGAAAAACGAACGCTTGGTCGCACGGGACTTGAAGTCAGTGTGCTAGGGATGGGAGGGCTATATGTTTCCAGCGCGGGTGACCTTGGACGTGATGAGGGGTGCCGTGCTGCCCGTCGTGCGCTTGAACTCGGCGTAAATTATGTGGATACCGCGCCTAGCTATCGTGATAGCGAAGAGGTTTTGGGGATAGCACTCGAAGGTGTGTCGCAGCCGTACTTTCTTGCGACGAAACTTGGGGGGCGTCCACAGCCATTTAATCCACAAGATAAAGATCACTTGCGGCAGTCGGTCGATGAAAGTCTTCGGCTGCTCAAACGCGATCATATCGATGTCTTGTTGGTCCATGAGCCTGACCGTCCCGGTCAGTACGATTGGTGGACAGACTACGACAATTTTCACGGGCCCGTCTGCGATCTGTTGGAAGAATTGAAGGCGGAGAAAATTATCCGATTCACCGGGCTCGGTGGCACCACCGCGTATCAGCTTCCACCCATCATGGCAACGGGGAGCTACGATGTTGTTTTGACAGCGTTTAACTACAGCCTACTCTGGCGAGAAGCGGCCATTGCTATCTTCCCTGAAGCCAAGCGACAGGATATGGGGGTTGTCATTGGTTCGCCGCTTCAGCAGGGCGCTTTGTCCCGACGTTACCCCGAAATAGAGACGGGGGCTCCGTGGTTAAGTCCGCCACGACAGAAACAGTTCCAGCGGCTTTACGGGTTTCTAGCTGAGATTGAGATGTCGCTGCCGGAGGCTGCACTCCGCATGATGGTAGCAACCCCTGAGATTTCTACGGTCTTGATGGGGGCGCGGTCGGTGGGGGAGGTTGAACAGAATGTGCGTGCGGTCGAAGCGGGACCGCTGTCAGCGGCTATCCTCGCTGAGCTGCAGGATATTGCCGATATGGTGCCGTTCCGTCCCTATGAAGAGCCGTTTGGCTTGCCGTTTGGACGACCATACAAGTGGCCGGGCCAAGCTGGCAGATAGGAGGGAGAACTCAATGAAAGTTACTGACATCAAGGTGCACCTCGTGCGATCAAACCGTAACACTGTGATCCCTTCGCCGTGGATCTTCGTGCAGGTATTCACCGATGAAGGCGTGGTGGGGCTAGGAGATGCAACGAATTGGCCGGGCGGTACAATCATTAAGCAGTCAATTGAGGAACTGAGCCGGTTCGTTATCGGAGAGAATCCGTTTAACATCGAATATATCTACCATCAGTTGTATCACGCCTTACAACAGATTGGGCAAACAGGGGCGGTGATTGCGGCAATTAGCGGAATTGAGATTGCGCTATGGGATATTGTGGGGCAGGCAGTGGGCCAACCAATTTACAACCTGCTCGGCGGATCGTGTCGAGATAGGGTGCGTTTTTATAGCCACGCGGGTGAACCGGAAGAGTGCGCTCGCTTGGCGGAGAAAGGGTGCACCGCTATCAAGGCTTACTTCCCCGGCGGCACACCTCGACCGGGGGAACGGATCAACACCCCGTGCTCCATCACCCTGAATGAGGAGCGAATAGCGTTAGCGCATATGCAGCGGTGTCGGGAAGCTGTGGGAGACGAGGTAGACATTGCGACCGATGTGGGTGCCCGATATACTACGAGCGCAGCGATTCGCTTAGGGAATAGATTGGAGGAGATCGGACTGTTATTTTACGAGGAGCCGGTGGGACCAGAAAACATTGACGCGCTCGCGAAGGTGACTGCAGCGGTGAACACACCTACCTGTGTCGGAGAACGGCGCTACACACGGTTTGGCTTCCGTGACTTAATCGCTGCGCAGGCGGTGGATATGATTATGCCCGATGTCGTCCGTGCGGGAGGTATCGCGGAAACGAAGAAGATCGCTGCTATGGCAGAGAGTTACTACATGCAGGTTTCGCCGCACAACCCCAATAGCGCAATCTCGACGCTTGCCAGCGTTCACCTGATGGCGAATATCCCCAACGCGCTTGTGTTGGAATATGTCGATGACGAGCAGGATGCGGCATGGCGGAAC
This sequence comes from Candidatus Poribacteria bacterium, assembly GCA_022822785.1. Lineage (GTDB taxonomy): Bacteria > Poribacteria > WGA-4E > WGA-4E > PCPOR2b > PCPOR2b. Next base: position 2,192 of record JAJEAL010000005.1, read on the forward strand.
GATCTGTTGACGGATCCACCAGAAGTGGAAGATGGTTATCTGCGACTCCCAACGAAACCGGGGCTGGGATCGCAACTCGTGATGAAGGAAGTGGAAAAGCACCGGTTCGAGGGGTAGTTGGATCAAAAAAATGCCAGACCGTGAGGGAGGCGGTCTGGCAATATCGACGTTCAAAAAAAACGTCGGTTGACGTCTATTTCAAAGATACTGAGAGCAAGACGAAAACATGTGAGCAATTACTATATTACTCACCAACGGGTTATAGTATACCCTATTCAGTAACGAAAGTCAATCATATTTTTAACAAATGTGAAGGATAAATCAATCATAGTTCTCCGTAGTTTCGCTGTGGAGATCCAACGACGTAAGTCCTAATACGGTATCTTTTTCACTATCAATCAACGATTTTCCTGCATTATATCCAGCAAATCTTTTGCATATTTAGTAAGTTCTGCGGCAAGGTTAGGCTGCACTAAATTTGCTGCATCTGGATCACAGGGACCCCGTATCCAAAACTCAAATCCTATAAATTGAAAATCCCCTTTTATCATATCACCATCCTGCTCAGGAACGTCAACCGTAAGAAACGTTCTGTTCTCTTTTAGTTCTATATGACCGATGCCCCTGGCTACCTCAAATTCCGTTATTTTACCATCTGAGATCTGTGCCATGTTGTCATTCAAAAAGTCGCTACATATAAATTGAACCAATGCTGTTGTAGCTGTTTGAACCGCGCCTCCTATCCCGTCAATCTCTCCGTTTTCGGATTTGATAAAGACAGCAGCGAAATTTCCATCTGACAACAATACAGCTGCGCCCCCATCGCCAGAAAATAAAACAGGTTTTCCTCCAAAGTCCTGATTAAGCGGTGGAATTTGACACCGGTCTACAGGTCTATCAGCTACAGGGGTGCCTCCAACATCCTCTATCACCCATGAACCATCCGCTTGCTTGCTGGCAACAAAGGTAAGATTACGGGCCCTGATAGTAATGCCTCCCCTAGAACCAATACCCCCAAGTCGCCCTGTCCCGTCCGCCTCAACAACAAATCTGTCGCCGTTAGGATGAATACAGCTTTCGCCGGGTCGGATGATATCCCCTGCCTGACAATTCGCTGAACGAGCTTCTGGAACATCTGCTACAGGCTCGACTTCTTCCTCTGGAAGAATAATCGGAACCCTTCTTGATTGGGTAACGGGTTCATTCACACCATCATTCACCGAAACAGTCACAGTTGCTGCTTTCAGATCTGAAGGGACCGTCCACTTCACAGTCTGCCCCGTTCTTGAATCCAGTTTCCCCTTCGCCGCGTCCCAAACATAGGTCAAGGCATCGCCGTCCTCGTCATGGGCAATAACTTGTAATTCAACGCTATCTCCCGGCCTGACCTCCTCCGGAATAATTAACTGATCAATGACAGGTGGGCTATTGTCCTCACCGGTGGGGTCGTCACCACCGCAGCCAATCATAGCGAACAACACCGCCCATAGTGCGATAATTGTTCTCATTGCTGTTAGCTCCTTTCCATGAAAAAGTTGGGTAAGTCACTAGGTTCTGTTGACATTTCATTGTAACCAGATAATAGAAAGCCATAAATTGGTTCACTGACGTAGAATCCCCAGAAAAGAAACCGAGTTTTGAAGAAAAAACTCGGTTTCTGGCAGCTTTTCCAGTGACTCGAGCGTCTCTCGCAATAGCAAAAGCAAAATGTCAACTTCATAATAAACTCCCTTTCGTTGGGTTTCACAGATGTATCATTGACACACCTTCGATGCTTCTTGATAAGCGCTCGGCGCCTACTCAAACGCCTCTAATACGCCATTTTGCACAATCAACATAATCGGATCGTACAGCGGATCGCCCACCGCGCCGAAGATGATGTGGCGACCGTATATCTGGTATAAACCGCAGTCGTCGTCTTCGTCCTCCAACCCTTTCACCGCATCAAGAGAGAGCGGCCCCTCCCATTCAACCCTGACAGTTCGCATATTGACTCTCCTTTCGGGATTCATCACAACGTTTTTCGCGTTCTTGTTTTGTGAGCCGGTAACGGGCACCCCCTCTATCTAGAGAGGGACGCTGGACACGGGCTTCTCTCAACAACTTATCTAAAATGTAACGGACAAGTGGGTAGCCAAGCCCTGTATCGGAGGCAGGTATCCCTAATCTCTTACTAATTTTTGCAGTCGTAAGCCACGTCTGTTGGTCATTGTCGCCATGCACATCTTCATACAAAACATCTAAAACCGCTTCCTCAAGATAAAACATACCAATCCGAGCAAGTTGCTGAGGTTGTAAACCGTGTAAACGTGGCATATTATTCTCCTTTCCTGTGTCAAAATGTCCTGTAATTCAGGCTATCGGACGTTTTCAGATGTGTTCTGGATTGCCAAGTGGGTTAATAATCCGTTGCAGTGCTTGGGACAATTCTGAGTCACTACCCTCTTTTAGGAATCTCAAAATGATGCCTAAATCCCGTCGATGGATACGGTTGTACCCCTGCTCCTCTGTAGCAATAGGCAGACTCAGAGTTTTCCCCACTCAAAAACGTGCGTGCGACTTTCATCGCACACGGCTTGCCGCGTTATAATTACAGGACATTTTGACAAAGCACCCGCCCCTATTAGATGCCCTTATTTTCGTTTTACTTTAGGCGGGTTATTCCCCTACCCTTACCAGCCTTATTTTGACGCTGCCCAGGGACATCCGTGCGCTTTCCTTTGCGCGGAAAATTAGGGTTTTGATTCCCCTTATTGGAAGACTGGCGACCACTACTGCGTTTAGTCATCTAAATCACCTCCTTTCCGAAAGATTATCAAAAAACACCTCCGGCGAAAGACAATCCGATAAGAAATTTTATCGGACGTTTTCATTAGAAAATAAAATCCAGCAATACAAGCACTCCTACGATTACACTCGCCAAGAAGATAACACCGCACAAACCGCCCTCTGGTTTCTGTGGTGCTTGATATTTTTGTGCTTTCTGATCGCCCTGTTCTGTTTGTGGTGCAGGAGGCTTCACTAGTATAGAACTTTTCGGTTGTTGCCACTCTTGCTGTTGCTGATCCTTCCGCCGCCGCCGTTGCTTGTACCGTCGAGTGATCGCTCGCTGAATCGTATCGACAACCATATCACAATCACTGTATATCTCACTACCCGCAAACCGCAACACAATCCAACCCTTCAATTGCAACTCTCTCGATTGAAGTCGATCGCGCCTAAATGCGTTTCTATCTCCTTCACGCGGTCCGAAGCCGTCGCAATAAACTGCTATCTGCATATCAGGAAACGCAAAATCAGCGATCGTCACCGGCACATCATGATATTTGTCTATCCTATATTGGGCACGCAACTCACGGACGCGAGATGTTGATAAATCAGGATAAAGTTTCGCTAACAGGTCGCGCTCTATCTGAGATTGACACTGATTTTGCAGCCGTTTTTCATTCATTCCACTCACAGCCCCCACTGATTCAGGTCTTCCCTCCGAACACTTCTCAGGTTAATTTCTTCCGCTCTAATCCTGCCGAGCCTATAGAGCAACCAGCTATAACGGTAATCAGCATGTGTAACACCACAGCGGAGAATCATCAATTCATCGTGGTGTGACCAATAGTTTGCAGTAATTGGGCGCTGATGTCGAACATCTGGCACGACTTCAAGAAATGCAAGGTCGTGGTCTAAATGACTCGCGCAACAGAGAATCGTGCCGATTAGCAATGGGATGAGGCGTTTCATTATGGGACCCCCCACGACAAAAACTCAGCGCATCGCCCACAGTGTAGTCGGGATAAAAGCCGAAAGGTTTTTCAGACGGACGAATGTAAACGTAGACTCAAAGCCTGTATCTGCACCAAAATTCCACGAGTGGCGCTATCAACGATGATGACGCGCGTTTATTTGAGTATGGTTTGTGAACTTGCATTGCTTTCCTTCTCTAGGCGTTGCACTGTTTCCCATTTTTCTTTATAGTCTTGGGTAAATTGTGGGGTTAATATCGTATTAAATTGATGGTAGACAATCCCCATAGGGACGAACAACGCCACACAAAATGCGACGCGGAGAATTTCTGTGCGCGATTATTTGACAATGACCATACGGCATAGGGCGGTATAATCGCCCGCTTTGAGCTGATAGAAATAGACACCGCTAGCAACCGCTTCCCCGAAATCGTTCCGTCCGTCCCAGTACGCCGCCGTCGAGCGCGTCATATAGAACCCTTGTCCCTTAAAACCAAGATCTAGCAGCCGCACCATACGCCCCGCTGTGTCATAGATCTCGAAACTCACCGCCCCCGATTGTTCAAGTTGGTAGGGTATCCATGTTTCAGGGTTGAACGGGTTGGGGAAGTTCTGTAACAGCTGCGTCTGCTGCGGTTGACCGATCCTATCAAAATCGTGGTAACAGGTCAGCGCAACATCAACGTCCCCCGTCACTTCGAGCAGCAACGCTAACGCCAACTGCTTGCTCCCTTGTCTGGCAAAGCCCCACTCAAAATCGTCGCTAAAGCGGATAACCTTTTGACTCCAAGCGGGGCTGAACGGTCTTTCGAGGCCGGCTTTCGATAGAAAGACATACACCTGTAAATCCGGTGCCGGATTCCGTTGCCCTCTGAGCTTCACCTTGGACCTCCAGATGCCTTATCATTAAATGGAGGTTGGGTTTATAGCTTCTCAAAGACAAGCAAGTGTATCTCCTTTTACAGGCGATTCAAGGCATATCTGCACCTTCGATGGCACCGGCTTCGACCGTTGTATCAGGCATCGAAAAATCGACGAAAACACTATCTCTTTCAGCTTGCGCGTGGCAACCGTGACACCCCTCAGCTGCGTCTGGCAGTCCATCCCCTTTGACCTGCATGTAATCGGCGCTTGCATCAGGACGGGCATATTTCTTATATGTCCACCCATTATGACCGGCATACATCGGGTCGTCCGTTTTCTTCATTGTAGCGACTTTCTGGACAAATGTGTTTGCATCATCCATAATTTCTTTCACAATGATACTCCCCGTGGGATAGGCGGTCATGTCTTCATCTTCCAACGCCATCGCCCCAACATCGTTGATGTAAACGGTGCGGGCTCCTTCGCCGTGCACGCCACCGGTGCCCACAGGTTCGGGATAGGTAACATGGGTTGCCCACGACCGGTACATCGCAATATACATCGGCAAACCAGCAAGCGTGTCGGCGTCAGGTATATCCGCCAGTGTATCGTCGTTAGACAAACTAGCCTGCGTGTCATCGTCAGGCATATCCGACTCTGGCGGTGTTAGGATTTCCACCAGTTCATCACAGGCACTGAGCGCGACACAAACGATTAAAATGGCGATCAGGGTCATCTGAAATCTTAACATCGGTTTTACCTCCTTTTTTCAGTAAATGATGGTTGGTGGCAGTCAAATGCAGCAGGCTCAAATCACCCTCACTTGCCGAATGACTGCCATCTTGCCTTAAAAGTAAAAATTATTCACCGTATACAGTGACAGTAATCTTAGCGACAATCCCTAAGATATTCGTCGTATGGTAATCGACATGATGAATCTTGGTGATGCCGGCACTGTTTGCCGCAGTCTTAATACTCGCATCGCCGACCGCTATCAGACCGAGATATGACGCGGCGACAGCCTCGCCCTTTAACATCTTATCTTTAGTCATCGTGTTACTGGTCACTGCAAGCGGGGCTTTTACATCTGTATAGACAGTGCCCAACACCGGCGACTGCGCGAGCGCGAAACAGCCCGTCAGATACGTCACAGCGCATACCAGTAGCGCAAATAGCATAAACAACTTCACATATTTCAAAATGGGTTCACCTCCTTTTTAATAAAATAGATCATATACAAACTCAGTATCAAAATCCCGCCAATGTCAAAGTGCTTTCGGTAAACTATTTGGGGTTCCGTGATTTGCCAAGTAAAATCATCAGTATCGAATACAGAATGGAGACGATAAAGACCAACGCCACAATCTCCGCTATCGGCGAATCGGTAAATGGCAACAGCCAATCTAAGAGTCGGCGCATAACAAAGCCCTCCGAAACTCATGATAAAGGCGGCAGTTAGCCTACTGATGGGTGCAACTAAGGTGTCAATTGCGGAATGGAGACTAACCGCCATAAGTTTTAGTCTATCCCACCTTTTTTCAAAACAAGCACTTCACCCGCGGCGTCGGTGGTAGCCAGCGTATCACCGACTATCACCCATACGCCGGTCGTTGTCTCAGATGATTCAAAGAAGGTCGATTCCCCGATAAAGAGCCTATAGTTCGACCCGTCTAAATAGTAGCGACCGCCAAAGTCATATAAATGCTGCGCTCCTGCTTCTATGTCAAACGCGATAACCAATTCCGCCCACCACGCCCTATCGGCGTTAAATGTCCAGCTGTTCTTTATGATAGAGATACCGGCTTCGTCACTTGGCTCCGTGAATGTTTTCAGTGGAGTTGCTCCGTGTCTTTATCGAAAGCCTTTAATCGCTTATTACGCCGCCGGTTCGATTTACGGTGGGCAGTATCGACCAATGGAGATTGCTTGCCGCGGGAGGATAACGATCGCTCTGTCTCGGAACGAATAAATACGCCTCCCTCCTGCCATAAAATCTATTTAGGACTTACGCAGTTGAACGGTCAAAGTCCTGTAGTTCGGCGATTCATCGCCGCTAGACACCGTTGCCAACGCCCGATGAATCGGGCAACTACAATCTGGAGTGCGTAAGTCTTGCTATTGTCAAATATACAGGGAAATCCCTTCCCTCCTTCCATTCCCCGGCGATGGGGAGCGGCAGGCATCACTGAGCAGTGAAGTCGCCTCCTGCCGCGGGAAGGATATAGAATGCGCCAATCTTTTGAACGAGGCAAATCAAGAAAGGCGACACGGTTATAATTAGCATTATCCGTGCCATGTGCTTGATCGAACGAGGGGGAGCTCTATAGAGACTGAGAAACGCTTTGTTAGGCTTGTCTTTGAAGGATATGGGTAGGCAGATATAGCACGATAGCGAAGGGGGTGAAAGTATCCCAAAATAGGACAGTTGAAATGGGGTAAGCGGAAAGAATATCGGCAGAAAGCCTGTAAGCACGAGGGATTCAGCGGCTTATCTCATAACGACACACTATCCCACTTTGAGACAACCGAGAAGGGCATATTAATAGATAGATTGCGCCGTGACGAGAAAACGAGATGATTCCGCCTCCCGGTCCTCACGTCCTGCGGAGAGGCAAATCGGTTTCAGGCAATCCCTTGGGACCCTTAATCCGACCCAATGAGTTGATACAACTTCAACTTCCGATATAGGGTTGAGCGGGCGATCTTCAAGGCTTGGGCGGTCTTCACAACATTATTGTCCATCACCTTGAGGGCGTGGGCCAGTATTTGACGTTCAAGTTCTTCAAACGGCAGGATTCCTGTTGGGTCAGGAGAGAATAAGGCAGGTTGAGAAGAAATCATTGACGAAATCTGTGGGGGCAGGTTAACCGGTTGTAACAGTTCTGTATTCTCAAGTAGCACGGCGCGTTTAATGATGTTTTCCAGTTCGCGCACGTTGCCGGGAAAGTCATACTGCATCAATAATCGTAAGGCATCGGCGGAAATGGCTTCAACGGACTTCATCGCACCTTCGGCGAATTTTTTAAGAAAATAGTTCGCCAAGAGTGGAATATCTTCGCGCCGGTCTCTAAGTGGGGGGACCTCGATTGGGAAAGCGGCGATCCGATAGAACAGATCCTTCCGGAAAGTACCCGCTTCCATCGCAGCTTCTAAATTCTGATTTGTCGCTGTTAGCACGCGGAGGTCAACTGGAATATTGGTTATGCCGCCGACGTGCTGGATCTGCCGTTCTTGGAGAACACGCAACAATTTCGCTTGCATATCCCATTGCATATCACCAATTTCATCAAAAAAGAGAGTTCCTCCATTCGCCTGTTCAAATTTGCCGATTCGTTTTGTTGTTGCACCGGTGAAAGCCCCCCGTTCATGCCCAAACAGTTCGCTTTCGATGAGGGCTTCAGGAATAGCAGCGCAATTGACTGTAACAAATGGTCCCGCTTTATAATGGCTATTAAAGTGGATCGCGCGTGCGACCAATTCTTTACCGGTACCACTTTCTCCTGAAATAAGCACCGTAATATCACTTTCTGCCGCACGTTGCATCAACGCGAACATCTGCTGCATGTTTTGGCTTTTTCCGACAATTTCATTAAAGGAGTAAGGCGTTTCACAACCGGCGCGTAAGATGTCGCGAACAACGCACACACAGGCGATAACCGCCTGATTCTCATCAAATAACGGGATAACACTCGCCCTGATGTGAATGCCGTCCGGCTTTGCCTTATTGCGTATAAAAAGTTCTTGATCCCTTATCGCCTCGCCGCCGGCGATATGTGTGAGAATCTGATCGAATGAAACGTGTGTCTCTTTATCAGGATAAAAAACACCGTACCGCTCAGTCCATTGACTGGGTAATGTATCTGGAGGTTCCGAACCGAAAATCTGGTGAATACCTGGATTGGTGAACAATATTTCACCCGTTAAACCGAGGACCACGATACCATCATACATACTATCAAAAACAGCTTTCATCAGTTGGGTTTGATGGCGTAACTTGCTGATGGACTGGTTTAATTGCCACTCCATCGTTTTATACTTGGTGATGTCGTGGAAAGTTATAACGATGCCAGTAGGGTTTCCTATCTCGTCTTTGATGAGGGTGATGTGATAGTCGATAGGGATTTCTTGACCAGATTTGGCAATGAGACGGGTATTAGGGTCGCCACTAGAAGCAGAAGACAATGCCCCGGTGGTAACAGATTCTTTTTCAAATACCTCTATCAAAGACGTGCCGTTTATAAGATTCCCTGCGTTTCCAACAGGAATATCGAGAATATCCGTTACGGGCTTTCCGGATACTTCTTCTATTACCCAACCTGTCAAGATTACAGCAGCCGGATTCATAAATGTTATCAATCCGTTTCGATCCGTGGCAACTACAGCATCACTAACACTGTTGAGAATTGTAGATAGCTGCTCATTGCTTCCTGTGTATGTATGCTGCTCGTTCATGTTTGTTCGGCTTTCTTGCTGAAATGATTCGGATTACTCCGCCGCGTATAGGCACTGCGAAGAATTCTCCCTTCACTTCGGTCTAACGCAGTGATTCGGGTTTCGCCGTAACCTCAATAGGTACTTTCTTTAGGACTTACGCGGTTGAACGTCAAAGTCTCCGTTCCGATCCCGATTCTCGTGGACTCCAATCGGAGGAGTCTTCGACCTGTAAAAACCCTAAGCCCGATGAATCCCCGATTTATCGGGACAGGCGGGCAACTACAGTAAGTTCTTAGGGGTCGGTTCTGTTTCGTAGGGAACAACGATTCTCCGGTCTATGACCGAGAGTCCAAGAGTTGACAGGAGTGCGTAATTCCTACGATTATTGATGCCGGGACCACAGAAGTTTTCAACTCTTCGCAATCTTTTCAATGATTGCGCCGCTCTCTTTATCTCTAAGGATCTGTTTTAGGCGGCCGTCGGGCATCCGTTCTTCCTTAACCAGTGTATATCCCTCGTCAACTTCAACCGCTGCTACACCGATCTTCTCGACCTCAGTTGCGCCACGCCAATCCTCCAACTCGACCAGTTCCCACTGTTTCGATTTCGCAGACTGATAACAGGCATCAATGATGGCGTTGACAACGTAGCCATCATAAAAGGTTTCCATGGGTTCCGTACCGTTATCCAAAGCGTTGAGTATGTCAACGAACATATCACGATATCCGAGTTCACCGACTTCATCGCCAACGGGGAAAAGCCATCCTGTATCGATTTCGGCTTTCTCAGCGACGTAGCCGCCCTGTCCGCCCGATGTAAACATCTCCATACCCGTTCGCAGCCAGTGGTTGAGCCAGATAGTGCCATCCGTGCCCGATACTTCATCGCGTATATCCATGCCGCCGCGGAACGCCCAACCGACCTCAAACTGCCCCATTGCCCCGTTTTCAAATTTGATTAGCCCAATCCCGTGGTCTTCCGCCTCAACGGGATGGACGAGGGTATCCGCCCAACACATGACCTCGACAGGTCTAATATCCTTGCCGATAAAGTTACGGATAATTTCGATACAGTGGCATCCCATGTCGACGATGGCGCCGCCGCCCGCCTGCTCAATATCCCAGAACCAGTCGCTGTGAGGTCCCGGATGGGTTTCGCGGGACCGGACCCACAAGACCTGCCCAATTGCACCGTTCTTGACAGATTCCAGCGATTTGAGCGTCTTCGGTGGGTAGACCAGATCTTCAAGATAGCCGTGAAAGACGCCTGCCTTTTCGACTGTATCAAGCATCCTTTTGGCTTCGGCTGCGTTGCGTCCCAACGGCTTCGTACATAGAATAGCTTTGCCTGCTTCGGCAGCCATAGCCACGGCTTCTTCGTGCAGGTCGTTGGGAAGACCGATGACCACCACATCGGTTTCCGGATCGTTAATTGCTTCAGCGAGGTCGGTCGTTGATCTGGGGATGTCCCACTCGGCTGCAAAATCTTTCGCTCGTTCTGGCGTCCGTGAGTATACCACTTGAACGCGATCTCGGCTTCGCTGTCCGTGGAGCGTCATTGTATAGAACATGCCGATGAGTCCTGTTCCTAACATGGTAATCTTATGTGTTTTTTCCATAGTTCTCCTCTTTTCTGTGCGATGGGCATTCTAGTGAGATTTTGTCGCGTGGGGTTGATATACCGGTAGAATCAGTTAGTCATATCTTATCAGATTTTTCGAGTTGGGTCAATTCCAAAGTGGCAAGCCGTGAGGTCTCCCGTAGGAATAGAGGCGTATCAGCGAGGCGTGCGAGCCTTGATAAAAGTTAGGGGATATGTTAGACTGAATTAAAGGTAGGATTTGCAAACGGATTGGCTGTAAGGCGCACTCTGTGAAGGATTCACAAGGAATGGTGAGTTATGTGCACCTATTTACCCAATATGATATTTCAGGTTCCACGCTTCACGTTTCACGTTCTACTATTCATTGGCATAATCGGATCCTTTCAAGGGTTCGCATCGTCGGAGATGGCATTTATTCCCGCCGGATCCTTTCAGATGGGTAGCGATAACGGCAGACCCAATGAGACACCCGTGCATCAGGTCTCGTTGGACGCGTTTTATATGGACAAACACGAAACGACCAATGCTGATTATCGAGCCTTTGTCTTGGCGAATCCCCGATGGCAAAAGGCAGTTGTCAAGGTACGGGATTATCTCAGGCATTGGAATGACAACGACTTTCCGGTTGGTATGGACCGGTATCCCGTGACATACGTCACGCACGAGGCAGCACAAGCGTATTGCGAGTGGCGTGGGAAGCGTCTGCCGACAGAAGCGGAATGGGAGAAGGCAGCACGGGGTCGGCAGCTAGGGCAGCTCTATCCGTGGGGGAACCAAGTCGATCCAAACGCAGCGAACTACGATTCAAGGGGCGTACGCAGCGGCGGGCTGAAAAACATGCAGCGATACCTGGCACCCGTTGACCACTTCCCGCCGAATGGCTATCACCTCTACAATATGGGAGGCAACGTAGCGGAATGGTGCGAGGATAGATACCTGCCGCATTATCGCAGATCCCGACTTGTCAAGGATTCTCGGTTCCGTAAGCGTCCAAACGACGCAACGGAATCGGAAGGCAGAGTGAATCAGCGCACAGCACCTGCAAAGGGACCGTTTGTTGTTCGCGGTGGGAGTTGGTTCGATCCGATATTCGATCTGCGGTGCGCTGCGCGCGCTTACGCCCTATCGGGCGCCTATTACCATATCGGTTTCCGGTGCGCTGAGTCTGAGGATTAATGGGGATTGTCGTTGCCCTGCGATTACGGCATACGGAGTATGCCTACTACTATCCCTTTTCGTTTGCACTCAATCGTCCCATGTGCTAAAATGCACAAAATATTGATTCATGGTCTTATAACCCCTGCTTAAAACTGTCGAGAGGAGTATCAATCAATGGAATACAGTGTGCTTGGCAATTCCGGAGTCGAAGTTTCACGCCTTTGTCTTGGGGCAATGATGTTTGGGAATCCAACGGATGAGAGTGATTCAATCAAGGTTATCGAACGCGCATTTGATGCCGGAATTAATTTTATCGATACAGCGAATGTCTATAACGCAGGTGAATCGGAACGAATTGTTGGCAAAGCGGTAAAAGCCTTTCGCGATGATGTGCTTATCGCAACAAAGGTGAGTGGCGCGATGGGGGAAGGGCTTAACCGATCCGGCACGAGTCGGCATCATATCATGATGGCGGTAGAGGACAGCCTCAGACGGCTTGATACAGACCGTATCGATTTGTACTACCTTCATCGCTGGAACGCGTTGACACCGATTGAAGAGTCGCTTCGTGCGTTGGATGATTGCGTCAGGCAGGGCAAAGTCCGTTATATCGCTGGCTCCAACTTCGATGCGTGGCGCCTCTGCGAGGCGTGGTGGACGAGCGATCGGATGAATTTAGAAAAGTTTATCTGTCTACAACCGCTTTATAATATCGTCAATCGGGACGTTGAGGTTGAATTGTTGCCGTTTTGCAAAGCTTATAACGTGGGTGTCGTGTCCTACAGTCCGCTAGCGCGTGGTGTACTAACGGGTAAATACCTTCCCGGACAGCCCCCTCCGCCCGGCTCACGCGCGGCGCGTCAGGACCGTCGGATTCTACAAACCGAACTGCGCGAAGAAAGCTATGAAGTCGCCCAAAAGCTGCAACCGGTAGCAGCGGCACACGGTAAAACATTGGCACAGTTTGCTTTAGCGTGGGCACTCGCAAATTCAACCATCACTTCGGTAATTATTGGTCCTAAAAATTTAGAACAGCTCGAAGATAACCTTGGCAGTCTCGACTGTACTATTACCCCGGAGGATGAAGCGACAGTAGATCAACTTGTGCCGCCCGGCGAGCACACTGGCAAAGGTTACAACGATCCGATGTATCCGGTGTTGGGACGTTCAGAGTAGGTGGGCATTATCCAACACAAGTAGGGTATTTGTGGATAGCTTAAAAGGCGTGCCCGATTGCATAGGTGAAAACCGGTATGAGCGATAGCTTTTCTGGTCCATCCAATGGGTAGGCCAAATCAGCACGGTAGACGCGAGATCCGCTCAGTTTGGGGAGCCCCAACCGCAATCCAAATCCGACACTCCGTATCGGGGCGCCTATATCGAAGGAACCTCCTTCCCAGATATAACCGATATCAGCAAAGACTGCCGATCCAACGACAACCAACGAATGTTCCCAGAAAATCGTTCGGCTTTCGAGGTTGAGGCGGATTCTTTTAGTGCCGCTGAATTGCCGGGGGGCATACCCACGCAAGCCACTGCTTCCACCGAGGAGCACTTGGCGTTCACCCTTAAGTCCGAACTGCATAGTTGTAGAAAGCTGTGCGGCCAGGGTTTGGCGGAGAAAGAGATTTTTGCGTACCGCCTTGACCCTCACCTGAAGCACTGAGTCTTCTCCTGCCTCCGCTATAAAACGGGTGGCGAGCCCGGCGCTGCCGTTGAGGAACAACAGATCCCGATATGCTTGGGAGGCGTTAAAAAAGAGGTTCACATCTGTTTCCCGCAGATCTGAGCCGAAAAATGGAGAAGCACGACCGATTGACACCCCGTATCCGTATCCGACCCCGATGTCTTCGACACGTCCCATTTTATTTAGGAAGCGAGTGCGGATAAAGTTGACCTTTCTGTGACCGAGCGAACCGCCAATCATCCTCGTGTTTCTGTCCTGAAAATCAGCAGTAGAAGATGGTAATCTCTCGACCTCATCGAAACGAGCGTGTTCAGACACCATCCAGACCGCCAGCTGTGTCTGTCGGCGACGGTCACCGAAGGAACGGATGACTCGTCCAGACTCCGATTGCCTATTTTGGGTGAAGACAGCGGTTTTGACGCCCTGTTCATACCAGCGGACTTCATCCGCAGATTCAGCGGCTGTAAAATCTGCGCTCCAGCGGGTCTGGAGTGAATACAAGGGACGTTTTAGACTCGCTTCCCATGAGACCCCTTCCCGTTTTTGGGTATACACACCATCAAATTCCCAATGTGAATCAAATAGACGAAATACTTTATATTGACTGCTAATAAGGTGGCGCGGATCTTCCCCTTCTTCACGAATCTGTTGGTAACGGAGGCGGCCACTGTCCCCGTAGCCAAGTACATTTGAATCGGACAGCGCGACTAAAAAACCGGCTTTATCTTTACTGAAGGCAGGAACATCTAGGGCGGGAAAAAAAGTCCATAGGTCTGTGACTTCGACCGCTATTAAAATAAGATTGGTTTCCGGGTCCCGCGTTGCAAGAATTTCAGCACTTCCCAAATACGGTTTTCGGCGCAGGATACGTTCACTTTCCAACTCATCGTCCTGTATGTAAACGTCGCCCTCTTCAAAAAGCAGCTCCCCCCGGATCACATCGTTTCTGGTACGGGTATTTCCTCTTATTGTAATTCGTCCAATCCGTCCCTCATCGATGTAGATTCTGAGATACACCCCATCAGAGAATTTTAAGAATACAAGCCGTTCTTCGTCAACTCGAGCGAACTGATAGCCGTGTTCTTGGTAGAACTTGGCAATTCGATCAAAGTCTTGGCGTAGCACCTCTGGATCATACTCACGACCGACCTGTGACAGCATCAGGTCGAGAATCTGTTCGCTGGAGAAGGCTTCACTTCCGGTTACAATGATATTGCGGATTGGCACCAAATCGGCGGACAACACGTGGGCGGGAAAAATTAGAATGATAAGGACGAGCAGGTAAAGGCATTTCATCTGTATATTGAGCGATATTATTCATGTCCGGTTCCGATTCCGCCCGCGATAGATTGGGACTGGGAAGCGTTCAGACGCTTACGGAATCGCGAATCTTGGCTAGTCGGGACTTGGCGCAGAATCATCAGAAGTCGCACTTTCTCGATTGGAGAGAATCCCTTCAATCAACATTAAGATGAGAGCAATGAGTAACAACTCGCTCCAGATTTCCACCCCAACTCGGTAGGTATTAAGTGTGTGTTCTATAGCCTCTGATTCCGAAATAATCTCTGTTTGAGCACCGATTCGATCTGCGGCTTCCTGAATGGGAATAGGTTGTAGTGCCGATTCAGTAGCATCAACATTTACGGCGAAAAAATCGCGCAGGAGTGTATCCTTGCCCTGTGCTTCAACCTGATAGATGCCGGGGGCATCTGTGCCGCTAAACGTGAGCATCCCATCCTCGGCGAGTGAAAGCGTCTCTGATGAATGGGTTGTATCTCCTACGCGCGTTATCAGTGCGGTTGTTGCGCCACTCCAACGGTAGTTTGCGGTGTAAGGCTCACCAACGATTAGGTTTCTTTGATGTACGGATTGAACTGCCTTTGTGTAAAGCACAGCCTGCTGCAGTAACGGGAGGAAGTGGGGGCTAACCAACAGATTTGATGCCTCCGATTGCACAGCAGACACATTAAATAGGAGTGCTACGCCCCGGTTGATAAAGTGTTGAATAAGAAAAGGTGTACCATCGCTAAATTGTGCAAGAACCTTTGCGCCTTCAGTGGGTGCTAACTCCAAGCCACGATAAAATTGTGGGGCATATTGCCCTGTAAAATCTTCCTCCTTAAAGACCTCGAAGATTGGCGAATCTTCCTGATAACTTGATAAGGTTACCGGCGGCTGCCATGTTATGGGTTGTCCGGCAATTGCAGGCAACCAATCAGCAAACGCCCTATAACTCGCTGTATCAACGCCCGCTCCCACAAAGTAGATGACACTCTTGCCTGCACGCATAAACGCTTGCACCTGTTGTTGCACGCGGGTTGAAAATGCTGGCACATCTGCTAGAATCAGGATGTCATATTCCGTGAGCGTTAGATCTTCCAATCCCTCTAGGGAGGTGGTCGCCGGCAAAAAGGGCGAATTCATATTCGGCTGCCCGTGGACTGCCGGGTTTAGCCCAAGTGTCAAGTACATGGTTTGGTCACCGACACAAAGCACACGAATTTGGCCATAGGCATCAAGGGCAAAGTAACGGCGATTATCAAGGGGTAGTCGATCCGCTGTCAATTCCAGATAGCCGGTGTGCGTACCGGGCAATTCAAACTGGTGCGTAAAAGTTACGGTCGCCGATTCACCCACTGCCGCTTGCGGGGTAATAGACCGTCGTTTTTGTCCGTCAATAAACAGCGTCAGGGTTGCGTCAACCAAAGGTGCATCGGAATGGACGCCTATGGTCACCCCCAATTCAACGGGCAATCCCAAACCAATTAGTTGACTAGAGGCTCGAACTTCTTCAATGCTTATATTATCAGTAACTTCACCGTTCAGGGGAAGCAGAAAAATCCTAGCACCGGACCGGTTGGGCACATGATCCCAGCGCGTCCACCCGTTACGACTAAAATCCGAGATTAGATAAATCTCCTTGTTTGAATCGTTCGACGTTTCAAGGATGTTGTGCGCCATTTCGAGACTTGGTGGGACTAGTGTTGCGCGGTAAGAAGCCTGGGACTGCCGAATTGCCTCCCTGACCTGATTCAGGTCTTTGGTTAATTTGGGAAAGAGCGGATCGGGGATATCGGACATTAAGACCACGGAGGCGCTGTCGCCACGTTGAAGGGATTGAGCGACTTCAAGCGCCATCTCTCGTGCGATGTCAAACCTGCCTCCCCCAATCCCCTGATACCCCATACTGTAAGAGTTGTCCAGAATGATGACAACACTGGTTTTTGTCCTTGCGCCGGCGAAGGCGAATCGATTTTTAAGCAGGGGTCGGGCGAGTGCAAGGGCAATGAGTACAATGATTAACACCCGCAGCAGCAAGATTAGCAGATGCTTTAGTTGAATACGCCGGACATTTTGCCGGTGGGCAGCCAAGAGAAACATCAGGCTGCTAAAGTCCACCGTTTTCGCTTGATGCCGCCTCCAGAGATGGATGATTAGCGGCACGGCGGCCGCAAGTATACCCAATAGAAAAATCGGATTAAGAAATCCCAAAAGTTTTCACGCCTTATGTCGTCAGAAATGCAACCGTGTGAGGTTGAAGCGATTACAACAGTTTAATAGCCCGTGGCGCTAGTTTAGTAAGAAAGGGTTTATCGGTTGATTGATTCCTCTTATGTTCCACTCTTCGGATACACATGTCGCCCCGCTGGGGCTTTAGGGTATTTGTTTATCGGTGTACTATAGACATGTCGCCCCGCTGGAGCTAAATGAACCCTTGAACTGATGGACCAAGAGGTGGCATCAACCAATAACCAACTAGCACCAAAGATTAATACCCCTTCCGCTTGTCTATGACGCTTAACAGGGGTTTATCCGCCAACAGTCTCTCAAGATTGTCACAGAACAGTTCAACCGTCCGGTCAAGCCGAATCGGTGATCCACCGGCTGCATGCGGTGTAATGATAACCCTAGGCATATCCCAAAGTGGGCTATCCAGCGGTAAAGGTTCTTCCGGCGTTACATCGAGTCCCGCTCCACCTATCCGTCCCTCGTTCAAGGCACGGAGCAGGCTTGGTCCATCGACAATTTTGCCGCGTGTCACATTAATGAGCAGCGCGTGCGGTTTCATCCGTTGGAACGCTTTATCATTAAACATACCGTGTGTTTCCGGCGTCAAAGGCGCACAGATTGACACAACGTCCGATTCCTCAAGGAGGTCATAGAACCGGTCCATTTTCCACACTTCATGAACGAATGGCGGCGGATCTACATCTTCCGGATCGACCGCGATCACGCGCATATCAAAGCCTTGCGCGCGTTTAGCAACATCAATCCCCGTGCCACCGAGTCCAACGATGCCAAGCGTGCGTCCTTCAAGTTCCCACGTCTCTCCACGAATGGACATCCGGTTTTCCCACGTCCGTTCGCGGACAGCACGGCCAATCCCTCTGAGTATGCCGAGGATCAACGCCCACGTCTGATCGGCGAGATGGGGACCGACAAACCCTTTTGCACTTGTCAGGATGACATTGCTTTCGACAAACTCAGGAAAGAGGACACCATCAACGCCTGCGCCGAGTACCTGTACCCATTTGAGTTGTCGAGCGTTTTCAAAGAGGGGGCGGCTAACTCCGCCGAAAATTACGTCGGTGTCTACCACCTCTTTGAGCTGTGCCTCATTGTCTTGGGGTTGGACAATCTGAATATCGTCGGAAACCAGTTGAATACGTTGCAGGTGTTCCGGCTCAACTTCCGTATTAATCATGACTTTCATCTGCCAATCTCCTCATGGTTTTGGAATCGTCCTTACGGATTTTAGACGATTTCCAGCTTAAAATTTCACATTCCCAATTTTGAAAGGAGTCACAATTGTGGAGTATTCACGCTTAAATCTGTTAGTAACCGCAATCAGTTGTTTAACTGTTTTAGCATTGCCCATCTTCGTCACGGGCTGTGGCACCAGTGATGATGACGACGATGAAAACATGAGTAGTAGTGTTGTCATGCCCGATCCGGAACCTGCCTCAGAGTCGACACCGGAGCCGGTGCCACAACCTGAACCTGAGCCACCGCCTCAAGCGGAACAGGAACAGCCGGCACAACAACAGCCGGAGCAACCACAACCCGAACCGCCGCCCCAACCAGAACCGGTGCCGGAGGTCTCGTTCCAGGAAGACATTTTACCGATCCTGCAAGCGAACTGTGCTGTCCAAGGCTGCCATGCAGGTGCTAACCCACAGGTAGGATTAAATTTAGAAACATACGCCGGCTTTGAGCAAGGCAGTCTTCTTGGTCCCGTGTTTAACCC
This sequence comes from Candidatus Poribacteria bacterium, assembly GCA_022822785.1. Classification (GTDB taxonomy): domain Bacteria; phylum Poribacteria; class WGA-4E; order WGA-4E; family PCPOR2b; genus PCPOR2b. The sequence goes on from JAJEAL010000005.1 coordinate 20,925, forward strand.
TGGGGATAGCAACGGAAGTAAGGTTATCCGGCGAATTGACGGCGGTGGTATGCCACCGGGGGGGCCGTTAGACGACGCCCAAATTCAGCTCTTCAAAGATTGGATCGATGAGGGCGCACAAGACAACTAAGGGGCATCAACACGCAATCGAACTAGGTCGGGGCAGCAATCGCCCGGTCTGCGGCATATCGTAGCAAATTTACCGCTCGAAGTCAATAGGATAATGGTATCTATCCCCGTGCTTCGAGGGTCTTCACCAACGTCTCTCCAATTGTCGCGGGACTTTCAGCGACGGCGATGCCAGCGGCTTCCAACGCCTCAATCTTCTCGGCCGCCGTGCCGTGTCCCCCGGAGATAATCGCCCCGGCATGTCCCATCCGTTTGCCCGGTGGTGCTGTCTGTCCAGCGATAAAGCTGACGACCGGTTTGGTCATATTTTCTTTCACGAATTGAGCTGCGGCTTCCTCCGCAGTCCCGCCGATCTCGCCGATCATCAGCACCGCTTCTGTATCCGCATCCGCCTCAAACAAGGCCAGCACATCGACAAAGTTCGTACCGATGACCGGATCGCCGCCAATCCCGACACAGGTGGATTGCCCCATCCCCAGTTTGGTGACCTGATCCACAGCTTCATACGTCAATGTCCCGCTGCGAGAGACAATGCCGATTTTACCGGGTCGATGGATATAACCGGGCATAATTCCGATTTTGCATTCGCCGGGTGTGATGACACCGGGGCAATTTGGCCCGATCAACCGTGTTGGTTTATCCTCCAAGAAGCGTTTGGCTTTTACCATATCAAGGGCGGGGATGCCTTCGGTAATACAGACAACCAACCGGATTCCTGCATCGGCGGCTTCCATGATCGAATCTGCAGCGTCAAACCTAGCCGGCACAAAGATGACAGACACATCTGCCCCTGTCCCGGCAACCGCTTCGGAGACAGTGTCGTAAACAGGGATGCCATCAACATCCGAGCCCCCTCTGCCCGGGGTAACACCGGCAACGATATTTGTGCCGTAGTCCACACACTGCTGCGTATGGAATCGTCCCGATCGCCCTGTAATACCTTGAACAACTACTTTTGTATCTTTATTCACAAGAATGCTCATTTTAATTCCTTCTGACTAAAATAGTGTAAGCTGCCCTTCGGTTTCAACCTGTTTTTGGGGTAAGGTAATTTGTCCCGCTGCCGCTTGGTGTGCGTATCTCGTGGTTTCGGGCAGCCTGTACCGCTGACAACAGGCGAGTGTCAACCGAATTGCTGACGCTAGGGAGATTCGATGTCCAACCGACACATAGACGACACTGACGTTGGTGCGTGTACGAACTGCCGCGCCAATAATTTCGTTCTTATCGTATAAATATTCAATCGACCCTGCTTCATCTTCGGGCTGTTTGTGCCTGCCCCAGAGACGCGACTTCGCGCAGCCAATCGTCGGTTTGTCCAGAATTAATCCTAGATGCGAGGCGATGCCAAAACGCCGTGGATGGGCGATTCCTTGTCCATCGGCAATAATGAGGTCCGGTTCGGTATTCAGTTGAGTAAAGGCTTTGAGCAGGGGAGGTGTTTCGCGGAAAGACAGTAGACCAGGTATATAAGGGAAGGGGACGGGGCTTTCAACGAGGGCCCCATCGATCAGTTGCAGGTCTGGAAAACTCAATACAACAACCGACGCCCGGGCGGTGTCCTTTTTAAACCCAAGATCGACGCCAGCGACGGTTTTGATGTGGTCAAATCGATCTTGGGGTACCACCTGATGACGCAGTTCATTTTGGATTTGGCGTGCTTCGGCGGGAGTTATCTCCCACGGATGGAGCTGCTGATAATTCATGGAGGAACCACCGGCTTATGGATAGCTTTGCTCGTGCACATCAATGAGATTGGGTTAATCTTGCGACGGTTTGGAGCCATCAACTCAGAGTTGGCAGCAGAGCAAGAATAAATAGTAAGTCCCGACGCGACGAGAGTCCTCGTCATTGTAAGGATTGAAACGATTTCGCAACGTCAGGAACTGCCTAATATGCTACCCATAACGGGGTTCAGGTGTCAAGTTTTTTCTCAATGCTTTGGTTGAGCATACGGCGTTTAGAGATGAACTGAATGCCGGCGAAAACAGTCGAAAGCAGCAAGTATCCACCCACAATTCCCACGAGAACGCCACCTACTCCTAAAATGATTCCAACACTGTTAAACATTGTTTATTTCTCCACTATCGAATTTTAGATTTTGATTGCAAATTCACCATCTGAGTATAGAACGTTTACTGACATCGTAAACGAAAAAAACTCAATTTGGGTTTCGATCTTAATTGGTAAGTGCTGTATACACGCCAATTTTACCGTTGCGAAGCGCGGCAGGTTTTGCTATGATGTTTCCAAATTATGCAGCAAGACCGGCGGAGAAAGGATACCTATGAGCCAGAAACCGAATATTATTTTCATGATGCCCGACCAACTGCGCGCTGATTTCCTCAGTTGCTATGGTGCTGACTTCATTGATACCCCTCACATCGATGCGCTCGGCGCCCAAGGGGTTCGCTATAGTCGCGCCTATTCACAGCACCCGGTATGCGTACCGGCACGCGTCTCGCTCATTACCGGCATGAGCGGTCTCAAGACCGGGGTACTTGACAACGGTCAATTCCTACGTCCTGATTACCGTGCGTGTGGATTGGAGACGTGGCCCGAATTGCTCAATGCCCACGATTACTACACTATCGCTGTCGGCAAGATGCACTTTTACCCTTGGGAGAAACGGCTAGGTTTCCAGCGCCGCATCATTGCTGAAGACAAGCTTTGGGGCTATATTCAGGACGATTATGATCACTTTCTTAAAATGCACGGCTATACCAAGACCGATTTCTACAATGCGCCTGACTATCACAAGAACTTTGGTGCGCTGATTAGCCCTATCCCTTGGGACTGCTCGGTTGACCACTTCGTTGGGGCGGAGGCCTCCCAGTGGATTGAGGACTACGACGGCGATCAACCTTTTGCCATGATGGTCGGTTTCCCAGGGCCACACAATCCGTACGATCCTGCGCCGGAATATGCTACCTTCCAGCCCGAAGACATGCCTGAACCTATTCCCGCTGTCCAAAAGGACACTGCCCTGATGCGATCAAGGCGACCTTCCCGCTCACAGTCACCTCAGCCATCGTGGTACGCTATTCAGAACGAAAATCGTCCGACATACGAGCATTATATGCTGCAGCGTGCCTATTACGCCGGATTGGTTAAACAGATTGACCACGAAGTTGGCAGCATTGTTGAAGCGTTGGACCAGAAGGGCATCCGCGAGAACACTGTGATTATCTTCACCTCTGACCACGGCGATTACTTGGGGGACCACGGGCTGAGCGGCAAAGCCTCGTATTACGAAGCTGCGTGCCACGTTCCGTTAGTGGTAAGCCATCCGGGCTTTGAAGAAACGCATATTTGCCCAGAGCTTGTGACGCTTACCGATGTCACGGCTACCATACTTAGTCTAGCAGGGTGCAAGATTCCTGCCTACATGGATGCGGCTCCCCTACCCGGCTTAGGCCTTGCGGACGAAGGGCGGAAGGACGCGATTATCGGCATGTTGCACAACGGCTGGATGTGGTTTGATGGCACATGGAAGCTGTGTAAATATCCGCAAGGGGTGCACCTGTTTAACCTCATTGACGATCCACATGAGCAGCACAACTTGGCGTATGACCCGCAAGCTGCGGATGTATTGCATCGGATAGATGCCGAACTCACGGCAGAAATGATGCGCTTGACGGACGAAGCATTCTTCCCGCAGCGCACCTACACTTATAGCTACTCTAGCAGCCCAGACTTCGGTCGTGTCGGTTGGGAACGGACATACCCTATGCCTTGGGATCAGATCTATCCTGAAACAGATGGATGATTCTCGGTTCAGGAAGCGAGGGAGGAACTTGAGCGGTAGGTTCGCGGCTTTCGGGACCTGCGATTATCGAAGAGATTGATTCGACAACATTTATCCCGGCGGGGACGGAATTGCACCTTGACGAAAGCTACAATCTGGTCTTTATTATTGTCTGAATCAGGATTTTCAGGATTCAAGGATTTTCAGGATAAAATACGTGATGCGTGAAAACGGTAAAAGGTTCGTTGGTTCATTTAGCCCCAGCGGGGCGACATGTTTATAGCATACGGATAGCCCCATACCCCCAGCGGGGCGACATGTGCCATTTGTCTGAATCGCGGATTAAACGGGTGGCGCAGATGGAACGGAGTATTGACTGAATCGCAATAGGACGCATCAAGGATCGGTGTGCTATAGACATGGCGCTCCTCTGGAGCGAAAGAAATGATTAACCCCCTCCCTCGCTCTATACCTATTTTGACAAGCGATACACATTGCGCTCCGCCCCGATAAATCGGGATTCAAAACTGGAGCGAAAGAAGCGATCACACTTTTTATTCAATGCGTGTTCCCCACGCAGGGCCGTAGAAGAACGTCTCACGCGATGCAGTCGTGAAAATAAAAAACGATTGACCGCCGGTAAGTTTGTGATCCCCCGAATCACCCGCGCGTCCCACGACGTAGAATCGACCGGCGACTGCCGTGATAACCGTAACGGCTTCTTCGTAGATACGCGACAAATCGCTCACCCGTTGCAAGGTGACTGACTGACGTGGCATTCCAACAAAATTCAACCCACGCTCAAGCTGAAATTCTGACGGCAGCCGCGTGCCTATCAGCGTAAACGTCGCCGGGGCGGAGGCGAATAGGACAATCCCCTGATTCGGCTCAATCATGATGTCTGTTTCCGCATTCACTGTGAAAAATCGGCCCCCACTATAGATGAACATTGTATACGGCTGGATGAGCGTGTACAGATCGGCGGCGGTCTGAATCCTTGACAACTGATTACCGACCCCGTAGACCGTTAACGGCAGATGAATCAGATTCCACCCCTGTTGCAGTTGCAACTCAAATTGGTAAAGTTGGACTGCTTCCGGGGCGGAGTCAGTCGTATCAGCGACAGCTGCCCGCACAGATTCGGTTAGGGTCGCTTCCGCGCTAAAGACTTGTCTCTGGTCAATCCCTGGGGCACCTGCTTGGACGGTATTTGTCCCTAGCATGGGACCAAGGGTGAGGGTCGTCTGCACTTGTCCGTTTGCGTCAGTGGTTGCAGTTATGATACTGAGTGTGCCGCCGCCTGCGGTGACAGCAAAGATTACGGTCGTCCCCTGCAAGGGGTTGCCATTCTGGTCTTGGACTTCGACAACAAACGGATTCGCCAACGGCTGCCCGACTGATCCTTGTTGCCCATCGCCTGATATTTTGGACAGCGTCGTTGCCACAAGCGATGTTGTTGTTGTCGTTGATGAAGTGGGTGTTGTCGCCGTCGTTGTCGTCGTTGTTGTTGTTGTCGTTGACGAAGTGGGTGTTGATGTCGTTGTTGTCGTTGACGAAGTAGACGATGGTTGATTGGGACTACCACCAGGATTGTTATCTGCTGTCCAATATCCCGCTGTTAGCTCATCCTTAATATGTCCGTGTCCCCCCACATACTCGGGACGTAAGTTTCCCTCCTCGTCGTATGGGCCGCAGTTCCGTTTGTCGCGGAGCTTGCTGCATGGATCGTCGGCGTCACCCGGACTAAAATGAGCGATAGGGTTACCGTAATCGTGCGCGAACACATCCGCACACCACAAAACTGATAATACAATTAAGAATAGAAAAAATCTTGTTGTTTTCATTGTTCAAGTATACTCATTTCATTTGCTGGCATAGCCATCATAGTGATTGTGAATAATCACTGTGTAAGTCCTAATTCAGATACAATCGCTTAACCTTGATAGGCAAACGATGATACCGTTAGTATTGTTTCACTTTTTAGGGTATATCACAACCTAATGGCATTGTCCACTATCTCCAACCGTTTCGTTAGGGCTATTCAGTTTTAGGCTTTTTACCCATTTTATTTGAAAAGGCGGAGTCGGGAAGTCGCTCATAGAGCGAAGGGTCGGGATTGGGCAATCCCTCCTACAGAAAAACTTTGGGAACCCGATCTACGACGGTTTTTGGACAGAGCCCGAAACAGGGCATATTCACCAAGATAAGAATGCTATTTTTACCATTTTAACGCCGCAGACAGAAGAGAGTAGACATTTCTTCCTGCATAAGAAAGCAGAATGGGCATCCCAACTCGCGCAGAAGGAATTATTAGTTATTGTCCAAGAAGTTGAAGCATTATAACGGAACCCCATCTTGATGAAAACTTCACTCCGCCATCAAATTTCTGATGACGTAATCCAGAATCCCGCCGTGTTGGTAGTACTCCACCTCAATAGAGGCATCGATCCGGATTAGCAGTTCGGTTGACTGCTTCGTCCCGGACTCGTCAGTCCATTCCATTGTGGCGGTTTGCCCCGGTTGCAGGTTATCCGCGAAACCGGTGATGCTGATGACTTCACTCCCTGTCAAGCCGAGCGACGCTGCACTCTCGCCCTCCTTAAATTCCAGCGGCAGAATGCCCATACCAATCAGGTTGCTGCGGTGGATGCGTTCGTAACTTTCAGCGACAACGGCTTTGACCCCCAATAGCTTGGGTCCTTTCGCTGCCCAGTCCCTCGAGCTGCCAGCTCCGTATTCCTTGCCGGTGAAGACGACAAGTGGTGTGTTTTCCCGGAGGTAATGCTGACCTGCCTCATACATCGTTGTCTGCTCCCCGGAAGGATAGGTGACGGTATAGCCGCCTTCGACGTCGGCTAGCATTGCGTTTTTAATCCGGTTATTGGCAAACGTTCCGCGGCTCATCACCCGGTCATTCCCGCGCCTTGCGCCGTAGGTATTGAAGTCTCTCCACTCAACGCCGCCTTCGATTAGATACTTTCCAGCGGGACTGTCCGCCCCAATGGCACCGGCGGGGGAGATGTGGTCGGTTGTTACAGAATCTCCCAGAATAGCGAGGACACGTGCCCCTTGAATATCCGTGATTGGCGCAGGTTCTAACGTGAACCCTTCAAAGAAGGGCGGTTTCTGGATATAAGTGCTTTCCTCGCTCCAGTGATACAGTTCACCTGTGGGGATCTCCAATTCATCCCATTCCGGCGCCTGATTGGCAATTTCGGCGTACAGACGTTTGAATGTAGTGGCGTCCAATGATTGAGCGATTAGATCGGCGATCTCCGCCCGTGTGGGCCACACATCGCTCAAATAGACCGGTTCGTTAGCATCATTATAGCCCAACGGTTCGCTCGTGAGGTCAACATCGATCCGTCCGGCAAGCGCGTAGGCGACCACGAGCGGCGGCGACATCAGGAAGCTGGCTTTGACATCGCGGTGAACGCGCGCCTCGAAATTTCGGTTGCCGCTGAGGACACTGACAGCGACGAGATTGCCCGCTTCAATCGCACCTTGGATATCTTCGTCTAGGGGACCACTATTCCCGATACAGGTTGTGCAGCCGTATCCGACGACGTTAAAGCCTAACTTCTCCAGATAGGGTAGCAGCCCTGTGCCTTGCAGGTATTCCGTGACAACGCGGGATCCGGGGGCTAAACTGGTTTTGACAGAATCGGGTACACGGATGCCGCCTTCGACCGCTTTTTTGGCAACCAAACCGGCGGCAATCATCACCGACGGGTTGCTAGTATTGGTGCAGCTCGTGATGGCGGCGATTGCGACATCGCCGTGTGTGATGCTGCCCGACGTTTCCGCCTGTTGGCGGTGCCCTTCGAGCTCAGTCTGAGAAAGTCCGTATCCACCCTCGGTTAGCGGGGCTGTCAACAGCTGAGGGAATGTCTCCTTGACCTTTGAGAGTTCAATCCGGTCTTGCGGTCGCTTCGGGCCCGCAATACTCGGTTCAATCGCATCAAGGTCAACCGTTAAGACCTCAGAATATTCTACCTCACCCGTTTTCGGGATACCGAGCATATTCTGCGCTTTCAGATATGCTGTGACTAACTCCAGATGTGTTTCATCGCGACCGGTTGCCCGAAGATAATCCACCGACCCCTCGTCGGACGGGAAGAAGCCGACCGTTGCGCCGTATTCGGGGCACATGTTGGAAATGGTCGCTCGATCCGGGGTTGAGAGTGCTTCGACCCCTTCGCCAAAGAACTCCACGAATTTGCCGACGACGTTTGTCTCCCGCAATCGCTGCACAACGGTTAGGACGAGATCCGTCGCTGTGACCCCCTCTTTGAGCGTCCCTTTCATGTGAACGCCCAACACCTCCGGCGTCAGGATGTAAACCGGTTGACCGAGCATGGCGGCTTCCGCTTCAATACCGCCAACACCCCAACCGACGATTCCGAGTCCGTTAATCATGGTGGTGTGCGAATCGGTCCCGACCAATGTATCGGGATACGCAACTGTTTCGCCGTTGACGGCATCGGGGACAACCAATTTGGCGAGATACTCGAGATTCACCTGATGGACAATACCGATGGAGGGCGGAATCACGCTAAACTTATCAAAGGCTTGCTGCCCCCACTTCAGGAATTCATATCGTTCCTTATTCCGTTCAAATTCCCTTCGGGTGTTAATTTGGAGGGCATTCGCTGTCCCGTAAGCGTCCACCTGAACGGAGTGATCGATGACCAGATCGACAGGGACGAGCGGCTCAATAATCTGCGGATCGCCGCCGAGCTCCTCGACGGCAGAACGCATTGCCGCCAGATCGACAAGGAGGGGAACCCCTGTGAAATCTTGGGCAAGGACACGCGCTGGCTTAAACGGGATTTCGACAGATTTGGGATTTTTCGGATCCCAGTTTGCGAGGTCTACGATGTCCTGCTCCGTAATTTGTTGATTATCGTAGTTTCTCAGCAGCGATTCGAGCAGAATGCGTATACTGACAGGTAAGTTGGAAACTTTCCCGATACCTTGCGCTTCCAGAGCAGGGAGTGAGTAGTAATGGACGCGCTGTCCATCAGATTCAAAGGTTTGCAGTGTGTTAAAGAGATTGTGCATCAATTCAGGCATCTAATTTTACCTATCTCAGTTCATTGTTTCAAAGGTTAAGTAGGGAACGCAGCGTTGCGTTCCCCACAATCTGAAGTGCGTAGTCCTGTTCCTATGCACTTACATTTTTTTATCGGCTCCTCACCCGAACCCGATCGACCTGTTCTTCAGGGATATATTTCTTCAAAGCGGCATGTATCTCTACGTTATGGAGCCGTTTTGGTGCGATCAGCACGCATGTATTTCCGGATCCGGTTACCCACTCCTTCTCAAACTCCGAGTAAGTAAGCGAGCGTCCGGCTCTAGACCCCGGTACTTTTCCTCGTACCCTGAGCGGATTTCCAATCTGAATCCGCTGGTCCGCATCATCATATTTCATAATCGCTGATAGCTCCCCTGTGCTAGAACGTCTTGATCGGATAATGGGCGCCCATCCTGTCGCCACAAACGCTTTCAACATCTGCAAATTACAGTTGGATACAATGCTAATGTTTTGGACTTTCCCTCTTGTCGTCGCATAGAGGTCTTCAAGCCGGCTGACATCAGATTTGGTTCTGAAAAACGCTTTCAGGAGCGGTTTCGTCGTAAAATCAATCGCAGCGGCAGAAGGCAACCCTTCCGTTGTGGACGCGATTGTCGAAGTGGTTTGGGTCGCCGTCGGCGCTGAAGTTGAAGATGGCTGTGAATGGGTTGCACTTGGGATGGGCATCCTTTCGCCTTGAGGCGCGGGACCGCAACTCACCAGGAGCAGACATAGAGCAAAGATAAACGCGGTTTGGCAGAAATGGGTTTGCACGGTTTTCTCCTTAATACCCCTTTCGGGGTTGGAATCTGATTCAGTTTGCACACATGACCTGTTTCACACGATAGTTTAGGTTACGTTGATATTTCAACGGTATAAAATACAATCCGATGACAATCGTTGCCAAACGAAATTCACTTGACATATCAAACAGGAGCAATTTAGATACCAAGTGACCTCGATCCGTGGGACGCGTATTGTGCAAAAGCAGATTTTTTTAGAAAACCCTTTCTCAATCCAACTTTGTAGCCGTTTTTGACTTACAAGAGCACCTCATGTTCAGAAGGCGGTTGTCGAAACTGTGCCACACCCTCGTCGCAAAAACGCCACACCGGTGCTTAGAGCATTATCATATGGTGGTTATCGGTAGAGGTTGACGTAACATTCGGAATTGAGCAGCCTCTAACCCTTGCGCTTTAGGAGTCCGCCACACGTGCTATACCGCATATTGTAATGGTGAAAACTCCTTGCGGATTGTATCAAAGCTGCTCGGCTAATGAACTACCTCAAAACAGCCATCAACACGTTGTTAGTGTAGCACAGCGGAGGGGCGCTGTCAAGGAAAGAAAGTTGTCGCCTATTCCCCCGCGCTGCGATGAAATTAATATTGATCTCTATCGGTATTTCTGTTACACTTTCGCACTGATAGTTGGTCTTATCCTTCGACAGAAAGTGAATACATGGAATCAAAGACAACGAAAAGACGCGACGAAACGGAAATGGTTTCACTCGCCCAGCAGTGTTTATCCGAACTTGGCATCCCGGAAGCATCAATTCACCCGCATCAGCGGATTGTGAGGATACAGGTAGCGGAAGCAGATTTCGACAGGGCCGTTCAGATACGTGAGACAATTGTGGAGCGGCTGAAGACAATCGGTTACCGATTCGTCGCCCTAGATTTCGACGAAAAAGCGGATTAGGGGCATTAAGCTGAGATAGCTGGATAAGCGATATAATCTCGACGAAACCTGATACATACCTTGAAAAATTTCATACCTAACAATGAAGGAAAACAGAGCATGAGCACAGATTCAAATTTGTTCCAATCGCTCACATGGCGTTGTATCGGTCCACCGAGAGGTGGGCGGGTTGTTGCTGTGGCGGGGCATCCAACAGAACCGGCGGTTTTCTACTTTGGGGCGTGCGCCGGCGGTGTCTGGAAAACGAACGATGCCGGCACGTACTGGGAGAACGTTTCAGATGGGTTCTTCGATAGCGCCGCTGTCGGTGCCCTCGCGGTGGCAGATGCCGATCCAAACGTTATCTATGCGGGCACCGGCGAAACCACCATCCGCCTCGATGTCTCTTACGGCGATGGGGTGTACAAGTCCACCGACGGCGGTAAAACTTGGGCACATGTCGGATTGAAGGAAACCCGCCATATCGGCAAAATTCGCATTCATCCGCAGAATCCAGATCTGGTCTATGTTGCAGCCTTAGGTCACGCCTTTGGACCGAACGAGGAACGCGGTGTCTTTCGTTCCCAAGATGGTGGGGCAACTTGGGAAAATATCCTGTTCCGGAGCGAAAAAGCGGGCGCGGTTGATTTGACGATGGATCCGAATAACCCGCGCATTCTCTATGCGGCGATATGGGAAACCTACCGCAATTTCTGGGAGTTATCGAGCGGTGGCCCTGACAGTAGCCTCTATAAATCAACCGACAGTGGCGATACTTGGGTCGAAATCACAGACAACCCTGGCCTCCCTAAAGGGCTTAAGGGCAAAATTGGTGTTGCTGCCTCCCCTGTCCAATCGGATCGGGTCTGGGCAATTGTTGAAGCGGAGGAGGGCGGGCTGCACCGCTCAGACGATGGCGGTGAAACGTGGGAGCTGTTGACAGGTAACCGCGACCTGTGGAGCCGTCCTTTTTATTATTGCCACATTTTTGCTGACCCGCAAGATCCCGACACCGTGTATATCCTGAACCTCAAGATGTGGAAGTCAACCGACGGCGGACGCACCTTCACGGAAATCACCACGCCGCACGGCGACAATCATGACCTGTGGATTGATCCGCATAACCCCCAACGCATGGTTGAAGGCAATGATGGCGGTGCATGTGTTTCGTTCAATGGCGGCGAGAGCTGGACGACCATTTACAATCAACTGACCTCTCAGTTCTATCGCATCGACACCGACAACCGATTCCCGTATCGTGTCTATGCGACGCAGCAAGATAACTCCAGTATTAGTGTTCCAAGTGCCTCTGAATATGGTGGCATCCATTGGGTTGATTGTTATCCGGTTGGCACGGGTGAAAGTGGTCACATCGTGGTTCATCCTGACAACCCCGATATAGCCTACGTCGGTGCGGTGGGTAGTTCACCGGGGGGCAGTGGGGTGCTCCAACGCTACGACCATCGGACCCGCCAGATTCGATTGGTCAATGTTTGGCCTGAAGAGTTCTCTGGATCTGGCCCAAAAGATCTCAAGTATCGTTTCTCGTGGACGTTTCCCATTGCGTTCTCGCCTCACAACCCGGATGTCCTCTATACAGCGGGCAACCTTATCTTCCGCTCAACGGACGAGGGCAGTAGTTGGGAACCGATTAGCCCGGATTTGACCCGTAACGATGTAACCAAACTTGGGGCATCGGGCGGTCCTATTACGAAAGACGCTAGCGGTGCAGAGCATTACGCAACAGTTTACACCTTTGCCGAATCCCCACACGAACAGGGCGTTTTTTGGGCGGGCAGCGATGACGGCTTGGTTCACATCTCTAGGGATGGGGGACAGCGGTGGGAAAATATTACCCCGCCGGATCTGCCAGAATGGTCGTTGATTAACAACCTTGAAGTCTCCCCACACGACCCAGGGACAGCGTATTTGGCTGCGACCCGATACAAGTTGGATGATTACCAACCTTATCTCTATAAGACGGACGATTACGGAGAAACGTGGCGCACAATCAGCGATAGTTTTCCCGATGGCGAGATTACGCGCGTGGTTCGGGAAGATCCGGTTCGATCGGGACTCCTTTATGTCGGTACGGAGACAGGAATCTATGTCTCGTTGGACGATGGCGGGAACTGGCACCGTTTGCAAAATAACCTTCCAGTCGTCCCGGTCTACGACCTAAAAATTAAGGACGACGACTTAGTCGCTGGCACTCACGGTAGATCTTTCTGGATCTTGGACGATGTAACTCCGCTGCGCGAATTGAGCGACGAGTCAGCGCAGCCATCGCCACATCTGTTTGCGCCCCGTTCCACCTATCGTCGCTGGCTACAATGGGGCGCAGGTATGTTCCGTAGCGAGACAGGAAAGAACTATCTGATGGGGTTAGGTGCTGCTGCGACGTTCTATGTGGAGAAATCACCTGAAGGCGAACGCACCCGCCGATTCCTCGACGCAGGAGAGGGCCCGCCACAGGGTGTAATTGTGTACTACCTGTTGGGCGATGCATCCGCTGATTCGGTTGAGCTCACATTCCAAGATGCTAACGGGACGGAGATAAAAACCTTCACACCCAAACCTGAGGCCACTGACGAGGATGAAGCGAGCTCGGATTCGGAGGAAGACCGCCATATTCCAGCGGCACCGGGACTGAACCGTTTTGTGTGGGATATGCGCTATCCGGGCTCGGACGGGATAACAGAGCCGCAGACCGATAAACAGGAAGCACCGTCGGATAAGCCGCAGAATGGGCCCATTGCTTCGCCGGGGCCCTATCAGGTCCACCTCAAGGTTGGTGAGCAGACGCAGACACAAAGCTTTGAGATATGCAAAGACCCACGGGTGACCGCCAGTCAAGCGGATTTGGACGCTCAGTTTGAGCTATGGAGCCAGATTCGTGATAAGATTTCAGAGACGAATGAAGCGATCAATCGCCTCCGCCGAATACAACGACAGGTGAATGAGTGGACGAAACGGGTAGATGCACAGGATGACACTCATACCGAAGCGATTCGCGAATCGGCTGAAGCCTTACAGGAGAAGCTGAAAGCGATTGAGGGGGCGTTAATACAGACTGGAGCGGATAGCAGCGGCGATCGACTTCGTATGCCCACAATGCTAAGTGGCAAGATTGCCGGGTTGATTAGCGTTGTGTCGGTTGCGGACTTCGCCCCGCCGAAACAGGCGTATGACCTCTTTGAAGAGCTGTCAAGCCAGATTGATGCCCAACTGGATCAACTCAATTCGGTGATTGAGGAAGATGTCGCTGCGTTTAACGACCTCATCAGCGAAGCCAGTGTGCCGGCGGTTGTGACCTAAAAATATCAAGATTAATGCATCTTTACTAGCGGATATTTAAAGAAGGATTCCTCACACTAGCCTCTGCTTGTTGAAGCACAAATGTTCTCTAGGGCTATTCAGTTTTAGACTTTTTAACCATTTTGTTTGAAAAGTCGGAGTCGAGAAGTCGCTCATAGAGTGAAGCGTCGGGATTCGGAGATCCCTCCTACAGAAAAACTAAATGACCCTAAAATGTTCTCTATGTTCATGGTTATGCTTAACATAACTATGGTATAATACATTATTCTTATGATTGAGTCCTTCAACTGTGAGAAAACGAAGCACCTCTTTAATCGTAGTGGTGTTGCACCGGAGTGGCGGAATTTAGCCTCCGTGGCACTAAGAAAACTGAATTATCTCCATGCGGCAAATCAGTTAGTAGATTTGAGTGTACCACCTGCTAATCGGCTTGAGAAATTGAGAGGCGATCGGCAAGGTCAGTATAGTATTCGTATTAATCGCCAATGGCGTGTCTGCTTTGAGTTCAGGAATGGAAACGCGTACAATGTAGAAATTGTTGATTATCATTAGACCCCAAGGAGTGAAAAATGTCTGTTATTCAACCAACTCATCCGGGCGAAATCCTGAGAGAAGAATTTCTAAAACCGATGGGGATTACCCCCTACCGGCTAGCAAAGGATATTGGCGTTCCAGTGAACCGGATCACAGCGATTATTAAAGAGCAGCGGCGTATCTCGGCAGAGACAGCATTACTACTTTCTCGTTACTTTGGGGTTTCTGATTCTTTGTGGTCCAACTTGCAAGCACATTATAACCTTGAATGTGCAAAGGATGCCCTAGAGGAGAAGCTTAAAACTATCCCGACTCGTCAGCCTCCATCCTCTGTTTCTCGTCCAGCTGATTAGACTGCACAAAATTTTTATCGCTGCTGATGCACCAACTTAACTTCCGCACCCCTACCTTAGATATAGCAATGAAGCGCCCACTCAATTTCATCAGTATCACAGGTGCTGATTTCATCGTGCGCTCGGCCTATCAGATGGGAAAGACGCCGCTCTTGCCGATTTTCGCAATGGCGTTGGGGGCGACCGATGCGTTTCTTGGGTTTATCGTCTCTGTTTCCACCTTGACCGGTATGGTTCTCAAACCGGGGATTGGAATACTTTCTGACCGTTGGGGACGACGGTGGTGGTTGATTGTGGGAACCGCTTTTTTTGCGGGTATGCCTTTTTTATATCGCTTTGTCGATACCCCGGCACAACTGTTTGGCATACGGATTATCCACGGTTTAGCCACAGCTATCTACGGTCCTGTGACCCTTGCTTTCGTAGCAGAAGGCGCAAAAGAACGCCTAGCGGAGAACTTGGGCTGGTTCGGTATGGCGCGCAGCGCCGGTTATATCGTTGGCCCTGCGGCTGCGGGATGGCTATTGGCGGCAGAGGTGAGCCCCGTCAGCGTTTTTACCATCATTGGACTGTTTAGTTGCCTCGCTTTCGTTCCGATTCTATTACTCTCAGAGCCCGCGCCCCGTACCAAAGCTGCCAACCTTCCGATTCGTCAACAGCTTGTTCACGCCCTAAAATCCGGCACCCATACGCTATCTGTCTGGCTATCGGGTGGGTTAGAAGCGACTGTGTTTATTGCGCTCTACGCCGTCAAAGCATTTTTGCCTATCTATGGTCTTTCCACAGGGATTAGCGTTGCCTTGGTCGGGACCTTCTTTTCGGTGCAGGAGGGGGTGCACACCGTGTTAAAACCTGCCGGCGGTAGGGCAGGCGATCGGTTGGGCTATTTTTGGGCGATATGTATAGGTATGGCGCTTATGGGAATCGCACTCCCCTTGATTACCTTGACAAATCGCGTTCTGGTCTTGATGACGGTGGCGGTGGTGATTGGCGTTGCCCAAGCCCTCGTCTTTCCCGCAACGGTAGCACTGGTATCAACCCAAATCAGTGCCCTGCATATCGGCGCGGGGATGGGTCTCATTGGCACCCTCAAAAACGCTGGCAAGGTAGCGGGTCCCATCTTGGGTGGATTCCTAATTCGATGGATCGATTTCTCGCCGATGTTTTGGTCGATGGGATTACTGTTACTTCTTGGCGCAGGCATAGTAGGGTGCTGGGGACAACGTAGACAGACGCATATACATTCACCACACGCTTGACACAATTTATTAGAGATCTATGACATTCCTACCTGCTTTGATACAATGGATCCACGTGGGATCAGTTGTGTTGTTAATTGGCGGTTTTTTTTTCCTACGCGTTATTCTGCTGCCTGCTGTCGAAGTGCTCCCCGAAAACCAACGCCTCAAACTTGTGGAAGCGGCATTTCGCCGATTCAGGGTCGTTATCTGGAGTGCGCTACTGACAATTCTGTTTTCAGGTGTTTACAATTTTATCGCTTTCCTAAGGTCAACGGGATCTCTGTCCCAAGATGCCCCCAAAGAACCTGTTGAGAATCTGTCCATATATATCATTGTATTAGGGGTTAAGCTCTTTATCGTGTTTATCATATTTACCTTCGGCGTGCTGCTGACGTTCCCTTATCCCGTTTTTGCACCGATTCAGAAGCGTCCCGCACCGTGGCTGAACTTGACGCTCATTTTGGGGTTAATCGTAATTTTTCTATCGGCATTCTTGCGGCGGTTGTAGCCAGACGATGTTGCCATTAGATTAAAGGTATGCTATAGTCATAGCGTATCTATTTGGAATAGAATGAGGTATTTATGGACAATCAAGATTCTTTGACGCAACGTCCCAATCTGCTGTATATCCATTCCGATCAGCACAATCCCGCTGTGACCGGTTGTTACGGCGATCCGTTGGTGCAGACACCACATCTGGATGGGTTGGCGGCACGGGGTGTCGTATTTGATAATGTCTACTGTCCCTCCCCGATTTGTGTGCCTTCGCGGATGTCGATGTTGAACGGACGCTATCCGTATGAAAATGAGGTGTGGACAAACAACCATATACTCGATTCGGGGAGTCCGACCTTTGCACATGCGATGGGGGCAGCTGGCTATCGTCCGGTTCTGATTGGGCGGATGCATTCGCTGGGACCGGATCAGTTGCACGGTTACGTCGATCGACTGGTTGGAGACCACGGTCCCAATCATCTCGGCGGGAAGGGTGTCGATCACGGGTCGTTGTCGGGCACGGCGGGCCCCGCGCGTGTGAGCCTCGAAAAGTCAGGGCCCGGTCAAAGCGCGTATCAGGTCCATGACGAAGATGTGACCGCTGCGACAGTAGATTATTTGAACCGTCTCGGCGTCCGAAGACGAGCAGGGGTATTGGACGAACCGTTCAGTATCTCCGTCGGATTCATGCTGCCCCATCAACCTTTCGTCGCACGGCGGGAAGATTATGACCGCTACGAGGGAGTAATGACGATGCCGAAACATCCGGAACCTTTCTCTGATGCGCTGCACCCCTATGTCCGCTGGTGGCGAGACCGGTGTGGTATCGTTGAAGTCTCTGATGCGGAGATTCTCAGGTCGCGGATAGCGTATTGGGCGTTAGTCACGCGGATGGATCGGATGATTGGTGAGATTTTGACTGCGCTCCAAGAAAATGGTCTGGCGGAAAACACAATCATCCTGTATATGTCCGATCACGGTGAGCAGGTGGGCGAGCACGGGTTATGGTGGAAGCAGACCTTCTACGAGGATTCGGTGAGGGTTCCGACCATCCTTTCTTGGCCTGGTGCGCTGCCCGAAGGCACACGATGCGACCGGGTGGTCAGCTCCTTAGATTTGAATGCAACGATGTTGGCTGCACTAGACGCGCCGGCGTTGCCCAGTTCTCGCGGCAGGAGCGTGCTCCCACTTTTGCGAGGGAAAACCCCGGAATGGGAGGACATCGCCTTCTCCGAGTATTGTACCGATGAAGGTTGCTATCACCGGATGATCCGAAATGGCGATTGGAAGCTGAATTATTACCATGGACAACCACCACAGCTCTTCAACTTGAGGGAAGATTCGGCTGAACTACACGATAGAGCGGATGATCCGACGTGTCAAGAGATTCGAGAGACATTGACACAGCAGGTGTTGGACGGTTGGGATCCGGAGGTTGTTAAAGCAAAAATGGAGGAGAAACGCGCACGCTCAAGGATTCTAGCGGATTGGGGTCGTCACACGCAACCTGCGGATCAGTATCGATGGAATTTGCTGCCGGAGATGGATTATTTAGATTGAAGCGAGTTCACGATTGTCTAAACTAAAGACTCATCAATTTGTCGACAGAAACATGTTACAATAGCATTATTGATTTAGATCGCAGGAAGTTATATAATGGTGTGATTTCACATCTCTGATGAAGCTGAAAGATCGAATCTATGACACCACCATTTTAAGGAGTGACCTATCATGAATACCACCGAATCAACGACTGATCCGTTTGAACTACTTAAACTGTACAAATACCTCCGCGTCGCCGATGTCTGCGATGGGATGGACGGGGTCGGGCACTTTGACACCGGGCTGATGTCCCCTGAGGTTCGACCGCTCTGGCACGGCATGAAATTTTGGGGTGTCGCCTTCACGCTTCGCTGTGTCCCTGCTAACCGTCCGATGTGGAAGTTAGATACGACCGAAGAGGTTGTCAGAGCGCACGGGGTATGGTTTAACGAAGTGGGGAACGTCAGTTATCGAGATCAGATCCAACAGGGCCACGTTATCGTAACAGCGACAGGCGGTGCCCGGGAGGTCGGCTTTTGGGGGTCTGCCAATAGCTTGAACATGATTGCATCGGGCGCAGTCGGAATTATAACGGACGGCTGCTGTCGTGATACAGATGAGTTGATACTCCAACAGACCCCGATATGCTCTCGTGCACGTGGGCGGCCGATTATTCCCGGTCGTATTGAGGCGGTAGAGGTCCAAACCCCCATTGGCTGCGGTGGCGTACAGGTGCGCCCCGGCGACATCATCGGTTGCGATGGTGATGGTGTAGTGGTAGTGCCAATCGAGCTTGCTGAACAGGTCGCAATTCATGCACGTGCGGTGCTGCTCGCGGATATGCGTGGACGGGCGGGGTTATATGAGCGATTGGGCATGGCGCCGGATGAGACAATTGACCATGAAACGGTAGCGGCTTATTACAGCCAATTTGAATAGCTACGTGTCGAGACATAAATCTCGACTGACCTGGCACTTAATGACGTAATGCGTAATACGTAAAAAGGAACCATTTTACGCATTACGTATTATTTTTCTTATGCCTTATTCTTTTCAAGTTGGTTTAAGTCAGTATTCCCACTTTCATCTAAATTTTGACCTCTAGATCATTATTGAGGAAAAATCCATGAAGACAACGTATCGTGCAGGAGCTATCGGCAGAACGGGCAAGGGTGACTATGGCCACGGACTGGATGTAGCATTTCAGATTCCTCTCCGTTCCGAGAGTTCTCAACCCGATACCATTGACGGGCTTCCGGACGTGCGGTTCGTTTCCATCGCCGATTCGGACCCGGAGGGTCTTCGGGCTGCTGGAGAACGCACCGGGGCAGATCGACTCTACCTAGACTACCGTGAAATGTTGGAAAAGGAAGATTTAGACCTAGTGAGCGTTGCTCCTCGTTGGATCGACTGTCATGCAGAGATGGTCATCGCTTGCGCCAACGCCGGCGTGAAGGGGATTCTGTGTGAGAAACCGTTCGCTCGAACCTTGGCGGAAGCGGATGCGATGATGGACGCTTGCGACCGTAACGGGGTGAAGGTAGCCGTCGCCCATCGCCGAGCGTGTGCTTACGAACAACACGCCAAGCAGCTGGTCGACGAAGGCGTAATCGGAGAGATTCAGGTGCTGCGCGGTCACGGCAAAGCCGATCACCGGGCTGGAGCGATGGATCTGATGGTGCTAGGAACGCATATGATGGATAGTATGCGGTATTTTGCTGGCGCGGATGTCGCCTGGGCGCACGGGCAGGTAACCCAAGATGGCAGAGAGGTCGCTTCCGGGGATATCCGAGAAGGAGACGAAGGCGTTGGATTGTTGGCTGGCAACGGTTTGGCGGCGTACTACGTCTTTGAGAATGGAATCACCGCCCACTATGAATCGTACCGAGGAAATCCGTCCGGCAACCACACGAGTAGCCGCTGGTTCGGATTTGAGGTTTACGGCACTGAGGGCATTATTTCGCTACGAAACTCTCCTAGTGGGGAGATGTATCTCTATCCTCACGGCTTGTGGATTCCGGGGGAAGGAGAATGGGAGCGGGTTCTTCTGGATGAATGGGAAAAACGACCGGATGGCACGAGCCGGACGGCTCAGGAGCAGATGCATCTCAGCAATCAGATGATTGCGAAAGAACTGATTCAAGCGATTGAGGAGGGCCGCGAGGTAGTCACCGTTTCCAGTGGAGCGGATGCGCGCGCTGCACTAGAGATGATAATGGCAGTCCACGAGTCACAACGTTTGAAAACACGAGTGACCTTCCCGTTGAAGAATCGGGAAAATCCGTATGAAGTTTTGGTCAGGCAGAACGACTGATTTGTTGTAACGCCAGTTTCCTGTACCGGTGGCGCTGACCAAACATAACGAATGCTAAATTTTTGTTTTTGTAACCAGTTAAGGATTGGACCTTTTCGCTTGGAGGTACGGTATGCTGATTGGATATGTCAGCGACGAGCGCTATGTAGCGCTTCCCGATGTATTGTTGGAATTTGTGAACGAATCAGGTTCGTTTGAAGCCCGCTCACGGGCGACGGGTGCGATCTACGCGAATCTGTCACCAGGGCTTTACAAAGTCACGCTCTATAAACCCGGTTTCGGAGCGAAAAGCGTCGAGATGACCGTCCGACGGGATCGCCCTTATCAATTCCGCCTACTCTCGGACTGCTTGTTGGGTTATGCTTGGCCCAAGTGGGTACGCTCCGGTGAGAAATCCGAGTTCCGTGTCCACTCCGTCGAGGCGTATGAGCTTTCGTTGTGGCGATATGGGTTCCAGAAGGAACAGATTCGGGACCTCGGTTGGCATGATGAGCATGGCCCCCGGGCGACGATGCAGATTTCTCCTGATGGCGATTACACCCAAACTGGCATCGAGTGGAACAAGTTCGGATATACGAATCCACACCACCTCCAGTTCGTCAAGGCACCGGCTCGAAGCGGGCTTTACTACTTTCATGCTAAAACAGAATCAGGGGCATTCTTTTCCTTTCCGTGGGTTGTTGCACCGGCGGAGCCGCAAGCACCCATCGCTGTACTGGCGTCCAACATCAACTGGAATGCCTATAACAACTTCGGCGGTCGGAGCAACTATATCCATCCCGACCAATTTCCACCGACCCCCACTGTCAACGCGCGGCTCGATCTGAAGCGATACACCAACCGGGACCACCAGCACTTCGATGCGGACGAATATGCTCCCCTGTCGTTTGATCGTCCCGAACTAATTAACGTTATCACTGAAGATACGGAAATCACAGATCCAGTTGAGGGTCGTTCCGCCTGTCATGTCGCCCCCGCTGAATGGCGGCTCTTCGGTTGGCTCGAACGTGAAGGATTCGATTACGATCTCTACGCTGAGACACAGTTTCATCAAGGCGTTCTGAACTTGGAAGATTATGAAGTTCTCATTATCAGCACCCATCCCGAATACTGGTCAACGGATATGTATTTTCGGCTCAAAGCGTGGGTCTTTGAGGGCGGTGGTAAGTTGATGTATCTCGGCGGTAACGGCTTGAACTGTGAGGTCGAGTTTCTCGACGACTACACGATGGTTGTTCACAACGAGAATTGTGGCAGCGGCAGTTTCACGACTCTGCAAGACGTTGGGTATGAAAGCCGATTCCACCTGCGCCACGAGTCCGAAGCGACTCTCTTAGGCGTTGTCTGTACCGATACTGGCATAATGACGGGTGCGCCCTATCGGGTGATTGACGATTCCCATTGGATTTTTGAGGGTACAGGCTTGAAAAATGGGGATGTGTTCGGGGAGCAGAGCTTACATATGCGTTGTCCCGGCGGAGCATCGGGCCACGAGACGGACAAAATCTCCGCTAGTTCGCCTAAAAATGTCCAGCTACTCGCCAAGGGGCTCAACCCTGACGATGGCGGCGCGGAAATCGTTTACCACGAACCCGGTGCCGGCGGGGCGGTATTTTCCGTCGGCTCAATTACCTATCCCTGCTCTGTGATAGTGGACGACACAATTTCAAAGATTACCACGAATGTGCTAAAACGGTTCCTGAGCTGAGAAATCGCGATAGCATTCTCACAAGGCGGGGTATTCCAGAGGAGGCACATATGCACATCAGTCAAGACGATTATAACCACTACTGGGAAAAGGGGTGGGTCGTTATTGAAGGGGTTTATAGTCCTGACGAAGTTGAACGGATTGCTCAAATTGCGGTTGAGGTCAGCGATTGCGAAATGCAAATCCCGATGGATCCCGACGAAACGGCAGTCAAGGGCATCGGTTACGCTTTTGATCGAGCGGCAGACGGTTCACTTGCACCGCGAAAAATTGAGGGCCCTTTCTTCAAAGCATCCGCCTTTCAGTCATTTGTACTGGACCCGCGTCTCTCACGTATTATTAAGGATCTCATCGGTATAGAGCCGGTGTTAGTCACCGATCAGATTTTCATGAAACCGCCACACTTCGGTAGCGCGAAACCGTATCACCAAGACAACTACTATTTCAAATGTGATCCGGCAGACCATGTAATTACTGCTTGGATTGCGATGGACGACGTAGATGAATCAAACGGGTGCCTCCGCTATATCGAAGGTTCACACAGGGGTCCAATCTTACCGCATGAGACCCCGGACCCCGATGAGCCCTATAACCTTGTGCCCCCACCTGAGCTCATCGATCTCTCAAAGGAGGTATTGGCGGAAGTGAAAAAAGGCGGCGTCGTTCTCCACCACAGCAAGATACTCCATACGTCTCATCGTAACGAATCGGATCGCTGGCGTCGCGGTTATGCTACACATTGGGCGAGCGCACAAACAACGTGTGAAATCAATACGATTAAGAACGGTTATTTTCAGCGCGACGATTTTCCGGGAACAAAGTAAGCCTTAATCTCTAATATCAATCAACACGAGAAAGGAACGGTAATTATGACCGAACTTCTCGAAAAAGCACTCATCGCGATTTATAAATTGCCGCCTGAAAAGCAGGATGCGATTGCGGCTGTGATTCTTGAAGAACTTGAAGATGAGCAGCGATGGGCTGCAGCTTTTGCTGCATCCCAGGATAAACTCGCCCAACTCGCTCAAAAAGTCCGTGCTGATATTAAAGCGGGTCATGTCACAAAAATAGGGTTTGATGAACTGTGAACTCGTATTTGACAGAAGATTTTCTTTCCTGTTTTCGGCGGTTACCTCAGAACGTCAAAGAGAAAGCTCGAAAGAATTATCGTCTGTGGCGGCAAAACCACAACCATCCGAGTTTGCAATTCAAGCGGGTACATCCTATCTAACCAATCTACTCGATACGAGTGGGAATCGGTTGGCGTGCTTTGGGTTTACGGGAGGGTGAGTCAATCTATTGGTTTTGGATCGGCTCTCATGCTGAATACGATCGATTGGTCAATGAACTTTGAGAGACTAACAAGCCGTTGCAGCCCGAGGCGGAGCACTACAGCATTCTCTTTGACAATGCAAGCCAAAAGGCTGAACCTTGCAGGAGTGGCACGATGAACTATCGGCGTTTGGGACGGACGAACCTGCAAGTATCGGAGATTTCGCTGGGCACTGTAGAGTTAGGCATGGATTACGGCATCCCCGCGCGGGGAGCGCATCGGCGACCATCTGAGGTGGATGCCGCCCGCTTGCTCAACTGCGCGCTCGATTTGGGTGTCAATTTGATTGATACAGCACAAGCTTATGGGGAGAGCGAAGCGATTATTGGCCGTGCACTGAAATTGCGTCGGGACGACTACATCCTCGCAACCAAGATTGGCACCTTGAGTTGGGAAGGGTATAGCGGGGCGGAATTGCGAAAGCGCGTGGAAGTATCGATTACCGAATCGCTGCGGGCATTACAGACGGACATCATTGACCTGCTCTACATCCACAATGCCACCCCTGAACTTATCCAACAAGGAGAAATTGTAGAGATTATGGAGCGGGCGCAGCAAATGGGTTATGCCCGTTTTATTGGCGCAACTACCTACGGTGAAGCGGCACCGTTAGCCGTGTTAGAAGATGGTCATTTTGACTGTATACAGGTTGCCTACAACCTATTAGATCGTCAGTTTGAAGAACGGGTGTTACCGCTGGCTGGAGAGCACGGGGTGGGGGTCGTTATCCGATCCGTCCTCCTGAAGGGTGCATTGACCTATCGCTATGTACATCTTCCCGAAGCGCTCCGCGAATTGCGGGAGGCGGTTGATGCGGTAAATTCACTGTGCAGTACACAAAGCAGCAATCTGCCGGAATTGGCTTACCGTTTTGTGCTGCGCCACCCTGTTGTTTCCACAGCGTTGGTGGGTACTGGTCGAGTTCAGGAGCTGCAGGAGATTGTTTCATTTGCAGGGTGTGATGCGCTTCCGGCGGAGCTATTAGACGACATTCGGGAGATTGTTGTGAGTCCGGACCAACTCAATCCGGGCACTTGGCCATTTCGGTAAATAGGCGGGTTTATTTTCGATCTCATAGAAAGCGGGTATTCGTTCATATATAGTGGATCTTAGAATTAGTGAGACACGCCAAACCGGTGCGGTTGGAAACCGCAAATTGGTAGGCACTGCTTCCAAGTGCCTATACGGTGCGGTTGGATGAAGATTAATTTATTAATTGGGTAATTTGCTATTGACACCAGCGCGGTTGCAAACCGCGCCTACCGGGTCTTGGGGAAATATAGAGTTGCCCGATTATTTTCTGAAACTTCATGAAACCGCACCTACCAGGGAGCGAAAGTGTCTATTTATTTTTAGAATTCACCATATAAAGAGGTAAAGTATGTATAACTCAGTCAAGGTCGCAGCGATTTCGATTAAACCGAAGAAGTGGGATAAAGCCGCAAACGCTGACAAGATGGAGGCATTCTTTGTTGAAGCTGCTAGGGAACAGCCGCAGGTGATTTTGACGACAGAAGGAGTGCTTGAGGGTTATGTCGTCATGGATGTGATTGAGAACCGGGAGCTAGCGGAGCGGCTGCTCGACATCGCTGAACCGATTGATGGTCCCTACATTCGGCGCTTTCAACAGCTTGCCAAAAAGTTAGGGATTTGTCTCTGTTTTGGCTTCGCTGAACGGATCGACGACGGAGCTTTTAACTGCGCTGTATTTATCGATCACAACGGCGACATCTGCGGTAAATATCATAAAACCCAGCTCGCTGAAGGCACCCATGCCTCCTGGAACTTTAACCGTATTGGCAAGACATTGCGTGCTTTTGATACGCCGCTAGGTCGTGCCGGGGCTGTCATCTGCAACGACCGATGGAATCCGCTGATCACGCGGACCCTCGTCCTTGATGGCGCAAGACTTATCTTCATCCCATCCTATGGATCGAAGAGTAAGGGCCAAAACGAGGCAGTGCTTGCGCGGGCGCGAGAGAACGGGGTGCCCATTGTCGAAGCAAATGTGGGCATGAATCTTATCATCAGTAAGGGCGAAATTGTCGCTTACAAGTGGGGCAACGATCAGATTTCGACGGCGGTTATCGACATCCCTGAACCGCCATCGCAAGAGCGGGCCCGCAGTGCCGAACAGGCATATCTGCAGCTGCAGGGCCCGGAGATGGAGAAACGTTATCAGCAAACAGTGGAACGGTTAACCTAGTCCTTCGTCAAATAAATCGTGACAAGTCACTCACCGCTCGGCGAAATCGGAACCAGTTTTGCGAGGGTGTAGTGGATTTGTCAATCCACTACGAGCAGGACCGTTAGTGTTTATCTGACAGTGTACTAGCGATTTAGCGCAACAGGACAGATTAGTCTATACATCTCAATCAGTTTTCTCAGGCCTGAGTCAATTTTGTATTTGAATTAGAGGTGGAGGTATGCTATACTAGCTACTTAACGAAGTGATCTCGACACTGTCGAGTTGTATGATAGCGAGTACCTAGACACAATTTAATGGATTTCTAGGTGCTGAGGAGAATGCGAATATCGAAATGTTACGTCTCATTAATAAAACACCCATCATGATTGATGGACGAATAAGGAGGCAAAAATTCACCATGAAAAAATTCAACCTAAGCTCATGGATCAGTAGCGCTGGGTTATTGGTATTAGTCCTACTGGTTGCGGGATGTGCAGTGGGAGGAACATCACTAAAAAATCTTCCGCCTGTTGAACCGGCTGCAACCCTACCCGAAGGTATTGTACTTGAGGGGGTAAACCCCGATGCGTTTAAGGTTAAAGCAACGGGACCAATACTCTCACAGACCAAAGATAATATTACGGTTCAGATTGTCTACTGGCGGCGTGCTGACCTAGATCGCAAGTATAATCGTGGCAATGCTTATTCACCGTTCTACGAAACGGAAGGGCAGAACCAAGGCGACAAGACCGATGTGTTTTATCTTAAAATTACGAACAACGCCGAGACCCCGGTTGTCTATCGCATCAGGGGCACCCGACAAGTACCTTGCGAGATGGTCGACCAAGGCGAGAACCGTTACGGTACCTTAGATTACGATGGTCTAAAAGAACGTCTGAGTTACATGTCTCGGGCGTCGGGAATATATGTGAAAAATGGGCTCAGAAAGGCGCGCGAGATTTTGATAGAAACGCAGATTCCGAATACAGAAAAGGGGATACAGCCCGGTGAGAGCGTTGAGGGTTTTCTCCCATTCTATCAGATGAAGCACAACGCGGAGGAATTAACTGTTATCATTCCGCTTGAGCTCAAGCCGCCGGAAGGCACTGCGACCCGTTATAAGAGAATAGTATACGAATTTCCTTTCATACACCATAAAGGAATTCGACTGGCGCAGCCGGCACCGCATCGATACTAATGATGGATACTAGGTGGGCAGTGATGAGTGAAACCAAAGTGGGGTCACTCATCACTGGGCACTTGTTATAACCTCGCCCTGCGCTGGATTGTTCAGTATCATTAACGCTCCACAATTTTGCAGGACGGCAAGGAGTTCAAAAACTGTTTGCCGTAAAATTTGGTACTGATGCGTGAATCGAGGGCAACGAAGATTCCTGTGTCCGTTTTCGTGCGGATTAAACGTCCAAATCCCTGCTTGAAGCGAATGATTGCTTCCGGTAAGCTAAACTCCATAAACGGATTACCTCCCCGCTCCTCGATTTGCTTGACCCTCGCTTCTATTACCGGATGTGTGGGCACCTCAAAAGGTAGTTTGGTCATAATCACACTACTGAGCGATTCGCCCTGCACATCGACGCCCTCCCAAAAGCTGGACGTTCCGAACAGCACCGAATTGACATTCTCTCTAAACTCCATCAACATCGCGTTGCGCGAAAGCCCGTCTCCCTGCTTGAGCACATCAATCCCAAGCTGCTCAAGATAGGGGTAAACTGCTTCGTAAACCTCATCCATCATTCGGTAGCTTGTGAACAGCACAAAGGCTTTGCCATGTGTTAGCCTGAGGTAATTCAGGATTTGTGTGGTGGCGGCTTGGGTGAACCTACGATCACGTGGATCCGGCATCCGCGAAGGGAGATGAATCTCAACCTGCTCTTGATAGTTGAAGGGTGATCCGACAAGCACTTCGCGGCAGTGGGGTAGACCGACCCGCTGCCGGAAGTAGTCGAAATTCTGGTTAGTCGCCAAGGTCGCACTGGTCATGATGATGCTGTCCAGTTTTTCAAAGAGGTGAGCGTTCAGTTCTTCACTCACGTTGATTGGGGTCGCATGCAAGAGGATTCGATCAAAGCGCCCACGTGTCGAGGTGTTAATCCAGTAGACATAATCCGGCAGTGTGTGGCTAAGCATCACCTCTAGGTCGTTACGGAGTTCACGGCAGCGACGCAGATGGGCATCAATCTCTTGCTGGTCATCGTCAGTTGTCGCGGTATCTTTGAGTGACTTTAATCTCGCTTGGAGGTCACTCAAAGGGTCCTCCAACACATTGTGCACGAAATCGGGTTGATCGACAGTTTGTGTGATCCCGTGTCCCCGATCCCTCACCCCTTGCCGCTCTAACCAACTCATAATTAAAGCGAACTGCTGATTCGCTTGTTCACGAGCGTCCTCGACAAGCCGAATCGACCCCGTAGATTGGAATCGGATAAAGAGTCCCGCTTTCCCCTGTGGATTACACAGCGAATCCAAAAACCGCTTGACCCGTGCATTGCTAAACTCAATACTTGTGTGATCTGTCGCGGTCGCTTCTAGGTGATGCGCTTCATCAAGGATTAGGTATCTATATTCTGGCAATATGGCGGCGTAGGGATTGGTTTTTCGGAGTGCCCAATCCGCAAAGAGTAGGTGATGATTCACAATAATTAGGTCGGCTTCCTCCACCTCCGCCCGCGCTTTGAAGTAGAAACAGGTTTCAAAGGTGGGACATCGCTGCCGCAAGCAATTATCCGTATCTGAAGCGACTTTATTCCAAATTTCAAACATCGGCTGCGGTTCGAGGTCTGCCTTACTGCCATCTTCGGTGACGTTGACCCACTCTACAATGCGATCGAGTTCGTTTACCTCTGTCATTGTATCAAACAGAGGCCGCTCATAAGTCCTCAAACTGTCTAGCCGACGACGCGAAAGATAGTTGCCACGTCCTTTGGCAAGTGCAGCGGTGAAAGGTTGTGGTAGAACCTGTTGGAGAAACGGTATATCTTTGTAAATCAACTGCTCCTGCAGGTTGATAGTATTGGTCGAAATGACTACCGGTTCGTGGGTTTCAAGTGCGAGGTTGATGGCCGGGAGGAGGTAAGCAAAACTTTTCCCGACACCGGTGCCAGCTTCAGCTATCAGGTGCTCATTGGATGACAGCGCACTTGCAACAGCTTCCGCCATTTCTAGTTGCTGCGGACGAAACTCATAGCCTGTGA
The DNA here is from genome assembly GCA_022822785.1 of Candidatus Poribacteria bacterium. Taxonomy (GTDB): domain Bacteria; phylum Poribacteria; class WGA-4E; order WGA-4E; family PCPOR2b; genus PCPOR2b. Next base: position 49,796 of record JAJEAL010000005.1, read on the forward strand.
GCTGTTTCGCAATTAATCCATCGGGTCCAAGGACTTCCTGTAAATTTGACAGGTGTTTTTTCATGGTTACCTACTTACAAACCGCAACTCCGTTTACTGTTGTTCCTTAATATGCGCTTTCGGCGTGGATTAGCAGACCGGTATTCCGCTTTACTCCGAATTAATTGTAACTGTAACAGTTTCTGTCCCTTTGTCAGTATAGGTGTTCTTGATTTCAATAGAGATTTCCGATTTACGGAGCGCCTCTTGCAATGCTTTGTCGTAATCCGCCATATTTTCGATACGTTGGTTGTTGAGTCCGACGATTAATGTGCCGAGCGCGATTCCGGCGCTGGGTGCGGGCCCGGCAAGACGTACCTCTTCAACAATGACGCCTTTGTCTTCGAGACTTAAGTAGGTGTAAAGCTCGAAGTCGTGGTCAGCTAGCTCACGGACAGCTATACCTAATTTCGCCCAAGATTCCGAGTCTGAATCCATTTCTAGGCCTGTGTAACGCCGCGGCATCCTACCAATTTTTACGGACAGTTCTTTACGCTCTCCGCGGCGAATGACTGTAAATGCCGCCTCTTCGCCGACCATCGACTCAGCGATAAGGAATCTGAATTTACGAACTTCTCGTGTTGCTTGACCATTGTATTCGACAATGATATCTCCCGCTTCCATGCCGCCCTGTTTGGCAGGCGATGGGCTAGAAAATCGGGTGACCCGGATGCCTTCGGGATGTGGTGCCATAAAAATTCCTAGCCATCCGCGTATCACCTGCCCGTTTGCAATGAGCTGATCGCTAACTTTCTTCACAAGATTGATGGGGATAGCAAAACCGGCTCCGGCTTTGACAGCGTCTGCCCCTGCGGAATCGTCGGCACGTCGAATCGCGGAATTAATACCGATGACCCGCCCATGGATATCCAGCAGGGGTCCCCCGCTATTTCCCCTGTTAATCCACGCATCAGTCTGGATGAAATCTTGATAGCGGATTATAAACGCGGGCAAGAGGGAACGTCCTTTACCGCTGACAATCCCGGTAGTCACGGTATAATTAAGCTGGAATGGGTTGCCGATTGCGATTGCAAATTGTCCGACCTTAACCGTATCCGAATCGGCAAAGGGAAGCACGGGCAGTTCTTCCTGCACATCGATTTTTAACACAGCGACATCTGTGTTTGGATCAATCCCAATCAATTGAGCGTTCTCAAATTCCTTGCCGTCGAATAGGCGGACAATAATCCGTTTTGCACCGTTTACTACATGATTATTGGTTAAAATATAACCATCTTTGCGAAAAATGAAACCGGTTCCCTCCTGTCGGTCAGAATCTTGCGCGGAGCCGCTGCGGTTTCTCACGTCTAGTGCAGTGACACCAACAACAGCAGGATTACTTCGTTCAGTAATCCCCACGAAGGCATTCTCAATCAATTCTAACAGTTGGACGCCAGATGGGATCGGATTGGAACTTTGGGTCGGCTCGACGGGCTGGAGTTGAGCCGTGCTGCAGGCGAAAAACAGCAATGACAGCATAAAGGGCACGGCAAGATTGAAGGCGCAACGGTTCCTCACAATAATTTCCTCTATCAAATGCCGACATTGACGGATTAGAACACTCCAATCAACGCCAAGGAGCCACGATTCGGTAAGCGTCGGAACAACGCAGCGGAATCGGGATCTGTGAAGTTGTATCTGCCAGCGGACGATGGTGGAAAATCCGAAGTTATGTTATTATACTGATGCTTGCGCCACTGTGTCAAGTCTTATGGTTAAGTTGAGCAATTTATAGAGTAACCAAAGAATCAGGGAGATGGTATGACAATTTCGAGTCTTTTTTCATTGGATGAACAGGTAGCACTAGTCACCGGAGCGAGCCGCGGGATTGGTAAAGGAATTGCGGTTGGCCTCGCCGGTGCTGGGGCAAATCTGGCACTTGTTGCACGGTCTGAATCGACGCTCATTGAAACGCAGCAAGAGATACAGGCTATTGGCGTTCAGGCGAAAATTTTCCCTTGTGATTTGAGCCAAACGGAGGTCATCTCGGACTTGGTTGAAGCGGTGAGTGCAGCTTATGGACGAATCGACATTCTGGTCAACAACGCGGGCACGACACATCGTGATAGTGCGGTTGATTTCCCGGAGGAACGATGGGATGATGTGGTACGGGTTAACTTGAAGTCGGTGTGGCTGCTCTCCCAACAGGTTGGACGAGGTATGATCCAACGCGGCGGCGGAAAGATTATTAATATCGCGTCACTGCTGAGTTTCTCCGGCGGTATCCGGACCGCAGCGTATGCTGCCAGCAAAGGGGGTATAGCACAATTGACGAAAGCACTCGCCAATGAGTGGGCGCCAAAAGGTGTTAATGTGAATGCAATCGCACCGGGCTATATCAAAACGGACATGACAAGCGCGATCCTGAATGATCCGGTGCGGGTTGCGGAATTTATGGATCGAATCCCAGCGGGTCAGTTCGGTACGCCTGACGATATGGCAGGCGCGGCGGTCTTTCTGGCATCTGAGGCGGCTTCATATATCCACGGGCATATTCTGACTGTCGATGGGGGCTGGATGGCGCGTTGATGAAAAACATATATCGAAAGCAATTCGTGCTAAAAGACAGCACAAAAGGTGAGGTGGGTGAAATGTGACGTCTGAAATGTGAAACGCACAATGGACAAGCTAGGCGGATTGTATCGATTCGGTAGAATTTTGTTCTTGACAGAGTTCAGCGATTATCGCAGCGTTCTCGCCGATCTGATCTCCGAACTTTTGATACATGCCGATGAGGAGCGCATCGGTGGGTTTGATGTTTTTCAGCGCAAATGCAAACTCGTCTCGAATCTGTTCCTTCGATCCGACCGCTCGGCCGGCGGCGAGTACCTTGAAAGCGATACACGGTTTGTCTGTTTTCTGAATCTGCTCACACATCTTGGGACGATGTTCACGCAGATAGATCTCCCCTAGAGGCGGGTAGCCAAACTTCCTTTCAAAGTCTTCCCTTCCTGCACGCAGGTTGTAGAGGGCTGCCATATAGTAATCCACATCCCAGTCTTCGTCCTCCGCAATGCTAATCAACTTGGGGTCATGAACGGATAGTCCGACCAAAGCGCCGGTATCCCGAATGCGTTTGAGGATGTCTTTGAGCAGATCGAGTTTGTTTTCCCGGAGGCAGCGATCGCCGATTCCGCCGCCATGGGGTGCCATACCGATTGGATTGTGGCGTGCGACCTCCGCGACCCGGTGGGGTTCATCGTACCACTGCGATGTGCTGAGACATAGCCACTGGATTGTGCCACCCTCCTCTCGGTAGCGGAGTAAATCAGAGAGCGAACGTTCCGTGATTGTGTTCTGCCAAGTGTTGATCCCGACAGCTTCAGCGCGTCTCAGGGTCGTCATCACCGGATCCGGTTCGTTCGCTTCCTGTTGGTGTTGAGAGAGGAGCTGATTGAAATGGGAATAGCCGTAGATTGGGTTATCACCGATGATAAGCCGGCTAATTTGATACGGACCGAGTGAGATGGTTGGCAAGGTGGGAGCGGTTGTGTGCATTGTTAATGCCTCCTTCGGATTTTGAGTGTTTGCATTATAAATAATCGGATACGTCCTGTCAACGACTTTCGGGTGTTCAGGGTTTTGGTTTGACTTCCCAAACTCCGCTGTGATAGAATACGAGCGATTTGTTTCAACCACATTCCAGTCAGGAATATAGCAATGGGTCAAATTAGCATCGTTTTAATTGCAGGGCTGATTTTTCTGTTTTTCTTTGAGCCCTCGCGCGGTAGCGGGGCATTTAATCCCCTGCTTACCCTAACTAGTACGGTTGCAGCGACCATTTTACCACCGGCGCTTGTTTACTTTTTTGGGTCCTATGCCACACGCGCTCTGCCGACGGATTCGGATGCCCGGCTGCGCCGATTGTATCTCGTCAAAAGATCTGTAATAGGCTTTGAATATCTTCTCCTGATTGGTTACGTCTACAATGTATACCTGTTGAATTTGCCGCTGCTAATCGGCAACACGTTAAAGTGGTCTCCATTAATTTACACACAACACCTTGTGGGGATTATCCCACTGATCGCTGGATTGATACTCATTCGCTTGGCGGTTTATGAAGTCGAACAGCAGGTAACCCCCCGTAACTGGGAAAGGGGAGAGTATCTCAGCGTTCATTTGAAGTTTCTGTTATTGCCGGTATTGCCGTTATTCGTTTACGTGTGTCTGTTAGACCTGATTGTATACCTCCCGTTTCTCGCCGGTCACACCTATTTGCCGATCGCGCTTATGGCGTTGCTTATCTTTTTAGCTTACGCCTATGCACCTTTGCTCTTGGGTTTTATTTGGCGGACGGTTCCGTTAGCGGATATCGACTTAAGAAATAAACTGCACCGATTGGCTGCTCAAGATAATATTAAATATAAAGATATCGTTGTCTGGCAGACGGAGTCAGTCGCAAATGCGGCGGTGGCTGGCATCGCCCCGTGGGCTCGTAAAATTTTCTTGACAGAAGCGGTGCTCAAGCACTTTTCGGACGATGAAATCGAAGCGATTGTGGCCCACGAATTTGGACATATCCGTTACAAGCACATTTTGACCTATCTCCTGTTTTTGGTCGCGTATTTTCTCAGTTATGCCATTTATTACATCTATATTGGGCGGCCGCTTGAGTCAGTGCTGCCTACCTCGTCCCTACTGCCAGCAATTGGTTTGGTCCTTTTTGTTTCCCTCTATTTTGTCATCATTTTCCGCGCCTTGTCGCGGCGTTTTGAGCATCAAGCGGACTTGTACGCCGCTACGCTGACAAACAAGCCAGAGGCACTCGAACTCGCGTTGGTCCGACTTGCATATCTCAACTATATGCCTCGGTCTATCCAACGTTTATTCGAGCTATTTCAGACGCATCCTTCGATTGACCGTCGCATTAAATTTATCGAGCGGTTCAAGGGGGGCGATCCATCGGCTTCACGCTATCAAAACTATCTGCTTGAGGTCAAGCTGCTGTTTGTATTATTACCAACGCTTGCTTGTATCCTTTTCTTTAGCCATTTGTAGGGAACGAACATCTGTGTTCCTTACTGATCGCACCCGTTTGACCTTTGAAAGATTCGACATTTCATATTGTAAATTCCCGGTGCGTCACCGGAGGAAGATAAATGCCTCAACAACCTAACCTTGTGGAAGAGCTAAAAGCCTTTTGCACCAAAGAGCGAGAGCGCATCTATTCCCGGCACTGTTTCGGCATTGGTGGCAGGGAAGTTGTCGAAGAATATACGCGCCTTGCAGACAACGTAATCCAACGCATCTATCAATCTGCAATTAAGGCGGAAAACGGTGCGCCCAGATTGCCAGAAGATGCCCCCATAGCCGTCCTTGCATTGGGGGGTTACGGCCGGGAGGCGCTGAACCCCTATTCAGATATTGACATCATGTTGGTCTATGATCCGGCGGAGCTGCATGTGAATCAAGTCGGCCCGTTTGCTAACCAGATGATCACGACACTTTGGGATGTCGGTTTTGAGGTTGGCCATAGCTGCCGATCGCTCAAGGAGTGCGTTCGGGCAACCTACAACGATATTTTCTCTAAGACTTCAATGCTTGAAGCGCGATACATTGTGGGTGCCAGATCGGTGTATCGCGAATTTCAGAAATTGACCTCTAAACACTTTTTCAAGAAACGGGTGGGCAAGTTCATTGCGACCACGATTGAGGAGTGGAACGCTCGTCACGAGTCCTACGGCGCAACGATTTATCTCCAAGAACCGAACATCAAGGAGAGTGCCGGTGGCTTGCGTGATTTTCATACCGGCATCTGGGTTGCGGCAGTTCGCTTTGGCGTTAAAGACCTTGAAGAGCTCCAAAAACGAGGGGTTATCCCTGAGACGGTAGCGTTATCGTGTGAAGAATCGCTCGATTTTCTGTGGCAGTTGCGTAATGAGCTCCATTATGTGAATCAAAGACGGAGCGATCAGCTAGTCCTAGATGTGCAAGAAATCGTTGCTAAAAATCTTGGGTATACGGATGATGAGCATTCCCTCGCAGAAGTAGCGATGATGCGGGATTACTATCTACACGCAGAGCATCTCTTTGAATTTGCGAAGTTGATTATAGATCGGGTGAAGCACCAGGGGTCCCCGCTGCATCACTGGCTTGACCGATGGAGAACCAAAACATTGTCCGAAGGATTTGCGGTTGTAAGGGATGAAATTGATTTTCAGGATGGGCACTCCGATTTTAGGAAAGATCCGACGCGAATCATGAAGGTCTTCACACACCGTCAACGGCTTGGGAATAGAATTAGTGCGGAGGTGCGTCATCAAATCGCCGCAAATCTTCATCTTATTGATAAAAAATTTCAACATTCGCCTGAAGTTGCCGAATGCTTTCTGTCGATTCTTCGCTACCCGCAAGGGGTTGCTGAAGTGTTGCGGCGGATGCATCGTTGGCAGGTGCTAGATTATTATTTACCTGAGTTCAGCAAAATAAGGTCGCTAGTGCGGTCAGATCGCCCCCATCAATACACCGTCGATGAACACACCCTGTACGCGATTGAGAATCTCGAAGAGGCAACGCTGGCAGAGCTGGAAGGCGGTCAAGATTTCCTTGATATTTTCAGAGAGGTGGAGAAACCCGAATTGCTGCGGCTAGCAATATTATTACACGATGTCGGCAAAGGGGTCAACGGCCCTGGGGGACATGATGAGCGTGGGTTTGAAATGGCGCAAACTGCCTTGGACCGCCTAGGTTTGGATAACGTTGATAAAGAGGTGGTGTTATTTCTTATTTTGAGGCATTTGGATATGATCCACACCGCTCAGCGGCGGGATCTCGATGATCCGAAAGTTATTGAACGTTTCGCAGAATTAGTGCAGGATGAACAGCATCTGAAGATGCTGTATCTCTTGACCTTTGCAGATATGCGAGCGGTGAGCCCTGAGATCTGGAATCAGTGGAATGCGATTCTACTTTGGCAACTGTACACCCGAACGCTAGAATTTCTGCAAGGTCGGCTGAAGTTCCTGAAAGTGGAAGAGCTGCAAGCGCGGGTGACTCAACTGATTGGCGAAACGGTTGGCGAGGCTGCAATAGTTGACCACTTTGAAACAACATCTGACCAAGAGTTGATTTCACAGGCACCCGACCTAATTAGCAAACAGATTCAACTTGTTGAGAAGTTAGGGGATAGCCCGATCGCTGTGTCCCATTTTGCCGAGAACCAGAGTTATACACAAATCGGCATCTGTACCCGCAACGCCCGTGGGATTTTTCGGCAAATCACAGGCGTATTGACAGTTGAAAATATTAATATATTGAGGGCAATGATTAACACACGCAGCGATGGCGTTGTTATCGATGTATTGAATGTGACAGATGGCCAGACAGGCAAGGGCTCAATCGCAGATCGGTATCACCAAATCGAAGAAACATTAACAGCTGTCTGGAATGGGGCAGTTGACGTGGAAACGGTGCTAGAGGAGCAGCGCGAATCGGATCCGCTCCTTCGCCGTCAACAGCGGCATATCCAACCGAGGATCCGAATCGATAATGAGGCGTCGGATCGTGCAACGATTATTGATATCCGTGCACAGGATCAGGTGGGCCTGCTCTACACTATCTCGGATGCGTTCTATAAGCTGGGCTTGGATATCCATCTCGCCAAGATTACAACCGAGGCATTCATAGCAGAGGATTCATTCTACGTGACTGATACAAATGGGGCAAAGCTTACGGATTCGACTCGGTTGAAGAACATTCAGGACACCTTGGCACAGTTGGAAATTTTTAAGCCACCAATTGTCTGAATCGGAAGTTAAACAGATTCAGCGAAGGGCGGGAAAGCCAGAAATCTGTGGGGGTACGCCCCACCAGCAGACCGTGCATCAACTCGATTCGGCACGAAGATGTTTTGTTACTCTCCTTGTCCGCCTCGGTACGTGTCTCACCAAAGGCGCGAACGGTTGGCGCAATCGTCAAATATCCCTCTTCTACCGCTTGACGGGCACTGTCGCGTTCTCCTTTTAGCATCGATTCCTCTTCGTCTTCGCTATGGGCGATCCCAACATAGATGTGGGGGTGATTGTGACCGTACGGTGTAAGCACCAACGGTAAGGGTTGGCTCTGCGTTTTGGGACGGCGGAGATAGATCTGAGGATACGCTATTTTGTGGGGGATTGGTTGTGCACGACCACGTTAAAGAAATCAGTGTTATCCATTACACCGGAGATGTGTGCTGCGTTGCGCCCCCATGCGTATACAGGGATGTTTGTTGTCGTATGACCGCCGGTGGCCCAGGAGACGGTAGGGAAATTGCCCACGCCGTTGTTTTCAAGGACTTTCAAGCCGCCGGTTTCATGGTCTGCGGTGACAATAATGAGGGTGTCCCCTCGTCCTTTTGCCCAGTCCATCGCGACTTTCACGGTTTTAGCAAATTCAAGCGTCTCGAAAACGTTGCGTTCAATATCGTTAGAGTGCCCAGCGTGATCGATTCTCCCTCCTTCAATCATAAGAAAAAAGCCGGTTGGGTTGTTCATTAATATCGCCAGCGCGGTTGCAGCCATCTCGGATAGGTGAGGCAGGTCGCCAAGTCCATCAAATTCGTACGGAAGATTGGTGTCCCCGAACTGACCGGAAACTAGGGAGATTTTGTCAGTGTTCAGGGAGCGGAGTTGGTCCCGATCCGCAACAACGGTGTAACCGGCGGTTTCTGCTGCCGTATCGGTCATCCCATTGCCGCCGCCGCCGAGTAAGACCTCGGGACGGGTCTGATTCAGGTAGCCCTCGGCAATCTCTGGCAAATTACCGCGTTGAGGTTCATGGGCGCCGAAGGCAGCAGGTGTGGCGTGAGTAATGAAGGTCGTTGAGACGAGGCCTGTGCTTTTGCCTTGGTCTTTGAAGCACTCCAAGAGGGTATACAATTCGCCGCCATTGCCCGGCAAAGCGGTGCTAATGACCCCGTTATTGACTTTAGCCCCGGTTGCCATAGCAGTTGCAGCCGCTGCCGAGTCGGTCATGGGTGAGTCAGCAGAATGTGTGGTCACCTCGCCTTGATAGGGAAACCCTTCAAATGAGAGCTGCCCCACCTCGCCGTAGGCGTACATGCCAGCCGCTTTGACTTTCTCGAATCCCATCCCATCGCCGATGCAGAAGATAACGTTTGTCGGTGAAGTCACTGTTTTGTTCATCAATCTTCCTTTCAAATCATTTCTGGATTACGTTGTTTAGACGTGAGCGACTCCCCTAGTCCTTTTATCTCATCAAGAATCAACAGCACCTAAGCAGCTGAGGCTATTCGACCAACCGATCGAGGTTATCCATTACCTTCTCGAATGCTTCGACATATAACTTCATCAGGTCGAGGTCATTCGGTGGATTCACATCGAACAGGTAGAAATGGGAATCGATGAACGCGGTGGCGTTGGGATAATCTTCTTGTCGATATTCCACCGGTTGGGCGTGGCCGCAGGTCCATGGGCATCCTTGTCCGTAACCGATTTGGGCTTGGAAGATTTCCTGCGCCGGCACGGGTCGTCTTTGCCATTGCCCGACGTGTATCCCTTCGGCGGTTAGGGCTTCTTGAACCTTTTCGCGGAAGATTCTCGGTGAAATAGACAGCCCCACTTCGTCCGGTTTGACCCCAACCACATAGTTATAGTAGACCGGTTGACACTGTGGCGGGACATAGGGGGTTTCGATCCCCTTGATTTTGGAGAGGTGTTCTGTGAGAAAGTTACAGTTCCGGATGCGTAGGGCGTTATTCGTATCTAGCCTTTTCAGTTGGCTGCGGACGAACGCTTGACCGAACACATCGCCGCGATACATCCATCCCAACCCGTAAGCGTTGTACTCCTGTTCCTGCCGCTCTCTGCCCGGCACAACCAATTCGCCGAAGTATTGCAGCAGCGCTGCCTGTTTATGATAGTCCTCATCGTCGGTGACGAAGAGACCACCTTCGCTGCCGGTAGTTAGCGTTTTCGACATCTGCGTGCTAAATCCGGCAACATCTCCTATCGAGCCGCAGGGCACACCCTTATACTTTGAGCCGTGCGCCTGCGCGGCATCCTCGATAACTTTGAGACCGTGTTGCGTAGCGACCGCAAGGATAGCGTCCATATCCGCCGGCATCCCGTGGATATGAACAGCGATAACCGCTTTTGTCCGTTCTGAGAGTTTGCCTTCAATCTGGGCGGCGTCAATGCAGAAGGTCTTGGGATCGATGTCAACAAAAATTGGGATAGCGTTGTGGTGAAGGACTCCGGCTGCGGTTGCCCAGAATGTAAAGGCTGGGACGATGACCTCGTCGCCCGGCTCGATTCCCAAAGCGGCGATACACATATGGAGCGCGGCGGTGCCGCTGTTGGTTGGAATACAATACTTTCGGCCGACGTATGTTGCCCACTCTTGGGACAACGCTTCAGCCTGAATCCTGCGTTGTTCGTTAATGCTTTGGCCGGACAGCACCTCCATCACCGCCTGCCGATCAGCGTCGGTGATCTGGGGCCACGGTTTAATGGTCCCAGCTGGGACTGTCGGTTTTCCGCCGTGGATTGCGAGTTGTTCTGACACGAGTTACCCTTTCTTGGTGGTTCAACGGTTTATTATGGTGACCTTTACAATTAATGAGACACGCCAAACCGGTGCGGTTGGAAACCGCACCTACCGGTAGTGAGACACGCCAAACCGGTGTGGTTGGAAACCGCGCCTACCGGTAATGAGATACGCCAAACCGGTGTGGTTGGAAACCGCGCCTACCGGGTACGAAAATCTACCAGGGCCGAAAGTGTCTACTTATTTTTCTAATTCGCCATAATTCATCGACCTAATGAATCCTGCAGATTGGGATTTCCGCTGCGCTGCAATCTGTAACTACCATCGGATTCCAACGGGCATTCTTGTTTCTGACGAATTACCCCGCGGTGTTCCGACCTATTGGTGCTTTAAGGGTAACTCGCGTGAGAATCATGGAGCCTAGGGAAATGCACAAAATTTCCGACGATTGTAACTATAACCCAAGAATGTTACAAGAAATTATCACTTTCTTGGCTTTTTTGTGCAAATGAGAGGGGGACGGAGCTGAAGGCATCAGTTAAGCAGCGACAATATCGCGCAGCCCTTCCCACTCCAACCAGATATCGGTCATCGCTTCCGGTCGGAAGTCGGGATGCTCGACATGACGCAGGCGGAAGAAGATTGCGTATCTCGTGTGCGGCGAGACATTTGGCGCAGCGGCATGTGCCACCTGGTAGTGCACTAGAACTACATCGCCTGGCTCCCCGGTGATTTGATGCGGCTCCGGCAATTCGACCGGTGGCATCCCGTTAAGTAGCGATTCAGGACCGTGTTCCTGAAAATACTTCTCGTAGAGGTGATGTGTTCCGGGGTATACGGTGAAATTGCCGGCATACGGATGCGGCACGTGGCTGAGGTACACGCCTACTAGCATTGTGAAGTTTCGGATTACGCCTTTGGGCACACCATTGTGTGGTGAGTGCATTCCATCGAGATGCCCGCCCGGTTTCGGGGGTGGGTCTTGTGTGCTTGGGAACCGCAGCGCAATCTGGCCGCCGGTTGGACGGACAATTTTGCCTTCCCCGATTGCTGATTCCGCTAACTCCCAGGCGGGTGTCTGGTTCAGCAGATTTGTGATGACGGATGACCCTTGAAGTTCCGGGCAGTATGACCGAGATCGGAAAGTCACCATATCATCCATGTCCATCCCTTCACCGACCGAGCTATTGATTGTCCGGAGCGCTTCATCCACCATCACTTGTGGGACAACACCGGGCACCTTGACGAATCCGTTTTTGAAAATCTCCTGTTTTTGTGCGTAGGTCAGTTCCATAAGCTGTAATTACTCCTTCTTGTTGAAAAATTGGTGATAAATCTATGGATAAAGAGTATGCCATGATGGTATAGGAAAGTCAACTGCAAAAAACGTGAAGCTAGGGTCATTTAATTTTTCAGTAACTCGATCTCCCGGTCAAGGCTACGGCGGGACAGGCGGAAGTCCGTTTCGAGGCCAGGCAGGCGGGATGCAAGCACCTACGGTGTATGGGGGACTCCTTTGTCTCCCCGCTAGAGTCGGTCAAAGAACAAAAAACTAAATAGCCCTAAAATTTGGAAAAAAGCCTTGACAAACCGGAAGGGATTTAGTACAATAGGTGTTGCTGAAATTCAATGCCTGCTTGCTGCGGGCGAGTGGTGGAATGGCAGACACAATGGACTTAAAATCCATCGCCCGTAAATGGGTGTGAGGGTTCAAATCCCTCCTCGCCCACCATTTTTAATCTTGGCGCAGGGTAGAGCAGTCTGGTAGCTCGTCGGGCTCATAACCCGGAGGACGGGGGTTCAAATCCCTCCCCTGCAACCATTTAGTCCGATTGGAGGCAGGAACGCCAGTGGGAAATGCGCTTGTTAAGGTGCATTTCCCTTTTTTCTTATGCCGGTGTAGCTCAGTGGTAGAGCACACGACTCATAATCGTGCTGTCTGGAGTTCAACTCTCCACACCGGCACTCACCAGCCCTCATTTAGCCGCCTAGCGCGGCTTTTTTTATTCTGATCAGGTTAAGAAATAGCGCAAAGAGAGAGTAGGGCCGGGGGCCGCCCGTCCGCACTTTGAACACGCTCGGTTTCTCTGCGCTGCTCGGTTTTCTGTTGATTCGAGACGCTGTCATGGCTGCCCGCTTTGTACAACGCACCCACCGTTTTATCACGCAATATCAGATGATTCGACCAAAGGAAACAGTGCTTGTCGGTGTTTCTGGCGGTGTTGATTCACTTGCCTTGCTTTACGCTTTGCATACCCTCCGGCATCAGCTGGATTGTCAGCTCCATATCGCGCATCTCGATCACGGTTTTCGCGAGGATTCCGCCGCGGATGCAGTCTATGTCGCCGGGCAGGCGGATTGCTTGGGGCTCCCAATTTCAAGTAGCAGGGTTGACGTGCCCCAACTGATGCGGACAGAGAAGCTTCCCGCTGAAGTGGCAGCGCGGCGTGCACGATATGAGTTTTTCGAGTGTGTCTGCAAGCGGATTGGGGCAACGAAAGTTGCACTAGGGCATCACCGTGATGATCAGGCGGAAACGGTCTTGATGAACCTCCTACGCGGTGCGGGGAACGCTGGGCTAAAAGGGATGGTCCCGGTGCGGGCGGGCAGGTTTATTCGTCCGCTGCTCGCCGTCTCACGTAAGGAGATAGAGGATTTTGTGGCACAGCTTGGATTACAACCCCGCCGTGACGCGACAAACTATCAGCTCACCCATCTCCGCAATCGGATCCGTTTAGAGCTCCTCCCCTTTCTAGAGCGCACTTATAACGCGAACCTCCCGAACACTTTGAATCAGACAGCCGAGGTGTTACGTGCGGAATCAGATTGTTTGGATGCGCTCGCCTATGAGGCGTTTCAAGCGTGTCGGGTGGCACCGTGCCCGGCGGATGCGGTTGTTCTGGATCGGGATTTATTTCGTGAGTACCATCTGGCTGTGCGTCGGCGAATTTTACGACGGGCAGTCGCAGCGCTTTTCGGTGAGGTGAGGGATTTTTATTTTACTCATTTTGAATCGATGTTAAATCTGGTTGACCGCGCTGCCCCGAATGGTGTGCTGCATCTGCCGAACGGTGCGGCGTTTCGGCGGGAATACAATCGCATCTCCATTGAGAGGTGGACAAGCGATCAGGCGCCGTTTGAGTACGAGGTGGCGGTGCCGGGGCACACTCCGCTTCCGTTATTGGCTGCGGAGCTGATTGCGACCGTTGAGGAGGGCTCCCTGAACGGCGCAACGACTGACTTTCCCGATGGCAAATTTCAAGCGGTATTTGATTTAGATCGGCTCCACCTTCCGTTGACGCTTCGACAGCGGCGGGATGGCGACCGGTTTCAACCGTTTGGAATGCGGGGGAGAAAGAAGTTGAAGGATTTCCTAATTGATTCTAAGATTCCTCGACAGGAACGGGGACGGGTGCCGGTGTTGACAGCTGGGGATGAGATTATTTGGGTCGTCGGCTACCGGACGAGTGAACCGTCCAAAATTCGGACTGAGACGAAACGTCAGCTATATTTGAATTACTCACCCTTTAGCAAAATTAATAAAAATGGAAATTGAAGCCACTCTAATCTCCGAAGCAGAGATCCAAAGGCGTGTTCGCGAAATAGGGCAGCAGATTTCCGAAGATTACGCCAATCGGGAACCGGTGCTGGTTTGCGTTCTTAAAGGCGCAGCTGTATTCTTCGCGGATTTGTTCCGTGCGCTCTCCGTTCCTGTCCGCTGCGAGTTTATCCAGCTTGCCAGTTATGACGATGGAACGGAGTCGTCAGGGCAGGTTCGGGTAGTTCAGGGCTTAAACGGGAACCTTCGCAACGCGGACGTGGTCGTCGTGGAGGATATTGTTGACACAGGGCACACCTTGCGTACCCTTATGGCAGAGATTGAAGCGTTGGAGCCTGCGAGTGTGAAAGTGTGCAGTCTCTTAGATAAGCCAACACGAAGAGTCGTCGCAACGAATATTGATTATGTCGGTTTTGAGATTCCGGACACCTTTGTCGTCGGATACGGCTTGGACTATGCCCAAAAGTACAGAAACTTACGTGAGATTTATCATATCAAAATGTGAGATGATGATCCCCTTGATTTTCCGTGTAAGATAGTTCCCTCATACCACTATCCATTTAGATCTCTCGTAACAGCCACCGCACGGCGTTCTGCTGAATCTTTTCGTATGCGGGATTCCACAGTGCAGCAACGGTATGCCCCGGCGCAAGATAGCAGATACGTCCCTCCCCGTAGTCGTATGCCCATCCCGCCTCGCAAGATGCGCCGAGATTGTTGAACCCCAACCCATCTTCGTTGATGCTCCGCATGAAGACGTGCGCTGGATCGCCATCATAGGTCATGTAATGCTGCTCGTCGGTCACGATGAAATCGCTAGCGCCCTGCGTGATGGGGTGGTCTGGGTCGGTGAGTGTAACCTTGAACGGTCGAACCGGTGGATGCCCTTCGGTCGCTGCGCCTAACACCGCGCGAAAGGTCGCATTGCCTCTGGCGATGTAGGTTGAATTATGATAAAACAGCGCAGCACCACCGCTCTCGACGAAATCCTTGACCGCCTGCGCTTGTGGTTCGGTGATCCAATCGATAGCGGTCGCCTGTACCTCTGGGACCGGTGGTTCGCTCACATTTGGCGGCAGCGACCCACCTGCGCCGTAGCCTTGGGGCCAGATCATGCCATCCCGAAAGGTGATTACCATCTTGTATCCGTCCAACGTTTCCGCGTTGAGGCGCTTGATTTCGTCGGTGAAGTCGATGGTGAGTCCTAGGTCTCGCACTAGGGTTTTGCCGAGTGCGGTCCGAATGTAGTCTGAATTGTGATAGCGATCGCCGATGAGGGCAAACGCTGTACTTTTTTCTGCCATGTTTGGTTGGCCTCCTGGAATAAAGGTTACGGCATACGGAGTATGCCTACTACTATATCGGGCACGCACAAGGGGTGCCTCTACAGTGGGGTTATATCATGATGAAATTGATTCGACCGCCTCCGTAATTGCTGATTCGTGCGAGGCTTCAATCCGTGCAAGGAATTTTTGTACCATTAGATAGGCGATAATCCCGACTGCGACATTCCCGACGGCGATACCGACGAAAATTCCCTTCAATCCGTATACCTTTGATCCCAGATACGCCAACGGTAGGACGAAAACGAAGAGATGTAGTATGATGATCAGCGATGCTTGCAACGGCTTGCCCAAGGCGTTGAAGATTGAATTGACTAGCGTGGCGACCCCATACATCGCATAGCTGATTGGGATAATCTGCAGAAAGAGAATGACGGAGGCAATCACCGCTTTGTCATCGTTAAAAATTGGCGCGATGACGCCGGAGAGGAGGTGGAGGACGGCGAACATAACGCCTCCCCATACCAACGAGAACTTCACGGCAAATCGGAGTGCTCCTCGCACCCGGTCGCTGTTGCCTGCGCCGAAATTCTGCCCGACAAAGGGGGTCATCGCCATAGACAACGCCCAAATCCCAATCAACGACAGCGATTCCAACCGTCCGCCCACCCCAAACGCGGCGACAGCTTCCTTCCCATATTCGGAGATCATTCGGGTGATGACCGCCATTGACAGCGGTTCCATCATATTTGTCCCCGCCGCTGGAATACCGATGTGAAGGATCTGTTTCCACGAATCGAAGGTATTTTTGGGATCGAATATCGGCAGGCGAATCAGCCCCTCACGTTTCCCCAAAATCCACAGTGATGCGGTGAACGTTACCCCCCAAGACACCACCGTTGCTAACGCTGCGCCTTGTAGCTCTAATCGTGGAAAGGGACCGATACCGAAAATCAGGAATGGGTCCAACACGATATTCACTATCCCGGCGATAATCATAATGGTCGCGGGCGTTTTGGTGTCGCCTGTGGCGCGGATGGCACCGTTGCCGACCATCGGAATGACGAGCAGCCCCACGCCCAAGCACCACGGGATCATATAGTCCGAAATGAGTTCGAGTATCTCGCCTTTCGCGCCGATGAGCGAGAAGATGGCGTTCAGGTTTGTGAGTCCGATAAGGGAGAAACAGGTGACAAGGAGGAAGGCTAGCCCGAGCCCATCGGTCGCGAGCCGTTGCACCCGCCGCTGCTGTCCCTTTCCGATAGCTCTAGCGATATTTGAAGAGGTGCCGACGCTCAGTCCCATCGCGATACTCATCACAATGAAGCTGATGGGGAAGGTGAACCCCATCGCTGCGAGCGGTTCTGCGCCCAATCGCCCGACGTAAAAGGTATCAACAACGGTAAACAGAATGATTGCCACAATCCCGAATGCCATCGGTGTCGCCAGTGAGATGAGCGTTTTGCCCACCGGACCTTGTAGTAGTTTTGCTTTGTTTACATCTGATTTTTGTTGGTTCATCGGTTCATTAGCGCAGCAGTCGGCCCGGAAGGCAGACCTACTGGGGTCAGTTGTTATCGGCTTTGCCTTCCACAACAGCGATTTCCTCGTCGGTCAAGCCGTAGAGCTGATAGACCACCTGATCAATAAGTTCATCGGTCTGCTGAATGCGGAAGTGTAAGGGGTTGAGTTTGTTGCAGCTCGCTGTCAATTCGCGCTCTAGCGATTCTTGGAAATTTCGGCTTGACGGATCGACACCGATAGATCGGCGGTTTTTCTTGAGGATTTCTAGTAGTTCTTCAGGCGACAGATTGAAGTAACCTTGGATCTTGGTTTTGTTTTTGAGGGTATCAATTTCTGTTCCGATTGTCCGTTCTAGCCAGCGCAGGAAACCGCGAATCTCCTCCCCTTTGGCTTTGTTCATCTCAACCATCTCTTCGGCGAGAAAGGCGAGTAGGTCGTGGATGATGTCGGCGCGTTCTGGATCGGCGTTGAGCTGATGCTTCACAAAGCCGAGAACGCAGTCGGTGCTCCCTTTGTCGAGGCAGGATTGGTAGAGGGTTTTGGCTTTTTCGAGTTGGCGGTCCCGTTCGTCGGTGGGGGTGGTGAAGTTGATGCGACGGATGGGCATAGCTCGAACTTGTTGAGGATATGTATGGGAATACGAACCCTGCAATGTGCCGGTGGCAAAATATACTCTAAAGAACCAAGTGAGCAGAGAACTCCCCAATAACGCCGTTACATAAGTCAATGAAGGATATGGGGTAACAATCCTATCGTATCCTTGAAAGTCTGTCTGTGCGGCGGTGCGTTCAATGCTTTCGTAGTAAGTAACACAAGTTATCAAATGATCACAATAGAGTCCGCTGTTATCATAGGATACGATTAACTGTTCGTTTTCTC
The DNA here is from genome assembly GCA_022822785.1 of Candidatus Poribacteria bacterium. Lineage (GTDB taxonomy): Bacteria > Poribacteria > WGA-4E > WGA-4E > PCPOR2b > PCPOR2b. Next base: position 67,568 of record JAJEAL010000005.1, read on the forward strand.
CTGTTACATCCCGCACCACGATCTTGTCGCTCTCGAATAATTCAGGAACTCGTGGGCCATACATCTCATCCCGCCGATAATCAATGTAGCGGCCGTCCCAATCTATGTCATAACGCTGCAAATTCTTCCCATCAATAAAACGTTTAGCGTTTCCAATCTCTTGTTTTGAAACGACGTCTGCCTTAGTAAAACGCCCCTTATCCTTACTATGGGTGGTTGCTCCAACCATTACATAACAAAATTGCCCAAGCCGAATTGAATTTGACCATATTTGATTTCCTAGACTGCGGACGTTCGGATTACCGAGTTGAAAACGGATTTGGTAATTCTCACTTGAAATCCATTCAGCTTGCTGAATATGACCAATCTGCTTTTCTTTACCTACAGTTGCGTCGGGTTCATACAATTCTGTTTCTAATTGTGGATTGGGATTTTCAAGCGTTAATATGTAAATAACGCAGTGTCGAGAAACATCTTCAAAAACATTGAATCCTTCAAAATGAAGCAGGGTCAGCAACTGAGTATTCTTTAAGAGAAATTCACGCAGTCGATCTGCGTATTTCTCCGTGGCTAAAGCATCTGGTAAGATAAACGCATGATAGCCTCGCTTGCACAACAACTCAAGTGACTTTATGATAAAGGCAGCATAGAGATCCCAATGACCTTTAAGAAGATCCGAAATGTAACATAATTTTTGAATGGCAGATCGGTCTTGTGGGTCAGCATTCGTCATTCCCCACGCATTTGCATACGGCGGATTCCCTATCACCGCATCAAATCCCGGATTGTCCTTCTCCCGGCCGTATCTGTCCCGAAACACCTCCGGGAACTCTATCTCCCAATGGAAAAACCGTTTTTCTTTCCCTATCTCCTGCGCCCGCTGATAGGCGAGCACGTTTTCAAGGGTATCGGTGTCTTGGGAACGGAGGGCATTCACCGCCTGATGATAGGTGGCGCGAGATACATCGTTCCCGAAATAAACACTCGTCCAGAGGTCTGCTACCCCTTTATGGGAACGGAGCATCTGTTGGGCGATGTCTAGTTGATACTCTTTCGCATGGATCTGGTCGGCGGTGCGGCTCTCGGTCTCCTCTATCAGCAGGTAGTGTCCGATAGCGGTGGCAACTTTATCGGTGAAAGGGAACTCCATCGGAATCTCTGTCTGGGATTGGCTTGCACTGCGGCGGCTTTTCTTTAGTTCCGGCAGATTTGATAGGTTCTCAATTTTTGCACCGATGAGGGAATTGCCGCAGCGGATATGATGGTCGAGGAACGAGAGCGGTTCGCCCTTTGCCACCGTGTGCAGCCAGAGAGAGAGTTTCGCCAACTCCACCGCCATCGGATTGAGATCAACACCGTAGACGCAGGACTCGACAACGCGCCGGCGCCAGTAGGCGAGCTCCGTCTCTGCGTCCGTCCTTTCGGCTATGTGTGGCGCGTCCGGGTGGGTGATTAGTTCTTCGGCGAGATAATCGACAACCCCGACGAGGAAATGGCCGCTCCCTGTGGCGGGGTCAAGGATTTTGAGGGATAGAATCTCATCGACAGTTTTGCCCTCACAGAGC
>JAJEAL010000007.1 GCA_022822785.1 Candidatus Poribacteria bacterium
GTTGAGCGGCTTCTGTTTTGCTGCCGCCGGCTTGTATGAAATCAAGGACACGTTTGCGTAAATCGGGTGAATATCTCATAATACTTATATCGTAACACATGTCTAAATAATGTTCACTTATTTATATTATCTACCATAAATTTGTGAAATCGAGTCACAGTAATCCTTCTTAGGTTATAGTATATGTATTATAACCTAGCGATGGTTCGTCGGTTGGTTCAACGCGAACCGGACATACCTTGAGTTCCGCTGTCTCTGTTATTGGGTCGTAGCCGGAGCCGGTGAGGATATTCACGGGCACGTCGCTGAAACTGAAACTGGCAAAGACCGTCCCACGCGGGGAACGATTCGTGGATTTCACCTTAACCTTCACGCTGCCGCGGACACTCGACAACTCGCACCAGCCGCCATCCCTGAGTCCCCAGCCCTCAACATCAGCGGGATTCACCTCAAGTGCCTCTTCGGACAGTAGGTAGTCGATTCCTTGCGCCCGACCGGTTTGGGTACGGGTATGGTAAGATTGGAGCCGGCGTCCGGTTGTCAGCCAGACAGGGAAGTCGTCGCTGATGGTCTCCGCAGGATCGCGGTAACGCACGATTGAGAAGATACCGCGCCCGTTCACAAACTCCTCCTCGTGCAACCGAGGTGTGCCGGGGTGATCTTTGTCCGGCACGGGCCACTGATACTCGCTATTCTCGATCCGTTCCCAATCGAGTCCGGCGTAGATCGGTGAGACGCTGCACAGTTCGTTGAAGACCTGTTGCGGTTCGCTGAAGTCGAATCCCGTCAAGCCAAGCCGTTTGGCAAGTTCGCAGATGATCCACCAATCGGGTTTGGCTTCACCCGGCGGCGGCACCGCTGCTCGCACCCGCTGTACACGACGCTCTGTGTTCGCGCAGACCCCGTCCGTCTCACCGAAGGCGGTTGCAGGGAGAACGACATCAGCAAGCTCCGCCGTGTCAGTCAGGAAGATATCGATGACGACGAGGTGATCCAGACTCTTCAAGGCGTGTTCGCAATGGGCGCGATCCGGATCGGAGAGTAGCGTGTTCTCACCGTCGATCAGCATGGCGCGGATCTCCTCGCCGCAGAGATCGAGTGCTGTTACCTTCGTAATCCCCTTGTCAAGATCAATCTCTCTCCCGTAAAGTTCCCTGAATTTTGCTCGGTTCGCGGGATCCATAACCGACTGAAACCCCGGATAATTGTTCGGGAGCGCGCCGCTATCCCCTGCGCCCTGAATGTTGTTCTGACCCCGCATTGGGTTGATGCCGGTCCCTTCACGACCGATGTTGCCGGTCATGAGTGCGAGGTTGCAGAGACTCTGTACGTTATCGACACCACAGATATGTTCAGTGATGCCGAGTGTGTAGTAGATTGCGGCTTTCCCCGATTCTCCGTACCATTTGGCGGCGGTCTCAATATCCTTCGCAGGCACCCCTGAGATCTCTTCCGCCCATGTCGGTGTAAATTCGACAAGGTGTTCCAGGAACCCATCGCTGTCCGTCGTCCGATTTTCGATGAAGTCCTGATCGATAAGCCCCTCACGGGCGATGACGTGCGCCATGCCGAGCAGGAGCGCGACGTCCGAGCCCACCCGGAGCGGTAGATACAGATCCGACATCTCTGCGAGCCCAATGCGCCGCGGATCGGCGACAATCAACTTTGCACCTCCTGCAATAGCCTTTTTGAGGCGTGTCGCTGCGACAGGGTGACATTCTGTCATATTTGTTCCGATGCAGAAGATAACGTCCGGCTTCTCCATATCGACCAGTGGGTTCGACATCGCGCCGCGTCCGATTGTGGCTGCCAGACCGGCAACCGTTGGAGCGTGTCAGGCACGACTACAGTTATCGATGTAGTTTGTGCCAAAGCCGACGCGGATAAACTTCTGCATGAGATAGGCTGCTTCGCTCGGTGCACGACCAGAGGCAACGCCGTAGACACTGTGCCTGCCGTGTTTCTCGTTTACTTGTCGGAATCCTCCGGCTGCGCGATCAAGTGCCTCATCCCAACTCGCTTCGTGGAGTTCGCTGTCCTCGCCGCGGACGAGTGGGGTCGTCAGCCTATCGGGGTGGTGCACGAAGTCGAACGCGAACTGACCCTTGACGCAAAGCGCGCCCTCGTTCGCGGGACCGTCCATCGCCGGGTGGATGCCGACTATCCTATCCGCTTTGGTCAGGAGATCGATTGAGCAGCCAACGCCGCAGTAGGGACAGATGGTGCGGGTTTTCTCAATTTCGCCCGGTCGATCTACCGCACGCATCGCCTTCTTGTCAGCGAGGGCACCGGTCGGACAGGTCTGTACGCACTGACCGCAGAAGGTGCAGGCCGAGTCTCTCAACTCGCCATTGAACTCGGTGGTAATCTGTGTGTGGAAGCCGCGGTTCATCACGCTGATTGCGTAATCCCCCTCCTGCTCCGCGCAAACGCGGACGCACCGGTAGCAGGAGATGCAGAGGTCGTAATCACGCAGGATAAATGGATTTTTGTCGTCGGTATTGCTCGTGCCTGACTGTGCCCCGATGAATCGTCCGGTGCGCGCTTCGTAACGGTCCACGAGGGCTGTCAGTTCTTGGGACGCATAACCGCGCAGCGAATTGACATCGAGTTCACGGTTCTCGGATGCCACCATCTCCAGCAGGGTCTTCCGGTATTTCTCAATCTCGTCGGTTCCCGTCCGGACGACCATGCCGGGCGTTGCCTGCGTCGTGCAGGACGCGACCGGGTTTCGGGAGCCTTCCACTTCTACGACGCAAAGCCGGCATCCACCAAACGCTTCGAGGCGAGGGTCGTAGCAGAGCGTCGGGATCTCCTTCCGATGTCGCTCCGCGATCTCGTAGATGGTTTCCCCCTCGGTGAAGGTGATTTCCTTTCCGTCGAGCGTGATTGTTTCGGTCTGTTTAGGAACGGGTGGGTTCATTCTGTTTTCCCTTTCTTTCCGTACTCGGAGAAACCGAGTTTTTGCCAAAAACTCGGTTTCTGTGTCCCTATTTTTACGAAGGATTAATCCATGCTGATACAGCTACATCCCAAAACTCCGCCTGTCCATCTGTCATGAGGACTACATTCTGGTCGCAGGCAGCGGTCTCTGCTCCCGCTGTCGCCCGTTCTCCAGCAGCAACGGGTAAAACAAGCGGGCCGGCCCGTCGAATCAGACTCGCTCGTCGCCACGCCCGATCCACATCGTTTCTATCCACCACCGATGAAATTTCTATTGCCAACCAGACCTCAGGCCCCCCTGGAGACTCCCGCAACTGTCCGGTAGCCAGCAGATCTAGACGAAAAACGTCACGAAATTCCCCAGATGTGAGGGTTGTCTCTAATGCTTCATCGATTGTGGACAGATCAACAACCTTCAGCCGGCGCATGAGGTATCCGAAGTATCCATAGATTTTGTTGCGATAGGACCACTCTAGGGATTCACCCTTTAACCTGCTGACTGTATTATCTATCCGCTGTTGGTTCTCGGTCAGTTCTCTTACCTCCCGAGTCAGTTCGGCTACCTGTTCAGTCAGGTGTTGCATTGCGGTTTTTATTTCAGATAGTTGTTCTTCGACATTAGCGAGTCGTTCTTCGGCGCGCTGCTGTGCTTCTGCCAATCCTCTAACAATTTCGGGTAAGGCTAGCAATTCATCAGAAAGCAGCAGCTGCCGTAACTCCGATCGCCACTCTGGACGCTCGGATAGCAGTTGGACCAAATCACGATAATCCTCTACAGTGAAAGCCATTTTTCAGGTTTCCCCTTGATGCTTATTTTAACCTAACCTGCCAGAAGGCACACTATTTAACAGAAACATCCAACCTATTTTTCCAAAATCAGATGATACGAACACGAAAAAATCGCTTTTTCTGTGCGACTAGCAGCTTAGACTATTATAACATGCGGCGGACTATTTGAGGATCGCCATTTTGCGTGTGGCGGAATAATTGCCTGCGGACAGGTGATAGAAGTAGACACCGCTTGCGACTGTTTCACCAACCTCGTTTCTGCCGTCCCAGTAGATCGCCTTCGACCGATCTTCGTAGGCTGCGGCAATCTGGTGTCCTACGTCGAGCGAGTGGACGACCTGACCGTTTAGATCATAGATGGTCAAGGTAACAAAAGTGTCTTCCGCCAACCGATACGGTATCCATGTCTCTGGATTGAACGGATTGGGGTAATTTGCTAACAATTCAGTTTCTGCTGGAGTCAGGGATGCTAGTAACTGCTGAAGGATCACAACGCCCCGTTTCATGATTGGATCTCGAATCTCAAGTGCCCTTGCGTCGGTCAGCCAACCTCGAACTACTGCCGCCGTAAGTGTCTCAGGTGCGGGTGGGTGGGCTGCAAGCGCCACTGCCTCCCCAAACATACCTGCAACCAAGACCAAATCCATAATATCGACAATCCCATCGCTATTAACATCTGTCGTCAGATTTTTCCCTTGTCTTCCAAGGTGTGATGCGACCGAGACCAAATCGAAGATGTTCACAACACCATCACCGTTGACATCCGCCGGTTGCGCTACGATGTCGTCAAATTGTACCTTCACGCCTCTGCTTTGGAGTGCGGGAATATGGATGTTGATGGAGGCGGAGTTGAGGGGATTTGCAGTTAAAATCAGCGAGTCGTTCCTCCCTAATCCCGTATTTGCGACTAGGGGCAAAATGTCAGATATTGAGTTGCCGCGAAGATCGAGCCATGTCAGTTGATTTAATCGTGCCAGTGGCGAAATATCGGTTATAGAGTTGTCGTGAAGATTGAGCCATGTCAGTTTGTTTAGTCCTGCCAGAGGTGAGATGTCAGATATTGAGTTGCTGCTAAGCCACAGCATTGTCAGTTGATATAATCCTGCCAACGGCGAAATATCGGTTATAGAGTTGTTCTCAAGAGACAGGTATGTCAGTTTATTTAATCGTGCCAGCGGCGAAATATCGATTATGGAGTTGTCGTTAAGTAAGAGCCCTGTCAGGTTGGTTAATTCTGCCAGCGGCGAAATATCGGTTATAGAGTTGTTGCCAAGAGACAGCTCTGTCAGGTTGGTTAATTCTGCCAGAAGTGATATATTCGATATAGAGTTGGTGTTAAGCCATAGCTGTGTCAGTTGATATAATCCTGCCAACGGCGAAATATCGGTTATAGAGTTGCTGCTAAGTGAGAGCCCTGTCAGGTTGGTTAATCGTGCCAGCGGCGAAATATCGGTTATGGAGTTGTCGCTAAGTGAGAGGTCTATTGTCAGATTGGTTAATCCTGCCAGCGGTGAAATATCGGTTATGGAGTTGCTGGCAAGTAACAGGTTTGTTAGTTGATTTAATCCTGCCAGCGGTGAAATGTCAGATATTGAGTTGCTGTCAATCCACAGCGTTGTCAGGTTGGTTGCATGTTCTAAACCAGTTAAATCGCTAATGTTGGACTTTTTGGCAGAAAGGTGGGTCAAATTCGCTATTTCCGTTGTGGTAATAGTCTCGCCCGACGCTTTGCCGAGTTTGTCCTTGATGGCAGCGCGGAGGTTGGGGTCGGGGATATCGACAGTTTGTGCGGTTGCCGTCATGGAGATCGAAAAGCAGGTTAACAGAAATAATGAAGTCCAACGGAAAGGTTGTTTCGTCATGGATCTATTTTTACCTCCGGTGACACTTTAGGTGGACACATTGAGCGTAAGCGAAATCCCGATTTATCGGGAATGCCCCATCTACGGGTGTCCTCGATCCTTCTCCACAATCGCACACGCCTCAACCTTCTCTAACACCTCTTTGGGCTTGATCCGTGTTTTGAAAAATAACACTTCGCCGGGGATGTCTCGGAAATCTTCGGTCGAACAGTTTAATCGATCCGACACGGCGATAATCATGTTCGGCATAGCGGCGCGTTTCAGTTTCCACAGTTTTTTCTTGAGGTAATCCGGTGTCCAGAAACCGACAATTTCCATTATGGCTCGCCGTCCGTCGGGATGTACAAAGGCGAAGTCTGGAATCATCACGGTGTCTTTCAGGTCGATGATGTCCGTCTCACGCTCAAGCGTCCATTCGGTATCGATTTTCTCAAACTGTGTTGCGAAATGCCGCTCCAGTTCGCTGTCGAACTCGCCGGGGTCACGATAGTGGGATTGCAGCCCAAATTCGTCGTTGAGCTCAAATCGGAGATGGTCGTTTCTGTTCATGACGATTGTTGCGTCTAGCCACCATCGATCGCAGTGCAACAGCGCAGGCAGAAACAGCGCCATCTGAATCCCATATTTCTGCGACAGGCGGAACATCGATGCGGGACCGTCGAGGACGATTTGATAGCCGTCCGCGTTGTTCCCGGAGACGACGTGCATCAGCTTAAAAAACTTGATGAACTGGAACACCAACCTGTATTTCGTTGGGATGTTGCGGTAAATTCGGATTGTCATTTCGCTGGCGCGGTAGAGCATCGCTTGTGTGAGTGCGACGTTATAGCGATCCAGCAACCGCTCGACAGTCGGAGGCTCAAACCCCGTCAAGATCCGGTTCTCCTCTAAATCCGCATACATCCCCGCCATTACCTCGTCCGCCGCAACGCTGAACTCGTCGGCGATTTTCCCTAACACCTTCGGACGTGTCGTCCGGTGCAGCCGGTCTCTTTTTGTGACGACCGGATGACGTTTGCTCCCGTAAGCGAAGATTTTTTCCCGCAGCACCTCTGGCTCGACCGGGGATTGGATCGTAAATTCTGATCGGTCTTCGAGCAGTTTGGCGAGCCCCCGCGTGACGTGGTAACTGGTGTCAGCCGCCTCATAATCCGCCAATGCTGAAGTAAGTGATCCTTTGGTTCTGTTGAGGTGTACGCCGTAAATATCGATGAGATCTCTTGCTATTGCGCGGTACTTGCTGTTCTTCGGGTTCACATAGCGGGCGCAAATCTCGTCTTCTTTAATTCGATAGCGAAGAAGGTCAAGTGTGAGCATCGGATTTCGTACGGATCATGTTTTATTATCGTCAGTCGAGTTGGTAATCCTGTTGCTTCTCAGGCATCGAGTTTATCACAATATTAAATTAACGTCAACCCCTTTGCCTTCCAATTCGGGGTTCCCAAAAATTCGCTTGATCCTTACCCAAATGTTTGATAGACTAAGCGTGAAACATAAAAAATCTAATTCGTGGCTCGCTTCGAGACGTTTAAGCAGCTTGTGAGGAAAAATATGAGTGAAAACAGAAAACCGAATATACTGCTAATTTTGAACGATGACATGGGCTATTCGGATCTCGGTTGTTACGGCGGAGAAATCCACAGTCCAAATTTGGACCGGCTGGCTAGCGGTGGACTGCGGTTCACACAGTTCTACAACACCGCCCGCTGCTGCCCTTCGCGTGCGTCAATGTTGACCGGGCTCCACCCGCATCAGACGGGGGTTGGACACATGATGTCGGACGACGGCTTAGAGGGGTATCGCGGGGATCTGAACGACCGATGCGTCACTATCGCTGAAGCGCTTAGACCTGCCGGCTATCGGACCTACATGAGCGGCAAGTGGCACATATCCCGACACACCGATACGGACGGACCGAAACACAGCTGGCCCCTTCAACGCGGTTTTGACCGCTATTTCGGCATTATCACTGGGGCGGCGAACTACTGGAAGCCGAACACACTGACCCGCGACAACGAGCATATCCCACACGACAAACTCCCCGAAGGCTTTTTCCTGACTGACGCAATCAGCGATGAAGCGTCTGCATTTATCCGAGATCACGCTGAGAACGGTTCAGATCAACCGTTTTTCACCTATGTTGCCTACACCTCGCCTCATTGGCCCCTCCACGCGCACGACGAGGACATCGAGCGATATGCAGGGCGTTTCGCGGCGGGGTGGGATCAACTCCGTGAGGAACGGCTGCAGCGGATGCGGGAGATGGGCATCTTGGATGAAGGGTGGGCGTTGACGGATCGGGATCCGACGCAACCGCCGTGGGAGGAAGCGGAGCATAAGGAGTGGAATCAGCGACGGATGGAGGTCTACGCCGCTCAAATTGATCGGATGGACCAGGGGATTGGTCGAATCGTGACGGCGTTGGAGGAGACCGGTCAATTGGAGGACACGCTGATCCTTTTCTTAGCCGATAACGGTGGGTGTGCTGAAGAACTTCGGGGCCCCGCGAACCGTGTCGGGAGGGATGGCTTAATTGAGACTGAAACGACGCACGACGGTCAACCGGTGTATCGAGGCAACGATCCGAACATGATGCCGGGCCCGGAGACCACCTATCAAAGCTACGGCGTGCCTTGGGCGAACCTCTCCAACACCCCGTTCCGCGAATATAAACATTGGGTACACGAGGGCGGTATCGCTACCCCGCTCATCGCGCACTGGCCCCAGCGGATTCGGACAGCGGGTGCGCTCCGCCATCAGCCGGGTCAACTCCCTGACATCATGGCGACCTGTCTCGAAATCACCGGCGCAACCTATCCCGACGAGCATAACGAGATCCCAATCTATCCGTTAGAGGGAACGAGTCTCACGCCTATCTTTGACGACGAGGGTAACCGCAAAGAGGCGCTCATCTGGGAACATGAGGGCAATGCAGCTGTCCGGAAGGGAAAGTGGAAGCTGGTCTGTAAGTATCCGGGGGATTGGGAGCTGTATGACATAGAAGCCGACCGCACGGAATGCAACGACCTCGCTGAGGGTTTTCCGGAGCAGGTTGCGGAACTGAGTGCTATATATCAGGCGTGGGCGGATCGCTGTTTTGTTGAGCCGTGGAGCGATATTCTGGACGGGAGAAAAACGGAGGCTTGAGATGATTCTCACAATGAACCAAAAAGAGATGGAGTTAGGCGGAAAGTACCTCGGCCTGTTGCGTGAAGCAAACGACCTGCTCGGCGACCGTGAGGCACTTCGCGCGCGGTTAGAAGAGGATGGGTATCTGCTGATTCGCGGCTTACACGACCCGGAGAAGGTCAAAGCCACCCGTCAGTTCCTGCTCGAAAAGTTGGACGAAAATGAGCAACTCGATCGGGCGTATGCGCTTTTGGATGGGGTGCCAGCGGACGGGAAGCGTGGCATGTTTATGGGCGGTAACAAAGCCGTTACCCATGAACCCGCTTTTCTGCATCTGGTGGAATCGCCGGAGATTATGAACTTTTGCGAAGGCTTCTACGATGCACCGGTCATCACCTACGACTATAAGTGGCTCCGTGTGGTCGGTCCGGGCGGTTTCACCGGCGCACACTACGACATTGTTTACATGGGACGTGGCACGCAGCAGCTCGTCACCTGCTGGACACCGATCGGTGATGTGCCGCTTGAGATGGGACCGTTGGTGATTCTTGTCGGTTCCCACCGTTTTGATGTCCTGAAGGATACCTACGGAAAGATGGATGTCGATCGTGACCATGTGACCGGTTCGTTCTCGTATGACCCGATCGAATTGGCGGATCGCTACGGGGGCAAGTGGGGGACGAGTTCGTTTGAGATGGGGGATGTGCTCATCTTTGGTATGTTCACGATGCACGGGTCGTTAGACAATACGACCGATCGCTTCCGGCTTAGCACGGATACACGGTATCAACGCGCCGATGAGCCGGTAGATGAACGGTGGATTGGGGATGACCCAATCGCGCATTACGCGTGGACGCAGGGCGAAACGGTGCCGATGGAGGAGATGCGGAAACGGTGGGGTGTCTAATACCGGCTGAGGCCCGCTATACAACCAAAAAGCCCCGTTTCCACGGGGCTTTTTCAGTTCTATGGAAATATGAGGTTGATCGCCTTCCTGAACGCTTTTATGTTTCGCCCCAGATGAGGTTTCAGAAAATAATCGGGTAATTCTATATTTTTCCCTAGACCCGGTAGGTGCGGTTTGATGAAGTTTCAGAAAATAATCGGGTAACTCTATATTTCCCCGAGACCCGGTAGGCGCGGTTTGCAACCGCGCTGGTGTCAATAGCAAATTACCCAATTAATAAATTAATCTTCATGCGGGGCGACATGTGTACTTGCGCTAATGTATAGAGCTGGGGTGAATGCACCAATGAATCAATGAATTAATACACTTAGAAAGGAATGGTATGACAATTGACGATATTCAACAGATTGCTGTAATTGGGGCGGGGCTGATGGGGCACGGAATCGCCCAGGAATTTGCCTTTGCCGGCTATCAGGTGCGCCTCCACGATGTCAGCCAAGCGCAGGTCGATACCGGTATAGAACGGATCCGGGATAACCTTCAGCTGTTTGTGGAGAATAATCTCGCCGAGCCGCATCAAATTGATGAGACGCTCAGCCGCGTTCATGGGTCAGACCAGCTTGGGACTGTTGCCGGAGAAGCGGACTTTGTCATTGAAGCGGTAATTGAGAATCTACCCCTCAAGCAGGAGGTGTTCCGCCAACTGGATCAAGTCTGTCCGCCGCACACAATTCTCGCAAGCAACACCACAGCACAGATGCCGTCGCAGATTGGCGCGTTTACGCAGCGTCAGGATAAAATCCTCAACACCCACTATTTCAATCCGCCCTATCTCATCCCGCTTGTCGAACTGATTCGCAGCCCAAAAACGTCGGACGAAACGTTGCAGGTAGCGTATGACCTGATGGTAAAAATCGGGAAAACACCTGCAATTATCCAGAAAGAGGTGCCCGGCTTTGTAGGGCCGCGCTTGCAGGCGGCTGTTATCCGGGAAGCGTTCTCAATCGTTGAGCGCGGCATCGCTAGCGCAGAGGATGTCGATCTGGTGGTCCGCAACAGCTTTGGACGCCGTTTGAGCGTCGCCGGACCGTTTCAGGTGTTTGAGTTAGCAGGTTGGGATCTTGTTCTCGCCGCGTTTGAGGAGCTCTACAAGGACCTCAACAGCTCGTCAGAGATTAACCCACTCCTCCGTGAAATGGTGGAGGCCGAGAAACTCGGCATCAAATCGGGGCAGGGGTTCTACGAATGGACGCCCGAACGGATTGACGAAATCCGCGATAGGATGAACCGGGTGTTGATCGATCGGATGCAGGATGACGCGAAGCGTGATAGGTAATATGTGAGATGAAACGGGCACGGCAGCCTCACCTCAACCGGTAAGTTGTCCACAATCGCTAACACAATCTAATGCTTTTGCGAAATTGGTGCCAATTGGATAACCGCCTCTGTTTTTGGCGAGGTTGGTTGACGATTGCAGCGCTTGCCGAATTGGTGACGGTAGCATGAGTCTCGTTTTTTTTGCGAGATTATTGGGTGATAGCGCCACCTCTCAAAAAAAACCTTGCTTAAATACAGAAAATTGCTTATAATTAACCTCGTTCTCTGACAATATTCAATTTAAACGCTGATAGAGGGTAACTTCCTCTATTAGCAGCGTATAACACGACTAAGAAATAAACCTCGATTAGGATGAAAGGAGTTATCTGATGAAACGTCAGATTGCTAATCCAAGTATTGTTATTTTAGCTGCATTTATGTTACTTGCAGTCCAAGCTGTTTATGGTCAAACGGTTTCGATAGACCCGGCTACGGTAGAGTCGCCAGCTGCCGGGGAACAGTTGACCCTTAACATCAACATTACCGGCGTAATGAATGTCGCTGGCTATGAGTTGACCGTGACATATGATTCGACTGCCCTTTCGTATACTAGTAGCGCAAATGGAGACTACCTACCTGCGGGTGCGTTTGTTGTGCCAACAACTACTACCGATACGAGTGTAAAACTTGCTGCAACTGCTATTGGTGCTACGTCAGATGGGGACGGCACACTTGCCACAGTCACCTTCACCGTCGTTGAAGCCAAGGATTCCATGATTGGACTGAAAGCCCTTATCTCTGATGCGACAGCGAACCCAATAGAGGCAACGGTCCAAGGCGGAATGGTTACCGGTCCCGCGCCGGAGGAACCGGAGACCCCGGAAGTGATGGAACCCGCACGGGCAGTCATTGACCGATTCAGTCCGGAAGCGGGTCACCTTATGGTCCGTGACGGCTCAGGTGCACTACCCGGACCGAATGAACCGATTGACTTCGACCAGCCGCCATTCATCACGCAAGGCTTAGGTCCCGGCGGTCAGGTTGTCCAGTACTACAATTTCGATGTGCAGCCGATTGCACCGGCACCCATCTACGTCCTTTTCCGTGAAGGCGAAGATGACCCGGCACAGTCCCCTATCATCGACGTTATCCCCGGCGACGAGGGATACAACGACTTTTGGGGAATGGTTAGAGTTACCGTGCCCGCCGATTACGAAGCCAATTCTGTCACAAGTCTTGCAAGCATCACCGAGGCAGGTTATGCGATGGAGAATACCGGCGTAATCATCAACTGCCCAGTTGTGCCGCGGGGGTCAACGGCAATGTTGCGCGGCGGTAGCGAGAGCAATGAATTGCACCTAGGCTGGTATAAGGACATGGTGGTCTACTACTTCACCTTTGAGGAAAGAGGACTTTCCGGCGACACTGTACCGCTGTCTCCGATTTTCGTTAGCTTCAACATCAACCCCGGCATGGAGGGCGGCGGTCCAGCTTCTGGTTTTATGACAGAGGAAGATGGTGTACAGACGCACAATGTTGTCGCAACTGTCCCGTCTGACGATGACTATTCTCCACTCTGGTTGGTGTCAATCTACGATAACGCGGACTTCGCCTCGGTCGGCGATTTGGCGAGTGCACAAGCAGCTAACATATTGGCATCTGGCGCAGCGACTGTGAATTGTCCGGTCGTTTCCGTGGCAGAAATAGAGATGCCTGCTCCTGTTATGCAGGACTTTGAAGTGACACTGACAAACCTCACTATGGGTGCACCGGGCGCAGCCGGTCAGATTTTTTCACCGCCGATTTTTGTAACACACGGTCATGGATTTTCAATCGGTGCTTCTGGTGAGGCAGCGAGTCCCCAACTCACTGCATTGGCAGAAACTGGCAACCATGGTCCGCTCGCTGAATTGGCTATGGGTTCGGACGCAGTAGGCAGTGTCGTTGCATTTCCTGCTCCTCCTGATGGGGTAGTAATCCCCGGCGGATCCATCACAACGACGGTCAGCGCTAGCGCTGATATGGGGTATCTCTCATTGGCGACAATGCTCGTACAAACTAACGACGGCATTGTTCTCGCGAACAGCTTACCGCTCTTCGACGCAGATGGTAACGCTCGTTCGTTCACAATGGATTTAATCTCCTATGACGCAGGTACAGAGGAGAACAACGAATTGGCAACACATGTTCCGGGGCCCCCATTTGAGGGTGGTGAACGTGCACCAACTGAAGACGTTATTACCGCTCACCCCGGTATCGCCGGGACTGCTGATGTAGGTGCTGCGTTTGGTTGGACAGAACCTACCGCAAGCGTGACGGTTACACCGGTTATGGCGCCTGAAGTGCCGGTAGAGCCTGAACCGGTAGACCCTAAAAATATGTTTGAAATGGCGTTGGCGCCCGGGTTGAATATGATCTCCTTGCCACTGATGCCGGCGGAACCGCACACCGCGAGCTCGTTTGCTCACATGATCGGTGCAACCGTTGTGATTCGGCTAGACACAGCGATGCAAGAATTTGTCGGGCACACCGCAGACCAAGAGGGTGATGGTTTCCCGATTGAAGGCGGTCAAGGTTATATCGTCAACGTTCCCGGCGGTGGCACCGTCACCTTTACAGGAACAGCGTGGGATAACACGACGGAAGACGCGGCGGCTGCGCCGGGTGTTCAACTTCCGGGTACGACGTGGGCATTTGTCGTCAGTGGTGATCTGCTAGAGACTGAGGCTGGCGTTTCCTACACGGTCGTCGCGAGAAATCACCGCACCGGTGAAGTCGCAACACGGCTAGTTTCCAGCGACCACAAGGAGTTCAACACAGTCTGGGCGGACCTGTCGAGAAAGAGTGTCATCGAAGCGGGTGATACCCTCGAACTGACCATGTTCGATCACCGGGGCAATATCGTCTCAGGTCCCTTCACCCATAAGGTTGGGATTGAAGACCTTCGGAAAGCCTACTTGAGCGTACCGCTGACTGTCGGCGATGTCCATCCGGCGGAAACGCTTTTGGGACAAAACTTCCCGAATCCGTTCAACCCCGAAACATGGATTCCATATCAACTTGAGAAATCAGCAGATGTCGTATTCCAGATTTACGACACGTCCGGTCGTATCGTTCGGACGTTAGATCTCGGTTTTCAGTCGCAAGGGTTCTATATGACCCGGTCCACAGCGGCATACTGGGATGGTCGTAATAACATGGGTGAACAGGTTTCCTCTGGAGTGTACTTCTACAGCCTGCAAACACCTGAATT
Source organism: Candidatus Poribacteria bacterium (assembly GCA_022822785.1). Lineage (GTDB taxonomy): Bacteria > Poribacteria > WGA-4E > WGA-4E > PCPOR2b > PCPOR2b. Next base: position 14,201 of record JAJEAL010000007.1, read on the forward strand.
CTCGGCGACACGAAAGATGCTGATTTTGAAGTAGGTCATCTGACCGATTTTTAATTGATCTGGCGTGTGTGAGGTTTGCACGCCATAAAACTATACTTTTCACAACGATGGGAGCATCGGGCTATTGGAGACAATCTTATGCCCATGCTCCCATTTTTGTGTAATATGTTGGTTCATTAGTACATTGGTTGATTGGGTCAATTGATGAATTTCTGCGCTGATGAAGTCGTGAACTCGATTTGTCAGGGCGTGTTGGGTTTCACTATCGTCCAACCTCACCTACAGTTCGCTACAGCAGGGCAACCACGAGCATTGCCCCTACTGATTTCGAGATGCTTAGACAAGAACCCTATGCCAAAATTAGCAAACGTGCAGTCCTAATTGGTGTAATCCTGATTATCGCCAACAGCTACTGGATCGCCCATGTCGAGATGCTGTGGCATACCGCGCATCTAACGATCGTCACCTTGTCGGTCAACGTCATGTTTGCGCTCCTCGTGATTACGGGACTGAACATCATTGTCCGTCAGGTTGCCCCAGGCGCCGCACTCAGCCGGCAAGATCTGCTGGTGGTTTATGGGATGCTCGCCGTGGGGAGCGCATTTTCCGGGCACGACTGTATGCCGCGCTTGATGGGACTGATTCCGTACGCCTTCCGTTTCGCGACCCCTGAAAACGATTGGGAAGCGCTGCTCTTTCGTCATCTGCCCCCGTGGTTGGTTATCTCAGACACGCAGGCGGTCACCGATTTCTTCGAGGGCGAGGTCGATTTCTTCAGAGACGGTTACTACCGGTACTGGATTACCCCAATCCTCGCGTGGTCGGTCGTCATCTTCTCGTTGATGCTAGTTTTTCTCTGTTTGACATCACTGATTCGGCGGCAGTGGGTGGCGCACGAAAAGCTGGCGTATCCCGTCATCCAAATCCCGTTGGAGATTACCGCGGACGATGGCGTAATCTTCAGGAACCGGCTGCTCTGGATGGGCTTTGGACTTGCGGCGGGGATTAATCTGCTCAACGGGCTTCAGTACTTCTTCCCTGCCATGCCATCAATCCCTGTCAAGCAGTACGACCTCAACATCTACTTCACGCAGAAGCCGTGGACCGCGTTGGGGAGTATGCCGCTGCGGCTTCACCCCTACATGATCGGGCTCGGCTTTATCCTCCCTTTAGATCTCTCCTTCTCTTGTGCGTTCTTCTACCTATTCGGAAAGATGCAGCTGTTATATGGAAGCATGATGGGGGTCATGCACCTGCCGGGGTACCCCTTCTTCGGTGAGCAAGGCACCGGCGCGCTCTTTGCTCTGCTGCTTGTCACATGCTGGAGTGGTAGAAGGCACTTCTCGCAGGTTATCTCGCGGGTGTTTCGCCCTGACCGCGAGGACGAAGCGGAGGAGGCACTCTCCTATCGCGCGACAGTTATCACCCTCGGTCTTAGCCTTATGGTATTAATGGGTTTCTGTGTGAAAGCCGGTATGTCAATCTGGGGATTCCTGATTTTCATCTCAATCTACCTGCTCATTATCCTCGGGTTGACCCGGATGAGAGCGGAGTTGGGACCGCCAATTCAGGCGGTCGGCTATGTTACCCCTCAATACCTGACTATCTCTATATTCGGCACACGCCGACTCCGGCCGGGGAATCTGACGATGCTTTCTCTGCTGAATTGGTTGAGCGGCGCGAGTTACGCCTCGTTTCGGACGCACCCGATGCCCGATCAGATGGAGGCGTTCAAGCTCGCTGAACGCACCGGTATCAGAAACCGCACAATGCTCATCGTGTTGATCATCGCTAGTATTGTAGGTATCGAGTCGAGCCTCATCCTGTATCCCTACGCAATTTACAAAGAGGGTGTTGCAGCGGGGTCGGAGCAGATTCACTCCGGTGGGGCGGAGGCATACAATTTTCTATCCTCTTGGCTAATCAATCCGAAGCCAACGGATTGGTTCGCAATGCTAGTTCTCGGTATCGGCTTCCTCGTGAACCTCGGCATTATGTTTCTACGCGCCCGATTTGTCTGGTGTCCGCTTCACCCCGCCGGCTACATCGTCGGCGTCGCGCCCGGCACCATGAATGTTGTCTGGTTCCCGCTGCTGTTCGGCATGATTGCGAAATGGGTGCTACTCAAGCACGGCGGCATCAAGGCTTATCGACGTGGGATGCCTTTCTTCGTCGGGCTGGTGCTCGGCGAGGCGTTGATTGGGTGTTTCTGGCCCATCATGAGCCTCGTGCTCCGTTCAGCGGTATACAGCTGGATTTAATCCGGGCTTCGATCTTCCTTCCCGATCCCCTCCAATTATCTCCCTGCTTCTGTGTCCATTACATGCTCGCGACGATAATCGTAGTAGCCATGCGCCGCATACCGTCACGTTTAGACCTGCCTGTAGTCCGGGGCTCCCCGGTCACGGGCCTGTTCTCGCCTGCCTGGTCTCGGCTTGTCCCGATTCATCGGGGATTCATTGAAGATCTTCCAGACTTACCCAACCCAATTTCGCAGGAAACGGCAATCCGCATTCTAACCGAAAATACGTCACAGTATTGTATATTTTATCCTGTGTTTTTTATTTGTGGATATAGCATGACAATTTATGCGATAAATAACACAAACATGTTGACATATTGATGGAAGTGTGTTACATTGTTGTCGTTGGCGTGCAAAATCAAAATGTGAAGGAGTGAAATAACCTTGCGAAAAATTCTAGAGGAGTGTCCAACCTGTGGCGGTGAATTGACAGTAACAAGCTTACATTGCCGTGCTTGCCACACCCGAATTGAGAGTGAATATTCGACCTGCCGTTTCTGTCGCTTGTCACAAGAGAGCCTCGATTTTATTGAAATCTTTGTCAAGAATCGGGGCAATATCAGAGAGATGGAGCGGGAGCTGGAAATCTCCTACCCGACCGTCCGTAGCCGATTGAACGCGGTCATCAATGAGCTTGGGTATGAAGTTGAGACGGAATCGGTTGCCGCGGGTGAGGTGGCAGAGGAACGCCGCACCATCCTCAAGCGACTCAACGACGGGGAAATCTCCGCCGCGGAGGCGACAAATTTGATCAATCAATTAAGGGAGAGATAAGGATGAGTGAAGAAAGACGTGAAGTGCTTAAAATGGTGGCTGAGGGCAAGATTACCGCAGAGGAAGGGGAATCGCTCTTACAAATTCTTGACGCGCGTGATGAATTGAGGCACGATTCCGCAGAACCGCCATCGTCCAAAGACAGGCGTGAGGGTGCTGTTGAGATATCTAACGTTGGTCCCGACATCCTAAAAGATCAGGACAAACCTTCGCGTGAATTTAGAGATGCGGCTAGAGATATAAAACGCGAAGCACGTCGTGACCGTCACGGGAGTCACAGAGTCTGTCACGAAGAACCGAGAACCCAGATGGGCTTTGAAACGGGTGAAACGTTTGATTTGGAAATCAATAACCGACACGGCGATATTGAAGTGAAATCATGGGTGGGAAATAGTCTCCAGATCGACTATCAGATCACTGTATGGGCGAAGGATGAGGAGACCGCAAAGAAGATTGCTTCAAACATTGAAATCCGAATTGAACCTGAAAAGGATGCCTCAGATCGAGCGACGAAGACTTCAATTACGACGAACTATCCGAAAAAATGGAAGTTATGGAGAAACAGCGGTCCGCGTGCACGGGTCGATTATTGGCTGGTCGTCCCACATCAGACGAACTTAGAACTCCACAATCGGCACGGTAATGTGTCCGTAGACGATTCGTGTGGGACGACTACGGTCAGCAGCCGACATGGTGATGTTGCTCTCGGTACAATTGAGGGTCATCTAAACTTAGACACACGCCATGGAAACGTCAAAGCGGATTCGATTCAAGGGAATGTATGTTTTGGGGGTGGGCACGGGAATGCCAAGCTGAGTAAAGTCGGAGGTAACTTTGAAGGTGATCATGCACATGGCCACCTTGAACTTGATGAGGTCGGTGGAGATCTCGCACTAGCGCATCGTCATGGAAATGCTGTCATCCACTCGGTGGGTGGCACGGTTGAGGTTTATAAAGGTCACGGGCAAATTGAACTCCGGGAGATACGGGGTACGTTTAACATTGATGCACATCATGCGGGCACCCATCTCGATGTGACGTCCCCTTTAAGCGGGGATTGCGTCATCAAGGGGCATCATGCAAGGGTGGACCTTGTTGCGCCGGAAAATGCGTTTGCGTCGATTCGGGCTTCAACCTATCGTGGCAATATTACCTCAGAATTTGAAGGGAATTTAACCGAGGAGAAGCGGAATCAACAGTTTATAGCGACCCTTGGTGAAAGCGGAGCAAATCTTCAAATCAGCAACCATCACGGACGGATTAACCTCCGTCGGCGTGATGGGTTGGTTGATTAGTTCAATCGAACACATCTGATGACATTATTTCGGTAGGGGGGGTATGAGCATCCCTCAAGAAGCTAGCGAAAGGGAGATATAACAATGAGACGAGACAGGCTTGAAGTGCTTAAAATGCTTGCCGAGGGGAAAATCAGTGCGGAGGAGGCAGAGATGCTGCTACGCGCCCTCGATGAACCTGATGCACCGGGGGAACAACCTGATACTGAAGACGAAAAGCCGAAGCAGGGGAAGGACTTTTTGCAAGAGGTGACGGAAATCTTTCAGGAGGTTGGACGAGAGATTGAGGTGGAGATAAATCGGGCGGTTGAATCGGTGCAAGGGGCGGATGTGAAGACAATTGTCAATGATGTGGTCGATCAGGTGAAGTCATCTGTCGCTGGCGCTGTGGATTCCGTCTCTGATATCGTTGACATTGACGAAGAAGCCGGCGAAAGACAGCGCGTTAAGCAGCGGCTGGACGTTTTCAGGGGGACCGGCATCACGAAAATTGATGCACAAACCGCTAACGGGCGGATTACGCTCGAAGGTTCAGACCGAGATGAAGTCGTTGTCCGCGCGCGGAAGGATGTTCGTGGGAGAAGGATTGCCGCTGCGGAATTTGCTGAAAAAGTCGAAATCTCCGCGGAGCAGGTTGAGGATGAACTTCGTATCTTCAGCAAACACCCACCTGTTCCCAAAGGGGTGAGTCTCGCTGTACGTTATGCGATCGAGACACCGCGGGAGGTTGATGTGAATCTCCGCACCGTCAACAGTAAAATTAAAGTGAGCGGGACCCGCGGGGCGATTGAGGCGACAACTGTTAATGGGGGTATACGGTTGGAGGGCGATACGGGACCGATTCGTGCCCGCAGCACTAACGGGTCAATTAAAGCTGAAATTGATGCGCTCAGGGAGGACGTGGAGTTCTCAACCACCAACGGCTTGATAAAAGCCGAGGTGCACAGCGGAACTGCCCCGGTGACCGCGCTCATATCTAATGGATCCATCAATTTAACGCTTCCCGCAGATTTCGCCGGGCAGCTCGATGCAAAAGCAAAGAGGGGGCGCATCCATTCTGATTTTCCCATCCCTGTTGAGGGGGCCCTCCGAAATCAGCTCAAGGGAGACATCGGTGGGGGCGGCGAGGCGGTTGTGAAGTTACGGAGCAGAAATGGGTCGATCCGTCTAAAACGGCAGGAACCTTGAAGCATGAAACTTTGCGGGTACGGATACCAATGATATGTATAGGTTAGGAAACCTGCACCCACTACTGTCAATTTTAGGAGGTTATCATGAGGATAGGATTTGGTAGATTTCAAATTATGCCGATTTTGCAGGGCGTGCTGTTTGCGGGGATGGCTGTTGCTGACGCTGTCGTTGAAGATAACATTGAGAGATTGTTTCAAGTGGCTCCCGGCGGAGGTTTGATGGTTGATGCAGACAGAGGTGCCATTGAGGTTCGTACCGCAGATAGCGATCGTGTTGATGTAAAGATTGAAAGAAAAGTCAAGAAAGATGGCAAATGGAGCGTTGAAGAGGTCCTTGAGGATTTCGTAATCACCTTTGACCAGAGCGACGATGGGGTTGTTATCCGAGCGAAGTACGATCGGGAGAATCACCGGCGCTGGAGTCGGGAAAGAAATCGATTAAAGGTTAAATTCTTGATTACCGTACCGCAACAGTACAACGTTGATCTGAAAACTTCAGGGGGCAGCATTTCCGTTGAAGATTTGGAAGGTGAGGTTCGAGGGCAGACATCGGGGGGCGGTCTCCGGTTCGGAAGCATTAAAGGGCCCGTTTGGGGGCGAACTTCGGGCGGCAGCATTAAATTAGAAGGAACGCAAGGCGATGCGGATGTCAAGACCTCCGGCGGTGGAATTACAATTGGAAGCGTGGCGGGAGTGGTAGAAGCCAAGACCTCTGGTGGATCGATTCGCATTGACAAGGCAACCGGTCGTGTCAACGCCAAAACCTCTGGAGGTAGCATTACGGTTGAAGAGGTGATGGGAGGCATCAACGCGAAGACCTCCGGCGGGTCTATCAAAGCGTATATTTCTCGTCAACCTGAAGAGGATTGCTCGCTGGAGACATCAGGGGGAAGCGTGACTGCCTACCTTGTCGAGGATATTGGCATTGATGTGGAGGCTCGGACAAGCGGTGGTAGTGTCTCTACCGATGTTCCGATCACAACTGTTGTGCAGGGCAAGGTAAGAAAAAACAGGCTACAGGGCGCGATTAACGGCGGGGGACCGCTGCTAAAACTGCGTACCTCCGGCGGTAGCATTCGTCTGCACAAGAAGCCGAGGGTTGAGGCTCAGCGTGAAAACGAGATAACGAGATAACGAGATAACCAGATTTAACTGACCGCAGAGACACACAGAGCACAGAGAAAAGCAATGGGAGTTAGTTCATAAATTCATTGGTTGACTGAATTGCTAAACTCCATACATTTTTAGATCGTTCCGTCTTGTGGTTCATAACCCAAGATCTCGCAGGTGTGGGAGATGTCGAGTCGGGGGGTTTTGTGGCGGCTTTGCCCGTGCACGATTGCGAAGTCAACCCCTTCCACATCAATACAGCAGCCAATCAGTTGTGCTAGATCGCGTTGGCTGATCCAGCCCTCGTTTAGGTCGCCTTGGTCCCGAGCCGGTTCCCCGTCGCGCCGAATCCCACCGATTCGGATGGCGATCGACGATAGCCCGTCGTGCGCGAAACAACGTCCCAACGCCTCGCCAAAACATTTGGTCACACCGTAGACGTTCGGCGGATTCACGGGCATATCCCAAGTGACGGAAAGGTCCGTCGGATAGGCTAACATGGCGTTGATACTGCTTGCAAACACAACACGCTCGCATCCTTGGTCTTTCGCCGCTTGGAAGACGTTGTATGTGCCGATGATGTTCAGCGACAACAGGGTTTCGTAGAAGTCCGCGCTTGGACTCCGATCGGCGGCGAGGTGGACAACCGTGTCCATCCCCTCACAGGCGCACTGCATCTGATCGAGGTCGGCGATGTCTGCGTTGAGCACTTCATGCCCGCCCGGGTTCTCAATTTCGACGATGTCTGCGAGTCTCATGGTGTATCGATCATCGAAGGTTTCTCGAATGTAGCTACCGATAAATCCTGCTGCACCGGTAATTAAAACGCGTTTACCTGTCATATTACTGTTTTTCCTTTCGTTTGGCTTCTTCCCAAATTAGGTCTAAGCCTGCCAGATCGTAGTCTTTGAACGTTTTACCGCGTTCCTCAAGGGTCTTCTCCATCTTTTGGAAACGATCGGTGAACTTGCGAACCGATTGGCGCAACGCTTCCTCTGCCTGTAGGTCCAAGAAACGGCATAGGTTTACCACTGAGAACAGCAGATCTCCAATCTCCATCTCAATTTCCGCCATATCCCCCTTTGTCACGCTTGCCTTAACCTCCTCAATTTCCTCCTCCAATTTCGGAAGGGCGTCGGCGACGGTATCCCAATCGAACCCGACGCGGGCGGCTCTGTTCTGAATCTTCTGTGCCCGTAACAGACTCGGTAGAGCTGGCGGCACCCCATCGAGTACCGATTTCCGGTCTTCGTAGCCCGGCTCGTTCCGTTTAATCGCTTCCCAGTTTTGAAGCACTGTCTCTGTGTCCCCGGCGTCAACATCTCCAAAGACGTGCGGGTGTCGGCGGATGAGTTTTTCCGTGATTGAACGCACCACTTCGTTGATGCTGAAATCGCCCTGATCTTTTGCAATCTGTGCATGGAGCATGATGTTCACAAGGAGGTCGCCGAGTTCTTCCTGTAGCTTATCAGCCGATTTCGCGTCGATTGCCTCGATCACCTCGTAGGTTTCTTCGATGAGGTCTGCTTTCAGGGTTTCGTGGGTTTGCGCTTTGTCCCACGGGCAGCCGTTTTCGCCGCGTAGTGCCGCGACTACCTGAACCAGCTCATCAAATAGTTCTTTGTGCATAGCTAATAGCCTCCGAAGAGTTGAGTATAGCGCACCCCCGTTGCTCCTGTCAAGTTGGAAAAGATATTGACGTGTCAGCACGGTTACGGCATACGGCGTATGCCTACTACCTTAAAAGCGGTTGACGCGTCAATATGTGCGTGTTATGATGATTGGAACGCGAAACGTGATGCGTGAAACGTGCGATAGGACATGAGCACTTTCAGCTCGGCTGTAGGAGGGGCATCTTGCCTCGACTTCTACGCAGACAAACGAGAAAACAAATCTTTTAGCCCCAGCGGGGCGACATGTTTATAGCCAGCGGAACACCACAAATCCTAAAGCCCCAGCGGGGCGACATGTGATCTAAAGGGCAGGGAGCAAACACATGGAGCAAATTACGGAATATACACTTGAAAACTGCCAGAAATTGGTTGATGAATGGATTAAAACCGTCGGCGTCCGTTACTTTTCCGAACTGACGAACACCGCCATCCTGATGGAAGAGGTCGGAGAGATGGCACGTATCATGGCGCGTCAGTACGGAGATCAGAGCTTTAAGGCATCGGATGAAGAGGTAGATCTCGCAGAAGAGATGGCGGACGTGCTATTTGTACTAATCTGTTTGGCGAACCAGACGGGAATTGACCTAGAGGACGCCTTCCGGAAGTCGATCGAGAAAAAGACGAAGCGTGACCGGCAACGGCATCAGGAGAATCCCAAGCTTTAGCGTTCACGCGTTCATCACGTATCACATTTCACTCATAGGTCGATTTCTGTCTCCACTCCCTCGTCGTAATTGATGCCGTCGACATCGAAGCCGAACAGGTTGCGGAAGCTATGTTGCAGCCCATCGTAGTCCGATATCTCGCGGAAGTTATCCGTGTTAATCTGTTCCCACCGTTCTATAATGTTGGCGGTAACGTCGGCGCGCAGCTCTCGATCATCGAGCCGGATGCGACGTTCAGCGTCGAGTGTCGGCGATAGGTCGGGACCGAGGTGCTCGGTGAAAAGCCGTCCCATCTGTGCGATTGGATCTTCGTTAATCCCTTTTGCGTCCATAATCTGGTTGAGGATGCTCATGTAGAGCGGGACGACCGGAATTGCCATCGATGCCTGCGAAACGATAGCTTTGTTGACGGAGAGGTAGACGTTCCCGCCGAGCTGATCGGCGAGCCTTTTGTCTAAGGTGTTGACACGGGTTTCCAGATCTTCCTTCGCTTTGCCGATTGTGCCGTCACGATAGATTGCCCACGTCAGTTCAGGACCGATATAGGAGTATGTCACCACCGTTGCGCCCGGTGCGAGTAAATCTTCCGCTAATAGCGCGTCCACCCAAAATTCCAGGTCCTCACCCCCCATCACAGCGACGGTATCGGCAATCTCCTGTCCACTTGCCGCGTCGAGGGTCACATCCGTAACCACTTCTCGGTTCAGGTCAATCGTTTGGCTGGTGTAGGACTGACCGATCGGCTTCAACACGGAATTATGCTCTGCGCCGGTACGTGGATGGATTCGGCGCGGCGCCGCGATGCTGTAGACCACCATATCAATCTTGCCCATGCTCCCTTTAATCCGATCAATTGCCTCACTCTTAATCTCATCGGAGAAGGCGTCGCCGTTAATACTGTCGGCGGAGAACCCGGCCTGCCCTGCGAGTTGATGGAAGGCGGTAGAATTGTAATAACCCGCTGTAGCGGTCCGTCTTCCGGACGCCGGCCGTTCATAGAAAATCCCCAGCGATTTTGCGGCATAGATCCAGGTGAGTGCAATACGGGAAGCGAGTCCGTACCCGGTCGATGCACCAACTACGAGGACGTTAAGCCCACTTCCTGTGGCTGTGGCGTTTTCTTTGATGTAATTCACTTGGTTCTGGACGTTCTGACGACACCCGGCTGGATGCGCGTTTGTGCAGATAAAGCCTCGGATCCGAGGTTTAATAATTTCAACTGACATCGGTTTCCTCTCTTTATTCGTTCATTTATCTATTAGTGCATCGGTTCATGCGTTGGGTTTCGCTACGGTTTTGAAATTGGAATTAGGTGCTGGAATCAAGTTTTGATGTTTGTTATTGCCGCTATTGTTTCTGTTCAACCCAACCTGCCTGTTCGGTTTGTTTGGGTAGAAACCGAGTTTTTAGAAAAACCCGGTTTCTATCACACTTACCGACATTACCCGTCGATTTCGATAACCAATTCGACTTCAACTGGGATGCTACCGGGCAGCTGCACCATCCCCACCGCCGATCGGGCGTGTCTGCCGTCATCGCCGAATACCTCCACCAACAGATCTGATACCCCGTTGACCACGGCGGGTTGCTCTGTGAAACTCGGTGCCGAATTGACGAACCCGACCAGTTTCACGATGCGCTTGACCCGATCTAGGCTGCCGAGCGCATTTTGGAGCGTGGCGAGGAGGCATAAGCCGACCTGCCGTGCCGAGGCATACCCTTCCTCGATTGTCAAGTCCGTGCCCACCTGACCTTTGTAAAGGGGACCGTCTCCCTGCCCGGGTCCATGGCCCGACGTAAATATCAGGTTTCCGGTCTGCACGGTTGTTACATAATTCCCTACCGGCGTTGCTGCTGCTGGTAGCTCAATTCCGAGTTCTTCCAGTCGTTTATCTGCTGACATAATGGTTGTTTCCTCCTAAAGAAATGGGTTAGATGTAATGCTAGTCATGGAGTATAGCATAGTATAGTTAGGCAGTCAATGCAACAATTTGTTTTCTCTTGTCCATTGTGGGGTTGTGTGCTAAAATGCGGGAGGAATGAAACGTGAAGCGTGAGAAGAAACTTGTCTGAATCAGGATTTTCAGGATTGAAGGATTTACAGGATAGAAAATTGGTTCATTTAGCCCCAGCGGGGCGACATGTGCTAGCGTGATTCGTGAAAGGTGTTTTGTGGCAAGCCTCAATCTTAGACCAACACACAAAATTATTAAAGACTACTACAATGAGTTAGATCAATTCAATCGCCTCGGCGCTAGACACGAGGGAGCCGTCCGATCCGCGTTCCAATCCCTGCTCCAAAGCTGTGCCCGACAATTTGATTGGACGCTCGTCCCTGAACATTCAATGTCCCCCCTGACAAGGGGGGCTAGGGGGGTTAAGAGCAGCCGAATTGTCGTTGACGGCGTATTGATGGACAACTTCCGACTGACGCACGGCTATTGGGAGGCGAAAGATGAGGACGACGACCTACCAGCTGAAGTAGTACGCAAGTTCGAGAGAGGCTATCCCCGCGACAACATCCTGTTCCAAGAACCCCACCGCGCCATCCTTTGGCAGAACGAGCGGCAAACCCTTGATGCCGACCTGACTGACCCGACGGAACTGATAGGGACCCTCGAAACCTTCTTTTCCCACCGTCCGCCGGAATACACAGAGTGGGAGGAGGCGGTTGCACAATTCAGGGAAAGGGTGCCCGCGCTTGGGCAAGGTTTAGCAGAACGCATCCACCGGGAACGGGAGACAAACCGTGACTTTATCATCGCCTTTGCCGACTTCCATGAGAAGTGTCGTCAGTCAATTAACCCGAACCTCTCAGAAGCCGCCGTTGAGGAGATGCTGATCCAACATCTGTTGACCGAACAGATCTTTCACACCGTTTTCTATAACCAAGACTTCACCCGCCGCAATGTGATTGCCAATGAGATTGAAAAGGTGATAGACGCGCTCACCAGCCAGTCGTTCAGCCGTCACGATTTTCTGGGGCACCTTAACCCCTTCTATACAGCTATCGAGCGCACCGCTGCGACCATCGACGACTTCTCTCAAAAGCAGGGGTTTCTCAACACGGTTTACGAGCAATTTTTTCAAGGTTTTTCGGTGAAGGTTGCGGACACCCACGGCATCGTCTACACCCCGCAGCCGATTGTCGATTTTATGGTGAGGAGCGTTGAGGAAATTTTACAGACCGAATTCAACCGATCGCTCTCCGATTCCGGCGTTCACATCATCGACCCGTTTGTGGGGACGGGCAATTTTATTGTGCGAACGATGCGCGAGATTCGCAAGACCGCGTTGGGGCAAAAATATACGAAGGAATTGCACTGCAATGAGGTGATGTTGTTACCGTACTACATCGCGTCAATGAATATTGAACATGAGTTTTACGAGGCAACGGGTAGGTATCAGCCTTTTGAGGGAATCTGCCTTGTGGATACCTTTGAGCTGGCAGAGGACCGGCAGTTATCGTTACTCACGCCTGAAAATACCCGCCGCGTAGATGACCAGAAAAAGGCACCGATGTTTGTGATTATCGGCAACCCGCCCTATAACGCGGGTCAGGTCAACGAAAACGACAACAACAAAAACCGGGAATATGAAACAATAGATGGTAAGGTTAAGGATACCTATGCGAAAGACTCTACAGCGACGCTAAAAAATAAACTCTACGACCCGTATGTGAAAGCGGTTCGGTGGGCATCGGATCGGATTGGGGAGGAAGGGGTTGTTGCCTTCGTAACGAATAACAGCTTTCTTGATGGAGTGGCGTTTGATGGGATGCGGAAACATCTCGCAGATGATTTTGATGCGATTTACATTTTGGATTTGGGTGGGAATGCACGGAAGGGATTGAAGGTTTCGGATGCCAATGTGTTCGGGATTCGAGTCGGGGTGAGTATCAATTTTTTTATCAAAAAACTCGACAACACAAATGATCAAGTTGAAATCTTCTACGCTCGCGTTGATGAATCTTGGCACAAGGCAGACACATTTTGCCATCTGAATTCAAAGCGACATTACCGAAATATTGAATGGAAGTCGATCACGCCAGACAACCGACACACATGGCTCACAGAAGGGCTCCACGCCGAGTTTGAAACCTTTATCCCGGTGGGTACTCAATTAGCGAAAGGAACAAAGGGTGGGGCAGTCAATGTTATTTTTCAGATTTACAGCAACGGCGTTAAAACTAATCGCGATGCGTGGGCATACAACTTCAATCGAAATACTTTGGCTGAAAATATGAGTGGGATGATTGAGGCCTACAATGCGGAAGTCGATCGATGGCAACGTCGGATAAACCGGGAGGAAAACGTTGATAACTTTATTATTTCTAATGAGACGAGAATTAAGTGGAGTGGTGACTTAAAACTAAAATTGAAAAGTGGAACAACTACCGATTTCTCGCAGGAAAAAGTGAGAGCTTCCCTCTATCGCCCGTTTGCGAAATCGAGTCTTTACTTTGACCGAGTAATGAACAACCGTGTGTATGTCTTTCCGTCCATTTTTCCTGTCCTTGAGACAGAAACGGAAAATCGGGCGATTTGTGTTGCTGGTGTTGGCGATAGAAAAGGCTTTGGTTGTCTTGCAACAAATAGGATTCCTAGTATAGATTTGGCCTTTGAGAAAGCCCAATGTTTTCCCTTCTACATCTACGACGAGGATGGGAGTAATCGCCGAGAGAACATCACCGATTGGGCGTTGGCACAATTCCGAGCGCATTACGGAGACGACACCATCGGCAAGTGGGATATCTTTCATTATGTCTACGGGCTGCTCCATCACCCGGACTATCGGGAACGGTATCAGATGAATCTCAAGCGGGATCTACCGCATCTGCCATACACGCCGGATTTCTGGGCGTTTGCCAAAGCGGGGCAGCGGTTGGGGGAGATCCACGTCGGCTACGAGGAGGTGGACGAATATTCGCTGCGTTTCGTCGAAACACCCGATACACCCCTCGATTGGCGTGTGGAGAAGATGAAACTGTCCAAAGACAAAACGAGTATAAAATACAACGATTTCCTGACCCTTGACGGGATACCGGCGAGGGGGTTTGATTATCGGCTGGGGAATCGGTCGGCGTTGGAGTGGGTGATAGATCAGTATCGCGTCAAGACCGACAAACGGAGCGGCATCGTCAACGACCCAAACCGTGAAGACGATCCAGAGTATATTGTACGGTTGATTGGGAAAGTAATCACCGTTAGCTTGGAGACGGTGGAAATTGTGGAAGGTTTGGCAGCGGTTAGTATCACAGATTAAACGTGAAACGTGAGAAAAATTCAACGCAAGGACGCGAAGACGCAGACGCGAGAAAACGTGAGAAGAAGCTTGTCTGAATCGCGGATTAAGCGGATGGCGCGGATTAGTAAACAAAGCCTCAACAGCGTAACAGAGATCTTCGCTCCAGCGGAGCGATATGTCTATAGAAGGCAATCCGTCTAATCCCCGCGCTCCAGCGGAGCGCAATGTATGGTTTCTTAACATAAGACGCAGATTTATTGAATCATTGTACTCAATTTTTGCACACCACAGTTTACAAAAAAGTCCCAGAGGGGTACATCGGATTTGTTGAAGAATTGCCCGGGGCCAATACGCAAGGCAAAACGCTTGAAGAAACCAGAGCCAATCTCCAAGAAGCTATTGAGATGACGCTTGAGGCAAATCGCATCCTTGCTGAAGAATCAATTTTGAAAAACCCATCATCCAGATGTCGCCCCTCTGGGGCTTAGATGTGTGGGGATTCGGCGTTTCTATAAACATGTCGCCCCGCTGGGGATAAAAGAAACCGAGTTTTGAGGAAAAAACTCGGTTTCAAGTGGAAGGGGATTTATGGAAAAATCAGATATTAAAGCGTTGACATTCGATCTATTCGGTACAATCCTGGACCTCGGAGGCAGCCTGACCCCCTACATCGCTGAGTTCTTGGAGGCGAAGGGTGCGGAGGTTTCGGCAGATCGGTTTTGGGATCAGTGGCGGGCGCGGCAGCGGATTGAGCAGTATCAGGACACGCTTGTGATGTTGGGACATAGCGGCTATCTGGAGACGGTGCGTCGGGCGTTTGTTTATACCCTCAACCTCAACGGGATTCAAACGTCGAGCGACGAGGTGAAGGAGTTCATGCCCGCGTGGGATATGCTCTCTCCGTTCCCGGAGGTGCTTCCGGCGTTAGAACGGCTCAAATCCCGTTACCAGTTGGTGATCCTGTCGAACGGCGATCCGCATTTTCTCGACCATCTCGCGAAGAACCGTGTGCGGTGGGATTTTGATGATATTATCTCGGTGACGGATGTCGGCGCGTTTAAGCCGCACCCCGCGGTCTACCGTTACGCGGCTATCAGCAGGCTTCGGCTTAAAGTGGAAGAGTGCTTGATGGTTTCGGCAAATTCGTTTGATGTGATGGGGGCGAAGGTCTGCGGCTACAAATCCGCATTTATCAATCGGTACAAATTGCCGTATGAGGATTCGCCGTATCTGCCGGATGTGACCGTCCCAAATTTCACGGAACTGGCGGAGGTGTTGGTTGATTAGTTCATCAGTTCATTTAGCTCCAGAGGGGCGACATGTGTTATCGGACATAGGAAACATAAGGTGTAATTAGTTCATTGGGTCATTTGTGTTGGATTTCACGGTTTGTGTTCAACCCAACCCACGTACTGCTTAATCCGCAATTCAGACGAGTTTCTTCTTACGCGTCACGCATTACGTTTCATGCATACTATACATTTATCGCCCCATTGGGGCTTTGTTAAAAAATCGGTTTTAAGGAGGCAATTGACTATGGCATTTCCATCACACGGTGTTACGCACCGTCCGACGGTGACAGGGACGCGCGGCATGGTTTCGAGTGCACACCCACTCGCGAGTCTGGCAGGTGCACAGATATTACTTCAGGGTGGCAACGCTTTCGACGCGGTTGTTGCGGTTGCGTCCACGCTCAACGTCACCGAACCGTATATGTCCGGTATCGCTGGGTGCGGTTATATGTTGGTTTATCACGCGAAAGAGGACAAAATCCAGGTTCTCGACTATATGGGAACGAGTCCGTATGAGGCAACGCTTGACGCATTTTCGGAGCCGGGGTCGAATGAGGTCGGGATTCGGGCAGGCATGATCCCCGCTGCGTGCGGCGGGTGGTTGGCACTCCTCGACCGGTACGGCAGCATGGACCGTGCGGATATCTTCGCGCCGGCGATTGGACATGCCGAGAACGGTTACGCGGTCACGGTGAAGAACGCCGAGTTCATGGCAGGCGCAGGGCCCCGGTTCTCGCCGACGGGTGCAAAGATTATCATGTCTCGCGGAAGGACACCCCGTCCGGGCGAGGTGTTAGTGCAGAAAGAGCTTGCCCAGACCTTCCGCAAGGTGGTCGAAGGTGGCACGGAGGTGTTTTATCGCGGCGAGATCGCACAGCATATCGCGCAGTTCTTCCGCGAGAACAACGGGCTAATCACAGAAAAAGACCTTGCGGACTTTCAGGTGGACTGGCACGACCCCATCTCAACCACCTTCAAGGATTTTGAAATCTTCTGTCCGCCGCCGCCCTGTTCAGGATTCCAATATCTGGAGACGTTTAATATCTTAGAGAACGATCCGCTCAGCGACTTGGGACATAACTCTGCGGAATATCTCCATCTGCTGATCGAAGCGATAAAGCTCGCCAGCGCAGACCGGGCCGAATACACCTGTGCCGAGAACCCACCCATCACCGGGCTACTTTCTAAAGGCTACGCCGCAGAGCAACGGAAACGGATTGGATACCGTGCTGGCGTCGGTGGCGGCGAGCGTTACACGACAGAGAAGCTGCCGGGCGAGATTCTGCCGGGGAACGCCGCCGAGTGGATTAACGAATGCACCACCCACTTCGATGTGGTTGACGGCGAGGGCAACGCGGTTGCAGTAACACAGAGTCTCGGCTCCGGTTTCGGCTCCGGCGTCGCACTCGGTGAGACCGGGATGTTCCTGAACAACTTCATGAATTGGTTTGACCTGCTACCGGAAAGCCCAAACGCGGTCGGGCCGCACAAGCAGATCGAGATGTGTATGTCGCCGTGCCAGGTCTGGAAAGGTGGCAAACTGTTCGCGGTGATTGGTACACCGGGTAGCCACGGCATCCTCCAGACGACAGCGCAGATGGTGTTGAATCTCATCGAGCACGGGATGAATGTCCAAGCCGCAATCGAGGCGCCGCGTGTGCGGGTCGACAGTCCGGGCCCCACTGTCAGTATGGAAGGACGTATCCCTGCGAATGTTGTCGCTCAACTTGAGGCACGTGGACATGAGCCGAATGTGATGCCTGAATGGACAGCTGGCGTTGGGGGTGGTCAGGGCATCGCGGTCGACCAAGCGGAAGGTTCGCTCATGGGTGGGGCGGATCCACGGCGTGACGGCTATTCGATTGGAATCTAAAAAAGAACAGGGCTTACGCAAAATTCCTTCCTTTGCCGGTGCAATTGGAAGACAGAAAGAATGGAAGGGTGCCCTTCATCCTTCTGTCCAAAACGCGCTGATTGAGCGGCGGGGGCGTAAGTCCTAACGTATTACATAGTTTCTATGGAGGTAAGTATGAGCACGCTGATTATTGCGGTCTTGAGTTTTTTTGGCTTTATCATCGCTTATCACACCTATTGGCGATGGTTAGCGAGGAAGATTTTCCGACTCGATCCAGAGACGCAGGTGCCGAGCCAGGAACTCAGGGACGATGTGGACTACGTCCCCACGAAGAAGGAGATTATCTTCGGGCATCACTTCACGAGCATCGCCGGCACGGGACCGATTGTCGGTCCGGCAATCGCCGTCTTTTGGGGGTGGCTGCCCGCCCTACTCTGGGTTGTCCTCGGTTCGATTTTTATCGGTGCGGTGCATGACTTCGGTGCATTGGTGGTTTCACTTCGTAATCGCGGACAGACGGTCGGCGATATCGCGGGACGGATGATCACGCCACGCGCCAAATTGCTGTTTCTGGTGATTCTGTTCATGGCACTGACCGTTGTGCTGGCTATCTTCGGCCTGGTCATTGCTATCATCTTTGCGCTCTACCCGGAATCGGTGCTCTCCGTTTGGATAGAAATTCCGTTGGCGGTCGGCATCGGGCTTTGGATCTATCGGCGCGGCGGGAACATCCTCATCCCATCTATCATCGCGCTAGGAATCATGTACCTTGGGATGTGGGTCGGTGCTTATCTGCTTCCGATTAACATCTCGGCGTGGTTTGGCATTCCGTTGCTAGGGCATACCTTTGCGAATGCGGTAGTCATCTGGACACTGGTGCTGTTTGTCTACTGCTTCATTGCGTCTGTATTGCCCGTTTGGACACTCCTGCAGCCTCGCGATTTTATCAATAGCCATGAGTTGATTGTGGCACTCGTCCTGTTGATTGGGGGGCTTGCCGTTGCGGGGTTGACCGGGCGAGCCGATCTCTTTGCCGCTGCGCCGGCGGTTGCGCCTGACATTCCGCCCGACGCGCCGCCGATTTGGCCCTTCCTCTTTATCACCATCGCCTGTGGTGCGATCAGTGGATTTCACTGCATGGTGAGTTCCGGTACCTCCAGCAAGCAGGTCGCTTCGGAGAAGGATGCACAGTATGTCGGCTACGGCGCGATGCTACTTGAGGGCGGACTCGCGGTCATCGTCATCCTTGCGTGTTGCGCCGGGATTGGCATGGGGCTCTTTGAACGGAGTGGGACGGGGGCAAGCTACACTTTTCAGCCCGTGATTAGTGCTGAGACCGGTCAACAAGTGCGGTATCAAGAGGCGTGGCGGACACGCTATGCCACAACGGAAACGGTAACGAACCCCGACGGCACAACCCGGACGGTCGGCGGTTGGGCGAGCCACAGTCTCGCGAAAAAGGTGGGGGCTTTTGTCGAGGGCGGCGGGAACTTCCTCGCAAGCGTCGGTATCCCCTTGAAGATGGCTATTGCGATCATGGCGGTGTTGGTGGCAAGCTTCGCCGCTACGACGTTGGACACCGCGACACGATTGCAACGCTACGTCATACAAGAATTGGCGCAGACGATGGAGGTTAGACCATTGACCAATCGGTATGTGGCAACCGCCCTCGCGCTGTTTTTGGGCGGTGCCGTCGCACTGATGCCGGGACCGAATGGGCCGGGCAGCGGTGGGTTGATTCTATGGCCCCTTTTCGGCGCGGTGAACCAGCTGTTGGCGGGTCTTGCCTTCATGGTGACTGTGTTCTATCTGCTACGCCGGAATCTGCCGATCTGGTTCGCCGTGATTCCGATGATAGTGATGTTGATTATGCCCGCGTGGGCGATGCTCTGGCAAATGTTTAACCCCGATACAGGGTGGTTGTTCACCGGGAAATACCTGCTCTTTGCGTTCGGTCTTGCCGTCGAAGCGGTGCAGGTGTGGATGGTTGTTGAGGGGTTGATTACCTTGAAAACCGCGCGTGGAAACTATCCGGAACTGCCGCCGCTACCACAACAGCAGACCCAACCCGCTAGCTAAGGAGATTAGTTCAGGGAAACCGAGTTTTTTTAGGTCTCGTTTCTTAATCCCGATGTAATCGGGGGAATGGACTTCAAAGCTCGGTTTCTTTGGATGACCTGTTAAATGAGAGTCCGCATACATCTGACTTGACTACCCTTCTCGATAAAAGGGACACAGGAGGTTCACGATGCAAGACCAACCGCTGCGGTTTCTTGTGGTGAAAGCGCACCCACACGATTTTACCCACTGTGCTGGCACCTGCGGCATCCATGCTGCCCAAGGCGACGCTATCACCGTTGTCAGCATGACCAATGGGGCCGGCACCCACAACGAGCGACTCCACGACGAGCTGCTCAAGCCAGCAGAGGAACAAGATCCGGCGATTATCAACCAGAGTGCCGATGATTACGCTCGAATCAAGGAGGAGGAGTTTCGGAAGGTCTGTACGCTTTTTGGGGTGACGGATGTCCGTATCCTCGATTTCCCGGATAAGCCGTTCCATAAAACGCAGGAAGCGGTAGAGGCGCTGCGTCAGATTATCTATGATGTGCGTCCCCATGTGTTAATCACGCAGCGACCGTACCTGAGTGGACGGCACGGTATGGCTTCCGCTGCCCACAACGACCACGACGAGACCGCGTTCGCCATCCTGGAGGCGCAAGGATTAGCGGGGACGCCGGATTATGGGAGCCGTCAGCGACCTCACACGATTGCAGCGACCTATTATCCCGGCGTCTATTTCATGCCGGACGAAATCGATTTCTATGTGGACATCTCCGACTGGAAAGAACAGCGGATTCAAGCGGAAATCCTTTTCAGCAGCCAAGGGCACACTGAATCCTTTGCCCGCAAGCGGATTGAGATTCACACAGGTCACGCGGGTTGGTACGCGGGAACGGGATGTGCCGAGGGATTTGTCCGCGCCGCACCCGAAGTGTTGTCACGGATCCATGTGCCCGAATTTGCCTTACGACGGGCGTCGGAACCTCGCCAGAACCACCTAAAGCGTATGGTAGGTGAACTCGAATAAAGTGGCAGGCGTACCCCGCATACCGTAACCGCATATCATCGACTCAACTTTACCTTTTATAGGAGCGCATATCCATGACCAACGCGACCTACCGGGCGGGCATCATCGGGCTCGGCTTTATCGGCGGGGCAGACCAAGTTTCCGGAGATGCTCTCGGTCAGCGTGTTAGCGGCCTTGACGGGACGCACTTTGATGCCCTATCCAATCATCCCCGCGTGAATCTAGTCGCCGGTAGCAGCCGTGACTGTGGACGACGAGAACGTTTCGCAGAACGCGCCGGGGCAGCGACCTATGCCGACTGGAAAGAGATGCTATCTCAAGAATGGACGGAGCTCCCGCTGTCGGGTTCGGATCGTGAACACGAGATTCTCAGTGGGTGACGACGCAGGAGAGGTCCGCATGGTAATAGAGGAAGAGATAGAGCACCGCAATAACAGAGCTAAACCCCGCGTCCGTGATGCACAGATCGAGGGACGGCTCAAGATAGAGCACCGCAATAACAGAGCTAAACGGCAACAAGGATTTAGGTATATTTTGATTATCTGTACATGAAGATCTTCAGCGAAAACCGACAGTTTGAACAGCTCGTTCACAAGATCGCTCCCCGAAGCAGGTTGCTCCGTATATGGAGGTTAACAGGCGGAAGTTCAGCGACGATGACCGCGTTTGAGATTGAGGAACCCGATGGTCAAACGAGACGGATGATTATGCGTTCCCCCAATGATGTGGTGCTCAAACGGAATCCGCTTGCAGCAGCGGACGAGTTCAGACTTCTGCAAATAACGCAATCCTTGGGGTTAGCGACACCTACCCCCTATCATCTGGACGAATCAGGTGGGCTGTTTGGGACGCCGTGCTTAGTCATTGACTATATTGACGGTCAGCCGGAATTTGCCCCGGCGAACTTAGCCGATTATCTCTTTCAACTCGCGCTGCACTTGGCTAAAATCCACAGTGTTGGCTGTACGGACGTGGACCTATCTTTCATTCCAAGGAAGGCGAACAGGTGTCCCGAACTGTGTCGAAGCGGGTCCGCAGCCCTCGATGAGTCGCTAGACGATATTCGGGACGCCTTGGCTGCTATCGGTCCATTGCCCCAACGGAATCCATCCGTACTGCTACATGGCGATTTTTGGCCCGGGAACCTGTTATGGCGGGCCGACAAACTCGTTGCCGTGATCGATTGGGAGGATGCAACGGTAGGGGACGCGCTCACCGATTTTGCTATCAGTCGATTGGACATCGCGCTGATATTCGGGATCGATGCGATGACTTGTTTCACGTACTACTACAGATCGATGGTATCACTTGATTATACCAATCTTCCTTACTGGGATTCATGCGCTGCGCTCCGCATCGCTCGCCTCGTTGGGGTTGACCTCGCCGAATGGGCGGCGTTCTTCCGACCTTTCGGCAGACATGACATCACCGAACAGACGGTGCGGGACAATTACAGCTGTTTCGTAGTGCAAGCATTTGAACAATTGCGTGATTATCCTCGAAGGAACGCCGCCCGACCCGAGTGATCTGCCGCCCGGCTGCGTTTTCCAAACCCGATGTCGATATGCGGAGGCAAGGTGCAGAGCGTAAGAACCGGAACTCAGAGAGATTTCGGACGGGCATTTTGTGGCGTGTCAGCTGACAGAAGAACCGAATCTGGTGGGAATCTGAAGCGGGTTGGTGTAAATCGGTTGGTGCAGTAAATCGAGTGGAATCGTCGTGGGGGAAGCACAGGTTTCAGAAGATATAGACGCCATCAAACTCAGATTCATCCGGCGGCTCCACCTTCGCATTACGACCAAATCGGAAGGTGACGACGACCGAGAGACCGTTCAGATCCGCGTTCTCGAGTCCGTCTATCCCCACCCCACGGATATAGCGGTAACTCCCGCCAAAATGGACCTGGAGATAGGTCTTCATATTCCATACGATATTGAGCCCCGGCTCGGCAATCAGAAAACTGTCGTCGGCACCGCCCACCCTACCGTATTCATCGTAGTAGACATACACCCGCTGATAGCGATCGGTCAACCCGCCAAAACCGATGAGCGTTTGCAGCGAAAGGTGGACATCCCGACTGGGTGCGAGGATATAACCCAACTCCAGTCCGCCGTAGGCGAACTCAAACTCACGTTCAGGCGCATCCGGTACTTCGACCGCAATGTCTCTGAGCAAGCCGTAAAAACCGCCGCCAATCGTATATGTATGCTTGTAGACCCAACCCCCTTGACCGCCGATTGTCAGGCCGAATACATCGTTAATCCGCGTTAGCTTTAGTACCGGTCCTCCAAAACTACGGCTGTTCTTGGGCTTCTCGGTTGGGGCTTCCTCCGCCACTTCCTCTGCCCCTAGAGGGGCCGTTACTAAAAATAAAAATAAAAAAAGCGTGAGTCGTTTCAACGAATTCTCCTCTAAATTTTAAGTAAGAATGCCCAATCGGAGGAGCCGAACTCCATCTCGGAGCAATCTTCCAATGGCATACAAAACCAGCAAGGGTTTATGGGGTGCTCTTTCCCCCGGGCGTCTCCATTGTCTCAAGGTTTCAAATTGCCGAGTAATTTCTTCTCCGTTCATTTTTCATGCTTTGTTGTTTGGGTGGACCTACAATAATTGATGTATTCGTCGCAGTATCTTTCGTCGAATATAAATTGCGAGTGCCGAACTATCTTTTCCGCCGGAAAGACCGAGGATATGGCGCATTTCTTGTCCCATGACATCTCCTCTATTTTCTTTTTGAGATGTGCTCTCCCGTTGCTAGCGGAGCCTATTTATTAAGGTATAACACATCTAGCAAATCTTGTCAAGCTTAGGTTTTACGTTCCAAATTACTTGCCTCAATCGACACTGCCGTGTTACCATCAGACAACTACGCTTGACAGGAGGAGAACAGTGCCAAGATACGAACTCAATGGACAGGTAGCAATTGTGACGGGTGCTGGACGCGGGATTGGCAGGGCGACCGCTTTACGGTTGGCGCGTGAAGGCGCGAGCGTTGTTGTCGCGGACATCAACGAAGCGAATGCGAAAGCGGCTGCCGAAGAGATTGAGTCAGCCGCTGGGACCGCCTATCCCGTCACCGTGGATGTAACAAACAGAGCCGATACGGAGCGGATGGTCTCCGAAACGGTCGCGCGGTTTGGGAAGTTGGATATTTTGGTCAATAACGCGGGTATCGCGGTTATCGCATCCCTTATGGACACCGACGAGGCGGCGTGGGACGCGCTGATGGACGTGAACGCGAAAGGGGTACTGCTCTGTTCACAAGCGGCTGCGCGGCAGATGATCGATCGGGGGAACGGTGGTCGTATCATCAACAACGCCTCCGGCGCCGGCAAGACCGTACCCGGCAGAGGCACACCGCTCGGCGCCTACGCTGCCACCAAACACGCGGTCGTCGCGCTCACCAAACAGTTCGGGTTGGAACTGTCGCCGCACGGGATACTGGTTAACTGTGTCTGCCCCGGCATTGTGGACACACCGATGTGGGAGCTGATTGATCGCGAAGTCGCGCAGCTGGAAGGGGTGCCGGTCGGCTCGGTGAAGGCGCGAGCGGTCGCTAGAATCCCGGTTGGACGGATTCAAGAGCCGGAAGATGTCGCGAACCTCATCGTCTTTCTCGCCTCTGAAGACGCCAGCTACATCACCGCACAAGCGGTGAATGTGTCCGGCGGTCTATTGCCGTATTGACGGTTTCCTCAAACCGTGTCTCAGGTCAATAGAAAATTCCTTGCCCTCACGCCCAAAATCGGTTATCCTTTTGGCCTATTTTACTGTTTCCCGATTTTCAAAGGAGAGGACATGACGGAACATACATTTCCCTTAGTCGAGGTGTCCGGTGGCGCGTATCAGCTGGGATACGAACACGGCGCCCAAGCCGCCGATCTCGTCGAAAAGTATCTGTTATGGATTGAGCGGTTGACCCGTAAACCGAGGAATCTGCTCTGCCGGAACGCGATGGCGTTTCTGCCGATGATGGAGCAACTCAGCCCCGCCTTTGTGGAGGAGGTCCGCGGACTCGCCGACGGAGCGGACATCAGCTTTGAGGAAGCGGTGCTGTGTCAGGCGCGCGCCGAAGCGGGCAATATCCACGATGGGGGCTGCACGGCGTTTGCCCTCACAGGTTCGGCGACCGCCGACGGGTTCCCCTTAGCCGGTCAAAATCAAGATCTACAAGCGGAATTCGCGGATGTAGCGATTCTGCTCCACGTCAAGCCGACCGACGGTCGGCCCAGAGCATTGATATTTACCTTCGCCGGACAGCTCGGTTACGCAGGGATGAATCAGTACGGAGTCGCCCATTTTGCGAATGCGTTGTACGATTGTCAGTGGCGTTTTGGGCTCCCGCACTATCCGCTCAAGCGCGTCATGCTAGAGCAGCCGAGCGTTGAGGGGTGTATCCAACTCCTGAAGAAACATCGGACCTGCTCGGCGGCGAATGTGGTCATCTGTGATGGCGAAGGCAAAATCGGCGATATAGAGGTCCGACCTGAAGGGATTGCCCCCTTCGAGGATGAGCATTCAGACTGCCGCCTCCATACCAACCACTACCTAACTGCGCCGTTTGTGGACTACGAGACCCACTCCCTGCCGGACTCCTGTCCCCGACTGGATCGCATCCGCGACCTGGTTCAGGAGGGGTGGGGCGAGATTACCGTCGAAACGATGAAGCACATTCTTGGGGACCACCACGGCGATCCGAGCGGTATCTGTCGGCACGGCGATCGGAACATGCACTCCATCTCCGGCTACATCGCCGAACCGGCGAAGGGGGTGCTGCATGTTCGCCGGGGACACGGCTGTCTCGGCACGTGGCAGGCGTACTCGGTATAGACCGATGACGCTTCTCTCGGAGGAGATTTTTTCGGTGAAACTCGGTTTCTTCGCACAATTTCTTAACAAGACCCAGACTGAATACATTCGCAGACTATACCTCCTCTCCGATACAATCGCGATTCAAAGCCGGAGTGGAAGGCTGAGCCCTTCGGTTTGTAGGTCGAGATCCATATCTTGACACCCGATTTCAGGTGTAATAGAAATCCGACACATTTTCAGTGAATCAATAAACTAATGCACTAATAAACCGATGAACCAAAACAATTCCACTGTCAGGGAGATTTTCTGAATCTTCCCGGCACAATTATCCGGAGAATATCAAACCATCATGACAAATGTACCCAACGAACTATCCACACAAGATTATCGCAAAATCGATCAGGCGCACGCGTGGCATCCGCTCTTTCAACATCAGCTCTTGGACCAATCGGATCTCCTCGTCTTTGAAAGCGCGAGCGGCACCACAATCGTTGATGCGGACGGCAACGAATATCTGGACGCCTACTCGGCACTCTGGAATGTCAACGTAGGTTACGGTCGGGCTGAGATTGCCGATGCCGTCTATGAGCAGATTCAGAAGTTGCCGTACTACCCACACGCACAGATTAACATCCCCGCCACGCTTCTCGCTGAAAAATTGACAGGGTTATTGCCGGGCAATCTGAACCATGTCTACTTCTGCAACAGTGGTTCGGAAGCGAATGAGACCGCGATAAAAATGGCGCGGCAATACGGGACGCAAAAGTATCCCGGCGAGAACCGTTACAAGATTATCAGTCGCTATCGTGGGTATCACGGCTTCACGTACGGGGCGATGTCCGCAACGGGTCAGACCCGTCGCCGGAAAGCGTTTGAACCGCTCGTGCCGGGCTTTCACCATGTCCAGCCGCCTTACACCTATCGGTACGCGGACGGACGCAGCGAAGCGGAGTTCGGGATTGCGTGTGCTAACGAAATCGAGAGGGTGGTTCAGTGGGAAGGCGTGGAGACGGTTATAGCGGTAATCGCCGAGCCAATCATCGGCGGCGGCGGCGTGCTTGTGCCGCCGGACACCTATCTCCCGCGTGTCAGAGAAATCTGTGATAAGTATGGGCTTCTGCTCATCGCTGATGAAGTAATCACCGGTTTCGGCAGAACGGGGAAACTGTTCGGCTGCGAACATTGGGATGTCGAGCCCGATATCATCACCCTCGCCAAAGGGTTGACTAGCGGCTACATTCCGTTAGGGGCATGTGTCGCAAACGACGCTGTCTTTGAAGCGTTTCTCGGTGAACCGGAGGATAACCGCGAGTTCGCACAGGTCTGCACCTACGGCGGGCACCCTGTGGCGTGTGCAGCCGGGCTGGCGAACTTGGAGATCCTCACCCAAGAACGATTGGCAGAAAACGCAGACCGTGTCGGCGGTTACCTCCTCAAAAATTTGAAGACGCTAGAGAGTCTACCCATCGTCGGAGATGTCAGAGGGAAAGGACTGATGATTGGGGTGGAACTGGTCGCGGATAACGATAGGACACAGCTGGATACCGCGACGACGAAGGCGGTTTGTGCGGAAATGCTGAAGCGCGGCATTATCGTCGGACGGATTGGTCAGACGGTCGACGAGCCCGAAAATATCATCTTCTTTGCACCGCCGTTAATCCTCACTGCTGCCGAAGCCGATCGAATCTTCGAGACGCTCCGCGATGTGCTAATGAGCCTTTAGCGTGTGCAATCCATAGTGACGAAAGGGTGCGATGGTCGGGTGCGAAATGGCACATATTACCAAGCGGGAACTTGATCGCCTCTGCGAAACCCTGTGCGCCGCAGATTCTGATATCCGGGATATTATTCTGTTCGGATCCTTCGCCTATGCCCCCTCTCTGGCGCGGGATATTGATATAGTTGTTACGACAACCGAGCGGAAGGATTACGGCGTTTATCTTGATGCGGTGGCAGACTTCCCTATAAATGTGGATGTAATCGCACGACAGCCGGGGGAGGCAATCGGCGACCGTATTGCTTGGGGCATCAAAGCGGTAGGACAAGTTCTTGCAGGTGATGGAAAAACGATAGAGGAGGTGATGGAAGTGCCCGCTCCCACTTTTGAGAATGTTCGACAGTTGTTTATTAGGGCAGATGAAAACTGGGAAAGTGCCAAACAGGAACAGAACCCTTTTCTAAAGGATGATAAATATCGAGATACCTTCAATAAACTGTTTGACATTGCCCGCAACGCTGCTATGGCGTATCTAAACAGCGAACAGACGAGATGGGGACAGTTACGCCGGGCGTTACCGCAACCCTTCTCACGGCAATTTAGGGAAATTATTGATACGCTCCACATCAATTATGGCTATAATGGCGAGTATCCTGCAGATGATGTTGACGAAGAATTTCGGCGTTACCGAGATATAGTAGCGCAGTTTGTGGACGACCTAGAACAAGCCGCTTCAGAAGACCTCCCTTGACAGCAGAAAGAATACCATGAAAGACTTACTACAGATCAGCAATCGAAAACCCACGAAAGCGGTGGATGTCGGAAATGTGTTAATCGGCAACGGCAACCCAATCTCGATTCAAACGATGACCACCACGTTGACCCACGATATTGATGCCACGCTGCGCCAGACCGAAAGGTGCGTGGAAGCCGGCGCACAGATTGTCCGCGTTGCGGTCCCCGAAGAGAGTGATGCGAAGGCGTTGCCGGAGCTGGTCAAACGCTTCCCTGTGCCGCTGGTCGCGGACATCCATTTCAACTATCGGTATGCCTTAGCAGCGGTTGATGCCGGCGTTGCCAAGGTGCGCATCAACCCCGGCAACATCGGCGTCGAAGAACGGATTGCACAGGTCCTGTCTGCCGCCAAAGCTGCACATATTCCAATCCGTATCGGGGTCAACGAGGGATCGCTCGAAAAGGACCTATTGGATAAATACCCGTCCCCTACAGCGGAAGCACTCGTCGAAAGTGCGATGCGCCACGTCAAAATCTGCGAAGACCACGACTTTACCGACATCATCATCTCCGTCAAATCTAGCGAACCGTTGCGGATGATTAAGGCGAATCGGCTGCTCTCCGCAGCAGTCCGCTATCCACTCCATCTCGGTGTAACGGAAGCGGGGACACCGCGCCGGGCGCACGTCAAATCCACAATTGGTATCGGTACACTGTTGATGGAGGGCATCGGTGACACCATCCGCATTTCAATCACCGGTGATCCCGCGGAGGAGGTGCTCACGGCGAAGGAGCTGCTCCGCACGCTCGGCTTGGCGGATAACCTGCTCGATGTTGTCTCCTGCCCCTTCTGCGGACGTGGCGATGCAGAAGCGGACTACGAGGGCATCGTCGCTGTCGCTGAGGAATTGTTGGAAAAGCACGATATCAAAATCCCTGTCGCTGTCATGGGGTGTGAGGTCAACGGGCCGGGCGAAACCCGAAACGCAGAGGTCGGCATCCACTTGGGCGGCAAGGAGCTCGCTGTGCTGAAAGTTCGTGGCGAGAAGGTCAAGACGTTCCGCGGGAAAGCGGAGGTCAATCCGCAGTTCTTAGCGAGTGCACTTTTGGAAGCGGCACAACAGGTGCAAAACGAAGCGGGGGGTGAATAGATGGCTGAAGCAGGTGGGAAGCTAGTTGTCCGTCAAACAGGAGCGATAACCACAATCCAACTGAACCGTCCGGACAAGCTGAACGCCGTTGACCGTGAGATGTTGGACGCCCTCGACGCGGAGGTGGACCGCTTGCATCGGGACGAATTAGTACGCGTCGTTGTGTTGGAGGGAAATGGGGAACGTGCCTTCTGCGTCGGTGCCGACCTCAACCAGATTGCAACCTTTGGCCCCGCCGATATCCGCAAATGGGTCAACGACGGGAACCGTGTCCTGAGTCGGCTTGCCAACCTGCCGGTGCCCGTGATTGGGGCGATTCATGGCTACACGGTCGGAGGCGGACTCGAATTCGCGCTAGCGTGCGACCTCCGAATCGTATCGGCGGATGCCAGCTTCGGACTGCCGGAGATTACGCACGGCTGGTTTCCGGGGTGGGGCGGCACCCATCGACTGCTGAACGTCATCGGCGAGGCAAAAGCGAAAGAGATGGTGTTCCTCGGTGAACGAATTGATGCCCAAACCGCACAACAGCTGGGATTGGTGAATCGTGTTGTTCCTAGGGAAAACCTTGCGGCCGAAGTGCAGAATATCGCCGAGTCGCTCGCACAGAAAAGCGCGGTGGCGGTGAGTGCTGCCAAAGCCGCGTTGACACGGAATCCGATGCCGGAGAACGGGTACGAAATCTCCTATGAAGCGTTGGCGTTATCAACCTGTTTCACTACCCCGGAGGTCCAAGAGGGGTTGGAAGCCTTTTTGAACCGGAAACGTGAGACGTAAAACCGGCGTACAACAGCAGCCAAAGCGGAATTGACTTTATGGCGAGTGAATTTCTTGTGGACGGCGATCTATTTGTCGAAGTTGTGGACAACAACGACGGCGACGGCATCCCCTCCAAACACTTAGCCGCGCACATCGGGACGGCACCTTTGACACGGCCTCTTTCCCATTTGAGCGTTCTAACGGCTATAACGGTGTACGCCGACTCTACAGCCGAAAAGGACCGCTGCTCCGTCGAAATTAAAAGACTCGCTTTTCGATCCAGAGGAGCGCAATGTGCATAGCAACATTGAATCTTCATAAATGACAGTTGTTACAAATAACCTTCTGGTTTAGAAGATAAAGAAGGAGGACCACTGATGAAACGGCATCCACGCATCTTTGATTACGCCGCGTGACAAGACCTTTTTACATGGTTGGCGAGTCGTCAACCTCAATTTTTGGCACCATTTTTTAATCCGTAAAACGGTCTTTTGCCCGACCATTTTCCCAATTGAAGTGACAACCACGCGGTCTCGTCAACCTCCCACTAAATTTACACAACCGGACGTTGACGACTTTTTCAACTCAACAGCAATTTTTTCCTTGTATATGTAGCGCGGGTTCTGTATAATATTCTTAGTTGATTTTTCGGGCTTTTAATCGAACCAGTATGGAATTGAAACATCTCTTTATACTCAAGTGCAACGAGTCTGTAAAGACTTTTAATCGAACCAGTATGGAATTGAAACATTATCAGGATTTCTGAGTAATTCCCTTGCGTCGTGCTTTTAATCGAACCAGTATGGAATTGAAACTAATCCGTGCAACGTCAGCTGGGCTTCCGATTTGCGGCTTTTAATCGAACCAGTATGGAATTGAAACAAATCTGTAAAACTGAATGAGCGGGAATCAGACGACTTTTAATCGAACCAGTATGGAATTGAAACGCGTAAATTGCGACTTGACTTGATTCTTCAATTCCTTCTTTTAATCGAACCAGTATGGAATTGAAACTTCCAAATCTATATTGTGGATTACCAACGAGCGCGGCTTTTAATCGAACCAGTATGGAATTGAAACGTCAACTGTGGCTTCAGCGGTGCGAGCATTGGGGACTTTTAATCGAACCAGTATGGAATTGAAACTGAGTATAGGAGTGATGCTCCTGTTCTTGAAGGAATGCTTTTAATCGAACCAGTATGGAATTGAAACTAGGGCGTCGTGAAAACATGATGTGCCGTCGTGCAACTTTTAATCGAACCAGTATGGAATTGAAACTTAGCCGCCCAGGGGAACATCACCAAAGGCTCGCCGACTTTTAATCGAACCAGTATGGAATTGAAACCCCGTCGGGTCGGATGCCCATGACTCATCTTTGTCCTTTTAATCGAACCAGTATGGAATTGAAACTCAATCGTCACGCCATCTAAGATGGCTTCAGCGTCAACTTTTAATCGAACCAGTATGGAATTGAAACAGTACTACGTACTCATTATAGCAATCGCAAGGCGTTCTTTTAATCGAACCAGTATGGAATTGAAACTTGATGGTCTTAACACTTCCGTTCAGGTTATCTATCTCTTTTAATCGAACCAGTATGGAATTGAAACGCGGTCGTGCTGTTCGATGATGGCTGGGGTATTGATCCTTTTAATCGAACCAGTATGGAATTGAAACCTGCATTTGGCTGTGTGCCGTTACGGGCTTGGGCTTTCTTTTAATCGAACCAGTATGGAATTGAAACTGCATGGGGTTGTTTGAACTTGTGACCACACACCACCTTTTAATCGAACCAGTATGGAATTGAAACTGCAGTGAATCGCGATCTTGGAGATTAACATTCCCTCTTTTAATCGAACCAGTATGGAATTGAAACAAATCGACGAAGGACAGGAGGTAACAGATGCGGTCACTTTTAATCGAACCAGTATGGAATTGAAACTGATACAATCGTTGAGACAGGGAAGATTCGCAGAAACTTTTAATCGAACCAGTATGGAATTGAAACGGCGGTGGGGGGTGTGAGCTACTCGGTGAGACTAAGCTTTTAATCGAACCAGTATGGAATTGAAACATCGCTTCGGGCTTCTGATGGTTTCCATCGTGAATTGCTTTTAATCGAACCAGTATGGA
>JAJEAL010000108.1 GCA_022822785.1 Candidatus Poribacteria bacterium
CTTTTTCGTGTCCAAAGAGTTCGCTTTCAATCAGTGTATCGGGCACAGCCCCACAATTAATCTGCAAGAACGGCTTGTCCTTACGTTTACCATACTCATGAATTGCTTTTGCAACCAGTCCCTTCCCCGTGCCCGTCCTACCGGTGATTAGTACCTGATTGACACCGCGATGAACGATTCGAGACATGGTCCCGAACAGTTGACGCATGGAATCGCTCTGACCAATGATTTCTTCAAAATGAATCTCCGGAATAGAGGTGTCGTCGCTCGATTCCTCATCCGTTAAACCGTGTCGCATCTCAATGGCACGTCCAATCTCCTTCTTGAGGGCATCAATCTGGATCGGTTTTTCAAGGTAATAGAACGCTCCTTCACGCGCCACCAGATCCACAGCATCGTTCACCTCAGCGTAAGCCGTAACGATCAGTACAGGTAGATCCGGATCTCTCCTTTTGATTTCATGGAGCAATTCTCGACCTGACATCTGAGCCATCCGCATATCGCTGACAACGACATCGAATAGGTTGTCTTCAATTTTTTCGAGAGCAACCAGACCATTTTCAGCTGTTTCTATGGTGTAGCCTTCGCGCTTCAATATAGTCTGCAAAACAGTCCGTTGACCCTGGTCATCATCGACAATCAGTATTGACGGCATACCTATTTCTCCCTATGACTTACGAATTTGTCGGATAGGAGCTAGTATGGTGGTTAATAGGCAGATAGATTTGAAATGCAGTTCCCATCCCGACCTGGCTTTTAAGTTCAATTCTTCCCTGATGCGCTGTGACAATTTGGTGTGCGATTGCGAGTCCGAGTCCCATTCCCCCTTCATTCTCCTTCGTGGTGAAGTAAGCATCAAAAATCTGTTCTTGAATCTCGGTGGGGATACCAACACCGGTATCACGAATTTCAATCTCGATACCGTGACCAGCAAGCGACTGAGCTATCCGTGTGTTGACGTAGATTCTACCACCCTTGGGCATGGCTTGAATGCTATTCTGTATTAAATTAAAAAGCGTCTGCTGAATTAGTCCCTGATCGAGTTGGAGTTGCGGTAGGTCCTGAGTGTAGCTGGTGATAACGGTGACTTTGGCATTTTCGGTCATGAGCTTAAATTCGCCAACAACTCGGTCTATGAGTGCGTTAAGATCTGTGGGTTTCAAATCGAGTTTTTTGGGACGATTTAAGGTAACAAACTGCTCTGAGATTCGCTGCAACTGTTGGATTTCAAAGTTGACAATATCAAGTAAATTGCGTGCTTCTTCGATGTCGCTAGCTTTGACGTTGTTCTGTGCAAAGAGATTTCGCAGGTGTTGGGCTGTCATACCGATAGTATTCAGCGGGTTGCGGATTTCATGAGCAACGCCTGCAGCAAATTGCTGGAGTGCAGCAATCCGCTTGGCGTGCGTTCCCGTCAATTGACGCAACATCCGCACAAGACTATAGGTTACGCGCCCAATTTCGTCGGACGTATATGACTGTGGGAGCGATTCGGGATCACCCGCTTCTGCACGTCTAATAATTTCCATCATACCTTGAAGTGGACGAAGCACCAAGCGAGTTGTCATCATATCAATGATGATAACTAATAAGACACTCACAACAATAATAGAAACTAGGAGCATAGCACGGAGACGATACAGGTGGCTAGCAAGGTCAGGTCCAGAAAAGAGTGTTTGAATAAATCCGTCGATCCTTTCTGGCACAAATTCCTCTCCAACGATTTCGAGCGAATAAGGAATGATAACCGCTGTCGCATCTTTGCCATTAATTTGAGGCGTCCTATAGAGTTCAAAGCCTTTCCTTCTTATTTCATTTTCTCCTTCAACGGTTAAATTAATATGGTCGTTTGCCCCTTTATTTGGAATCAAGCTCGCTTGAATCTTCGCATCAATTCCGAATGTCACATTTATGTCCAAAACATCTCGCATTTCATCAGGGTTCTTCGATTTTAATTCACGAAGGGCGCCTTCAAGTTCCTCTCTGTATAGCGTCTGCCGCTTGCCAATCTCGGCTTCAACACGTGGACGGATGGTCTTCTCTGCAATTTCTTTGAAAGTCACACCGCGTATTACCCCTTCTTCGTAGAACCCCCTAAAGTCATCTACAGCTTTATTATTAACAAGCATATAGAAGGCAGCGAGAACAATCAAAACGGATAGATTGATAATTAGGGCGTACTTCCACTGTAAGCGCATGTTAGCTCATGACCCTCCGGACAGCACGCTTCCAACCGTCAAGTTTTTCTTGTCGTTGATCGGTGTCCATCTGCGGCGAGAAGGTCCTGTCGATTTGCCGATGAGATTCTAAGTCGTGAATCCCGCTCCACACACCAACTGTCAGTCCCGCTAGATACCCCGCACCCAGCCCTGTCGTTTCAATACGCGCTGGGCGTTCCACCGCCATGCTCAATATGTCTGCCTGAAATTGCATCAAGAAATTATTCGCAACTGCTCCGCCATCGACACGTAGCCGATCTAGCTCAATTTCCGCATCGGTGTGCATAGCTCTAACAACATCTGCTGTTTGAAGTGCGATTGATTCCAGCGTCGCCCGGACAATATGGGCACGGGTTGCGCCGCGTGTTAAGCCAAGTATTGCGCCCCGTGCATCTGCATCCCAGTAGGGCGCGCCGAGTCCTGTAAAAGCAGGAACAACAAAGACACCGCCTGCATCTGGAATGCTAGCAGCAATGGCTTCCGTCTCCGAGGCAGTATTGATAAGATGCAGTTCATCCCGCAGCCATTGTACTGCTGCGCCTGCGATAAAGACACTTCCCTCAAGGGCGTAAACTGGCCTTTCGTCAAGTCCACAAGCCAACGTTGTCAACAGGCCTGATTTTGAATGCACACGCTGGACACCTGTGTTAAGCATCAAGAAACATCCGGTGCCGTAGGTGTTCTTCGCCATACCAGCTTGGGTACAGAGTTGTCCAAATAGAGCGGCTTGTTGATCACCGGCGATACCAGCAATCGGAATGCCCGCCGGCAACACGCCAACATCTTTCGTCTCCCCGAAAACAGTTCCGGAAGCTTGGACGTTCGGTAGAACAGACTTAGGCACGCGCAGCACATCTAAGAGCTCATCATCCCACGCGAGTGTGTCGATATTAAATAGCATCGTTCGGCAGGCGTTCGTGTAGTCTGTTACGTGCACCTCACCTCCCGTTAGATTCCATAACAGCCAACTATCAATAGTCCCAAATGCGAGTTCGCTGCGCTCAGCACGACTACGTGCACCATCAACCTGATCTAGAATCCAAGCAACCTTCGTGGCTGAAAAGTAGGGATCGAGCACTAGTCCTGTTTTAGCGCGTATCCGCTCTTCAAGTGAGCGTTCCTTCAGATCTGCGCAGGTATCGGCGGTACGACGGCACTGCCACACAATTGCGGGGTAGATTGGACGTCCGGTTCTACGCTCCCACACTACCGTCGTTTCGCGCTGATTGGTTACTCCAATAGCGGCAATTTCATGCCTTACATCCTCTGCATGAATTAGATCTGCGATGACTTGATGGGTCACCTCCCAAATCTCAATGGGATCATGTTCGACCCAACCCGGACGGGGGTAATGCTGTGTGAATTCGCGGTATCCGTGTGCGACTATCTCGCCATGTGTATCAATAATTAGCACCGTCGAGCCAGTTGTGCCCTGATCGATTGAAAGGATATAGGGGGGATGTGCCATACCGTTTTCACCGACTCCGATTCTATAGATTTGTGTCATCTACAAAGCGTTTCCAATATATCACAGACATTGGGAACCGTCAACAGGAAAAATTGATTGACAAAAGCTCCGGTTAGCATTACAATTTGACCGCTTGCTCAAAGCAGGTATAGGGGAAGCTCACGCCTGAGCTTAAAGCTATCTACGAAAAGGCATCAAGAGGACACCACTAGAGCAGGACTTCCCCAATCAAAACCATATTAGACGACTCATCTTTAGGAGAAGTCCTGCTTTAGGGTATTATCCAATCGGAACAAAACCAAGATAGCATTTTAGACCACTCCTGAACATAACACTATTCGTTTCAAGAAAGGTCGGAATACCGATGAAGATTACGAATATTAAAACCTATATGGCTCGCTTCGGTGGACGCTCAAGAGGGTTGATTAAAGTTGAGACCGACGAAGGTCTCTACGGTTGGGGCGAATCCTACTCTATTGGACCAAACCTCGCTGCCGAACCTATTGCCGATTACATCTTTGAGATGATTAAGGGTGAAGATCCACGCCGTATCGAATATATTATGATGAAGATTCACCAGCAATTACGTTTCCCTGCTGGCGGCACGGGGCTCGCAGTTACCTCTGCCATTGATCATGCCCTGTGGGACATTAGCGGCAAAGCGGCAAACCTGCCTGTCTATATGCTTTTAGGTGGAACAGCTCGGGACCGCATCCGCGTCTATCACGGTATCGGGGGGCGCGATGGTCAGGAGGTAGGCGACAGGGCGCACCAACTGAATGAGGAGTGGGGGTTTACCGCCTTCAAAACTAGTCCTTATCCGCTTGACCCGGACGCAACACGCTGGGGCAGGGTCTGCGCTGCCGCTGCGGACTATTTTGAGGGAATTCGCAAGCACACCCCAGAAGATTGGGAGTTTGCGTTCGACCCACACGCCAAGATTTTTGAACCGATTCGTGCACTACAACTATCCAATGCACTAGCCCCATACGATCCCTATTTCTATGAGGAACCGCTCAGACCCGAGCATATCCCCGCATGGTCTCGCTTGCGTTCGCAAATGCAGGTGCCATTGGCAACCGGTGAATCCCTCTACACACGTTTTGAATTTCTGAACCTAATGGCTGCTCAAGGAGTGGATATTATACAGCCGGACATCTGCGTGTGTGGTGGTTTGCTCGAAATGCGAAAAATCGCCGCAATTGCTGAAGCACATTATGTTTCGGTCGCCCCCCACAATCCAATGGGACCTTTGGCGACCGCGGTAAACGTACATTTTGCTGCAGCAACCCCAAATTTCAAGATCCTGGAATACATCCTGCCAACAGGGACCGAATGGAATCAATGGGTAGATGAACCTTATCTACCCAAAGATGGATATCTTGAGTTACGCGACCGCCCCGGTTTTGGTGTGGAGATAAATGAAGATGCCATTACGGATAACGAGTATGTCCATTGGCAACGCACTTGCCCAATTCGTCCCGATGGGTCAACCG
>JAJEAL010000089.1 GCA_022822785.1 Candidatus Poribacteria bacterium
GGCTTTCAGTCCCCTTTTAATCGGGTAAAGGAATGTAACCGACCACGGGCCGTGCTCATAGATTGCTCCAGAATAGCCTGAACATCTGGGTTTGTCGGACTATCTTCTCTATCATCACATGAAAAGCCTTTGTGGTCAAGAAAAACCGGAGATTCGCATCAACGCTTGTGTTCATCACGGTCCACAGGGTTACCATCATATCTGTCGCAAATCCTTTTTGCGAACCTCATGTTACCTGTTTGGCGGTAACGGTTAGGTGGCATCTATCGCAAATAGGAACGCGGGGCAACCACAAAGCTTGCCCCTACGAAAGGAGTTACCCTCCTTTCCCATCAGATAGCGATTAAAACGCTTTGCGGGCGGGTTTGATACGCCCTAGGAAACGTAAATCTGCGTTTCCTACTTTTCGCAAATTGCCCTGTCTTTTCCGCAGAAAGTAGATTTGCGATATCCGTCATAACACATCGGCACAGAATCGGCGAAATTCGCACTCGACACATTTTCCGCGTTGCGACGTTGGCGGCGGCATCCATTCGTCCGATAACATACGCTGTATCTGTTGGATGGCGTCGCGGGTCCTCCGCCGCAATGTCTCCGAAATCGGAACGGGGGTGATCCGCTGGGTCGGGATACGATAGATAAACCCCTGTGACACCGATTGACCGAGACACTCCTCCACCATCAAGGCATAGGCGGTCAACTGGTATTTCGCGTTCAGGTTGAGCCGTTGGGTAGTGGACTTAAACTCGACCGGAAACGCTTCCTCTTCGGTCTGGATGAGTAGGTCGAGCACACCGCTCAATCCGAGGGATTCGGCCTGCAGCGCGATATGGAATTGACGGCTGCCGGCGTCCAGTCCATAACGGGAGAGGGTCCGCCGCCGCTCGAGGACGCTCAACACCTCGTGCTGGACCGCGCCGATCTGCATCGGATGGGTCGTCGGACGGGTCACCGGGGTGTAGTAGGTGTGGTAGACCACGCGTGGACAGTAGAAATACTGTTTGATGTCACTGACGCGTATGTTCATTTTTAGTTCCTCTCAAAAGACGGGACAACACACGGAGATAAACCGAGTTTTTTCTTGAAAACTCGGTTTCTGTTGTACAAATTCTTAGCGTGAACGTCATTCGCCGGTCTCCTCGATAACGGTCCGTTTGTCGTAATCTCTTGCACACACGCTGAGAATCTCGATCTTCCCTTCCGATTTGCCAAGTTGCTCGGCCAGTTTATCTTCCAAAGCCCGCCGTCGGGTAGTATTGATGTCGCCCCGGAACGCGCTGTACTGGATCCGTTTCAAGCCGTAGTCGAGGCAGACATCAGCAATCTTCTTGCGGATGCGGTCCTTAACGATGTCGTAGATAACGTAGGTGTGCATATATATGGAAACCGAGTTTTTTCTTGAAAACTCGGTTTCTTTTCTCTCTAATCCAACATCAAATGTTCAATGAGGTTCCTATCGGTTTCAGAATACGCACGAACAAATTTAGCATAAGCTTGCCGCGCAGGAAACTGGGACAGTACGATATCAGGTTTGGATAAAGTTCCATTCCGCAAACCCACGTAATCCTGATAGCTGGAAAATATCCAACTCTTTGGATTACCGGTTATCCCCGCCAATACAGGATTCAGGTGAATATAGCGCGAGAGATGTAGCAGATACTCGTTTTTGTCTACTAATTTTGCCTGAAAGGTGCCTTGGAAAACGGGTCCCACGCGGTCCTGCTGCCGATTCACTGCTTTAGTATAAGATACAGTGAACGGTTGCATTATTTTCGTGCTTAAATTGTCATCTTTCAGGTAAGCGAGAATGTGATAGTGATTCGGCATGAGACAGTAGGCTACAATTTCAATCAAATCAGGTATGCAGTAATGGCGCAAACGCCTTATAAAGTATCCCCAGTTTTCCTGCTCAAAGAAAATGGGTTGACGATTCACACCGCGGTTGTATAAATGGTAATAATGTCCCGCCCTAAATTGGATGTTTCTCATTTGTAGCATCCTTCAGAAACCGAGTTTTTTCTTGAAAACTCGGTTTCTTTTCTCTCTAATCCAAATCAAATGCTCACTCATTGTAGTAGGCATACTCCGTATGCCGTAACTCTGTTTCTTTTTCCTCTAATCCAACATCAAATGCTCAATGAATTCCCTATCGATTTCTACAATTTACCATCTGGAGACAAAAGGATTGTATTCCCGTTCGCGGCGTAGGTGCATAGCGAGGTGCCGGGCCTGGATCTGGATAATGTTGCTCAGTTTCTGTGCCTTTCGCTCGAATCGTTCGGTCTCTTGCAGCCTCGACAATACCCGGTCCGCAAGGGCGCGTCGGGTGCTTTGGCTGAGGCGGCGTTGTGTTGGAGCTTCCGTGTCCCCATCCGGTTTTGAGGACTGGTGCGCGGCTTTGGCAGCATCATTATCGGCCCCTTCCCACTCCACTTTGAATCGCTTGTTAATCATCGCGAACACGACCCGATCCACAATCGGTTGACGGAACTCTTCGATAAAGTCTAGGACGAGTGAGGGTTTGCCGGGACGGTCAACATGTAGGAATCCGGCAAACGGTTCGAGGCCCGCCAGTGTAAGTGCGCTCCAGACTTGCGAGTAGAGGATCCCGTACCCGTAGTTGAGCAGCACGTTCACATCATCGACCGCGCCTTGATGGTTTCGGGTGGTGAACCGTCCGGCGGGCAACAGCCGTTGGACGCAT
The DNA here is from genome assembly GCA_022822785.1 of Candidatus Poribacteria bacterium. Classification (GTDB taxonomy): domain Bacteria; phylum Poribacteria; class WGA-4E; order WGA-4E; family PCPOR2b; genus PCPOR2b. Next base: position 2,705 of record JAJEAL010000089.1, read on the forward strand.
TCCCAGTAGAGGGCACCGGCGCGTCCCTCCAGGTTGAGCAGTGTGCCGCGTGCGGTGTCGATCGGGGGTTCACCGGCTGCCCCAACGGTAGGGGAACAGACAGATTGAATCTCATCGGTAAGCGCGTCAATCTTTGTGACCCGATCCATCAGTTCGGCGTACTTTTTCGGCGCCTGTTTCTTGCGGTATTTGCCGAAGTAGCGGACGAGGTTTATCTGGTTCTTCAGCTTGCCGGTAGCGAATTGCTTGGCGATCTCTAGTCCGCGCTCGTCGTAGTAGGCGGCGAGCTGTTCGCGCCTTGAGATCACGGTCGCGGTCAACGATGGACTGTTCAGTTTCGCATACGGTTTGCCGTTGAAGCTCAAGAATGCGATTTCGATGCCGCGTTCGGTACACGCTTCGATGAGGTCTGAGGACATGCTGACGCCGCGTGAGGCGATGACAATCTGGTCGAGATCCATCAGCGCGTGCTCCTCTTTGTCGCGGTCTTTGTCTCGGTATCGGACGCTGACGCGCTCGGAGCGTTTGCCGAGGTAGGTGCCGTAGTCGGAGATGATGAGTTGTTCCACTGTTCTGTTTCCTTTCGATCTGCTGCTTGCTATGACTGAACCTTTGAGAAAGTTGATGCTGTTTTGTGAATAATTCCTGACGGGTTGAGCGATTAAAAGAATGGCTTCTGCTTTTGTTCAGCCACTTCCGCCTATTACGCCAAATTCAGAATTATAGTCAACATTAGCGAATAGCATGTTTAACTCAGGATGATTATAGGGTTGTTGGTGTATAAGGTAAGCGGGCACACGAACCACGTACTTTTGTCGCTCGACAGGATGTTCGCATTTTTCTATCTGGTCTCGAAAACATTCGGGTGCGACCTCGAATGATGGAAATTGCTCGTGACGTGATTGAGCGAGTTTCCATAACGCTTCTGTTTCATCAGAAAATCGAAGGGTTTGTATCTGCCATAGCTTTCGCCTAATGCTACGTACTCTCTGTTCAGCTTCCTTTTGTGCTTGGCGTACCCTTTGAAGCCACATATCTAGTGGATACTGTATTTTGACCCAGTTAAGCACATCTGCCTGCCGAATGACATCACCATATTTAGTTGATTTCAACAGTTCCCACGCTTGATTTAAAAGATCTTCACCGTAAACTTTAGCACTTCCTTCATCGGGTTGGAAAACGTAGACAGGTACGAGTCCTTTTTGACCTTTCCGGTTAACCCGACCAAATCGTTGAACTAATGCATCCACTGGAGCAATCTGCGTAAACATAACATCATAGTCAATATCTAAACTGACCTCGACTATTTGCGTTACAACAGCAACAAAGCCACCAACCTTTTGATTTCTTTCAATAATACGTTCCTCTCGTTTCTGTCGATCTTGCTCAATGAAACGACTGTGAAAAAGCATCGCATGTGTTTTACCGATTCGGTCTCGTACAAGGCGGTACATATCGCAAGCATTATCCACTGTGTTTGCAATGACTAGCACTTTCTTCCCCTGCTGGAAGGCATGTTCAATATCAGCTAGTGCCTCCTCTAGAGGTTTATCCTCAACAAATAAACAATGGCGCTGTTCGTCTTTCGCTTCAGGGCAATCAACAAGCGTATGACCACCGAAGGGAATTAGCAGATTAGTAAGTGATTCTTTGATGAAGTCAGGCATCGTAGCACTCATAAAACACAACTGTGTCCCTCTGCTAGCTAACTCGCGTACCGTATTGAGAATCAGTCCCAGAGTGTAGAGGTCATACGCATGGATTTCGTCAAATATAATTGCCGATTGCATTGCATTTGTTTCTACCAAGCCCCACTGGTTCCAGTTAAATTTGCTTAGTAGAACCTGATCCACTGTTGCAACAGTAGCCGGTTGCATAAAAGTGGAATGGTAGAGTCGTGATTGGAAAGCTTTACTATCGTATCCTTCCTTTTCACCAATGACTAAACCCGCGGTCCCGTGAGCTAAGCCTGCCAAGTCATCAACGTACCCTTGAATCCGATTATACATTGCGTTTGAAGTCACTCGCGTTGGAAGCAAGTAAATTAATCGTGTCGGTTGTTGATTGCTTGCCCATAGCAAAGCAGCTTCCGTCTTCCCTGATCCGGTTGGTGCTATGAGTAGTAAATGCTCTTTGGCCTCCGCTGCTCGCGATTGAATGCCCGGTGCCACGCGACTCGCAAATGTATCCTGCGGTGCATCTTTATACTTTTGTAGGGAACCTTGGACACGTTTGGCGATCTCGGGGACGGTATAAACCCAATCTGCACGATGCCCACTGGAAAGCCAATCTCCATAATGAATCGCAGCAATCAACAGTCCGAAGATTTCCCGTGCTTGTGAAGGCGGGTAATCCGAAACAGCATCTCTGACCAAACATACCAGAGCATGGCTGTTCCATTGATTTGGTTCAGGCAGCGGGAAAGGGTAGTCATAACCGAGTATACGGTGATGTTCAATAGGAAGCATTTGGTAGAATTCCCAAGCGGCATCCCAAAGATAACATACTTTTAGATTTGTTGCAGTGAAGGTGCCGTATAAGCCGCTATAGTATGGGGTATGGTGCGACATGACAGCGGCAGCCTCATAAGGTGTATTAGCCACGGCTGGCACAGCTGCCAAGACAAAAGGTGTTGAAAGTAGTGCATGGGGGATCCCTAGTGCATCACTTTCTCCTTTGATACGCGCTTGGAAATCGCGGCTGGCTTTACCTATGTCATGTAACCAAACGGCAGCAAAAAGTCTTGAAGAAAGTTCGTTTTTGGAAATACCAACCGTTTCTGCAACGTGTTCAATCTGATTTGAGAACACAGTGGTGAAATTCAGTAAATGTTGGACTGCTTCACGACTGTGCTCAATTAGCGTTTGGCGTGGATGTGATTTAGCTAGAATTTCAGATAAAGTAGACTGTGTATCTGCCATCGGTCCATAACCTCTCTGGTGAAGTAGGGCGTACACCCCAGTCGAAAACTTGCGTAACCGAGATCATCTCAGCTTTACGAATCCAGTTTTTATCATAACGAAATCGTATGGGCATTTGTGCTGGAAGTGGTGGTCTGTCCGGTCTCGATTCACTATTAAGTGGTTCCAATGTACACTCAATATCCTGAAGGGCGGAGGGGAGTAATGTCCAACGTAACCAAGGGGAATCGTCTACTGACGACAGAGAAATCACCTCCGGTTTGCCGCGCAGCATCGCCAGATCTTCTCCGCGCCCAAAACGTAGAGGATAAACTGGATCTAGTAACGCCTCGCGAAGTTCTTCAAGCTGCCAGCTTTCGTTGGATGCGATGTAGAAGACATAACATGGTTTATAGATCAATTCACGGAGAACAACAGCACTTTCTGGTTTTGATGATCCTTTTAGCTTAGTAAATCCCCATAGGTCCCGTGCGCTTCCACCCCACGATTCCAACACAACTCCTACGTTTAAACTATCGTAAAGCGGTTCGAGGTCTGGAGGCTCTAGACCTAGCGCACAACCAAGGAAACCAACCACAGTAGTCTTGGGTGGAAACCAGAAGGTAGCTTGATATTTTGCACCAATTGGATTACGAAATGAACAAAATGAGCCTTCTAGCACATATCGCAGCGCATTTAGATGAGGCATAATTTCCTCCTCAGAATTGTGCAGAATCTACGTCTGTTACCATTGCATCGACTGCTTTTCCAATAGTGGTGACATCAGGTTTGACCACATCCTCGCGATCTCCAAGAGCGTTTTTGATTTGCTGTAGCAAATCATCGCGCCTAATATTTCCAAAACCATGCCGTGATCCGACAATGAGCGATTGGATATCGTCCGCGTAATCACTGATTATTTCCGTAATTGGTCCTTCAGCCAAACAATGTTGACCCTCGCTAGCTTTCAACTGAAGTGCATTTAGGAACAGTGGTAGTTTCTTCGTTAAACGTGCATAAATCACGAATTGGGGGACTAGTTCAATAAGCAGACGCGCTTGACGTGCGCCGCCATTGAGATATTTTATGGCTTGAAGTACTATCTGCACACGCTTACAACGCTGTGCTGCTTCTAAGCCCCAGTCATGCTTGCAAATTTGGGGGAAAGTTGAATCCTTCCATGTCTTCCAGAGTTTTTCCTCAATCTTGTCTGGTCGTTTGGACGCAAAAAGCTGATTAAAATCTCCATTAACGCGCCTTAAAAGTTGAGTTAAACTGCTATGCAGATCTCTTTCCTCATTAGCTAAATCAGTTTCTGTAAGAAGAGAAAAGCGTTTAACCGTATCACTGTTTCCAGTGGTTTCATATCCAAACCATTTTCCGCTTCGATCAAGATCAAGTAACCATGTGTTGCGAAAGACGTTATTGGTCACTTCAGTTTCAAAGATTGCCCCGCCCGCTTCTGGGTTGCCGGAGACTTTTAGCCCACTCCGGGTCCCTAAATCGCGGTCACCAACGTAAGGAAACAAACCAAACGCTGCCGATAAACGCAAAGGTGATTCCCGTCTGCGTGTTTCCCCTTGGACAGCCCGCATAAATCCGAAAAGATCATCATCAATATACAGGTCGGGACGCCCTGCTGTCAGGATAGGACTTTTGGAATCAGGTCCCGGTTCTTCTGGTGAAAACTGATAAAGGGGATTGCCCGCATCATCAGATTCAACAATGTCAGCCAGCGTATCTCGCAAATAACGACGTAATGCTTGACCAGAGATATATGGATAACGTTGATTATCTGGTGCTTCAATTTTCTTAAGTGGCGTAATGGTTTCTTCCGTCCACCCCGCGTTTGGATTCGCTACATCTGCTTTGAATAACATTCCTAATACGACTGCCTTCGATTTCACATTGTTAGTCATGGTATCCTCCTAATTGCTTATGGATTGGTTGAAGTGCTAGAGCTGCTTTGCGACTTCTGCGAAAGTTCAATAAACTTGAGACCTGCGTAAAGTCCAAGTAGACTTCTGGCTCGATGCCAATTGTTATTATCAATAAACTCCGTTAATTCACGTACACGGTTACGCCACAATTCAGGCTTACGTTCGATAAACGCATCAGCATGACGTACGACGACCCGACTAAGCACTTCTAGCAGGTCGTCTGCATTACGTGCATTGCGTAGATTGTAGAGAATGCCTCGGTCCTCAGTAATCTTGACAAGTTCACCGAGCGTTTCGCCAACACTTTGCAATGCAGATAAAAGATTGGCACTCATGTATTTCACCTCCTTAAAATAGATTGGTACGAACAGACGGAATGCAAACACATTGAAATGTTCGATTATTTTTGCATCAGTGTGTAATTGATCCAATGCCTCGTAAATACGTTGTTCTAATATTCCTTCAATGGAAGATCTGGCAACAATGGCATCAGCGATTTGATTCAGCAAATTAGTGTCGGCTTGGATCTTTCCATCTGCCCCACGTCGTTTTACAGGCATATCATTCAAGATGCTGATTAGTGAGTTCCAAATTTTACCTTGCTGTGAAATATGATCAGATTGTTGAACAAGGCGTAATATGCCCATGGGATCGGGGATAGTTTGATAGCGATCTATGTTTACTACGTTACTAGTCTTACTCGGTTTAGATAGCTGCATAGCGTGAAACTGTACACCAGCCAATGCCATCATCAAAACGTCAGCGGAAGTGTGGTTTCGGATGATAGTCCACGAACTACACATTAAATCCAAAAAGCAAGCTGTTGTACTGTTTGCATAGCTAAACACCCGTTTATAGTTACGTCTTAAATTGTCTGCAATGTGCAGACCTGTTGTCTGTCGGAGGAAACGGTCAACTGCCAGCAAGTCCACACCAACCGGCCATAGCAGGGTCAATGAGAGGAATTCATCCCCCCAAGAATACCACGCTTGGGTTAACGCAAACGGAGCAGCGAAAGCACAGGATTGACAGATTTGATAACCACCTTTTAGTTCAGAATAGAAGCCGGACATCCTACTCACATTTACAAGCAATGGATTGTATGCGGTGCCAGTGGTTCGCACAGCATGACCCTCACCATGGCATACATCACAGTGCCCCCGGCGACGCCATTGGGTTTTCTTTGGTAGCTGTTCATAGCGAAGAAGAAAATTTGGTTGCTGACCAGCGTATAAAAGACTAGATGGGCCAGTCCACCATATCTTACCTGTCTTGCTTGGTTGTGCAACCTGTCCTGTCAAAGCTTCGATAGCATCGCCCAAAACTGCATAGACATCTGTTTCGTCACCCGATGTCTCTAGGCAATCTTGATACAAAATACATTCACAGCCATCAAACTCCGCCATGAGATCACCATTAGATGTTTTACCTATGTCGAGTGCATTCTCTGCCATCCAACGCCAAAGTGCAATCACTCCGAGATCATTCCAAAAGTGTCCGGTATGCTGAAATTGGATTACTGTTTTTGCCATAAGAGATTTTTCCTTTTGCTTATACCCTTTCTGAGTTCTTATTAGGGCAAGAATGTTCCTTACTAAACCCGATACTTTCCCAATCCAAACGTGGCATTCTTGCCGACGTGCAGAAATTTGCCCAATGCAATCCAAGGGAGAAACATCCCCAAATCACCCGCATAGGTTACGCTGCCGACCAACCCGCCGAGCTGCATCTTCTGATGTTGCCTTGATGAGTAGCGGGTCCAGTCCTTCCACCGCAAACTGCTCTCAACGGTCTCAACTGTCTCTGCTTGCGCGATGAGTCCCTTAAAATCGAGATTTAGCGATTCGCCACAGTGGAAATACGCTAATGCGGAGATGCGTCCAATCAACCGTCGCCAGAAGAGGTGGAACGGGAGCTTATCCGTTATCTGCCCCTTGTGTGTGATCCGTGTGGGGGTGAGTAGCCGCACGGTCAATGTGTCGGTTGGCAGAGATGTCGTTTCACCCCGAATTTCGTCGAAACTGAGCGTGTTGTTACGGTTGTGTACCATCTGGGTGTCGCCGTCGTAGACGGGTTCGCCGCCATCGGTCAGAACGTGGGTCAGCTGGAACCGTCCGCGTCCTTTGCCGATGCCGATTTCGCCCAATTCCCTGAAGCTGACAAGGAAGTAGGGGAGATAGTCAATTGCGCGTCCGACGAGGGTCAGGTTGAACGCAAATGACTGTCCCCGCCGATATTCGCCTCGCGTACTCAACGGGTCAATCACAAAGGGTCTGGGCACGTCTCCGTACGTTCTTAATTGCTGCGCGCCCTCGAATGGAGCAGTCTCGAAGATATACGGATAGGGGCAGACCGCTTTGAGTGTGCAATCCTTGCAGTCGATTGGTCCTTGGGTGCAGACCATCTTTCGGAATGCGTGTCCGAATCCGCCGCGGAGTGTGGAGCCTGCGTAGGGCGGCATCACGATTGTTGAGTATGCGGTTAGGACTATACGGTAACATGCAAGTCGAAAGTTCTGAAGTATGTCCATTGTGATTTCCCTTTTTTATATTGTCCGCTTTTCATCGCGTCATGTGGATGGTAATAGGATAAGTTGTAGAAACCGAGTTTTGAAGAAAAAACTCGGTTTCTGGGTGGTTCAAACACTTTTCTCTCCAATTTTGTGTTAATTATACAGATCAATACCGTCAGAACGTGTCGGTTGTCTAAAATCTTTGTCGTTTTTTTAAGGATTTTCGTATTTTTTAGTCATTTTTTTGATTTCTTGAGCGATCTCCTCGCGAAAATTGGGGGGTGAGACTACCTCCGCGCAGCTGCCCCACTGCAAAATCTGACGCATCAATCCTTCCCGTCCTTCGGTATCGAAATGCAGTTCGATCTGGTCAGCTCCTAAATCAATCTGTTTTTGCAAACCCTGCCACTTCTGAGCGCGTACCCAGCGGGAGGCGGGAGGATCTACACGGATGACTGCCTGTACAGGTTGATCTTTTATACCGCCAAATCCACGTGTGACGTATTCGTTAAGGTCGAAGCCTTCTTGGCGCTCAAAGGTTTCATTGAGGGGCGTCAGTGAGCGGATCCGGTCATCAAACACAAATTCGCGGAGCGCTTGTCGGGTGTGACAATAGCCAATTAACCGTAAGGCGTTGTCCGAATAGGCGATACCGTAGGGGTCAATCTTGCGTTGGAGTGATTCACCCCGGCTCGCGGAGTGGTAGACTAGATCGAGTCGTTGCCGTTTTTCACACGCGGTTTCTGCTTGAGCGATGTGCGGTGCGACACTTTGAAAATCTTTCACAGGTTGGAGTCGAAAGGCGAGTATATCTTGAATCGGGGCAAAGTAATCTTGACCTTCAGCCGGTAGAGACGCACGAATCTTTGTGATTGCGTTGGTAAGCGCTTCAAAGTATGGTGTGCCTTCGAGAAAGGTGGTTACGTCTTGGGCAAGGGCTAACGCTAACCGTTCGGGTATGGACAGATCGAGTGCGGGGAACTGGTAATCGCCCTTGAATCTATACCGTTTTTGTCGCCCATCTTTCTCGTCGATAATGGCTGGGAAATATCGCCTGAGGACAGGAAGATCCCGTTCGATTGTGCGCTCACTAACACCGGTTTCTGCGATCAGTTGTTGCTTGGTAATGCCGTTGCGTCTGGCGATCTTATTCAAGATTAGCCATTGCCGTTCTATCTGTTTTTCGTCTGAAATTCGTTGAGGCATTATCCGTTCCTTTTTTGGGTACTGTTGACATTTGGGTGTCGAGATGTGAGTCTCGACCTACAGGTTGCCTACTAGTGTTGAACTATGGTAGTTTATAGAATTAATGAGACACTCCAAACCGGTGCGGTTACAAACCGCACCTACCGGGCGGGTGAAACTGTTTATTTATTTTTAAAATTCACCATAAGTGGGAGAGGCAAGCAAGATGCCCGACCTACGGGGGGCGTATTTTGATAGACATGTCGTCCCTCCGGGGCTAACAGCAAATGCACATTCGCTGCGTCCAGCTTCCGTTTTTTAATCCGCGTCATCGTTTAATCCGTGTTAATCCGCGATTCAGACAATCCACACCGGTGTCGGTGATCGACTCAATGAATGCCATTGAGTCATATGATGTGTCGGCTATCACGTACGCACTGTTGTAACCGTCAATTAACCCTTCAGCGCAAACAATGTCGTGCCGTTGACCCGGTGTCAGCATAAAACGTAAGGGATTGCCTAAGCCATCAACAGCGATATGCACCTTGGTTGAAAAGCCACCCCGACTGCGTCCGAGTGCTTGACAGACTTGACCGCCACTTGTTTTCAAAGCATCCCCAGCACAGGGGTGGGCGCGAATGATAGTGGTATCAATAAAATTTATTGATACATACTGACATGACAGTATGATATTGGTCTAATTTAACATATCTTCATCAAAAAACAAGAACATTTTGAGATTGCTCATATAGGACTTACGCATTTCAGCACAATTGACGTGGGGCAAGTCCGAGAGGATCTCCGATAAACCGAGAGCAGTCCCGTGACCGGGGAAAAAACTCGGTTTCTATGGTAGGCGTTAAGCGTTGCTCCAATCATATTCGTGGGCGACCTGCTGTCCTGTGCCGATTTCGTTGAGTTCGAGCAGGTTGCCGTCCGGATCATAAAAGAAGAGCACATGCCATTCACCTTCACCGGTGAAACGGACAGGCGGCGAGACAAATTCGACGCCCGCTGCCTTCAACCGTTCATAGACGGCGGGGACATCTTCGACGCCGAAGCAGATGTGCGCACTCGGCACATGGTTGACCGGGTAGCGTTGGACGGGGCTGGTGGGATTGAGCCATTGGATGAGATCCAGCGTGAAGCCGGGTCCTTCGTTTCGGGTGTGGCCATGGATGCCGTCGGGTGCACGTAACCGGTACTCGCGCATGTGTACCTTGGGGATTGCAACCATTTCAGAGATTGGACCGTCGTTGTGTTCTTCGGGGGAGACGACCTCCAGCCCAAGCAGGTCGCGGTAGAAGTGCAGCGACTTTTCCAGATCGCTGACCATGACGGCGACGTGGTCAATTTTGATTGAGATGTTCATAGGGTTTTCCTTTCTGGGGCTATGTTGGTTCATTGGTTCATTGAACCTTTAACGCAAGGGCGCAAGGAAGCAAAGGCGCAAAGGATTATTAGTAAACAAGCGGAACGCAGATCTGCGTTCCCTACGAATTATGTGTGATGCTTCGCCCCCCTACGGGACTTGTGTTATACTACTTTGTGGTGTATCCGCCGTCGACGGTCATCACGGAGCCGGTGACATAGGAAGATTCATCGCTTGCCAAGAATAGGGCGGAATAGGCAACCTCCATCGGTTCTGCGAAACGCTCGAAAAGGTTCGCCTTGCGGTACGGTGCGAGATGTTCCTCTGGGATGTTTGCCGCCATGGGTGTGTTCATGGATCCGGGACAGATTGCGTTGACCCGGATACCCTCCTGGGCGTGGTCGCACGCCATGGTTCTGACCAACCCGATGACACCGTGTTTAGAGGCGTTGTAGGACGCTTGGTTCGGCTGACCGACGAGACCGGAAATGGACGAGATACAGATAATGCTCCCGCCGCCCCGACGACGCATCTGCGGGATAGCAGCCCTGGAACACAGAAAGGGGCCCTTGAGGTTCACACCCAAGACATAGTCCCACTCCTCCTCGGTGGTGTCGGGGACATTCTTCTCAACCTGTACCCCCGCATTATTGACTAAGACATTGACGCAGCCATAGGAATCAACGGCTGCGGCAATCATGCGCTCGGCATCCTCCGCTACAGAGACATCCGCTCGGACAAAAATCGCGTCGCCGCCTTCCAAGCGGATAGCTCCCACTGTTTCCTCTCCAGCCGCTGTGTTAATGTCGGAAACCACAATTTTGGCACCTTCGCGGCTAAATAGCAGCCCCATCGCCTGACCTAACCCCATACCTGAGCCGGTGATGACGGCAACTTTGTCCTTCAGTCGTGACATCCGCTTCTATCTCCTTTCTGTTCAAAAATGGTTTGGGTTCGTTTCCGGTAGGTTCGGTTTCCAACAGCACCGGATAGGCGCAGTTAGAAACAGCGCCTACCAAACGGTAGAACGGTAGTTTGATTTAGAAATTCGGGAACGCCAACGGCTGGTCAGTGAAGGCATTTTCATCCGTTACCGAAACGTTCTCAACAATTGGTTTGAAGCCCATCCCGTCCAGTACATCGCGTTGGAGGTCAATTCCCGGCGCGACCTCCTTTAGCTCAACGCCGCGATTGGTCAGTTGGAAGACAGCGCGTTCGGTGACATAGAGCACCTCCTGTCCCGTCTCACGGGCGTATCTGCCGCTGAAGGTAATCTGCTCGACCTGATCGACAAACTTAGGGACTACACCCTCCTTGACGACCTTGACCCGCCCCTCCTGAATCTCAACTTCCGACTTCACGGCGAGTGTGCCGCAGAAAACGACCTTCTTCGCGTTCTGGGAGATGTCTATAAAACCGCCGCAGCCGGGGATACGGTTCCCAAACTTGCTGACGTTCACGTTGCCGTGTCCATCCACTTGGGCGTGTGAGAGGAACGCGATGTCGATGCCGCCGCCCTGATACGAATCGAACTGATAGGGTTGGTCCAGGATTGCCACCGGATAGTGCATGGCGCCGGAGTCAAGTCCGCCTGCGGGGATACCGCCCAAGCTGCCCTGCTCAATGCTCAAAGTAATCTGATCTTCGATCCCGCTCTCCTCAGCGATCATCCCGACACCGAAAGGCATACCGAATCCGAGGTTCACAACGGCATTCGGACGGAGTTCCAACGCCGCCCGTTTGACGATAACTTTGCGTTCATCGAGCGATAGCCGTCCCATGCTCAAATCGCCTTCGCGGGCATCGCCGCAGAGTGCCGGGTTATAGTCGGTCTGATAGGTCTGTTTCTGGTGGGGGTCGAGGACGAGTGCATCGACAAGGATGCCGGGGATTTTGACCATACGGGGGTCGATGCCACGTTTCCCAACCATCCGCTTGACCTGCGCGATGACCCTGCCTCCTGAGTTCCGCGCCGCCTGTGCGTCCGAGAGCATCTCGAAATAAGCGGCCTCCTCCTCCATTGAGATGTTGCCATCGGGGTCGGCGGCGGTGCCACGGATGAAGGCGACATCCACAGGGAAGCTGTGGTATAGCAGATACTCCTTGCCCCGCAGCGTCACCACCTCGACTATATCTTCCGTCGCCCGTGCATTGAGCTTGCCTCCCTCGATTCGGGGGTCTACGAAGGTGTGCAAGCCGACATGAGTCACGTAGCCCGGCGCACCGGCAGCGATGCTCCGCATCAGGCATGACAACGCGCCCTGCGGGAGGTTGTACGCCTCAGTTCTGTTTTCGATGGCGAGTTGTGCCATCGGCGGCGACATCCCCCAATGCCCGCCGATGTCCCGTTTAATCAGGCGCGGGTCGGCGAGGTGGCCCAAGCCGAGTTCGCCCTGATCCCCCATACCGCTGATATGGACGACCGTCAGGTCGCGCGGCTGAAGGGTTGACCGGAACCGTTTGCCCAACGCCTCAATAAGCGATTCGGGGATAGCGTGTCCTGCGCCGCTGCCCCCGATAACGAGGGTATCTCCACTTTGCACCATCTCCGCAGCTTCGTCTGCGGTAATAATCGGTTTTATCATTTAGTAGCTCCTGCAAATCAGGGTTGATCACGGTTAAAGACCAAGGTTCTCCAACTATAGTGAATTCTAAAAACAGATAGACACTTTCGCCCTCCGTGTATGGTAGGCGCTGTTTCCAACTGCGCCGTCGTTCTCCAACTGGGTAGGCGCTGTTTCTAACTGCGCCGTCGTTCTCCAACTGGGTAGGCGCTGTTTCTAACTGCGCCGATTGGCAGTGTCCAAATAATTCTAAAATCTACCATAGTTTTCCGCTCATAGTCACAGCTTGGCTAATCTGTGATTACCCGTTGCGTAGCCCCCTCAATTTGATGCAGATATTGAGTTCGGACTCAAGCACCGAAAAACCGAGAATTAAATGACCCTAGCGGTAGCTGTCTGCGCGGTTGACGGGGATTTAGATTTTTGCTATACTGAGCCGAAGCAACGGTTGAGATATAACACCGTCCATCGTTCTGCCGGTATGCTTGGATAGATGGATCCGGCTTGTGGGGTCAACGCCCGGTCAGATTAAGATTCAAGGCAACTTGTAATTGTCCAAAGTGGGCAACCACAAGGGTTGCCCCTACTGTTTAGGAGGAAGAATTATGAGACTTATCCTCGTCGGCTGTGAATACGCCGGTAAGACAACGTTAGCCAATGAAATTGTGAAATGGATTGATAAGACCTTGGGTGGCGCTCGCGGCTTCCATGACCATTTTACCATCCCTTCTAATGAATTAACAGCGGAAGATCAGGAACAATTTATGGTACTGAACCCGCGCCTCAAGGAGATGTTCCAACGCTATATCATTGAGTATCACCTGCAGCCCGCGTTTTATGCTGACCCGGACCACAACATGACCGGCTTTCATATTGAGGAAGCGGTCTATGCGCCGTTGTATTACGGCTACGGCGGCAAAGGCGAATATGCGGAGCGCACAACGATGGCGCGGGCGGTGGAGAAAACCGTTATGACGGAAGCGCCGGATACGGTGCTTATCTTGGTGAGAGCGTCAGCGGAGGTGATCGCACAACGGTTGCGAGAGAACCCCCAACCGCGCGGCGTCCTACAGGAGAAGGATATCGAATATGTCCTGCAGCGGTTTGAGGAGGAGTATCAGGCTTCGCTGATCCGCAGAAAGTTTATCCTCGACACGACAACGGCGACTGTGGAGGAAACCGTCGCTGAATTCGCCGAGCAGATTGAACAGTACCTGTCGGACACAGACCGCTTGCGGATGTTGGCACATCAAGCTTTACACGCGAAATGAGTTTGAAAGGAAAAAACTGTGAAACGTTTGGCTTATACATGCGCTACAGCGATCGCCGTTTTCTGGTGCGTCGCTGTTTGGGCGCAGATAGATTTTGCACGGGTTGAGATTAGAACGACTCACGTTGCTGGCAACATCTATATGCTGAAGGGAGCCGGTGGGAATATCGGGGTATCGGTGGGGGACGACGGGATGCTGCTCGTTGATAGTCAGTTCGCGCCACTGGCGGAAAAGATTCGGAACGCGCTCAAAGCGTTAGGTGAGGACTCCCTAAAATTTCTGGTCAACACCCACTTTCACGGCGACCACACCGGCGGCAACGCTGTCTTTGGGATTGGGACGCATATCATTTCTCACGCAAAGGTCCGAAAACGGCTACAGCTGGAATCCCCTCCCAAAGCGGCACTGCCGGTTGTTACATTTGACGATTCGTTGTCTCTCCACTTCAACGACGAGGAGATCCGTGTCAGCCACTTTCCTAACGGCCATACGGACGGTGACAGCGTCGTTTTCTTCACCGAATCAAACGTCGTGCACATGGGAGATCTCTTCTTCTCTGGGCGATTTCCGTACGTTGATTTGAACAGTGGTGGGGATGTGGAGGGATTAATAAGGCATATTGAGAAGCTCTTGACCGAACTCCCACCGGACGTGAAACTGATTCCGGGCCACGGTCCCCTTTCCGATATTGACGACCTCAAAACCTATCACCAGACGCTTGTGGCGACAACGGACATCATTCGGGATCGGATAGCAGAAGGGAAAAGTTTGGAAGAAATTAAAGCGGCGGGACTTCCGAGAAAGTGGCGCTCTTGGGGCGCCGGTTTCATTTCAGCGGAACGATGGATTGAGATTGTCCACCGGAGTCTAACGGCTAAGATGGGAGGGGCGAGGTCTGGATCTTGATTTACGTCGGGCTGAGATTAGCCGGAGGACGGATGTGGAAGTCCGTCCTACGGCTATAGAGGAGGTTTACAGGTTGTAGCCTCGTTCGTTGTGCAGAGCGAGGTCTAATCCTTCTTGCTCATCGTTGTATCTGACGCGCAAACCGATTGTCTTGTCAACAACTTTGAGAATAATATAGGAGAGAATCCCGCTCCAAAGTATGGTCACGATAAGGCTGGCAAACTGACTAATGAGCTGGCTGCCGATACCTTTGTCCATTCCCATCCCGCCTAATCCTTCTGCAGCGAATATGCCGGTCAGCAAACAGCCGACGATACCACCAATGCCGTGTACGCCGAAGGCATCGAGCGAATCGTCATATCCTAAGCTCTGCTTGAGGCTAGTCGCGCCCCAGAAGCAGATTAAGCCTGAAGCGATTCCAATGACCAATCCGCCTAGCGGCCCGACACTGCCGGACGCGGGGGTAATTGCGACCAGTCCTGCCACAGCGCCGGTGACAATCCCCAGTACGCTCGGCTTACCGTATCGGATCCATTCAATGAACATCCACGCCACTGCGGCGGTGCCTGTAGAGATTTGGGTGACCAACATCGCCATCCCCGCTGCACCATCAGCGGCGAGCGCGCTGCCGGCATTGAAGCCGAACCAACCGACCCAAAGCATAGACGCGCCGATGACTGTCAGGGTTAGGTTGTGAGGTGCCATAGGCGTTTCCGGATAGCCGAGACGCTTGCCAACCATCAGCGCCGCGACTAGTGCCGCAACACCTGCATTGACGTGCACCACAGTTCCGCCCGCAAAATCGAGCGCGCCCAAAATATCTCCAAAGTATGAGCCATCTCCGCCCCATGCCATGTGACAAATTGGCGCATACACAATGATAGACCAGACCCCCATGAACCAGAGCATGGCGGAGAATTTCATCCGTTCAGCGAAGGCACCCGCAATCAGTGCCGGCGTGATGATGGCGAAAGTCAACTGAAAGCAGATAAATACTGTTTCCGGAATCGTACCTGATAAACTATCCGCGTTCACACCATTGAGGAAAAACTTACCAAGTCCACCGAAGAACGAATGGGGATTGGTCGTCTTACTCACCATACCCGTGGTATCAAAGGCGATACTGTAACCAATCACAATCCATATGATGGTAATCAGCCCGGTCAGTGCGAAACACTGCATTAATACCGACAGGACGTTTTTGGAACGCACGAGCCCGCCGTAGAAAAGGGCAAGACCGGGAATGGTCATAAAAAGAACCAGCGCTGTCGATGTGAGGAGCCAAGCGGTATCGCCCGAATTAAGCGTATCTTCAGCGAGGGCAAGTTGCGGGAGTGCTAACAACATCAGTACCAACAGCATTCCCAGAATAGTTCTGGGCTTACCGTGTCTTAAAAGCCTCATAGGCTTTGCTGCATGTTTCTGAACCGTACGCACATTCTGTGGTTGTTGGTGCATTTTGACCTCCATTTAGGTTTAGACGCTCACTATGTGCAGGAAAATTGGTTTGAGATCCCGATTTAGGCAGTATAGCACTATGGACCTCAAAAAGTAAACTGAAATTTGTCAATCGCGTTGATGTTTGCCTGAAATAGGGGGGCAGCGGCATTTATGCTGCTGAGCCGAGTATCTATTGATTGTTCCTCAATTTGCCACTATTTCAGTGACAAGTCGATGCCTGTCCCTATATCACAGTTTGGTTATCCTCGATTATTTTGGAAGGGACCAATCAGCTGTTGTATCTTTGTGACAATTTAGGTAGAGCTTCTACCTGAACCATTACTCTACTGGCTAATGGAAGATATTGTAAAGTCCGGATACGCACTTGCACCATGTTCGCCATAATCTAATCCTTCTAATTCCTCCTCTTCACTGACACGCAACCCGACGCTCGCTTTTATAGCGTAAAACAGGATAAATCCTGTTGCGAGACACCACGCAAAAACGGTGACAACACCAATGAATTGAATGCCGAAGAACTTGAAAGCTGCGCCTTTATCCGCTGCGTAGAGAATCCCTTGTTCGGTATGGAACAGACCGAGGAGAAGCGTTCCCAAAGCGCCGCAAACACCGTGCACAGAAATCGCGCCGACGGGATCATCAATTCTCAGGTTTTCAATTCTCAGGACTGAAAAGACGACTACCACCCCTGCGATTGCGCCAATAATAACCGCCGCCAATGGTGTAACAAACGCACAGGACGCGGTAATGGCAACGAGTCCCGCGAGCGCACCGTTGAGCGCCATGCCGGCGTCGGGTTTCTTGAGTTTGAACCAAGCGGTTATCATGGCGAGAATTGCGCCCGCTGCCGCAGCGATGTTGGTTGTTACCGCGATAAGTGCAATCGGTTTCGGGTCCGCCCCCATCTGGCTACCCGGATTAAAGCCGAACCAGCCGAGCCATAGGATAAACACGCCGAGCGCCGCTAGCGGCAGGTTATGTCCGGGAATCGGACGCGGGTTGCCGTTTGCGTCATATTTGCCGGTACGGGCACCGAGTACGATTGCACCGGTTAAAGCGAGCCAACCGCCCGTTGAGTGGACAACCGTTGAGCCTGCGAAATCTAACATTCCCAGACTCGACAGCCAACCGCCGCCCCAGATCCAGTGGCCAACGATTGGGTAGATTAACCCGGTGATGACGATACTATAGATGAGATAGCTTCTAAACTTTGTGCGCTCAGCCATCCCACCGGAGACAATCGTCGCTGCGGTGGCGGCGAAGACCAGTTGGAACAGCCACGCAGCAAGTATAGGGACCGAACTCCATTCTAGTGCGCTGAAACCTTTTGTTTCCCCCGAGACGAACCAGCCACTTAAGCCCATGAAGCCGTTACCATCGCCAAACATAATTGCGAATCCAATCGCCCAGTAGGCGATAGACCCCATCGAGAAGTCCATCAGGTTTTTCATCAGGATATTGACGGCGTTCTTCGCGCGGGTGAAACCCGCTTCGACCATGGAGAAGCCTGCCTGCATGAAGAAAACCAGAAAGGCGGCAACCAACACCCAGATGGTATCGGCAATATATTTTGAAGTCTCAATCTTTTCACCTTCGACGAAGCCATCTAGAGCGAAAGCGTTCATACCTATACATAGCGTCAGAATCGGAACAATTCCCGCAATCCGATAATCGATTGGGCGGAATTTTTTCATTGTTATCTCCTGACAATAGGCGGCTGCCTGTGCCGACGTATTGTCATTATCTATAAATCCGGGAAAAATTAATAGCACGCTGTCCCTGTTTGGGCAGTTTCGCATCCCCATGCCAAACAGAAATCTATATACTCATAAGTGTAGGCAAAAAAGATGCCAGCGGTTGATAGAGATGCCTTTTGTCGGGCAGAGAACGGTTGAAAGATAGAGCTAATAGGATACATAAGGCGGTTTTGAGACAGGTGGCTATGGTATGCTTGTCGCAACAAGCGGATACGTTCTCAGGGGTTTGCTGAAAATTTAGGCAGCGAATCACCTAAATTTCAGGCAAAGCGGAACCATTGGATACCGAAGGCGGCTACTGCTCTGTCAAATAAATCGTGATAAGTCACTCCCTGCTCGGCGCCGACTTTGCCGAGGTACAGTGGATTTGTCAATCCACCGCGAGCATAGACATTAACATTTATCTGACAGTGTACTAGTTGGATTGTGGGTTTACATTGTGGGTGGTCTTTCGGTATAATTTAACGGAGGTCCTGTGCACAACTTCTTAACATAAGCTTTAACAGAAGTGCTGTATCTGACGTTAATAACCGGGAGCAGTATTTTCGGCTCCACCCCTAGGAGGAACCATGAGTCAGCCGGTAAAAGTTGGTTTTGTTGGAACAGGCGGTATCGCCAATAGCCATCTCCGTAACCTCGTGGAGATGGAGGATGTGCGTATCGCAGCGCTATGTGATATTGACGAATCACGCGCAAACGCAGCCGTTGAAAGGTACGGTGGTCAGGCATACACCGATTACCGCGAAATGTTTGATGGAGCGGATTTGGATGCGGTCTATTTCTGTCTGCCCCCCTTTGCTCACTCCGACGCAGAGATAGACGCCGCTGAACGCGGATTGCACCTGCTTGTGCAGAAGCCGGTTGTGCTGGAACTTGAGACCGGGATTCGTATTGCAGAAGCGGTTGAGAAATCCGGCGTGATTTCCTGTGTTGGCTATCAAGGGCGGTACAGCAATGTCGCAACCGCTGCGCGTGATTTTCTCAAGGATAAGACCATCGGTATGGTCGCTTGCCATCGCTGGGGCGGTATTGCGGGCGGACCGAGCCATTGGTGGCGTGTGATGGACAAATCGGGTGGGATGCTGCATGAGCAGGCGACGCACCAACTCGATATGATTCGGTACGCCGCCGGTGAAATTGTGGAAGTTTATAAGATTGATGCCATGCAGATTAATGTCGATCAGGAAAACCATACGATTCCTGACGCGGAGGTGGTCACGCTTCAGTTTGAAAGCGGGGCAGTTGGGTATATCTCAACCAGCTCTGCATTGATTAATGGGGGCGGGGGCTCGCGCACCGATTTTATCGTCCAAGGGCACTACACCGTTCAGCTTGATCGGGGGGACGTGCGAATCGTTCCTGAAGGAGCGGCAACCGTTGACGTGCCTGATAGCAGGGCCCAATCGATCGATGAAGCGTTTATCAGTGCGATTCAGACAAGCGATCAATCGGTTATCCGGTCCTCCTACGCCGATGGACTCAAATCGGCAGCGGTATCGATTGCTGCGAACCAATCATCACGTGAGGGCAGACCCGTGCGCGTGCCAGCAATCTCGTAGGAGAGGAAGGCTCACGCAAAAGAAAGCGCGAGGCACGCGGAGAAACCGAGTTTTTTTCAAAACTCGGTTTCTGTTGCACGATTTCTTAATATAAACGGAGAAAATCTCATAACAGAAATATAACAGAGGCGGAAGTAGTATCTATGGTGAATTAGAGAAATAAATAGACACTTTCGCTCCTCGTGTTGGGTAGGCGCTGTTTTCAACTGCGCCGATTGGCAGTGTTCAAGTAATTCTAAAATCTACTATAAATAAACGGAGGTAACAGATGATTATCGACACACATACACATTTCTACGATCCAACACGATCCGAGGGGGTATCGTGGCCCGATCCTAACGATGACGTGCTTTATAGGCCCGTGTACCCGGAACATCACAAGGCACTTGCTATTCCCGAAGGCGTGACCGGGACCGTCGTTGTTGAAGCGAGCACATGGGTTGAGGATAACCAATGGATACTTGACCTTGCGGAGAACGAACCATTTATCGTTGGGTTTGTTGGGAATTTGGACATAGGTTCGGCGGATTTTGAGGGTAATCTTGAACGCTATGCCGCGAATCCACTTTTCCGAGGGGTACGGCTTCGAGGGGTGGATATCGGGGAGGTTGTGAGCGGTGGTAATCTGACAAACGTGGAGATGCTCGCTGCAAAGGATTTATCGGTAGACCTTTTATCATCACCGGATAGCTTGCCGAGCGTCGCTGCGCTGGCATCAAAAATCCCCGAACTGCGTATTGTGATTAACCATGTCGCCGGTGTGCCTATTGATGGGAAGGCACCGGACGCAGCGTGGGTCGAAGGGATGCAGCTCGCAGCAGCAAACGACCATGTCTACTGTAAGGTGTCGGGGTTGGTGGAAAACGCGAAAGACACGCCTTCACCTACCGATGTGGCTTACTATACACCGACTATAGATGTGTTGTGGGATGCGTTTGGAGCGGATCGGTTGGTCTACGGCAGCAATTGGCCCGTATCTGAACGCTTTGCCGAGTATGGGACCGTGCAGCGCATTGTATCCCAATACTTTAACGCCAAGGGGGTCGTCGCTGCTGAGAAGTATTTCTGGCGAAATGCCACCGCAGCGTACAAGTGGCTGGATCGGGGATAACTGAAAGCGACATTTTGATACTGTTCCGTCGGTAAGAGATTGGTTCATGGGTTCATTAGTTCATTGATGCAGTTGGGGCAGGAGGTCTGACCTATGGGGCTTATAGAAAAAGCAAAGTGCGATACGCAAATAGAAACCGAGTTTTGCCGAAAAAACTCGGTTTCTATTGCATGATTTCTCAACATGAGCCAAGACATCTACCCTGCGTCAAGAACCTCCCTGATACCTGCAACAATATTGTCTCGATCCGGGAATACATGGTCTTCGAGCCCGGGGCTATACGGTATCGGTACGTGCAGCGCACAGACACGCTTGGGCGGCGTTTTCAACTTTGCAAAGGTCTCCCTATCCTCAGTGACCACGGTTATGATTTCTGCCGATGCTCCTGCGGTAGGACCCGCCTCGTCGGCGATGACTAGCCGACCCGTTTTCTGCACGGAAGCGCGAATTGCTGCTTCGTCTAGAGGTACGAGGGAACGTGGATCGATGACCTCGACAGAAACCCCCTCTTTGTCAAGGATTTCGGCGGCAGCAAGCCCTTCGTGCACAAGCCAAGCGAGTGCCACCAACGTCACATCGCTACCCTCCCGTTTAACGTCTGCAACCCCTAGCGGCACGGTATAATCCTCGTCGGGCACCTCACCTTCAACGCCCATCAGCCGGTTGGATTCAAACGAGATAACAGGGTTGTCGTCGCGGATGGCGGATTTGAGCAACCCCTTCATATCGTAAGGTGTCGAAGGTAAAATCATCTTCAATCCGGCGAGGTTCATAAACATCGAATAAGGGCTCTGGGAGTGTTGGGCGGCGACCCGCCTGCCGCCGCCGACTGAGGCGCGAAATGTGATCGGAAACTTCGCTTGACCCCCAAACATATAATGGATTTTCGCCGCCTGATTCACTATCTGGTCCATGGCGACGAAAGAAAAGGTTATCATGCCCCAGTTGATGATTGGTCGATAGCCCGACCCCGCTGCGCCGATGGCGATGCCTGTAAATGCCCCCTCGGCGATGGGGGTGGCGCGCACCCGATCGGCACCAAATTCCTTGACCAATTCGTCCGACGCGCTGGTCGCGAGATGAAATGTGGTTGGGTCGCGCTGCATCTCCTCGATGAGTGCGTCCGTTCCGGCTTGTGCATAAGAGATTTTTGGCATAGTAGGTTGCCCCCATAATTTTCGATCAGGAACGAAAAGGTTTCATGGAAGAAAGCGGCATTGCTCGTCGGGACTCGGAATCCGACACGCATCTCTCTGCCCGAACCATCGGTATCGATTTCGGGCGACGGTGCGATAGACGAAATTCCGAATACCTCGTGGGACAAGGCGTAGCAGGCTCAAGCACCCCCACCTCCCTCCCAAACGTCGATATACCTCCAGAAAAGCATCTGATTCCTCGTGAATTCCCCGTTCATCTAGATAAAACATAGACCACTCTTGCGGTGCCTCGGAGAGTGGTGGTAACAGTTGTTCGGCGGTTTCACCTTGAATTGGCGCAAACCTGAAGACCCCTTCGCTGTCAAGTCTCAGAATCAGATCCACAAATTGGTTACACATACCGCACACACCGTCAAAAAAGATGATAGGCGGGTGCTGTGCGACATAATCTATTGTTTTGTCCGTCTCTGAATTCATGATAGAAGTGAGAAGTTGCGTCCGGTCAAGGTGCATATAATTCGGGGAAAAAAGTGGTGACTCATGTCAAAAGACAGCGTGAAACGTGATGCGTGAAACGTAAAAACTATTTGTTCGTTAGAGCCTGTTTTAAAAAGCAAGGAATGATTCCACGGTGCAGTGGATTTGCCAATCCACTGCGAGCCGTATCGCAGGGTAGGGGTTGAGGTCCGCAACCCGTCGGGCGAGGGAACCTCGCCCCTACGAAACCAAGCGCCTACTATCGCCCTGACACGGTTCGCTAAATATAGGTAAGTTGCTAGTTGTCCAGTCTGCTCGGCTTGGATAGACATATCCAAGCCATCTTTGTAAATATGCAGTGGATTTGTCAATCCACTGCGAGTTGCTTTGAATCCCGATTTATCGGGGCGGTGATGGGGTGCATTTAGCGTTTATTTGCTCGGTTTGAACCGTTTGCTTATAATTAGCCCCTTCGGTTAAATATAGTGAGCCCGTGCCGTTGAATAGTAGATTACGGAAGAAACCGAGTTTTGAAGAAAAAACTCGGTTTCAGGGCAAATAGCTTCCCCAAATGACTTTTCAAACAGGTTCTTAGTTCATCGGTTCATTGATGAACTATAGTAAATCCTAAAAATGAATAGACGCTTTCGCTCCCCGCGTATGGTGGGCGCTGTTTCCAACTGCGCCGATGCGGTGCGGTTTTTAACCGCACCTACCGGGCCTGGAGGCAATGCGGTTCGGTTTAGAGTGTCTCATTAATTCTAAGATCTACTATAGTTTTCGATTTTCTCCCTGCCTGAGCGATGTGTCGGGATTCGGAGATCCCTCCTACAGGAGAACTAGATGCCCCTATGTAATAGCACAATTTATTGCGTGTGCAAATCCTTCCTTACTTGAGTATCACCATCTTCCGCGTGGCAGAATAATCGCCCGCGTCCAGCTGATAGAAATAGACACCGCTTCCCACCTGCTCACCGCTTTCGTTTCTACCATCCCAATAGACCGCTCTGGACCGACGTTCGTAGACCCCTGCGCGCTGATACCCGACATCGAAAGAGCGGACAAGCCTGCCACTTTCGTCATGAATCGTCAAGGTAACAAAAGCGTCGTCTGCCAATAGATACGGAATCCATGTCTCTGGGTTGAATGGGTTAGGGTAGTTCTGTAACAACGCTGTCGCTTTTACTGCACCCAGTGGAAGATGAATCAAGTCGGTATCCGCAGACACGGCAAGTTCACAGTCGATTTCTATATCCACTTTCAAGTCTGTGTTCTGCTCTATCAACGGGCAAAGCACGGAGGCGTTTTCAATCGGATTGACTTCAAGCTTCAGCTCTTTTAGGTTCGTTAAGCCTGCCAACGGTGAAATGTCTGAGATGTTGTTGACGGTAAGATCCAAAGATGTCAGATTGGTCAAGCCCGCCAGCACGGATATATCGGAAATCTGATTGTTCCTCAGCGACAGAACGGTGAGGCGGGGAAAATTGGCTATGCCTGAGATGTCGGATAAGTCGCCCTTTCCCAGATGCCAAAGCTGTAGCTCTGTTAGGTTGGTTAGTCTTGAAAGCGGTGAGATGTCTGATATATCCTGTACACCCCCAAGATCCAAGACCGATAGGTTGGTTAAGCCTGCCAAGGGTGAAACGTCTGATATGCTACTATCGGTAAAATATAACTCGCGCAGACCGGTCAAGGCGGATATAGGAAACAGATTCAGGTCCTGCACACCGAGGTGGCTAATATTTAAGACTTCAAGATTAATCGCCGTTTCAAGTCCAGTAAAATCGGTTATTCTGGCGCGACTCACATCAAGTTCGGTTAACGTCGCCATCTCGTCCGCGGTGATGGCGGTACCCGCTCCTTTGCCCAACGCCTTTTCAATCGCAGCACGGAGGTTAGAATCGGGAATATCTACGCCGCATCCCTCGATTTCTATATCTAACTTTAACCCTGGACTCTGTCTCACCAACGTGCAGAGCGGGCTGGTGTCTGCAATAGGGTTGCGATCAAGCCTTATCTCTGTCAGATTGACCAACCCCGCCAATGGTGAGATGTCTGAGATGTTGTTGTTGTAAAGACCCAACCATGTCAGGTTGGTCAGCCCTGCCAACGGTGAAAGGTCTGAGATGTTGTTGTTGTAAAGATTCAACCATGTCAGGTTGGTCAATCCTGCCAATGGTGAGATGTCTGAGATGTTGTTGCCGGCAAGACCCAACTGTGTCAGGTCGGTCAAGCCAGCCAGCACAGATATATCGGAAATCTGATGGGAGCCCAAGTTCAGATAAGTGAGGTGGGGGAAATTGGCTACGACTGAGATGTCGGATATGTCGCCCCGCCCTCCCCAACGCCAAACGGATAGGCTTGTTAGGTTGGTTAAACCGGCAAGCGGCGAGATGTCGGATATATCGTGCGCCGCCCCAAGATCCAAGATTTTTAGGTTGGTTAAGTTTACAAAGGGCGAAACATCTGACGTGTGACTATCGGTAAAATATAACTCGCGCAGACCGGTCAAGGCGGATATAGGAGACAGGTCCGCTATATCGTTGAAGGAAAGACTCAGCGTTGCCAGGTTCGTGGCAAACTCTATGCCGGTCAAATCAGTGATGCCGGCGCGGGGTGCATTAAGCTCGGTCAACGTCTCCATATCCGCAACGGTGATGGTATCACCCGCAGCCTTGCCGAGTGCAGTCTCAACCGCGGCGCGGAGGTTCGGGTCGGGGAGGTTCACCGTCTGGTCAAACTCAACCGTAACCCCTCTGCGTTGGAGGGTTGGGATATGTGTGTGAATAGATTGATAGCTCAGGGGATTTCCCTTTACCCCTAGGTTTCTTAGGCGGTCTAAACCTTCCAAAGAGGAGAGGTCAGATATGTTGTTGTCATTCAGAGATAGGTAATTCAGATTGGTCAAACCTTCCAAAGGGGAGATGTCCGATACGGAGCTGTTAGAAAACCCCAAGGACCACAGCTGAGTCAAACCCGCCAAAGGAGAGATGTCCGATACGGAGTTGTTAGAGAGTCCCAAGTTCTCCAGTTGGATCAAACCCGCCAAAGGGGAGATGTCCGATACGGGGTTGCCATACAGATACAGGTCTGTTAGGCGGTTTAAACCCGCCAAAGGGGAGATGTCCAATATGGAGGCGCCAGAAAGCTGCAGGAAATTCAGCTGAGTCAAACCCGCCAAAGG
>JAJEAL010000100.1 GCA_022822785.1 Candidatus Poribacteria bacterium
TTGCATAAGATTAAGGCCCCACCTTGCTTCGGAATATTCTCATTACCGTAAGATTCCAGTTTGCCGAAAAGGTTAAAGGCAAAATTAGTAATTCGGTGTGACCAGCGATATGGAAGTTGATTTGTCCAGAACCCGAAATTCTGACGTCGCATTAGCTTTCCTCTACTCGATTCAGAACGAAATTCACTGCTTCGTCGATAGTCATACTAGTTGTGTCTACAACAATCGCATCTTCGGCGGTTCGCAACGGACTATGTTCACGGGATTCGTCTATCTCATCGCGGATGCGAATCTCTTCTTCGACCTGTTCTAATGTGGTCTCAATGCCCTTCGCTTTCTGTTCCGTGAAACGACGTTTCGCGCGCTCTTCAACGGAGGCACTGATGTAAAATTTTAGGTCTGCGTCCGGGAACACAACGGTTGTCACGTCACGTCCTTCGACAATGATACCACCGTTCTCTCCAATCCGGCGCTGCTGCTTTACCATTTCGTGTCGTACTTCAGGTATCTTTGCAATATCGGTAATCGCACGATCAATCTCTGGGGTACGTAAGGCATCCGATACATCTTCCCCATTCAACAAGGTAATTTTGCCATTATCTGAAAAATCAATACGGTACCGCTTCGCCAGCTCCGTTAACGTGCACACATCCGTTGGATCTTCTCCTTTTCGTAAAGATAGGAGTGTCATCGCACGATACATCGACCCCGAATTTAGATAAAGATAGTCCAACTCTTCGGCGAGGCGCTGGGCGATTGTGCTTTTTCCTGAACCGGCAGGGCCATCCATTGCAATTGTGAGACGCGCCTTCATTAGCTCTCCAATGTATCCCTTAGCCTCTTTGCGTGTGCCAAGACGTGTTCGATTTTAGCATCGTCTCGGTTTTCGAGTAAGGTCTTGAATTCAGCGAGATTTTTGATCATCAAATCAATCATCGGTAATAGGGAGTGGGTGTTTTGCGTGAAGATTGCCCGCCAGATCTCTGGGGAACCTGCCGCAATGCGAGTTGTATCGCGGAAACCGGTTGCCGCGAAATCAAGCGCTTGTGCTTTGTCATTACCAATTTCTCCGACGGTTTGTGTCAGGATAGAAGCGATCAGGTGCGGCAGGTGGCTTGCTCCCGCGATGAGCAGGTCGTGTTCGGTTGGAGAGAGATGGTAGACCTGTGTGTCAACAAATTGCCACAGGTCAGTGACCAGTTTTAATGCTTGTGGGTGAGTGTGGCCCGTTGGGGTCACGATACACTTGGCGCCGTCAAACAGGTCTGGGCGTGCCGCTGCAACGCTTGCTTTTTCGGAGCCGGCCATCGGATGCGAACCGACAAAGTGTAGATTAGGAACGGCTAAGAAATTCTCAATCTCCTCGACGATTTGCGCTTTAATACTGCCAACATCGGTGATTAATAGAGGGGCGGAGTCAGAGGTCCGAATTTCTGCGATACGCTGTACCATCCCAGGGATTAGATCTACCGGTGTGCCAACAACCACCAAATCTGCGTCATAAATACCCGTGCAAAAATCGGTGGTCGTTTTGTCAACTGCCCCGCGTTCAAGCGCAATATCGAGTGTCTGCATCCGCCTACCGAGTCCGGTAATCTCTCCACTGAAACCCTTGGCTTTTAATGCCAAGCCTAGAGATCCGCCGATTAAGCCGACACCCAAAATCGTAATGTTCCTGATCTGACTAAAATCCGCAAACATCTTTTCCCATACTCGCTCTCCGTGATATACTTCGGAGATTCTATTAGCTAATCGCGTTTTTGTCAAGCCCTTTTTCGGTATGATATCTGATTCGGGCCCTGTGCATCAAACCACATAATCCTAACCGATTTATTTTTGAGGGGAGGTTCTTAAAAGGACATTGAAAAATCTAGAATTCAAGGCAAATTGTGATTCTCTCCATCTGCTCCGTCAACGTCTAGCCAATCTGCAAGCTGAGCATCGTCGTACAATGAAGCAGCTTGACACCTATTTTAACGTTCCTCAGGGTAGGTTGAAGCTGCGAGAAATCAATACCGACAGAGCAGAACTTATCTACTACGAGCGTTCCGATCTTGCGGAATCACGTTATAGCAATTATCAGGTATGCGATATCTCTGAACCGATGGCTTTCAAGCAAATTGCGACAATGGCTTGGGGAGTGAAAATCGTTGTTGAGAAGCAGCGAGAGTTATGGATATTTGGTGACACGCGCATCCATCTCGACGAGGTCAAAAATCTCGGTCAGTTTGTTGAATTAGAAACAGTGATTCGTGACCAGACAGAAAAGGAAGCCCAAGCGGAGCATCAGCTTGTGAAGGACGCGCTTGGAATTAAGGAAGAAGACCTGCTCTCCGTATCCTATAGCGACCTAGTTTAACGGTTACCGATATATGGTTGAGGCTAGTTGATAAAGGCTATTGATACCTGATAGAGGAGTTAGGTTGGGTTGAACGGTTGAGACAATCAAGGTTCTATGGTTTACCCGTTTACAGATAGATGAAGTGGAGCCCAATTGGGTAAAGGGTTGTATAGGTCGATTTTTCCAAAATCGACAGTTGGCAGTCGGGAGGCGCATCTCGATCTGCCAAATAGGAGGACAATGTGATCGGTTGGAACAAGTGGCGAGAACAGTTTTCGGTGACGGAAAAATATATCTACCTGAATCACGCAGGGATTGCCCCGCTCCCGTTGCGTGCTCGTCAGGCGATGGCGCATTTTTTGGATGATGCGACTAACAATGGGGCGGTCAATTCTACACAGTGGGGAGCTGTGGCTGAAACGTGTCGCGCAAACGCTGCCAAGTTGGTTAACGCTGATGTTGATGAAATTGCTTTCATGAAGAATACTTCGCAAGGCATTATCATTGCGGCAAACGGGATCGATTGGCGTGCAGGCGACAACGTTGTCACAACAGCTGTAGAGTTTCCCGCGAATGTCTACCCGTGGTTAAGCCTAAAGCGTCTCGATGTGGAAACGCGGATGGTGCCGGAACGAAACAAGCGCATTTACATTGAGGACATCGAAACAGCGATTGACGGGCGGACGCGGTGCGTGACCATCAGCCACGTTGAGTTTGCATCGGGGTTCCGGAACGACATCGCAGCGATCGGTGAAATCTGCCGGAAAAGGGGAATCTGGTTTGTGGTTGATGCTATACAGAGTGTGGGCGCCATTGACTTGGACGTGAAGGCTTGTAACGTTGATATCCTTGCTGCTGACGGTCATAAGTGGTTGCTCGCACCCGAAGGCGCAGCAATCTTCTACTGTGCAAAGGAGAAGCAAGATGCCCTGATTAACACAAACGTTGGGTGGGCAGGGGTCGTTAATCCGAGGGATTTTCTCAACTACGATTTCACGCCTCAACCGGCTGCAACACGTTTCGAGGAAG
Source organism: Candidatus Poribacteria bacterium (assembly GCA_022822785.1). GTDB lineage: Bacteria > Poribacteria > WGA-4E > WGA-4E > PCPOR2b > PCPOR2b. The sequence goes on from JAJEAL010000100.1 coordinate 3,371, forward strand.
GGTCGTACAATAGTGTTGGATTGTATGGACTCGGCGCAGCAATCGAACTGCTGCTAGAGATTGGAATCCCGAATATTGAAAAGCGGATCTTAGACTTGACAGAGCGCCTTATTGATGGGCTCCGTTCAAAGAACTACCGGCTGTTGACACCCACAGGGGAATCTGAGCGTTCTGGTATTGTAGTATTTGAAAGCGACCGACATACGTCAGCCGATCTGGTTGAACGGCTTAGGCGTGAAAATGTCATCGGTGCAGAGCGTATTGGTGTGCGTCTATCTCCACATTTCTATAATTCGGAAGCGGAGATAGATCAGGTTTTGGCATTGCTGCCATAGTTGAGAAATCGCTTTCCGTAACCCCAGAAATTTCCGTTGCAGAAAGATGTTGATTGGCGTATAATAGCCTGAATTGCAGACTTACAACATAATTGGAGAAAACTTTATGTACATTCAGGATCTTCTCACTTGGGAACAGTTTAACGATGAGAATCTGAGCTTTTTTAACGCGATTGGGATTGATCGCCTCTGCCTCGACATCCGCGGTATGCACCGCGTTGACACCGCACTGGACCTACGAGATGGGGTAGACAGGACCGATTTCTTTGCGGTAGCCAAAGCGAAGACAGAGGCTCACGGACTAGAGCTATACAGCATCTTTATGGCGGGTTGGGACGAAATCACGCTGGGTTTGCCAGATCGGGATGAAAAAATCGAAGCTTGGTGCACAATGCTTCGGGGTATCAGCGCGGCAGGCATACCGGCGCTGGGATACAATTTCAAACCGATGGGAAATTTCCGGACAACATCCGCTAAAGGCAGAGGGGGCACCTCGTACAGCACCTTCGATTACAGTGAGTTTTCACAGAATCGCCCCAAACCCCACGATCCACCGGTTTCGGAAGCAGACATGTGGGACCATATAACACATTTCCTCAAAGGCGTGATTCCAGTGGCGTACGACGTGGGAGTGCGGATGGCACTTCATCCCGATGACCCGCCAATCCCTGAACCACTGGGGGGCGTGGCGCAGATTGTATCAACCCTTGACCAGTACCGCCAAATCTTCAACATCGTCCCTTCTGACTCCAACGGAATGCTGTTCTGTCAGGGGTGTGTCACCGAGATGGGGGTAGATGTGTATGAAGCAATTCGGGAGATGGCTACTAAAAATAAGATTGTTTTCGTGCATTTCCGCAATGTCCGTGGATGCCTACCCAGCTTCCAAGAAGTTTTTCTTGATGAGGGTGATATAGACATGTACCGTGCGATGTCAATCTATCGGGATGCAGGCTTCAACGGTCCCTTTATGATGGATCACACCCCCGGATTTCCACAAACAACTGCAGGTCAAGCGGGTCGGGCATACGCAGTCGGGTATATTCGAGCATTGATTCAATCGGTGTATCGGTGAAACGAATAATGGGTAACGAGTAAGACGTAAGACTTTTTTCTATACGCACTATCCGTTAGGTATACGATTTTTGATGCTTTTACGATTAGAATGTCTCACCCATTGAAGGAGGTTATCTTCCTCACATGCGAACGAACTTGTGTAGCAGGTTCTCAACGCCGACTTCGCCGATATATATGTCTCCGTGCTGGTCTACCCAGATACCGTGGGCACCGTGGGGTGCATCGTCCGGTCCACCTAACACGTTCCAGCAGGTAAGCAGCCTGCCATCCCTGTCGAAGATGCTGACGCCGCCTCCTTCAGCGATATAAACGGTATCGTCTGCATCAATGTATAATCCGCAAGGTCCAAGGCGTCCAGGCCACTCGGAGAGGAAACCGCCGTCAGGATCAAAAATTTGGATGCGATTGTTCGTCTCTCTGTCAGCGACTAGAACTCTACCTTCTCGGTCCGTAAAAACGTTATGAGGAAGGGTAAATTGCCCCGGTAATGCCCCTTCTTTGCCCCACGTGTTTAGCAGGGCTCCGTCGGGCGAGAACCGATGTATCTGATGCTGACCGTAGCCATCCGAAACGTAAATATCACCTGACGGGGAAACAACAGCGCGAGTTGGCATGTTGAAGGGTTCGCCGTAGCCACCCGGCTCATTTGGAATTCCAAGTGTCTTTAGTATTTGACCTTCTGTAGTGCAGATACGCACCGTGTGATCGCCACAATCGGCGATGTAGATACGATCCTCTGAGTCAATAAAAATCTCGTGGGGCAGGCTGAGAAATTCCTCGCCCCATGATGAGAGAAAGCGACCGTCGCGGTCATAGACGACGATGGCTGGGTTCGGTTCGCGGTCTACAACATAGACCTTGTCCTGCGAATCAGCCGCAACGCCCGAAGCGATACCTAGTGTGCGACCGTCGGGCCCCTGTCCCCAACCTTTAACGACTTGGTAAGAATATTCACCACTTCCTAATATCATGATTATTGTCTCCGTATTTTATTTCTGAATACTGAGTTTCCGTACTGACGGGATATTCGTCCTCTCTGCAAGCAACTATTGTAGCACACGTGCCTAGATAACCGGACTATAAAAATCCATGAGCTTCTTCGGCGAAGGAGCAAACTTCTTAGGATTGTCCAAATGAGAATACAGGAGATGTTTGAACTTCAGGATCGTGTTGCCCTCATAACCGGTGGTGCAACGCACTTGGGACGTGCAATGACGACAGCACTCTGTGAGTTGGGGGCTGCGACAGTGATTGCCAGCCGTCGCAAAGCTTTGTGTGAACGGGTTGCAGCCGAGATGCGGGAAGCGGGGCTCAAATGCGTCGGGCTCGGTTGTGATGCTACTGATGAGGAACAGGTCAATGCCCTTGTGGACGATGTGGTAAAGATGCACGGACGGTTGGACATAATGGTGTGTAACGCCGGCGGTGCTGCGACCGCGAGTTATATCCCCAACGCTTCGATTGATGAGTTTACTCGCACATGGGAGATGAATGTCAAAAGCACCTATATGTGTGCACAAGCCGCAGCCCGCGTGATGATCCCTCAACGTAGCGGCGCAATCATCACTCTCGGGTCCATCCACGGCTTCCTAAGTGCCGATAAGCGTCTCTACGAAGGTTTGGACTTTAACCGTTCGGGCCCGCCTTATCAAGCAGCGAAGGGTGGGATAGTGAACCTGACCCGGGCGCTCGCAGCGGAGTTGGGTGAGTATAATATCACCGTCAACTGTATCAGTCCGGGACAGATTCCAAAATCGACGACAGATCCGGAACTAGCAGAGCGGTGCCGCTTGAGCAATCCGCTCGAACGCACAGGAGTTGCCGATGACATCAAGGGTTCTGTGGCACTACTCGCGTCACGCGCCGGCAATTGGATCACCGGGCATAATCTCGTAGTGGACGGAGGCTGGAGCGTCTGGTAAACGGTAAGACATAGATCCATACAACTACAAAAGCGAAAGAGGTACGATATGAAAAAACTCCCCCTAGGTCCGCTTTACTATGAGTTCAGCCGACATAACGAGCCACGCTTACGCATCACGCCGGGTGAGACTGTGTTGGTGGAGGCAGAGGACGCCTTTTCAGGACAGATTCGCACCAATGCCGATCGACGGGACAAGACCAAGAAGCCCTACGGCAATCCACAAACAGGTCCAATCTGGATCGAAGGCGCTGAACCGGGAGACGCGCTCGCAGTTAAGATTGAAGAGATTGTGCCAAGCATCGGTCAATGTGCAACCCGAACCTCTGACCCCCGGCAGCTTGCTGAATGGTTGGGCGACGATTGTCCACACGGTGTCCATGTCTGTCCCATCCGTGACGGACAGATCTACTGGAGTGATGACATCACTATTCCCTATACCCCTATGCTCGGTTGTATCGGAACAGCGCCGGATACCGGTGTGCCAACAACGGGACCCGCGGGTCCTCACGGTGGGAATATGGATATCATCGAAACTTGTCCTGGCAATACTGTCTACTTGCCGGTATTTGTTTCAGGTGGGTATCTGTATTTAGGCGATGCACACGCTGCGATGGGACATGGCGAACTTTCCGCTTCTGGGTTAGAAATGCCTTCAGAGACGAAGATTACCGTTGATCTAATTAAGGGTAAGAACCTGCCGGGACCTCGAATTGAATCGCCGACAGAGATAATGACTGTTGCCACGGGCTGCCCCATGGAGCGTTCGACCGCGCAGGCGTATGCGTGGTTGATCCTATGGATGGAGGAAGAATTTGGCTGGGATCGCTGGAAGGCGTACGATATCTTAACCCATGTCGGACAAATCTCAGTCGGTTACTATCAGATTGGGACAGTAGCAGCAAAAATTGCCAAGCGGTATTTGCAAAATAGTTAAGGTGGAAACGTCACCCTAAACAGGAGAAGATGAAAATGTACGGACAAAATGGACGAATTGGGTTGTTAGTGCCCTCGGTTAATACGGTTGTCGAACCCGAATTTAACCGAATGATTCCAGAGGGCATCAATGTTTATGCAGCGCGGATGCGGAATACCCGGTCGGATGTAGACGACTCCAAGGCGATGCTTCAGCATGTAGAGCGTGCTGCCGACGAGCTTGGCAGCGCCCATGCAGATGTGATAGCGTTTGCTTGCACCGCGAGCAGTTTTGTGGAGGGTGTTGAAGGTGAAATCGAATTACGTGACCGCATCGAACGGGCAGGACAAGCAAAAGCGGTGACGACATCGGGCTCCGTCGCAGGGGCATTGCGGACGCTTGGGATTCGGCGCGTCGCAGTTGCCACACCCTACCCGGACGAACTCAACGTCCTGGAAAAGCAATTCTTAGAGGACGAGGGCATTGAGGTCTTAGCAATCGCCGGCATGGGCATCGTGGACGCATTCAGCATTGGCAAGGTGACGCCGCAAGAGACGTATGAATTTGCCCGGCGGAACTGGCGGGAGGATGCGGATGGCATGTTTATTAGCTGCACCAACCTACGCACCATTGATGTTTTGGCGCAACTGGAAGCAGAACTCAACGTGCCGGTCATCTCAAGTAATCTAGCAACGTGTTGGGGCTGTTTGCGTGCCTTGGGATCTCAGGATCCGATTCAGGGGTATGGCAGACTCTTGTCAGGATTTTGAGAAGGGAAAAGATTATGCAGCTGTCTAGTAAACAGGTAGAACGGTTCTGGGAGGATGGATTTACCATCGTGGAAAATCTCCTCGACCCCGATGAGGTAATATCGCTCCTTGCACACGCCGAATGGGTGGCGAGCGGGAAAGCATCCCACATCCCAAAAGGACAACTACAAGTCGAGCCGCATGTGGCAGAGGGGAAAGCTGAGGCAGAGAACTACGCCGATTCCCTTCGGAAGATGAGCCATCTTGCCTTCTACGATGAAGGATTTCAGAACCATGCCCGCAATCCCAAAATTCTGGACGTTATCGAATCTCTGCTAGGGCCCGACATCAAACTGTACCAAGACCAGCTTTTTATGAAACCGCCGCGAATCGGCTCGCGCCAACGCTACCATCAGGACATGCCGCTCGGATTCTACATCGATCCGCCGGATATGGTAACATGCTGGGCGGCACTTACCGATTCGACAATCGAGAATGGGTGTGTCTGGATGCTCCCCGGCACACATAAGTTTGGCATCATAGCACAGTCAAAGTGGGCAAAATATGAGCAGATGTCGGTCGATGGACGCCTAGCTGAGGAGCGTCCGTTAGTGTTGAAGGCGGGCGATTGTAGCTTCCACCACGGTCTCATTCTCCATAGCAGTCGCCCCAACCGGACGAACCAACGGCGCCGAGGTTACGCAACGCACTACGTCAGTGCAAAGTGTCGATATACAGGCCCGCCGGAAAGAGAAAACGATGCGATGCTTATGCGCGGGCAGTCGATGCCGGGGTGCATCTAAGGGATTTATTCCCTTCGGTTTTTATGTGCCAATTAACTGATGAACCAATACAGCTATGCACACGAGCAAATTGCTAAAAGCGTCAGACTTTCAATATTGGCGTCTTGCCAAACGTAACCGCACTAGCCTTGATTTTGAAGCGTTCTGCCCGGACTATCACGAACTCGACCGGGTTGGCGTCATCTCTCCCTGTCTCGAAGATGGCATCCTTTATGCCGGAGACGCTCTGCTAGCGTTGACTACCGCCTTCTACGATGTCCTTCGTTCACGCACAACCGATTTTTTCGATTATCCCCAACACTTTGCGTTTATCGGTGCAAGTGGAGACACTGTGTACACGCAAGTGGAACAACTACCTATAGATCAGATTGGGATAGGTTGGGGCAATCTAGATGTTTGGCCCAATTCAAAATGGATTGCGACCCCAAAACGTCTTACAGGGATGTTGAGAAAGGCTTTCGATTTCCAGATCAACCGGCTGTTCTTGCCGCACGATTTCAAACTGGGCCCCAACGAACCCCTGCTTCCCGCCTATGCACGTAAGATGCTTCAAACTCGGCTTAAATCGGTCTACTACTACAATACGCCGACTCCCAACCTAGAAATTCGCGCCTCTCAACAGGTAGCGGATCTCGTTCAAAAGAGCGTTGCTGAATTCCCCAACGTCAAAAGTGCAATTGAACACCGTGTGCACAGTGATTTTCCCTTGGTCGGGTGCTATCAGCAGGTGAGTGTCAATGATTTTATTAAGGATATGACGGGCTGTTTCGACGATAGTTGAAGGAGGGAGGCGGAAAAGTGGCACGTTTCCGGACTCGCAGTTCCTGCACTACAACCTGCCGCGTAAGAAACGGGGTTTGATTGGTGCGGATAGTCCATAAAAGTACCCGGACTGGGTTCAGAGGAAGTTATGACATCACTTAGATTCAAATCGAGAGTACCTGTTTTTGACGCGAATGTCAGGGTTGGCGATTTGCTAGACGAACCTGCTCCCTACCGCGACCGGGACGGCGTGCTGGCAGAGATGGATAGACATGGCGTAGAGCGATCACTCATCTACCACGCACATGCTGAGAGCGTTAGCCCGATCGAAGGCAACAACTACCTTGAAGCATGGTTGGGTGACGATGGACGTACCCAACCGCAGTGGGTGGTTTTACCGACTAAAGACTCTCTCGGACAGATTCAATCGCTTCACGCTGAAGGGAGGGTCAACTGTGTGCGGTTATTTGATACCGGGCAGCGGGACTTGCCCTTCCGTCCTTGGGCTTACGATACGCTGCTATCTTGGCTCAGTGAGGCGCGCATTCCTGTATGGATCCTCCTGCCGGAGGCGGACGCGGATGCGTTAGTTACCACCCTTCAGGCTTACCCGAGTCTGGTATCGGTCTTGGTGGGGGCGCATTATGTCCATGCCCTGTGGTTACGTCCAATGTTAACCGCTTTACCGAATGCTTACTTGGAGTTGAGCCGGTATGAACCGATCTGCGAGATAGAGTCCCTACGCGACCAGTTTGGCGCCGAGCGATTGGTATACGGCTCGTGGTATTCCCGCCTTGCAATGGGACCGATGTTATTCTATCTCCATCACACCAATCTCACTGATGCTGAACTCACGGCGATTTGTGCTGGGAATCTTGAGCGTATTCTGGGAGGAGGGACACAATGATTGATGGTACGCAAGTAATTGATTATCACGGACATGTGGGCCGCTGGGATCCACTCGGAATGAACGATGATCCGAAGTTGATGCTCCACGCGATGGACTCGGCGGGTATTGACAAATCCTGCGTGTTTGGCATCTTCCACCCCGACGGCACAACGAGCAATGACCAAGCCGCCCATTTTATCGCGCAGCATCCGGATCGCTTCATCGGCTTTGCCTATGTTTCACCGATGATGCCGGAGCGGATGATACCGGAATTGACCCGGGCGATTGACGAATTGAAATTTCCCGCCATTAAGCTGTATCCACCCTACACCCTTTGGCCCTTTAACCAACCGCAATGGTATCCCATTTACGAGTTTGCGAATGAGCGGGGACTCGCGGTCCTTTTTCATACCGATGGTGGAGAATTAAGCCGCCCCCGGTATCTATCCGAGATTGCACCGCAATATCCGAACGCCAAGTTTGTCGCAGGACACGCCGGTAACGTCATCGAACCTCGCACTGAAGCTATTGCCGCCGCACAGGCGCATCCAAATGTCTATCTCGAAACCTGCTCAACCTATCGCACACCGGGCGTGATTGAACAGTTGGTGAATGAGGCGGGTGCGGATCGCGTGCTATTTGGCTCAGATACACCCTTGATGGACCCACGTCCTCAGATCGGCAAAATTATCACCGCAGATATTTCTGACGAAGCCAAGCGGCTAATCTTGGGTGGGAATGCCCGCCGTTTGTTGGGTATTTAGGTTCTGTTGACATTTCATTGCAGCTAGATAATCGAGAGATGTGCACAGACACATGGTCCTTCGTAGGGGTTGGGTCTCCCAACCCTATATTCACACGTCAGAGTTCATTCCGAAACCAGGGACGATTTCGGGCCTATGCCGTTCCAACCTGTCCCCGATCGAAAACAGTACTACATTTCATCGGATGCTGTATCTCCTGTTATTATCTCAAAGTTTATAGGTTCGTCTGTTTTCGGCTCGCTTATCTCGTTGTTGCTTCAACTGACAAATATTAGCAAGGCTATTACCGAAACCACAAACTATGCACATATCCTTTCAGTTTAGTGGTTCAAGTTCGTTCGCAAATGTCTGGTAATTCCGGTTATCGGACGTTTTCACTATCCTCCAAGAAGATTAATCTTTCTAACCTCATCAAGATTTATACAAAAAGGCTTGCTATATCTTTTATCTTCTGAATCTATATAAGTAACACAGATTTTTAGTTGTCGTGCCAAATTATGATAATCACCTATATTATCTTTTTTTACTGCTCCGGGCAAAAGGCATCCAATGCCATTTTTAAAGAAGTGCCTTGCCTCCATAAGCGAACGACCATTGGGCAACTTATAAGAGGAGGAAAAACGCAAGTGGCGCGCAACTCCGCCTATATTCGTTACGCAAAGGTATACCTCACCTCTGCACAAATGCGGGTAGATCTCAACTATAGGTTTCTGAGCGTTTGATAGTATCTTCCTTGTTAGCCAGACATAAACCCCTGTGATACCAGCGAGTACTAGGGTGCTAATCGCCGTTATAAAAGCACTAACCGATGTCCAATTTATTCCTTCCATCAACTTCTCCCTTATTGATTCAACCTCGCTCGCAATCCCTCAATAATCCGAGTCAGGTCAAAACTCTAAAGTGCGTAAGTCCTAACTTTGATATATTTCATCTATAATTACCCCCCAAAACATGGGCAGTTGAATAAGTGGTTATATTAGATTAACAGAGTTGGGCAGCCTCACGACTGGAAATGATTTTGATACCAAACGCTTTTTCCAGTTGCGTCCTATTTTCAACATGAAATATGGATCCAGTTCCCGAATTTCCAGCCTTGTCGTCTGTACAAAAGAAGTCATTACCCGCTGCGTAGTGTGCCGAAAGTGAATCACCGTCGACCCACTCGGCAATCGCTCTAGAGAATCTCTGTTCCTGTTCACTGGGTATCCTCTGACTACCTAAACCAACCGGTTCAAATTGATTGTACGCTGCTTGTCCGCAACCCAGTCTCGTTATAAAATCACTGCAATTGGCAAGCAATTCAGCATACCTCCAGAATTCCTCAATATCGTCCTGTCGTACATACATATCATCAGGGATTTCTGTGGTGCGGACTGTTCCCGGATCAGTTGTCATTCCGAGCACCTTGAATCCGAGATCGCGAGCTTTCAAAAGTCTATCCCGCTGCCTGGGAGGGATGCCGTGGTGCGCTTCTGTATTTGGACCAAAACATACTGACATACCCAACTGTCCATTTTCAAGTGGCAAGTCTTCCACTGTTGTACGGGGCTCATAGTTTTCAAAGAGCTCAGCCCTCCTTTCCCTCTGAATCGCTTCTAAATCTAAAGCTATTTCACAGATATACCCCTGAATTTTGCCCTCGCGGATCTTGTTCTTGATTTTTACAAAGTGATGATCTTCTTCGTCAATCACCCTTTGCCAGACGTTTGAATCAAAGGTTATTTTCATTATAAAATTCTCCTTTCAGTTTATTGGTTCAACCTCGCCCCTATCCGCGAGAATGCACCGAGAATATCCGATAAGCCCCATTATCGGACTTACTTTCAGTTTGTCTCATCTCGGAATTATCTCTACTTGCAGATTGATGTCGAGACGAGAGGCTATATCTTCAAGAAGGTTCCTTTTCACCTTTGTGCTGGTATTGACGTTTATGTAATGCCCGTCGTCGAGTTTACGTTGTTGTTGATTGGGGTACTCAACCGTTGATATTAGATCCCTCCCGTTTACTTCTATGTTCAAATCTTTTATTTCCTGCACCCCTAACTCCTTAATTACTTTAACGAAAGTATCTGCCGCAACTTTATCGTCAATCGTTTCTCCACCAGGCATGGTCACGGCAAGGCGTGTAATCAATCCTCTGTCAACGGTTCGGCTAATGGTTCGTTGCCAGTCGTTTGGGTGGGAGATCATGTTTAACTTCGGGGCGACCGCCGAATCGCCTATCTGCCACAACTCAATCTCTAAGCCGAAAAAGCTAAAAGCCTCATCGGTAATTCTGTTGAGCCAGTCCAGTGCGGCACGATGTTCATCTGTAAATGACTTGGCAATCCAGACGATGGTGACTGCATCTAACCCCGCAGCGTAAGTCAAGAGTTGTCCAAGATGTTTGTGGTCGGTCGATTCAAGCTGATTTTCTATCAGCACCCAATTCTCCGTATCTATATCTCTGCATAGTATATCCGCGCTGAACGGACCGACGTTGTGCTCCTGCGCCTCAACTTCTATATTCAGCCCAATGCTATCGCCAACTAGTGCTATATTTTCTTCCTCAGCCAACCATGGGGTGAAATCACTGGCTTCGTCCGTCCAATACTCCCGGAGTTGGAGTTGCGTTAAACGCCCAAATTGTGACATAAAAGTAGTTCCTTTCAGTTTATTGATTCATCCTCGACTGCAACCTCTAATCCTCCTTGACAATCTGCCGGCGCAACGTTTTCAACTCGGACTTGATGTCCCGCCTGATGGCATGGAGTGTTCGATAATCGAGGATCACAATGATAAGCAATGCTACGATGAGGATGATGGGTATGGGGTCTATTTTGGAGCTCTTTTTGAATCGGCTTCATCGGGAACAGATTCGGCTTCCGACCTTTCCTGTCTTCCTTCTACAGTCAATTCCCAAGCGGTTTTATCCGGGGCGGGCTTGGCTTTCCATTGCCCGCACCAGTCGGAAGGTTCTACTCGGTTACTCCGGCGAATAAGCATAAAGTAGCCTGCTTGTAGTATCAGCCCAGAAACGCCTATTAATATCCACCCCATAATGACTTGAGAATGTCTAGCAGAGAGGTTTTCAAATCCTGAAGTGGCTATGCCGATGCCAAAAAAGAAAATTATTATTGAAACTACGAATAGCCAACCAAATGAGTAACCACGATATTTTATGGGGGGATGTAGACGACACACATACGACTTATATGACGACAAGGCAAGCGACGTATCTTTACCACTAAAACAGCAATTTTCGCACCGCTGTCCTTCTAGTTTTGTCATTGTGCCTCCTGTTTGGGGGTGTGGCGAGTTACAAAAATCGTGTTTGTCGATCCACCACATGCCGTTCCGATTTTCTTCGTGATTCGATTTGCCACGGCAGGCGAAGGATTTGGTTCACGATGTCAGGGTTGGTCGTGTAGTATGCCCAAATGGATGACACCACGACAAACGGACAAACAAATCAAGGCTTCCATTTATCCCTCCAGTACATTTGTTTGACTTGGGCACAGGGATTCTTCTGATTATTGTGCAGACTTCTCCCGGTTACACTTTTTACAAAGCATCTGGCAGTTATCCTCGTTGGTCTTGCCGCCCTCGGACCAAGGTGTGATGTGGTCTGCTTCCATCTCTTCGATTGTGAATTTGTCGTCGCAAATGCCACAAATGCCTTTCTGTTTTTCGTAGACCTTTTGCTTCATGCCCTCTGAAAAGGCGCGTATGTTCAGGTGCTTCTGATCGCGAGTGAGAATGTATGAGTATATACCCCTTTTTCGCGTGACATCATCGTCAAGTATAAGGCGGGCGGTTTCCTGCTCAATCTCATCAGGGTCAAGGTCGGCGTTTCCAAAGTCGTTGTACAGTGAACCCCAATCTACGCCCTTCATGTCTCGCCTTGTGTTCGTGAAAGTGGATTCAATCCAATCGATCACCGATTGAAAATATTCCCATAGGGGCAACGCGTTTTCGTCGTGCTGATGCTTCCCCATGTAGTCTTCAATCGAGTCACTGCTGACCCACTTAATCGCTGTCTCTAAGTACTCTTGTCGGATTGGCGAGCCATTGACATAGGCATTGCCTCTTTGGTATGCAGCGCAACTGTTCCGACTAAAATATCGCTTGGCATCTGACAACCAAGTTCCGGCATAAACGGCGTTACGCAACTCTTGATTGGTTAATTTCTTTCCCGCAATGTTAATCGTCTCGAACCACTCCAACTTCTCGCTGTCTGTCCCGGTACACACGTAGACCATCAACTTGTAATCCAATATCAATTCTTGTTTGTCTGATGGGAGATTGTGGAAGTATTGATTATTGAACGAAAAATCCCCATCCACATACTGAGCAACGGAGATTGTGCGCTGCTGTCCGTCAATGATTTCGTATTCTCCGTTTTCCCGATCCGACCAGTACATCACGTTCAACGGGAATCCTTTCAGGATGGAGTCAATGACGGCGTTGCGTTCCTTGTCGTTGTAGATAAACTCTCGTTGAAATGGAGGACGTATATCCAGTTTGCCGCCATACCCGGTCACGCCGCTCTCGCCAGCGTCGTCGTAATCTTCGACAAGTTCTCGCACCGCGAGATCTAACAACTCGATTTTCATTGCCGTACCCTCTTGTTGCGGATAACGATGCGCGCAAAAATCTCTTTGCCTTTGATTTTAAATCTACTCTGCCGGCCTGTTAGCTCGGTTATGAGAGGGCGATCCATACCGATAATTTCAAACTGATTGGGACTATGTTTGTCTAAAAAACTAATCGGAACCCCCATCGGACCGGCAAAATCCACTGGAATATGATCCGTTTTTTTCACGTTGATAGCATCATAGTTATCGTATTTAGGGTACTCATCAGGAGAGTATTTCTTGTAAAGGATTAGGTCTTCGTGCCGCTTCCTATGGTCGAGGTTGGTGAACCAACTAGCGTTTCCTAACCTGCCTTTTACGATGTTATCTACCAGTCTGTAAGCACTGCCCTCTTTTTTGGTTTCGACCAATTCCCGTGCATAATCTTCCGGCACATCAAAAAGCATATCTTTGCCAGCCGGACCATGACCCAGCCACAACCTGCCGCTCTGGATTAGGGGAAATACCTCTTTGTATGTTATTGCGTTCATGCTCCCAATGACGACAAATTTTTTGCCGTATTCCACCAGTTGCGCGATATACTCCCTGAACAATGAAAACGGCGGATTTGTAACCACAATGTCTGCCTGTTTAAGCAACTCAATACATTCGTGGCTCCTGAAATCGCCATCTTCCTTGAGTTGAAAGACGTGGGGCTCTGTTCCATCGCCGACATACTCAACCCCGGCAGCAGCTTCCATGTTGTGTTCACTGAATATGTCTGTCTGCCGATTTTTGTAGCAGGTTGTGATCAGTCTTTTCAGTCCAAGTTTCTCGAAATTCAGGCGAAAGTAGAGAAAGAAATTGCTGATGGTGGGATCGTCGCAATTGCAGTAAACAGTCTTGCCGCGAAAATGCTTCCTATAATGCTTTAGCTCTTTCTCGATGTCTGAGAGTTGTGTGTAAAATTCATCCTGCTTTGCCCTATTCGCAGCATGTAGATTTTTATTTCCTGCCATAATATGTCTCCCTTTCAATCAATTCAATCTTTGGGGACTATTTCCACTTTCAGCGTGACGCCAAGATCACGGGCGATTTCCTCAAGGAGCCCTTTTTTTGTTTTTGTGTCAGAGTGAGTCACTAGGTAATACCCATTGACTTCGCGTTGCGTGAGTGTAAGATGATTGGCGGTTGATATTAGAGCAAACCCGCCTAACATCTTGTTAAGATTCTTTACCTGCTGTATTCCTAGCTTCTGAATTACTTCAACGAAGGTATCTGATGCATTACTATGAGCAATCTTTTCGCCGGTGGGCATAGTTACTTCTAGAACTGTCGCAGCCTGTCTAATCTTCTTTTTAGCCGCAGGCTTTTCGTCCTTCTTTTTATCGGGCGAATCGTCGAATGGATCTGCCTCCTTTTTTGCCGGTTCAATGGCAGCCATTGGACTTCCAGATAAATTCGGAAACCACATCGAGACGCAAGCTGATACACAATAATAGGGCTCGTCGCGTTCAATATCAAAACTAACAACTGGTTTAAGCGACGCTAAACTTGCAGTTGGAATTCTCTTATACAACAACCATTTTACACCATTGGTTAGGATAAAGAATGGTGCTCCTGCTGAGGAGGCATATTTATCAGCCTGTTCACGAACACCCAAATCCTCAATTGTCTTACCTATAGGCTTTGCTTCTACAATGGCAACCTGATTTTTACCATTCTTTAGGATATAGTCCGCTGCCATCCGTTTACTTGACTCCGGTTCATATTCTAGCTCGACAAGGTTCGGGTCCTCGACATCCCAGCCTAACTCTCGTAACAACGGATCAACTAGCAAGGTACGGGTTCGGGGTTCTTTCTGCAAATAATCTGCGTGATTCGTTATTCTGTCCTGCAATTTCTCAATAACCTCTTTCAAGTTATCCAGCCCCATAATTTACTCCTTTCTGGTCATTTTACAGTTATCGGATATTCAACCCACCACCCCAATTCAATCGATCCCACCCCGCTTTGAACCGTTCATACTGTGGCGGATCGACCCACCACGTGCCTTGCTGTTCATATCGTTCAGATGCGATTTCCGCGTGCGACAGAATGTAACATTTCGGCGGGTCAGAATCGAATCTAACGATAATCCAAAAATCTGCCCCAGGCATAATAGCAGGCGTCGTAATCGCATTCCTCCCGTTACACCCGTGCGCCCGGATGCCATCCTCACGGGTGCACCGGATGTGAACACCCTCATTCCGCGGCGTTGGGTTCGCGCTCCAACCCATCTCGGATAACCTATCACAGACATAATCCACCGCCCTATTATGGGTCATTTGTCTATCGTATGCAGTGGTCATTTTCAGTCCCTCCCTTAAAATAGTCCTAAAGTTTAGACAATTTGCTTTTGGTTCAAGCAGCGTTATCAAGTGTTTGTTGAATATCGTGGGAGTACGTATCATTGTGGTTTGTCTGCGAAAATAACCGTCTCTCAATGAAGGCAGACAGATACTGTACCATCAACCCGCGTGTCAATTTAGGGGGTCGATACCAATCAATGCCTAATTCCTGACACACCTTTTCAACGGGTATCGACCTGCCGCTAGCCGAGTCCGTGTTGAATACCCATTGTGTT
>JAJEAL010000027.1 GCA_022822785.1 Candidatus Poribacteria bacterium
CAGTAAATCAGATAGGACTTACGCAGTTGAATGCCCTAAACCTTGTAGTTCGGCGATTTATCGCCGCCGGCACCTATCCCCAATCCTGGTCTCCCCGATGGAATCGGGACAGGCGGAACGGGCGCCTGATGAATCAGGCAATTACAATCTGAAGTGTGTAACTCCTATAAAGTTTAGAAGTCACGGGACCCTCTATAACGGCGCAGTTGGAAACAGCGCCTACCGGGGCGTCCCGATGGAATCGGGACAGGCAGAACGGACGCCTGATAAATCAGGCAACTACAATCTGAAGTGTGTAACTCCTATCAGATTAATTGACAGCGACTTAGGGGGTGGGGGCGTCTTCCCGCAGCAGTCCTTCTGCCTTTAGCTCGCTCCAAAAATCCGCAGGGATAGGGTGTTCAAAAATTTCGACGTTCGATTGAACATGCTCCGGCATAAGTCCGCCCGGAATGGCTGCAGCGACAATTGGATGAGCTAGCGGAAATTGCAAGGCTGCTGCCCGTAGCGGCACATCATGTCGATCGCAGACCGCTTGGATGCGCCGCGTTTTTTCCAACACCTCAGGGGGTGCCGGGGCATAGGCGTAATACGCATTCTCCGTCGCGCCTGTCGCCAGAATGCCGGAGGCAAACACCGCACCGATCACCACGCCAACACCGCGTTCCTCGCACTGTGGAAATTCAGCGTCCAAGACCTCCTGATCTAACAGCGTGTACGGCATCGCAACGATGAAGAAATCGAGGTCCACCATCTCCAAGAAGCGTGGGATAGTGCCCATCTGATTCACACCAGCCCCTATCCCTTTTATCTGTCCACTGGAACGAAGTTCCTCAAGTGCCCGCCAACCGCTGGTGCCGAGCTGGGTCATGTGAGCATTGATCCGCGTGTCGTTCACATGAAACATGTGATCGAGATCGTGGATGAGCAGGAGATCGATAGAGTTCAGACTGAGTCGCTGGAGACTGTCTTCAAAAGAGCGCATAACCCCATCGTAGCTATAGTCGAAATAGAGATCGAAAGGCAATCCGCCAGCCCACATCCCTTTGTCGAAATTATCGGCGTCACGCGTCGCTCGCAGCACACGCCCAATTTTCGTAGAAAGCACGAAGTCTTGGCGTGGCTGTTGGCGGAGAAAATGTCCGAAACGATGTTCACTTTTCCCGTAGCCGTAGAACGGTGCCGTATCGAAGTAGCGCAAGCCGGCATCCCATGCCGCTTGCAGTGTCCCCTGCGCTTGCGTTTCACTGAGGATCTCAAAGAGATCTCCGAGTGGCGCCCCGCCAAAACCCAGATTGGTCAAGCCAACCCCTGTACTACCCAAGTTGCTTGTTGCTATATTACCCATTAAAACGTTCCTCCAAACTAGATTGGTATTTGTTGTCGATGAAATGATGATAAATTCATGTCTTAGATGCCAATGATTTTCTCACAACCCTTGCTAGATTTCAAGCGTTTTTTAATTAAAGTTGTTCCTCGCAAGGATGAGGCTAAAGATCGGCATCGAATCGATAAACCGGCTCCCAACCCAACATCCTTTCTGTCCGTGCCACATCCCCTTTTTTATAGCCTCCCGGCGTGGCGAAGATATAAAAACAATCATAACTGATATCCGGTGCCTCTAGGGCGCATTTGAGCGCAGATGCAACATCCCGTCTATCAATCGAGCCATAATAGAAGCCGTTGACAGGCTGACCATCAGTTGTCACCATCTCGTCTGAATCAATGATGCCCCACGGTCGGATACATGCGACCGAAAGGCCGTGTTGTTCATGATAATTTCGGGCGAGTTCCTCTTGCAGCAGCTTAGAAAGATCATAGGAACTGCCGGCTTTGAGTGGATATAGATCGTAGGTGAGGAAGGTATCCTCCGGATAACCACCATGGACCGCACCGCTGGATGTATGGACGAACCGCTCGACTTGGCATACACGGGCAGCTTCAAGGAGGTTAAACATACCTCGCACATTAATATCAAAGCCCGGACCGTCCATGCCGTAACTGCTATTGGGTGCCATAATCGTATTCACAACCGCATCGTGACCAGCCATTACGGTTTCAAGTTTTGTATAGTCAAGTACATCCCCTTGAACGGCGTTATCGTAATCGTCCACCGGGCGAATATCGAAAGCGGTCACCTCATGGTCCTGACTCAGGATATTGACTGCAGCACGTCCCACAAAGCCGGCTGCGCCTGTCAACAGGATTTTCATAGTTGTAGTTCCCTTGGTTTATATGCTGAACTGTTGGTGAGAAAGTACAGTGTGTATTTATACGCTACATGCTTCAAGTTTGTCCGACACATTATTGTTCAGAACCCCTCGACTTGTCAAGAGGTTCACTGATGAGGTTGTGAAAAGACGTGATTTTCCGTTGACGTGACACCGAGTCATCTGTATCATAGGATTTTGAGACTATGGTACAGCGAGAAGCGGTACGCATGTCCTATGTGCGCTAAATAAGAACATAAAATCAAAGGAAGTTAAGCGATAATGGAAAATAGCGGAACACGGTTGGCAGGCAAAGTTGCAATTATCACCGGAGCGGGGAGCCGTACCGCGGTAGATGGTGTTGGGCGAGCGACATCAATCCTCTTCACGAGGCAGGGCGCCAAAGTTTTGTTGGTGGACCGAAATCTCGGAAATGCGGAGAAAACCCTTGCTGTTATTGAAGAGGAAGGCGGGGAGGCGTCAATTTTTGTCGGTGATGTTTCCAAAAACGACGACTGTCAGGCGATGGTCGAAGCAGCCGTTGAGCGATACGGTGCGCTGCATATCCTGTTTAATAGTGCCGCCATTGGTGGTGCAGGGACGGTTGTTGATGTAGATCCAGAAGTTTGGGATGATGTGATGGCGGTTAATCTCAAGGGGATGATGTTGGCATCTAAGCACGCCATTCCCAAGATGGTTGAGGCTGGTGGCGGCTCAATCGTCAATATCGCCTCGATTGATGGGCTGCGGGCAAATATTTGGCAGAATATCCCTTACGCTGTATCGAAGGGCGGCGCCGTCTCGTTGACGCGCAATATGGCGGTGCATCATGGACGAGATAACATTAGGGTCAACTGCATTGCGCCAGGGCACATTTACGCCCCAATGACAACCGGCGTTCCGGAGGAATTGCGCGATCTCCGTCGGCGATCAGGTCCTCTGGGGACAGAAGGCACCGCTTGGGACATTGCGTGGGCAGGGCTATTCCTCGCCAGCGATGAGTCCCGTTGGATTTCCGGCGTGTTGCTTCCCATTGATGCAGGCTTGCTCGCGACCACGCCACTGTCAATGCTATCCCATTTGCAGTAAGGAGACGTGCGTGCCTGATATACAAGGAGCCGCTCAGCTTTTCGATCATCTCAAACCGATTATCGGGGTGGTCCATCTACCCCCACTGATTGGCAGCCCCCAGTCAACCCAATCTCTCCGTGAAATTCGTGCCCGTGCGCTGTCAGACGCAGAGTCGCTCATTGATAATGGAATTGACGGGGTTATCATTGAGAATTATGGGGATGTGCCTTTCTATCCGGATAGCGTCGAGCCCCATACCGTTGCGGCATTAACGCTCATCGCGAACGAAATCCGAGAGCACTATCCCAAGATACCGATTGGGCTCAACCTCCTACGCAATGATGCAAAATCGGCGATGGCAATCGCGACGATCGCGGACGCAAATTTTATCCGTGTAAACGTGCACACCGGCGCAATGCTCACCGATCAAGGGGTGATTCAAGGGAAGGCGCACGAAACCTTGCGCTACCGGTCTACCCTCAAAAGCAGTGTCAAAATTTTCGCCGACATTGCCGTGAAACATGCTGTGCCGCTCGCGCCAATCGATCTCCTCACAAGTGCGAAGGATACCTATCATCGCGGACTCGCGGACGCACTTATTGTTACGGGATCCGCTACGGGCAAAAGCACCGACATCGACCAATTAAAGTCCGTGAAATCAGCTGTTCCAGAAGCCACTGTTTTCGTTGGGAGTGGGGTGACCAGCTATAATCTCGACGAGGTATTACACTGTGCGGATGGCGTTATTGTTGGCACCTCAATTAAGCGCGATGGCGTCACCACAAATGCGGTTGATGGAGCCCGGGTGCGTGCACTAATCAAGGTGCGTGAAGGATAGATGCTCGCATTGGTCTAAAACCTGTATTACAGTCTGATGCGTGTTTCATGACGCTGCTGATGCTTTCATGAGATCGGTGTAGGCGAGATGCCAATCCTCGATATGGTTAAGGAGCACCGCAGAGGTCAATGTGCCGTCATCTTTGCGCCCGACAGTGGCGTGAATCTCTATCCGCTTCTCGTCCCGGTGTGTGCGGTTGCGGATAAAGGTGTTCCATTCATCAGCTTTTTCCCGGTCAATTTCGCCACCGTTCTGTTCTAACACCCACGCCTCAAACTGAGTGTAGCTGGGTAGGTTTTCGCGGACGTAAGCGACGGCGTCAGCGGGTTCGATTTGAAGCACATGCAAGACTCGTGGATCCAAGCCGCTTTCGGTCATGTCCGGATAGTCCGGATGGAGCCGCCCTTTCGCTTTCAGCAGAATCTTGAGCCAGGTCCGGGGCAACTGACAGACCTCCAAAGCACCGTAATCGATATTTGCAATCAACGGTACAACGCGACCACCGATTCCCGCGAAATCGTCATCCAAATTACGCTCGTAGAAGAGCTGCCAATCCTGTAAGTTGTTCAGAACCACAGCGGATGTGATACCGGCATCCTGGGGCAACCCAATATCACTGTACGTCTCTTCGATTTTTGCTGGACGGTGATCGCGGGATCGGAGCTGTTCGTTCCAATCTGCGATTGCCTTTTGGTCGATTGTCCCGCCCTTCTGCTGAAGAATCCAACTTTCAAATTCGAGATAGGTCGGCATATTATCTCGAAGGTAGGAGAGCGTCGTCTCTTTGTCTAAATCCAGAACTTCGAGGATTGATGTATCAAGCCCGCCGCTACAGTCGGGATATTCGGCGTCGAGCAGTCCTGCCTTTCTGAGGGTAACTTTCCACCAGAAGCGTGGAAGTTGGCAGGCACCTAGGAGACCATAGCCAATATTGCTGATGAGAGGAACCATATCATACTCCTTGTCTTAATTTGCTGTTGGTAAATTTGGTCTTAACGCTTTTCGATTCCAGAGATTGTTTTGCTCATTGTATCATGATTGTGTTAACCGTATCAACCCCAGATTTGGCTTCCATTTAGTCTTGACAATGAGGGGCGTTTGACATATTCTATATTATGGTAAAGTTTAGAATTAATTGGACACTCTGTACCGGCGCAGTTAGAAACAGCGCCTACCAAACATGGGGAGCGAAAGTGTCTACATATTTTGATAATTCATCATAATCGGATTTTTGACATAAATTTTACAGTTTTCAACTCTTAGGAGAACAGAGATGGGAGAAAAAACTTCAGCGAGCACCGAGCAGCATCGGGAGATGGCTGCGGAACACGGTCCCGTGCTCGTAGCAATCGTTACCGTCAGCGATACACGCACACCGGAAACGGATAAAAATGCAGTCTACCTTCGTGAACAGTTGGCAGCGGATGGGAATAAAGTCGTAGGCTATCGCATCATCAAGGATGAACCGGATCAGGTCAAAGCCGTGTTAGACGAATTCGCAGCAAGTGACGCTCGCATGATTCTTTTTAATGGAGGCACGGGCATCGCCCCGCGCGATACAACCTTTGACGTGTTGGATCAAGCCCTAGAGAAAACCCTACCCGGTTTTGGTGAACTCTTCCGAATGTTTAGCTATGATCAGGTCGGCGCAGCAGCCATGTTATCGCGTGCCACCGCCGGCGTGTACCGAGGGAAAGTAGTCATCTCCACGCCCGGCTCAACAGCTGCGGTTCAATTGGCGTGGGAAAAACTGATTGGCCCCGAACTACAGCATCTGGCGTGGGAGGTCGGACGCTAGGAACGTTTTTTATTGAGGCGCCTTTTCCTTTGCTAGCTGGTGGCAGATATGGCAGTTACCGACGTTGAGATGTGGCATGGTTGGTGACTCCTCTGTGCCGCGCAGGTGACACTTCAGACAAGCCGCTGGATCTGTGTAAGTCTGATGATCTGGAATGTTGGAACGGGCAGGGGCGGCGTTGAAGAAAAGGATAATCATTACAATTGTAAAAATAATTCCGATGACGCTGACAATAACCAGCAGCGTTCGGGCACTGGCTTCTTCCGTTGGCACGTTTCAGTCCTTATAGTTTATTGATATCAAGTAGGACTTACGCAGTTGAACGGTCAAAACCAACCCCCCTTATCAAGGGGGTAGTTCGGCGATTGATCGCCACTAGACACCGTTGCTAACGCCTGATAAATCAGGCACCTACAATCTGAAGTGCGTAACTCCTATCAAGATAGGAAAATTTGAAAATTGAGATGGAAAATTGAAGTTAGTTATAAACCCGAAACCCCGGATGCTATCGGGCAAGGTATCCTTCAGGATGTCACCGATCTTGGACTCGCCGGGGTGGAATCTGTGCACACCGCTCAACTCTACTGGATCGAGGGCGATATTAACTCAGGTGTAATTGAGCGTATCTGTGCGGAACTGCTTGCTGACCCCGTGACGCAAAATTATGTCTATAGTCATTCTGACAATCATACTTCAAGGCAGAGCGACGATACCATCTGGACCATTGAGGTTCAGTTCAAACCGGGGGTCACGGACGCCGTTGGTGATAGTGTTCTCAAAGGGGTGCGTGATATGGGGATTCTAGGTGTCCAAGCCGCACAAACGGGGCAGAAGTATCGAATACGCGGTTCCTTAGATCAAGCCAAACTTGAGATGATTACACAACAGCTGCTTGCCAATGAGGTCATACAAATATTTGAAATCTGGCAGGGCTAGTGCGCTGTCAGACCGTAAGTGTTGATGTTCTAACTCATCAAGGCACTGCGAATATCATTTCTTGTGCACCAGGCCTCTAGTCTTCCATGTCCCTCGTCTAAACCACAACCACATCAACATGCCTTGCACAACGTTTGAGAGGGCGATACCAATCCAGACTCCCTTAAGTCCTATTAGATAGGAGAGCAAGATTACTAGCAACAGTCCAATGCCGAGTTGACAGATGAATGTCATCACCATTGGGGAAACGGTGTCTCCTGCCCCATTGAGTGCACGACCGTATACGATAGAAATCGCAATGAATGCAAAAGTGGCTGATAGATAGCGCAGGTAAACACTTCCGGTAGTGATAACTTCCATGTCCGCAGTAAATATACGGATAAATAAATGGGGAAACAGAAATAGTAGACTGCCGAGTGTAGCCATGAGCACCGTTGCCAATCCACTAGCAAGATTGGCAGCCTTTTCTGCCCTGTCAATCTGACCTGCCCCGATATTCTGTCCTATCATCGGTGAGACAGCGTTTGCGAATCCGAAACCCAGGTGCATCACGAGGATACGGAGACGCATACAGATGGCGTAGGCGGCTACAGCGTTCGTTCCATAAATCGCCACGACACGAATAAACCCCAACCGGGAGGCATGTCTCAGGAAACCCTGCATCGAACTGAAAATACCGAGACGTAAAATTTGCCTCATTGCTGACAGGTCAATACGGCGCTTAACATGTTTCAGCGAGATGACGCTACGTCCGATGAAACAGAGGTAGAGGAACATTACAACGCCAACGCTCCTGCCGATTACGCTGGCATACGCGGATCCTGTAACACCCAGGCGTGGGAACTTCCAAATGCCAAATATCAGCAGGGGATCTAGGATAATGTTCAAGACCGTTGAAACAATCATGACCATCATCGGTGTCACTGAATCCCCACCCGCTCTGAAAATGGAGCCTAACGTCATCGATAAGAACATCATGATACCACCAAGCAGGGTGATGCGCAAGTAAGGTACACCTAAGCGTACCACTTCGTCCTCCGCTCCAATTAACCGCAATCCAATTTCGGCGAGTGGAATACCTACACATGCAATTGCAAGGGGGCATATAAAGCTCAAAATGAGCGCCTGCATTGCAATGTTCTCCCCTTGTTCTTGCTGTTTTGCACCAATCGATTGAGAAACCAGAACGACCGTTCCCGTTGAGACGCCAAGTGAAAGCACACTAATCAATCGCTGAAGATTCGAGCTCATATCAACAGCGGAAATCGCTTCGGCTCCGAGTTTGCCGACGAAGATCATATCGACCACGCTGAAAGAATCCTGTAAGACGTTGCTGAGAGCAATTGGCCAAGCGAGATGCATTAGGTTCTTGAAAATGCTCCCTTGGGTCAGGTCGTGCCTCGATTTCCTCATAGATAGCTTACTCTCCGATGTATGTTGGTGCGTTTTCGACGATTGAACCTCCCCTTTGTTTAGTAATTTTCATTGAATGACACCGTGAACACAAAAATATCCGTTTCTGATTTTTTTCCATGTCCCTCACTGTTTTGCAGATTCTTTTTTATATAGTTCGTAGGTCGGACTTACTAGCCCAACTGTGCAAATGAAGGGATGATTTTCACGTTTCGTGTGCATATCATTTTGCGGTTACGCTTAATGATAGACTCAAACCTAAGCTGATGGATCTGCCAATTCGTTGCGAATTTTATCGGTCGTTCTATTATGCCACATCTGTGCAAAGTTCGGCAAGAATTATCCCTCTGGATTCCATCTGCTAATTTTGAAAAAAATTGATAAAATTATGTGAAAAAGTGTTGACAGATTATTTACAATCGTTTATTATATTAGCCCCTACCGAACATATTGTATGATAAAAGAAATTATACACAATATATTGGTGTTCTATGAAATGTCCATACTGTAACGGTTCAAGTATAAGAGTCATCGATAAACGTGATACTGATGGCGGAACTGCTATCCGTAGGCGCCGAGCGTGTCTCCACTGCTCAAAGCGGTTTACAACGTACGAGCGGGCTGAAGTGTTGGATCTTTTCATTATTAAGAAGGACCAACGCCGAGAGGCTTTTGACCGGCAAAAGCTAAGACGTAATATCATGAAGGCGTGTGAAAAACGATCGATTGGTCAGGAAACCATTGATCGCTTGATTGGGGATGTCGAACAGCAACTCATCAGTATGCACAGATCTGAAGTTGAAAGCCATGTCATCGGTGAAATTGTTATGGATGCGCTTAAAAATCTGGATAGTGTGGCATATATTCGGTTTGCCTCTGTTTACCGTGATTTCAAGGATGCGACGGATTTTGAGAAAGAGCTCCGTCAACTGGTACCTGATGATTAGTTGAAACCTAATATCTAGGGGGAACGTTAGATTAAGGGGTAATATTAAACGAATTGCAGATAAGCCTCTAAATCTGCAGCGCTTTTTACAGCACTTATAAGTTAAGAAAGGAATCAACATGTCCCAAACCAACGATTTCGGGGTCAATCAAGGCTCTATTGCCGCCGTACCATCAGATGAGACTGCCGACATCGACCCCTCCTCGCTTGAAGATACTACACAGAAACGGGGCTTGAAAATTGATCGACGATATACCACGCCCGGTGTACATCCATTCGATACGGTTGAGTGGGAACCTCGAAGTTCTGTAATCTATAATGAAAAAGGTGAGGTCATCTTCGAGAAAAGCGCAGTCGAGGTTCCGTCGAACTGGTCACAATTGGCAGCAGATATCGCGGTATCCAAATATTTCCGTAAAGCGGGGGTGCCTGAAACGGAGAGCGAAACAAGCGTCCGTCAGCTCATTCAACGCGTCGCGAATACTATCCGCCGCACTGGCGAGACGCTGGGCGGCTACTTCGCCACACCCAGCGATGCCGATGCCTTTGAGATGGAATTGACGGATCTGCTGGTCACGCAACGCGGTGCCTTCAACTCGCCGGTCTGGTTTAATTGTGGACTATATCATCAATACGGAATTATCGGCGGGACGGGCAATTGGTTTTGGGACTTTGAAAAAAATAGTGCTGCCCAGACAGAAAATAACTACGACCATCCACAATGCAGCGCGTGCTTCATACAATCGGTTGACGATGACCTGATGTCGATTTTCGAGCTGGTCAAAAATGAGGCGCGTGTCTTTAAGTACGGTTCAGGAACTGGAACAAACTTTTTCAAGATCCGAGGACGGCAAGAGAAGCTCTCCGGCGGCGGGACGAGCAGTGGTCTCATGTCTTTTCTTGAGGTTTTTGACCGTGGAGCCGGAGCGACCAAATCTGGGGGAACTACCAGACGCGCGGCTAAGATGGTATGCCTTGATATGGATCACCCGGAAATCGGTGACTTCATCAACTGGAAGATGAATGAAGAAAAGAAGGTGGCAGCGCTCGTTGCCGCCGGTTATCCCTCAGACTTCAATGGGGAAGCATATAAGACCGTCTCCGGGCAAAACTCAAATAACTCCGTCCGAATCACAGACGAATTCATGGATGCTTACCTGCGCGGTGACCAGTGGCATACAACCTTGCGTACAACCGGTGAAGTCTGTGATACATTTGAAGCCAAAGACCTCATGCGTCAAATCGCCGAAGCCGCTTGGGCTTGTGCGGATCCGGGTGTACAGTTTGACACGACAATCAACGAGTGGCATACCTGCGCGAATACCGATCGAATTTATAGTAGCAATCCATGTTCAGAATATATGTTCCTTGACGACTCCGCATGTAATCTCGCTTCTATCAATCTACTCAAATTTGTCGATGAAGATGGGAACTTTGATGTCGAAGGCTTCAAACATGCCTGCCGAATCTTTTTCATCGGTCAGGAAATCCTTGTGGATTTCTCCTCCTATCCAACCCGCAAAATCGCTCAAAATAGCCACGACTATCGACCGCTCGGATTGGGATATGCCAATCTCGGCACTCTGTTGATGGTCAACGGCATCCCCTACGATAGCGAAGAGGGCTATGCCATCGCCGGTGCGCTCACCGCGATTCTCTGTGGTGAGGCATATCGAACTTCCGCTGATATGGCTGAGGTCAAAGGTCCCTTCCCCGGTTTCGTTAAAAATCGTGAGCCGATGCTACATGTCATGAGTAAGCATCGTGCGGCAGCCTACCGCATTAACCCTGATGCCTGCCCGGCTCACCTCTTGAAGGCGGCGCAGCGAACGTGGGACGAGGCAGTTAAGAGGGGTGAACAGCACGGTTATCGGAACGCACAGGCCACCGTGCTCGCGCCTACCGGCACCATAGGTCTGCTCATGGAATGTGATACGACCGGTGTTGAACCGGAATTCGCACTCGTGAAGTTCAAGAAATTGGCGGGCGGGGGTTACTTTAAAATTATCAACCAATCCGTGCCCCGTGCGCTGAAAACACTCGGCTATACGGACGAAGAGATTGACGACATTGTGACCTATGTGCAAGGAACTTCTTCGCTAATCGGTTCGCCGCATATCAATAATGTCTCACTTAGACAGAAGGGGTTGACTGACGAGGAGATCGGTCAGATTGAAGCAACGCTACCCTCCGTCTTTGAGCTGGCGCATGCGTTTAACGTCCACACTCTCGGAGAAGAAGGGATGGCGCGTCTCGAATTTCGGTCAGAGCAATATAACGCGCCGGATTTCGACCTCTTGAGTCAGTTGGGATTTACGAAACAGCAGATTGAAGACGCAAGCAATATCATCTGTGGTACGATGACCGTTGAAGGTGCCCCGCATCTGAAAAACGAACACCTACCGGTCTTTGATTGTGCCAACAAATGTGGCAAATATGGTCAACGTTACATTGAGCCAATGGCGCATGTTCGCATGGTCGCTGCGACGCAACCATTTCTGAGTGGGTCGATTTCCAAAACCATCAACATGCCCCACGAAACCACAGTCGAAGAGGTTGAGAACCTTTACGTTGAGGCGTGGAAGCTAGGCTTGAAAGCGGTGGCACTCTATCGGGACGGATCGAAGATGTCGCAACCGCTCAGCGCAACGCGAGCAGAAGCTGCCGAGGAAGAACAAGAAGTGCGACCAATCCGCCGCCGTTTGCCCAACGAGCGTGCTTCAATCACCCATAAATTCAGTGTTGCGGGCCATGAAGGCTATATCACCGTCGGTTTTTACGAAGATGGTACCCCCGGCGAGGTGTTTCTCAAAATGTCGAAGGAAGGCTCTGTCATCTCTGGATTGATGGATACGATTGCCACAATGACCTCCATCTCGCTACAATATGGCGTTCCGCTGGAATCGCTGGTTAGTAAGTTCAGCCATGTCGGATTTGAACCTGCGGGATTTACCAACAATAAGGACATCCCGATAGCCAAGTCAATCATTGACTATGTATTCCGCTGGCTGGGGCTGAAATTCGTGCCTCAAAGCGAAGCGCTTACTGGAGGAGACGGAAGCCTCGGTGATCAGCTTGCTCAACCGCAGCAGCTGCCCCCTGGCGCGACTGACGTCGAGCAGGAAGAGAATGACCAAAGACTGGAAGCACGTGAAAAACGGGTCGCAGCGATGCAGTCGGATGCGCCTCCCTGTCATGATTGCGGGACAATCATGGTGCGGAACGGCACCTGTTATCGGTGTCTGAATTGCGGCGCGACGAGTGGGTGTTCGTAGGATTGGAATGTGGAGCAATTGTTCACACTCCAATTATCCGTAAATCATGCGTAGCAGATTAAAGCCGATTACCCCTGCCACAATCAAAATGATAAACGCAAAATAGAAGCGGATTGAATCACTCGGAATTCGTTGATTGACAATTGCTCCCACCTGTGCACAGATTGTGGATCCAATTAGTAAAAACGCAACCAGCCATAAATCGACATTGCCCCGTATCGCATGGGTAACGGTGCCATAAACGGCGGAAAAAAATACGATAAGTGAAGCGGTGCCAACGGCTACATGTGTTTCAACACCATATCCATAGATTAGTAGCGGCACAAAGAGGATACCGCCGCCAATCCCGAGCAGTCCTGTGAAAATACCGATGCCGAGTGCTGAGTAGACAATTGCCGGGAGTGAGATCTGGCGAACACCGCTGATAGGAAAGGAAACATGAGGCGGGAAGGGAAAGATGCGAAGCAAGCCGAGTGGTTGTTGGCGATCTTGTTTCCCTCTGTGAACTAGTGATTCTATCAGAATTAGGGCTGAAATGGTGATGAGCAGCCCCAAGAAAATCCATTGCAGGTAAAACTGAAGCGCTGGCATTGATTGCTTTCCGACACTTATCTCTCCTAGCTGGCCCAACCAGTCGAGCAAATATACCCCAAGCTCAATCCCCACAAAATTGCCCCCAACAATCATCAATGCCAGCTTTGCATCAATGTTACCGAACTTCCAATACCGCAATACGGTGGAAAAAGCGGTGCCAGCTGTTCGAGAAAGTGTGCTCCCAATGCAAATTGGGAAGGGAATGCCAAATAACATATTGAGCACTGGTATGATTAGCGGGCCCCCACCAATCCCAAAGAAACCTGATAGGAAGCCGCTGATACACCCTAAACTAATTAATCCCCAAATATTAACGGGTATGCCACTGATATCGATGTTCATCTAACGTGATAGGTTCAAATATGGTAATCAATTCTAGGGTCAGGGGGAGTGGAGTGACCCTTACGACGTTCGAGAAAGGTAAAAATCCAGTTGATGAGTGCTCCCCACGCTATGGGAAAGAGTAAGCAGATAAGAACGTTGAGAATGCCTTTCATGCAGGGCTCCAATTCTATGAAACATCAAAATCTTCTCGTACCGAACGGCGAAAGCTTTTGACGCCTCTCAGCCCCTCTCCAATTCCTCCGACGTCTTGAGAGCTCCAGACCTTGACTAGTAAGGGTATTAAGGATTCACACCGTTGTGTACTCATACATTGCAAGTATAGACTAAAGCTGCGGTATTGTCAAAGGGAAAAATCGGTCGAATGCTTTTTGCTTGCATTTCCCATAGGCGTGTGCTACAATCACCAAACATTTTAGCAGTTTCCAATGCAGGTCAATAAACGCCTTAATAAGTTACTCTCTTTCTCAGTTGAGGAAATGTGGGAAAGTTTCAAGGTGGTTCATTTGATTCAAGCGTGCAAGGTGCTCGTCGGTTTGGAAGCCGGGGTTCCTTCTCCCAAAGGGGGGCTCCAGAGGAAGCGAGTGACAGCGACATCAGATTGACTTATACAAACAAAAACTTTACAGCTCCCGATGTTGTTGGATCCACTTGTCCCGATCATATCGGGTAACGATCCAAACAACAACGAAGATTCTCGATAAATCGGAACCTGCTTGACCGCATATCTCTGCGATGTTTTTAGTTAAATTGACACCGTAAGGAGTTTTTTGATGAAGGAATATCAGACAGACCAGATTCGGAATATCGGTATTATTGGGCATTCAGGCACAGGGAAGACTTCACTCATCGAAGCGATCCTCTACAATGGCGGTACAATTGAGCGGATGGGCGAGGTCGATAATGGAAATTCAGTTTCAGATTATGCGCCAGATGAAATTGAACGCAAGATGACAATTAACTGCTCCGCGTGTGTCGCCGAGTGGAAAGGATACAAACTCAACATTATTGATACACCCGGTGTTGAGGATTTCTACGGTGATCTTGAAAGCGTACTGCGAGTAGTAGATGCCGTTATTGTGGTAGTGGATGCTACGACCGGTGTTGAGGGTGGTACGGAGAAGGTATGGGAAGCAGCTGATAGATATGAGCTCCCACGGGTAATCTTTATCAACAAAATGGATAAAGAAAACGCTAGTTTTGAAAATGCGCTCGCGAGTGTCAATGAAGTCCTTGAAGCGCGAACGGCTGTCACCCATATACCAATCGGCAAAGAAGCTGATTTTAAGGGGGTGGTCGATCTCATTCAGATGGGCGCGTTCACAGCACCGCCGGATAGTACCCCCGCCCCGAAATCGGAGATCCCTTCCGAACTTGAAGCGCAGGCGGAAGAGATGCGAGAGCAACTCGTCGAGGTCGCAGCGGAAAGCGATGATGAGTTAATTGAAAAGTTCTTTGAGGGGGAGCTCACCGATGAGGAGATTGGCGACGGACTCGCTACAGGATTGGGTGCCAATCAATTCGTACCTGTACTCTGTGGTGATGCCCTGCAGAATATCGGTGCTCAACCGCTGATGGACCTAATCACGAACTGCTGCCCATCGCCGGTAGATGCCAGACCGATTACAGGGATTGACGGTGAAACAACCTATGAGCCCTCTCCAGATTCACCGCTGTCAGCATTGGTTTTTAAGACGTTGGCAGACCCGTTTGCAGGTAGGCTCAGTTTCTTCCGTGTGTATTCTGGTGTCTTAGCGGGCGATTCTCAGGTTTACAATGCGACCAAAGATGAGAATGAACGAATAGGCAAGCTCGCGTTCATGAATGGGAAAACCTCGATCGACACCCCCCACGTTTCCGCAGGCGATATCGGAGTCGTCTCTAAACTGACGCTTGCACAGACGAATGACACATTTTGCGACGTGGGAAATTCGTTCCAACTTCCCGGATGCGAATTCCCGAAGCCCGTTATCTCCTTCGCTATCAGCCCCGCACGGGAAGGGGACGATGAGAAACTGAGCTCGACCCTGGCCCGGATGATGGAAGAAGACCCATCGTTCCAGATTGAACGGAATAGTACAACGAAACAGTTGCTTGCCTCCGGGCTTGGCGAGATACATCTCACTGTCATACGCAACCGAATGCGGGACAAGTTCGGCATTGAAACTGCGGTCGAAATGCCAAAAGTCTCCTATCAGGAGACAATCCGTGGTAGGGCAAGTAGTATCCAAGGCCGGTATAAACGTCAATCTGGTGGACGTGGGCAGTTCGGTGAGGTTTGGATCAATCTTTCTCCCCTTGAACGGGGTGCCGGCTTTGAATTTGTCAACAAAATTGTGGGTGGCTCAATTCCGCGTAATTACATCCCCGCGGTTGAGAAAGGTATCCGTGAGTCAATGGCTCAGGGGCTGATCGCTGGGTATCCCTTCGTTGATGCCGAGGTTGAGCTTTACGACGGCAAGCATCATCCCGTTGACTCTTCCGATATGGCTTTCCAGATTGCGGGCTCTTTTGCGTTTCGCGAGGCGGCGAACCAATCCAATCCGGTAATGCTTGAGCCTATCATGAATGTCACAATCTCCGTTCCGGAACAGTTCATGGGTGACATTATCGGCGATCTCAACAGTAAACGGGGCAGGATTATGGGGGTTGAGCAGGCGGGTAAACGGCAGGTCATTCAAGCGACTGTGCCGTTGGCTGAGATGTTCCGGTACTCAATAGATCTTAAATCGATTACGAGTGCGCGGGGCAGCTTCACGATGGAGTTCTCACATTACGAAGAAATGCCCGATGAACTCGCCCAAAAAGTGATTGCTGAGACAAAGTCGGAGGATGAAGAGTAAGCCGTACTACGCTTTTTGGCTCATATTGAAATGGTGTAACAGAAACCGAGTTTACGTCAAAAACTCGGTTTCTTTTTTGTCGTTTTTCGTCGCGAGTAAAGCGTGATTGAGCGCGGTTTTTACGCTTCACATATCACCTTATTATGCGGCGATTGCATTGCCAAACTTAGCCGAAACAACCTTTGATAAGCCTGCTTGCTCCATCGTCACACCGTACATGGCATCAGCGATCTCCATCGTCCGCTTATTGTGGGTAATAATAATAAACTGTGTTTGCTGTGCGTATTTCTGAATGAGTTTGGTAAAGCGGAGTACGTTCGCTTCATCAAGTGCTGCATCGACTTCATCCAGAACGCAAAACGGACTCGGCTTGATTTTAAACACGGCGAAGAGCAGGGCAATAGCGACAAGTGACCGCTCGCCGCCAGAGAGTTGCGTAATGCTTTGCGGTCTCTTCCCCGGTGGGCAGGCGATAATATCAATTCCGGATTCTAGCACATCAGATGCGTCTGTTAAGCGTAACTCCGTTTCTCCACCCCCAAAAAGTTCTTCAAAGACTTCTTGAAAGTTGGTCTGTATCTGCTCAAATGCGCCTAGGAACGCCTCGCGTGAGGTCTGGTTAATCTTCTGAATCGCTTGGTTCACCGATTCGAGCGATTTCTCCAGATCTTCACGCTGAGCGACCAGGAAATCTTCCCGCTTCTTGTGCTCTTCATACTCCTCAATCGCGACAAGATTAACAGAGCCGAGCCCTTCAATCTCAGCTTTCAATGTATCAATCTGTCCCATCAATTCAAGGTCATCAATCGGATTCTCATCAACCTCAATCTGATCGATTGTGATTTGATACTTGTCCAAGATGCGAGCAGAGATTGCCTTTAACTGCATCTGCAACTGAGTCGTCGTGACCTCTAGATGATGCCGCATGCGATTACGCTTATCAAATTCCCTTCTGGCTTTGCGCATCAGCTTTTGTGCTTCTGCAATCTGTTCAGCTAAACCGGTATGTTCTGCCTCTAGTTGTCTAACATTTTCTTCAGCCTCAAATTTTTCCTGCTCTATCTGGAGGAATTTACGTTGCGCCTCGTCAATCTGTGAGGAGAGCTCCTGGCGGGTCTGATCGTCAGAATCGATAACTGCTTGATGCTCCGCAATCCTGTCGCGAATCTGTGTCTGATTTTTTTGAAGGTTTAAAAGCTCAGAACTCAAACTCTGTAACTTCTCCCGCTTCCCTGCTAACGCGATTTCGAGCGTTTGGCAGGACTCCATGACTTCATCCCGTTTACTCTTTTCGCTCTCAATCTGCTCTGACAACCGCTCGATACGCCGTTGTAACGTGCGGCGTGTTTTGGCAGCCTCCTCCAGTTCAGACTGGAGCTCTGTCTGATTGGCTTTCGCTTGCTCTGTTTCCTGATGGAGGCTAGCTCCTTCCCGCTCTACATCGTTCAACTGCTCTTCAATCTGAGTAATTTGTCGCTGCCCCTGTTCCAAAACTTTTAACAAGCTCGCACGCTCAATCTGATGGGTTTGCTCCTGTGTGATGAGGCTTTGTCGGGTCTGTTGGAGTTGCGCCAACTTACCAGCGACCTTTTTGCTTCTAACATCCTTCTCGTTAAGCTGGGTTGTCACCCGGTCAATCCGTTCCTGAAGGTCTTCCAACTCCCTTGAGCGGCTCAGCAATCCACTGGTTGAGCCGCTGTTGTGCCCGCCCGTAACTGCGCCGGAGGTATTGATTAGCTCTCCTTCTAGGGTGACAAGACGTGCATTGTGACGGAAACGTCGGGTCAGATTTATTGCTGTATCAAGATCTTCGACGACGACCGTATTTCCCAGCAGTTGCTTCACTGCGACCTCATATTTTGGATCGTAATCTAGGAGTTCGGCTGCTAAGCCAATTACACCTGCTTCAGTCAGCAAATCGTCGCCGCGGAACGGACGTGTCCGTAGGATATCTAAGGGCAAGAATGTTACTCGCCCCGCTTTCGTCTGCTTGAGAAACTCAATACCGGACTGGGCATCTTCAGCGGTTTCCGTAACCACATTTTGGATGGCACTGCCCAACGCGACTTCGATTGCTAATTCGTAATCTGGCTCGGTCCGGATGAGTTCAGCAATAACACCACAAATTCCGCCGAAGCGTACTGGCTCCATTTCGCGGACTTTTAGGATGGCGCGGACCCCTGTGTAGTAACCTTCATGGGCAGTTTGCAATTCCTTTAACGACTTGAGCCGTGAAACGCTCATCCCTAGCGAATCCTGCATCCCTCTCATCTCGGACTCTAGCGTGCGAAGTCCCGCTTGATGGCGTTGAATCTCTTCTTCTGCGTTCTGCCGATCTGTGTCGAGGCGAATCAGGTCAGCATTCAGCTGCTGTTCACGTCGTTGCGCCTGTGTATAATTCGCTTTTTCCGCAGCGAGATCAGTGCCTAAGGCGTTTGAGCGTTCTGTAATCCGATCTAGGTTGGCAGCTGAATACTCCAACTTGTTGTTGAGCGATGCAAGCTGCGTTTCTATTTGTGAGACCTGATCCGTGGTTTCAAGCAATTTTTCTTGCGCTGTTTCCACAGACCCTTCAGCGTCCTTCACCCGTGTGGTAAGTTCGGTCAAAACCCGCTGTCGTGCAGTCAGACGACTCTCCTCCAATTGAAGAGAAACGTCAACCTGTCTGTGTTCTTGCTCGCGTTCCTTCTTTTGCCCTTCAATTTCTGACGACTGTTTCTCTAGGGATTCGATTGCGTGAAGCGCCCGTTGACGTTGCTGCTGAATATTTAGCTGTCGTTCCTTGTAAAGTGCAATCTGCCGTTCCGTTTGTTCGATTTCACCTGCGAATTGGTTGACGACTCCTTGCCCATTCCGAATTAAGCTATCTAACTCCGCTCGACGTGCTGTTGCATCTTCAATCTGTTGCTCAGTGGAATCGATCTGCTCGTTCGCTGCTGTCACTGCAAGCATCAGTTCGTCTAAATTGAGTTGTGTTTGGGTCAACTCTTTGGCGAACCGCTCGTGTTCCCGACGGTTCAGGTCTAGTTCTAGGCTTTTCAGTTGGCCATGGAGGTGTTGATAGCGTTTGGCTTGTTCCGCTTGCCGCTTGAGCGATTCAGTTTCACGCTGTAATTCGTGGATGACATCGTTAATCCGGACAAGGTTCTGCTCGGTCTCTTCTAGCTTTTTAATCGCGGCTTTTTTACGATGCTTGTATTTGGTGATTCCCGCAACCTCGTCAAACAGGAAGCGACGCTCTTCAGGACGAGTGTTGAGGATAAGATCGATCTTGCTCTGTTCCATCACAGAGTAAGCATCGACACCAATCCCTGTATCCATAAAGAGCTCTGTAATATCTCGTAGCAGGCATGGCGTGTCGTTGATGAAGTATGTACTGTCACCGCTGCGTGTCAGCTGGCGGCGAACTGCAATCTCCGGAGATTCAAGCGCAAGTTTCCCCTCAGCGTTGGTGAAATGGAGGGAAGCCTGTGCCCGCTGTGCTGGTTTAAAGTTAGATCCACCGTTAAAAAGGAGATCTTGCATATTGGCACAGCGCAAGGCACGGGGACTCTGTTGACCTAAGACCCAACGAATGGCGTCTGACACGTTGCTCTTGCCACAGCCGTTGGGCCCTACGATTGTTGTAATCTCCGGTTCCAATATTAACTCCACATCTTCGGCGAAGCTCTTAAAACCACTGATTTTAATTTGATTGATATGCAACGGATATTCCTCCTTCGATGGGCAATTCACAAGTTACATCCTCTTTAACGCAAGTTAACTGATAAGGTTTCGGGGTTGCGTTAGAAAAGTCTGTCACAAGTCGATAGGATATCCCCATATCAACTATCTCCGTCAATCCTTGGAAAGATTCTGATTCAACGCCTCCTTAATTTCTGTAACGATGTCTGTGTGAGCTTCCACCTCTAAACGCGCTTGTAACGCTTTCCTTGCAGCGCTACCACCAATCTGTCCTAATGCCCATGCAGCATGTCCACGGATTAAAGGTTCATCATCATTCAATGCCTGCTTGAGGGCGGGCACCGCGGCGCGATTTTTCCAGTTGCCAAGCGCGACAGCAACATTTCGGAGGAAACCGCGTCGCTTCGCTCGCTTGATGGGACTATTTCTAAAACGCTTGCTAAACTGCTCCTGTGTCATGTTAATCAGGGACAACAGTTTGGGCGCCAGGTTACCCTGACGTGGACGAAAGCCGCGTTCCTTTGTTGGCACTGCTTTACTGTTCCACGGGCAAACTTCCTGACAGATGTCACAACCGAAAATCAGGTTCCCCATCCCCGGACGGAGTTCGTGCGGGATGCTCCCTTTTAATTCGATGGTAAGGTAGGAAATGCACAGCCGGGAATCGAGGATATTTGGTGCTAGGATTGCATCTGTAGGACACGCCTCAATGCATCGGGTGCACGTGCCGCAACTCCCGCGGAGCGACGGTGTGTCTGTTTCTAACTTGATACTGACCAAGATGCCAGCGAGAAAAAACCAGGACCCTGCCTGCCAATTAATTACATTTGTGTTTTTGGCAATCCACCCGATTCCTGCGCGCTCTGTGTACTCACGTTCTAGAACCGGGGCGGTATCCACATAAACCCTGGTTTTGACCTCTGCTTCGGCAGTACTTTGGATAAATGTTGCCAATCGATCCAATTTCGACCGGATAAGGTCGTGGTAATCCGTACCCCACGCATATCGGGAAATCTGTCCGCGTGATGGATCTGCCGCAATTGATTGAGGGGGATCGAGGGTATAATAATTGAGTGCTAACGCGATAATCGATTGGGCTTCAGGTAGGATGTGGCGTGGGTCCTGCTTCAGCGGCAGGTGCTTTTCGAGATACGCCATCTCTCCTGCGTAACCCTTTTTCAACCACTGTTCGTAATAGTCAACCGTCTGACTCGGCTTAACCGGGATGATGCCCACCAGTTCAAATCCAAGTTTCTGTGCCTGAGCCTTAATCTGTTCTGTTAGATTCATATGTCGTCAAGTATGTCAAGCCGCCATCAGCAAAGTAATCCTATTTCTAGAAAATGAAGGGGTGCTCATAAAAATCTTACTGTTATCGTAGCAGCCATTTTCCCTCAAGTCAAAAGAATTGTTGTAAAAAATGAAATATGTGTAAAAATTGTCTTGACATGCAGCGATAATTGTTATACAATACTGCGTTACGCCTGTTTTTTGAAACAAAACTCCAAAATCCCCTCTATCCCTCAATATCAAGGTCAGGTGAAAGTATGCCCTATCCCGTCAAATACGGCAAACGTGAACGATTGTCTTTTGGAAAAATTCCAGAGATTCTGGATCTCCCGGATCTCATTGAGGTTCAAAAATCATCCTACGAAGAATTCCTTCAACGAAACATCCCCCCAGAAGAACGTGAAGATAAAGGCCTACAGGCTATTTTCAACGAAATCTTTCCAATCTTCGACTTCAGCGAGACGTCCGAACTCCAGTTCGTCAGTTATTCGCTCGGCGATCCGAAGTACGACATTAACGAATGTCAATCCCGCGGATTCAGCTATGCCCTACCAGTGAAACTTCGCGTCCAATTGGTGCTTAGGGAGAAAGATGATAGCACCGGTGAAAATCAGCTGATTGATATAAAAGAGAACGAAGTTTATATGGGCGAAATCCCGCTCATGACAGAAAACGGCACCTTCATTATCAACGGCTCTGAACGCGTGATTGTCAGTCAGTTACAACGATCCCCCGGCGCAGTGTTTGGAGAAGATACCCACACCAGTGGGCAAATGCTCAATACTGCAAAAATTATTCCGTATCGTGGGGCGTGGATTGAGTTTGAATTCGATATCAAAGACCTAATTTATGTCCGGCTCGATCGGCGGAAAAAAATGCTCGTAACCGTTCTGCTCCGGGCGCTCGGTTGGGAAACGGATGAGACCATCCTCAAGCTGTATGCTAATAAGGCAGAACAGGTTAAGCTCGATGACTCTCTCGTTGGTCGAGTGACAGCTGCGCCTGTCAAACCTCCTATAGTGCAGGTCAGTTTAGATGCCGCTCTAAGCGGTTGGGTAATAGCTACTTCTGTCCAACACCCAACCACCGGCGATGCGTTGATTGAGGCGGACACGGAATTGACAGAAGAACGGATTGAT
Source organism: Candidatus Poribacteria bacterium (assembly GCA_022822785.1). Lineage (GTDB taxonomy): Bacteria > Poribacteria > WGA-4E > WGA-4E > PCPOR2b > PCPOR2b. The sequence continues at coordinate 22,380 of JAJEAL010000027.1, forward strand.
ACGTTACGTGAGGCTGGTGTCAGTGAAGTTGAAGTCTACCGCTCAGATGTCTTAGTTGAAGCAAACACCGAATTGACAGAAGAGCTAATAGATGAATTGCTTGAAAAGGGCGTTGGCGAAGTTGAGGTCTTAGGCGTAGAAGACGCGGAAGATATTCGTTCCCTGCGGAACACACTCGAGCGCGACCTCCAATCCGATTATACGTTACCGCTGATTTTTCGAGCGCCGTTGGGCCTCGAAGACGACTTGACAGATGATGCCCCAGTGTCAGATGCTTGGCACACACAGTTTAAGGACAGCGGCAATCCGCTATCTCCTTCTGCAACGGTGCAGGTAAGAGGAGACGATCGATATCGTATATCCAACAAAAACAGTAGAGATAACTTCACTATTGAAAAAGTAGGAGATGCCCTCAACGTCTATCGCGGCACCATCCAAGACCTCGCAGTAGTAGAAATCTTTCGTAAGCTGCAACCGGGCGATCCACCCACAATCGAGAGTGCACATAACCGATTTGAGAAGCTATTCTTCGATTCGGTGCGTTACGATCTCGCAGAGGTAGGGCGGTACAAACTCAATGAAAAGTTGGGCAATCTCTCCCTCTATGGGAACGAAAATAAGGAAGTAGATGAAGAGATGCGCGTGCTGCGACCGGCTGACATCGCCGCTGTTATTCAATACCTGATACAGGTCCAAAATGGACAGGGGGAAATGGACGACATCGATCATCTGGGGAACCGTCGTGTGCGAGCTGTTGGGGAACTGTTGCAGAACCAGGTGAGAATGGGAATGCTACGGGTAACCCGTGCAACGAGAGAGCGCTTAACGGTTCAGGACTTAGAGAGTATGACCCCTGCCGACCTGATCAACCCCAAACCGTTAACCGCTGCGATTAAAGACTTCTTCGGTTCGAGTCAGCTTTCCCAATTCATGCAGCAAGCCAATCCATTGGATGAATTAACCCATAAACGTCGCCTGAGTGCATTGGGACCGGGTGGGCTGCATCGGGAACGGGCGACCTTCGAGGTGCGCGATGTTCACCGAACCCACTACGGACGGGTCTGTCCCATTGAGACACCTGAAGGGCCCTCGGTGGGGTTAATTGTTTCCTTAAGCACCTATGCGCGGGTAAACGCCTACGGATTTATGGAAACGCCTTACCGCAAAGTTGTTGAGGGTAAAGCCACCGATCAGATTGATTACTTGGCTGCGGATAAGGAAGATACCTTTATCATTGCACAGGCGGATGCTGTCCTTGATGAAAACGGAACGATGACGGACAATCGGTTGGTGACACGACAGAAAGACGATTTGCTCCAGAAATCCGCACAAGACATCGATTATATTGATGTTTCCCCGAAGCAGATTGTTGGCGTTTCTGCCGCACTTATTCCCTTCCTTGAGCACAACGATGCGAACCGTGCATTGATGGGAAGCAACATGCAGAGACAAGCCGTACCGCTTATTCGTCCCGAAGCCCCGCTGATTGGGACTGGCATGGAACATAAAGCCGCACGCGATTCTGGTGCGGTCGTACTGGCAAAGCGCGATGGCGTTGTAGAGAGCGTGTCCGCCTCGGAAATTATTATCCGTACGGACGATGCTTTCCATGTTGATGGTGGGGAACGGTCCTTCAGCGAGATGGGTTATGATGTCTACCGGTTGACCACTTTCCAACGGTCGAACAGCGGTACTAGCCTTCATCAATGTCCTTGTGTAGATGTCGGAGAAGATATAAAGGCGGGTCAGGTCATTGCCGATGGCACATCAACAGAAAATGGGGAATTGGCACTCGGCAGCAATGTCCTCATCGCATTCATGTCTTGGGAGGGGTATAACTATGAGGATGCGATCCTGCTCAGTGAGTCGCTCATCACTGAGGACACCTACACCTCTATCCATATCGAAGAATTTGAGGTAGAAGCGCGCGATACAAAGATGGGGCGCGAGGAGATTACTCGAGACATCCCGAATGTTTCTGAGGAAGCCTTGGCGCAGTTAGATGAGGAAGGGATTATTCGCATCGGTTCAATTGTCCATCCGGGAAGTATTCTGGTTGGCAAGGTAACGCCAAAGGGCGAGAGTGACCTCGGACCTGAAGAAAAATTGCTCCGTGCCATCTTCGGTGAGAAAGTTGGCGAGGTGCGCGACGCCTCCAAATATGTCAAGCCCGGCACCGAAGGCGTTGTGGTCGATGTCAAAGTCTTTTCTCGAAAAGAGCGGGAACGTGACCGTCAAACCGAACTACGGGAGGATGCCAAGCGGAAAGAGATAGACAAAGAGTGGCAGGCGAAACGTGCATTGATTAACCAACGCAAGAACGCCGAGATCCGCAACGCCCTAATCGGTAAAACACTCGCTAGCAGTGTCTCTAACGGCACCGACTTACTTGCCCAACGCGGCGATGTTGTCACAGAAGATTTACTTGATACCGACAGTCCACTGGATGATTTTCATGTCACGGATGATGATGCGATGGATCTCATCCAACGCATTCAACAGTTGGCGCAAGGGCGTCTTGATGCCCTAACGGAGGAAAGAGACGCTCTGCTTGAAAAAATCAACAAGGGCGACGAACTGAAGCCCGGGGTCCTTAAACTGGTGAAGGTCTATGTGGCGACCCGCCGAAAAATTTCTGTCGGTGATAAAATGTCCGGCAGACACGGTAACAAAGGGGTCGTGTCAAAGATTCTTCCACAGGAAGATATGCCCTATCTAGAAGACGGTACGCCAATCCAAATCATCATGAATCCTCTGGGAGTTCCCGGCCGCATGAATGCCGGACAAATTCTAGAAACGCATTTGGGTAGAGCAGCAAAAGAACTCGGCTTATACATCGCCACGCCGGTCTTCGATGGTGCAGAGGATCCGGAGATTCGGGAACTCTTGCGAAAAGCTGGTCTGCCAGAACATGGCAAAGCGAAACTGTACGATGGCAGGACTGGGGAACCGTTTGCCCAAGAAGTTACCGTCGGATATACCTACATCCTCAAGCTCAACCACTTGGTGGATGATAAAATTCATGCCCGCAGCACGGGACCCTACTCGCTGGTGACGCAGCAACCGCTCGGGGGCAAAGCACAACAAGGTGGTCAACGTCTCGGTGAAATGGAAGTATGGGCGCTCGAAGCGTACGGTGCCGCGTATACCCTTCAAGAGTTACTCACAATTAAATCCGATGATGTCATTGGAAGGAGTAAGATCTACGAAGCGATTGTCAAAGGAGAGAATGCGCCTGCGCCGGGTACACCAGAATCATTTAACGTCCTTGTCAAAGAATTACAAAGCCTTTGTCTGGATGTGGACTTGGAGCAAACATCTGACGACATCGATCCTTTTGACCTTACCGCTGAGAATTGGGATCCGGAAACTGAGGTATGAAGTGTGGGCGCTCTAAAAAAATAGGGCACCCACGCTTCTACGCTTCCAATCCTTAAGAGGGAGAACAGCCATGGAAAATCAGATCCAAGAACGCGCAGCACAGTCGGGAAACCTAAACAATTTTGATGCAATTTCAATCCGGATTGCTTCACCAGAATATATTAAGGAATGGTCAAAAAAGACAGCGTGCCACCAACGGACCAGTGGATGTGCGACAGGTGACTGTGCATGTGGCGAAGTACGGAAACCTGAAACGATTAACTATCGTACATTTCGTCCCGAACGAGACGGCTTGTTCTGTGAGGCGATTTTTGGGCCACAAAAGGATTGGGAGTGTGGATGTGGTAAGTACAAACGAATTAAACATCGGGGGGTAATATGTGACCGATGCGGTGTTGAAGTTACCCAGCAGAAAGTGCGCCGAGAGCGGATGGGATATATTGAATTAGCAGCGCCGGTCTCGCACATCTGGTTCTTTAAGGGCCTACCTTCGCGGATCGGGTTGTTTTTAGACCTCCCATTCCGTGACGTTGAGCGCGTCATCTATTTCGAGTCTTTCATTGTATTAGAAGTTACCGACCCGGACTGCGGCTTGGAGGAAAACCAACTCCTGACAGAGGAAGAATACACGAAGTACCACGCTGAATTTCCCGATGGCTTCCGTGTCGGCATGGGCGCCGATGCAGTTCGAGAACTGCTAGAACGGATTGATTTAGACAAGGAAATCAAAGCCTTACGCGCAGAACTTGAGGAGACCTCAAGCAAGCAAAAATCTCGGAAACTAACCAAACGGTTGACACTGTTCATGGGCTTTAAGAAGTCAGGAAATCAGCCACATTGGATGATTCTTACCGTGATTCCGGTAATTCCCCCCGACCTGCGTCCGTTGGTTGCTCTTGATGGCGGACGATTTGCCACTAGCGATTTGAACGACCTGTATCGACGCGTCATTAATCGAAATAATCGTCTAAAACGACTGATGGAGCTCCGGGCACCAGAGGTTATCATCCGCAATGAGAAACGGATGCTCCAGGAAGCCGTAGATGCGTTGTTGGACAATGGTCGTCACGGTCGCATGGTACGTGGACCGGGCAATCGTCCACTGAAATCGCTTTCCGATATGCTTAAGGGCAAACCGGGACGTTTTCGCCAAAACCTGCTTGGAAAGCGTGTAGACTATTCCGGGCGGACGGTTATTGTGGTTGGACCAGAACTTCAGTTGCATCAGTGTGGTTTGCCGAAGAAGATGGCGTTGGAGCTGTTTAAGCCGTTCATTATTCACAAGCTGCAGGCGAAAGGCTATGCCCATACTATCAAACGCGCTAAAAATATGGCGGAGCAGGTTTCGCCGGAGGTGTGGGAAGTGTTGGAAGAGGTGATTGATGAGCACCCCGTGCTCCTAAACCGTGCCCCAACGCTACACCGACTTGGCATTCAGGCGTTCCAACCGGTGCTCGTGGAAGGAAAAGCGATACGAATCAATCCACTGGTATGTGAAGCCTTCAATGCAGATTTCGATGGCGATCAGATGGCAGTACATGTGCCACTAAGCGTTGAGGCACAGGTGGAAGCGAAGCTCTTGATGATGGCAACGCGCAACCTACTCAAACCCGCGCACGGTGGTGCTATTACGGTGCCGAACCGAGATGTCGCGCTCGGGATTAGCTTCCTCACAAAGGCTGTTCCAGAGGAAGATTGGGAGAAAGTGTGTAAGGTGCCAGTTCCAGGAGTCTATCGAAATACGGAAGAGATTATCCTTGCACACGATTGTGGTGCTCTTGGGCTCCACGATCCGGTAAAGCTCTATTTTAATGGTGCAGAAGAGCCAATCGGAACAACCGTGGGACGTGTAATCTTTAATCAGGTTATTCCCAATGAGCTGCTGTTCACAGATGCCGAGACGCAACAAGAGCTGCCATTTGTCAATCAAGAAATGGGTTCCCGCGATCTCTCAGACTTGGTGTCTCGTGCTTTTGAGGAGTTAGGCAATCGCCAAACCGTAGAGTTCATAGATGATTTGAAGCGACTCGGTTTCCATTATGCAACGCTAGGTGGGATTTCTATCGCCATGCAGGATATGATCATTCCGCATCAGAAGACGGAATTGATAGAGGAAGCATGGAAACAGGTTGAGCAGATCGACGCCGATTACCAGCGAGGCGACATGGGGATGAGCGAGGGTGAACGGTACAACAAAGTGATTGACATCTGGCATCGACTAATTGAACAGATCGAAACTGCCCTGTTTGATGGACTTGAACAAGGGCGTGATGATGAGATTGAGGGGTTCAATCCCGTTCATATCATGGTGGATTCGGGCGCTATTTCCCGGAGTAAACGGGATTCAATTCGTCAGCTGGCGGGGTTGCGTGGATTGATGGCAAAACCCTCCGGCGAGATTATTGAACAGCCAATTGAATCTTGTTTCCATGAAGGGCTATCGGTCCTTGAGTACTTCATTTCGACACACGGTGCGCGGAAAGGACTCGCTGATACCGCGATTAAGACAGCGAGTAGCGGTTACCTGACACGGAAGCTGGTCGATGTCGCACAAGATGTCATGATAACAATTGTGGACTGTGAAACGCTTGGTGGGGTGACCAAGACAACCGACGAAGAGGAGGAAAGCCCATTCTCGGAACGGATTTTCGGGCGTACAGCCGCAGAAGACATCATCGACTTAAGTACAGGTGAGGTGCTGGTGCCAAAGGATGAGGCGATTACACAGCAGGTCGCACAGCAAATTGAGGCAATTGGTATCCCTGAAGTCCGTGTCCGGTCTGTGCTGACGTGTGAAGCCCGATACGGCGCGTGTGCAAAATGTTACGGTACCGACTTAACTAGTGGTCATCTGGTAGATGTGGGAGAGGCTATCGGTATCATCGCAGCCCAATCAATCGGAGAACCAGGCACCCAGTTAACGATGCGGACGTTCCACACAGGGGGTACGGTCAGTGGTGGAGGTTCCCAATCGAAGATTGAGGCTCGACATGATGGGACCGCCCAATATTACAATGTTAGATTTATTGAACGGCCCCGATCCGATCAGGATTCAAATCAACCGGTCGAAGCTAATGTAGCATCAGAAGATCAACAACCCGATGCAGAAACAGAAAGGGTTGTCGTTTCCCGAAATGCACAAATCCGGATCATTGATGCGAATGGATATACGGTAGAGCGGCATACTGCTGATGTCGGCGCACGATTGTACATCGAAGATGGGCAGCCAGTGACGAAAGGGGATGCCCAAAATGGCGTAGATGCCACCTTGTTGTTTGAGTGGGATCCGTATCAAGTGCCGATTCTGACAGAGCACGCCGGGCACGTCGTGTTCAAGAATATTGTTGAGGGCAAAACCGTACAGGAACAAAAAACCACCTCGGCAGAATGGGTCATTGTTGAACATAGAGGCGAAGATCAGCCACAAATTGAGATTCATGATGACGCCGGGGAAGCTTTGATTAGCTATCAAATGCCGACAGGGGCGCACCTTTCAGTTAGGGATGGGGTGCAAGTAGAACCGGGAGCAGTCTTGGCACGGTTGCCGCGTGAAAAAGGGCAAAGTCGAGACATCGTGACCGGTCTACCCCGAGTCACAGAACTCTTGGAGGCACGAAGGCCAAAGGACGCTGCTGTCATTTCCAAGATTGAAGGGTTTGTCGAATTAGAGAACGCTAGCCGTGGCGCACGACTTCTTCGCGTAGTGGACGAGGACTTTCAGGAGAGCCATCGCATTCCACAAGGCAAGCACCTTATTGTCCAGAGTACTGATAAGGTAGCAGCAGGTGAGCGATTGACAGATGGCCCAATCAACCCGCACGATATCCTCGAAGTGAAAGGTGAGGAGGCGGTCCAGAGCTATTTAGTCAACGAAGTCCAAGATGTCTACAGAACACAAGGTGAGCGCATCAATGATAAGCACATTGAGGTCATTGTGCGACAGATGATGAGTAAGGTCAAAATTGGTGATCCGGGGGATACCGAATTTCTTGAAGAAGAGGAAATAGATCGGGCGGCTTTCAATCGGGCGAATCGTCAAGTGATTGAAAACGGTGGTCGCCCTGCCACAGCTGAATCGATTTTACAGGGAATCACAAAGGCCTCGTTATCCACGGAAAGCTTCATCTCTGCTGCTTCATTCCAGCAAACGACCAATGTGTTAACGAGAGCTTCAGCCATCGGTAAGCGAGATCGGCTCGTCGGTCTGAAGGAAAACGTCATTATGGGGCATCTCATCCCTGCGGGAACAGGGGTGTCTAAATTCCGGAAGATTCGCGCTTTGCCCACAGAAGATGCACAACTTCAGGCCGATGAAGATTTGCAGGAACCTGAATTGGCTGATTCTCTGTCAGCGCAGGTCGATGAGCCAGCAGCCGATTGAGGTTACACCGGCGAGGGGCTTGAAAAACGACTCTCTCAGTATGCACGATAACTACTCAGCGATTGAGAGAAAGTCGTCCAATTCCGTCCATGAGTCGATGAGTAGGATAGTTCCTTGATAGGATAGGGACGGATTGAATCGTACTCCTTCGTGGAGTCGTTGGGTTGGGAGGCGAAACCGCTCAACCGTTTCCATCGCCGTGCGGTTTTGCCCAATTAGCACCCCTAAATCTGCATCGAGGATAGCCAGAAAATCTGAGATTGAATCTCCAACGTACGCTGTTCGAATTACTCCCCCGTCCCCGGTTTCACCGGGGGCCGGGGGATTTTTTTTATGCTCCCTAAACTTCCTCAGCTTATCCCGCGCCGAAACAACATGGAGGTGAATCTCCCCGGTCGACCTTCCTGCTGCATCGTAGACCAAACTGTTGGTGATTACCTGATCGTATAACCCCGCTGTTGCACCCTGAATCAAAGCCACCGACCAATTGGCGGACAAAATCTCAACTTCAACGCCGCTTACTCGCATGGCGGATAGCACCCGGTCAACCCCCGGTTTCTTAACGACATTCCGTCCAGCTGCGTCTAACCCTTCTTTCGTAAGCCCCGACAAAAATCCTTTTGCCATCACCCGTTGTATGGATGCTGTTTCCAGCGCTTCAAAGCTCTTTAGGTAATCGACTAGTGAATGCTGATGGTTCAACCACGCATCACAAACTCGTTGATACCGCGTCAAATACCACTGCACCATCTCCTGCCAAGCTGCGAGAAACTGTTCCTTTTCACCCCGACGGGTATCCGCTGCTGTATACACAAGGGTGCTAATAGTATCTCTCTCCGATATCGTTTCGTCAAAATCGGTGATAAGTTTGTCGATTGGATATTTTGGCATACAGTGTTGTTTGTCGGTGAAGTTACCGCGGCTTGAATTGCACCACTAATTTTTCCGCCCACGCCCGATTCGCATCAATAGTCCGTCCGGCGTTGTGCGGCGTGTGGACGACATTATGGCGTCCCAAGAGTGGATCGTCTAACGGAAGCGGCTCGACCTCCCACACATCGGCGGCAAGGCTCAGTTCGTCGGCAAGTACCCGCTTGCGTAACGCTTCCATATCGCAAATCCCTGCACGGGTTACGAGAACCACGAGACAGCCGCTCGGCAGCGCGTTGATATGCTCTGCGGTGACAATGCCGCGCGTGGATTCTAGTAAAGGCACCATCGGTACGAATATTTCAGCGTCTTTAACCAGTTCGGAAAGATGCCATTCCTTCCGAGAACCCGCACGGTGAAAACAGGGTTCGCTGGCATACGGATCCCAGACCGCTACATCTGCTCCCAACATATTCACAAAGCTGGCATAGCGACTGCTAATATTTCCTGCACCAACAATGCGTACCCGTTTGCCCGCAATTGTACCACTGGTAAAGTTTGAGTCATCACCAAATTGATGTCCACGCCCGCCTGGAGTACCCATGCCGTTGGGTGCTTCGTAGTCCCAAGGTACGAGGCTGCTAAGAATCGCACGATGTAGTTGTGGGATACGGCGCAATCCGCACAGCGTCAACGCAAGCCCGTACTCCGCCACCGTTTGTCCCCAAAACCCCTCGGTCGGTTGATTATAAATCGTAATTCCCGTTTGTTGGATATGCTCCTGAATCGGTTCTTCTGATATACTGCTACCGTAGCTACCTTGGAAGGTCGCCTCCTCTAGCCCCGTAAAACGCTGCAAACACTCCAGCGTTACGGGTACGCTAAGGGAGGCAAGCCGTTTAATTTCAGCGGGATTTGAAGCAATCTCACCGATTTTTCGCTCATCGCTGGGGTCGAGACGAATAAATTCGACTTCTCCCTGCGCCTGCCACAGTGTGTGGAAATGCTCGGCTGCAAAGGGCCAAACGCCGTCAAAACGAGGATGGACGGCAATTAAGCTGCTCATTAATTAATGCTCCTTTCTAATACCAATAGGACTTACGCAGTTGAATGGTCAAAACCAACCCCCCCTGCCCCCCTTATCAAGGGGGTAGGTCGGCGATTCATCACCACCGGACACCGTTGCTAATGCCTGATAAATCAGGCACCTACAATCTGAAGTGTGTCACTCCTAACCAATTTCCAATCGCTCCCCCGCTCACTCTAATTGACCATGGACTCTTGCGGGAAGGTTAGTAATTTGGTCGAAAAAACGGATCTTTTCGATCGATGTTCGGTATATGCCACGTGGTCGGAGTTAAACGCCTGTAAATAATCTAATATAAGTCCGAGCAACCTTCAAATCTTCCAACCCTTCCTCCGAGGTGCAGGGCGGATCTGCCTCTCCCTTGATAGCGGTCACAAAGTTAATCGCTTGTTGCCGCATGGCGTGGACTGAAGGGAGGTGTGGCACGAGGACCTCTGGGGTGGTGCCGTTGCCGGGATCGCGCAGTATCTCAACACGACCGGCGCGGTTAGTGGCCAATGGTGCCGGCAAGTCAATTTTCAGGTAACCCCGCTCAAAACATACCAGCGCAGATTCTTGCCAGTCGATCGTTGTGCTGTAGGGAGACATTTCGATAGTGCAAGCGATCCCGTTCTCGCTCCGACCTACCAATAGTACACCAGACGGATCGGCGTGAGTAACCGTATAGGGCTCTCCAAGCAGATAACGCATTAGATTAATCTGATGGATGTAGTAGTTGACGAAGCCGTTATACTGATTGCGGACCTCGTCATTCATATCTGCGGCGGGCGGATCCCATTCTAGTGAGGGCGGTGGGGAATCATCTTGAATCAGTTCGTTAAAACCGCCCGCAATCCAATCCCCGGAGGGCATCAGGATACGAACATAGGTCACTTTTCCAAGTTCACCTGAAGCTTTGAGGCGGTCGATTTCGGTCTTTGCATACATCGTCGCGGGATCACTGCGCTTGTGATAGCCGATCATGTGCCATGTTCCGCTCCTCTTCACCGCATCCACAATTTTTTCACCCGCTTCGATAGACGCCGCAAGCGGTTTTTCCGTAAAGACAGGCACGCCTGCCTTGAGAAGTTCAGGAACAAGTATCCCATATCGACCGAAAGGTTGAGCAGCCACAATCCCGTCCAATGCTTCGTTTTGCAACATCTCTTCGTGTGTTGGGTAGCTGGTCGGGATGCCGTAGCGAGCGGCGACCTTTCGGCGCAACGGCTCACGTATCTCCGCAATGGCAACCACCTGACAGATATCTAGATTCGCATAGTTCTTCAGGTGAGCGCATTGACCCATGTTGCCGACGCCGACGAATCCAATTTTAACCTTCTGGTCTGACATATTATAATTCCTTCTTGTTCTATGAGTCTCCTAGGTCGATCATCAATGAACCAGTGGCTTTCACGTTTCACGCGTCACGCCTACAATATATCTTATCAAAATTATCAGAGACGGTCAATCTCAAAGTAGGCAGCTGTCCGTAACGGTATTGACAAATTCCCTTAATGTCCTTATAATGGAGATGAATCCGAATGAACTTATTGAATCAGCCGCGAATCGTTAATTTACAATCGACTATAAACAGAGGAGGTCGATAATGCCAGTCTTCACCGCGGAGGTCTTGGCGCAAACGTGCTTGAAGGTGTTTCGTGCTATGGGTATCTCCGATGAAGAATCTGAAGTTGTGACACGTTCCATGGTTGATGCCAATCTCGTTGGACATGATTCACACGGGGTCATTCATTTACCTAAATATGTGGATGAGATTGAGACAGCCCTAATTCGACCGGGAGCGACAATCGAGGTGAAACGCGAGTCTCCGTCCATGGCAGTCCTCGATGGAAATTGGGGGTTTGGACCCGTGATCGCGACACATGCCATGGAATTAGCAATTGAAAAGGCAAAAGCGACCGATGTTAGCACGATCACTATCTCCCGCTGTAATGAGACCGGTAGATTAGGGGGATATGTGCTGATTGCAGCGGCGGAGAATATGATCGGGATTGTGACTGTGAACGACCACGGCGGCGGTCAAAATGTCGCGCCTTATGGAGGGATTGAGGGACGGCTATCGACCAATCCGCTGGCTTGTGCCATCCCGGTTGGGGGACGCGAGCCTGTTCTGTTGGATATGTCTACCAGTGTGGTCGCAGCGGGGAAAGTACGGGTGCAACGACATCGGCAGGAACCCACCCCGGAGGGGTGGATTATTGATGCCGCCGGAAAGCCGACAACCAACGTCGAGGATTTTTATGGCCCTCCCCCCGGTGCGTTGCTGCCTTTTGGAGGAATTGCTGCACAAAAAGGATTCGGACTCAGTATTGTTGTCGATATCCTCTCAGGCGCGTTGAGCGGTGCGGGGTGCACCCGCCACGGCGAGTCAAGGGTGGGCAATGGCGTGTTCATCACAGTCATTAATATCGCCAGTTTTGTCGACCTATCAGATTTCAATGCGGAGGTCAACCGCTTCATCGACTACATCAAGTCTGCCCAATGTTTGCCCGGCGTCGAGGCTATCCGTATCCCCGGTGAGCGTGGTAGGGGTGAACAAGAGAGACGAGAGCGGGAGGGAATCTTTGTTGAAGATAGCACGTGGAAGCAGATTCAAGGAGTTATGCAAAAATATCAACTTCCAATCCCCGATTCGTTGAGGTAGTCGATTGCGTTTGCGCCTCAACCTCCGAAAAATTTCCTAAACGTCAATCCATAACTTCCTGCTGATACCATTCCCAAAACCTACACAACCCTGTTTTGAGAGGGGTTTGAGGATTATAATCTAATAAGCGACGCGCCTTGACTATATCTGCGAAGGTAATCTTCGGCTCGCTGAGCGGGGTTGGCGGTGTCGATAACATGGCTTTGTGACCGACCAACCTTTCGATAATTTGTACGAAATCTGTCATAAGGACAGGTTCACCGCGTCCGAGGTTGATAAGCTCATAGCCCACCGGCTTATCAAGTGCAGCAATTATCCCGTCAACGATGTCATCAATGTAGGTCCAATCGCGCTGCATTTGTCCCCCGTTGAACAGGCCTATTTCTCGCTGCTTAATAATGCTATCTGTAACGATGAACGGCATCATATCCGGGCGTCCACGGGGACCGTAGACATTGAAGAAGCGCAGCGCTGTGAAATTCAGTCCGTGCAAATGGTGATAGGTATATCCCATCAGCTCGACCGCTCTTTTGCTCGCGGGGTAGGGGGCGAGGGGCTGATTACAGGGATCTGTTTCAACAAAGGGTAGGCGTTGCGTATTTCCGTACACAGATGAGGTGGACGCAAAGACAAAGTTTTTGACACCAATCTCACGGGCAGCTTCCAGCAGATTGATAGACCCGCCAATGTTGACATCGGTGTAGAGTTTGGCGCGTCCGATAGAGTAGCGCACGGCACCGTAGGCGGCCAAATGAACGACTGTTTCTGGGCGCTGCTCTGCGAAAATACGATTGATAGTTTCCCCATCGCAGATGTCAGCCTCGCATGAGATACAGCGGGGGTGATTGTGCAATTGATGGATGTTCTCCCGTTTGCGCGCTGGGTCGTAATAATCGTTGAAGTTGTCTAAGGCGATCACCCTATCGCCACGCTCCAACAACCTCTCGCAGAGATGTGAACCGATGAAGCCTGCAGCGCCGGTGATGAGAATTTGCAAGATATGCGTTCCTTTCTTTCATTCTCTGCTTCTTCGGGACAGCGACTGACATGTAGACGAGCTAGGCTTCCCGTCCCTTTTTATCGTCCAAAGGGTATGATTCCTGAATGACGCTATACTATCATACGAGTGTTGGGTTGGTCAAGGAAGGGGAATTGTAAATGCGAGTTAGATTTGTGTGTTTCGTTATTATCTTTTTCGGTGTGTTGGTTCTGATTACAGCGTGTGGTGAAAAGGATATAAATGTTGAATGGACAGAAAGCAACGGCTGCACTGGGGGTATAGCCATGGGGCCCTACACGGTTGTTGCTCACGAAGAGTAGGTTAAATGTGGGAGTGCGTTACATTAACCACACGGGAAAAATCTTGCTTTTCTTGAGCTAGATGTGTTACCGTAAGAGTTATCAGTATCAGTGTTGCAACCGTGGGAGACAACGACATGACAAACAAAAATCTCGATGTGGGTGGACATGTTCCAGACTTGTCGCGCACAGTATATAAGGAGAACGTATGAGAACAGGCAGAGCTGCCATAACGCTCCTACGTTACCGTCCGGGGCTTTTTCTGCTTACAATACTCTTTCGAGGCGCCGATGACCTCGTCCCATTTCTGACGGGACTGGTCATGAAAGCGTTCTTCGATGCCCTCACAGGCGACGCGCAAGCAGGGTTCACGCCGTGGACCCTTGTGGCGCTGTTTATCGCTGTTGAGGTCGGCGACCGAATCGCGTTGTTTGGATCTGCGCTTGTTTGGCCCCGCTGGTGGTATGCAATAGAATCACTGCTGCGTAAAAATCTGATGGCTGCGCTGCTTAAGGTCCGCACGCCGCGCCGTATCTCAAGTGCCTCCGGCGAAGTAACCAACCGTTTCCGCGATGATGTGGGAACGGTCGTTAGATACCTAGAACGATACATCCATCTGTGGGGCAATCTCGTCTTTGCCGCACTGGCTATTGTCTGGATGGCGCGGATAAATATCGTGATTACATTTGTCACGGTTATTCCATCTATCATCGTTGTCATTATTATCGACGCAGCAAGGAAATATATCCATCAATATCGAGCGGCACAACGGGTTGCTACGGCGCAGGCGACAAATTTCATTAATGAAATGTTTCAAGCGGTCTTGGCGATCAAGGTTGCGACGATGGAGTCAAATGTTATCTCGTATTTTCGCGAGCTTAACGATGCCCGGCGGAAGTCCACCCTGATAGATAACCTCTTTGAACAGATGCTGCGCTCAATAAATCAAAATCTTGGGAATATCGCAACGGGTGTGATTCTCATACTCGTTGCGGAACGGATGAAATCGGGGGACTTCACTGTTGGAGATATTGCCCTTTTTATGGCATACGTGGGCGAAGTTGCTAGGAGCGGCTCGCTGCTAGGCACCGTAATGACACACCACGCACGCGCACAGATTTCTTTTGGTCGAATGGAAGGCGTGGTCGATGGGATGTCATCAAGTGCACTCGCCCAACATAGTCCAGTCTACCTCGGCGGCGATACCCCCACCGTTCCGGTCCCTGTCAAATCGGAGGGAGATCAGCTCCGTGAACTGACGGTCAAGGGGCTGACCTACCGCTACGAAGAATCGGAGAATGGGATTCATGAGATTGACATGCAAATCCCTTCCGGTTCGTTCGTCGTCGTTACTGGACGGATTGGGTCCGGCAAATCGACCCTGTTACGGGCTCTCCTCGGGGTACTGCCGAAGGAGTCCGGGGAAATTCGCTGGAATACTGAGCTAGTGACCGACGCCCAATCTTTCTTTGTCCCGCCGCGTTCCGCTTATACCCCACAAGTCCCACGGCTTTTCAGTGAACCGCTCAAGGACAATATCCTCATGGGGCTGCCGGATGATCCAGAGGCACTGAAACAAGCTATCCGATTGGGGGTAATGGAGGATGATCTGCCGACACTCGAAGACGGCTTGGATACGATAGTGGGTCCACGAGGCGTTAAGCTGTCGGGAGGGCAGATACAACGGGCTGCTGCAACGCGGATGTTTGTCCGGCCTGCTGAGCTCTATGTCTTCGACGACCTATCTTCTGCGTTGGATGTGGAGACCGAACAGGTGCTGTGGGACCGCGTTTTTGAAGCACGGCGTTCTACCTGTCTTGTGGTGTCCCATCGCCGTCCGGCGCTCCGTCGGGCGGATAAAATTATCGTCCTGAAGGACGGGCGGGTTGAGGGCGACGGTACACTGGACGAGCTCTTGGCTTCCTGTGAAGAGATGCAACGGTTGTGGCAGGGAAGCGCAGAAGGATAATTCTCAATACGGATTGTCCTCCGTTGTTATGGGACACCAGCGGGAGGTCAATAGATTATCCCATAAAGCGTTTTGTGCCTCCGGCGTTCCAATCTGCCGTAGCACCGCAGCGGCATAGAAACGGACATACCGGTCCTCATCGCTTAACCTTCCCGCCAATGTTGGCACGATATCGTCTGCTGATTGACCAATTTTTGCCAACGCCATCACTGCATTAAGTCGAACCAGCATCTCCGAGTCATCTGAGACTCCCATCAATGCTGGTACGATATCCGCGGCAGGCGCAGCGATTGTTCCCAACGCCTCCGCTGCATTGCGGCGAACCCACGAACTCTCATCGCATAGCCGCTGAATCAACCCCGGTACAGCTGTTTTCGCAAGAGAACCCAGGTTGCCCAGCGTATCCGCGGCTGCCGCACGGGTAGGCCAAGACACATCCTCCAATGCTGAAATCAGCGCCGGTACACTGGATTGTCCCAGCTCCGTCAGTGCTTGAGTGGCATACAACTCGGCTGGGTTACCGCCTTGTGGATTCGCGGCGGTATGGGCGACATTTTCCGCCGCCAAAGCGTCAGCCTCATCCCGTAAGGCGCCCATGAGCGCCGGCACAACGGATTCCCCCAACCTTCCGAGCGCATAAGCCGAATTCAGGCGGACGCTTTCATCGGTATCTCGGAGCCCTGTTATTAGTTCTGATACAGAGCCATCTGTGCCAGTCGCCACCTGCATCGACTCCGCATCGCTGCTGTGGGAGAGCCAGTTCCAAACATGCCTTGATAGCGCCGGATGTCTATCGTTATCCGCGGGTTGCCAGTTTGTATGCCCGTTATCCCATAGGGGGTGGGAGGGTTCATCCATACGTGTGAACTGAAATTTCAGCATATAACGTTTTTTGTTGCTACGGTTCGCCGTCGCCCGATGCCATGAATCAAAATTGACGATTGTCACGGTGCCCGCCTGTCCACACAGTGCTTTCGCTTGCTCGGTGCTTTGCGCCGGATTTGTGTCGGAAACCGTATTGTAATACTGCCTTCCGGGCAGTACCCCCGTCGGCCCCATATCTTCTGTGACATCTTGCGGATAGTAGAAAGCCATCACCCATCGAAAGCGGTGGTGACGCACCTTCTGATCGAATATGTAGTCATCCTTATGCCAGGTTTGGCCCTCATTCCCCGGCAAGTTGAGATGGCAGTAACGGTGAGGGTGCATAAGGTAATTCTGACCCAATAGACTTATCAATGCGCCGCGAACCTTCGGGTGGTCGAAAACACGCTGAATCTCAGGGATTCGGGGAAGCAGGTTGTTGCCCGGATTGCCCTCCTTCGCAAGTACTTCCTCAATCTGTTGGTAGATGTGTCCGTGAAGATCGGTCGGAAAATCAGCTTGAATCTGGATATACCCGTTGAGAATAAAATCTCGAATTTCTTCGGGGTTAAGGAGATAAGCCTTG
>JAJEAL010000028.1 GCA_022822785.1 Candidatus Poribacteria bacterium
GAGGTTACGGCATACGGAGTATGCCTACTACTATTGAGGATGTGAATCTCGACCTACAGGAGCATGTCGCTCCGCTTGCTTCTACTTCAAAATGACGAGCCTCCGTGTTTGATGGAAAGATGGCGTTGTCAGCTGGTAGAAATAGACGCCACTCGCAACCTGTTCCCCGACAGCATCGCGTCCGTCCCAATACGCAGCACGCTCCCGACTATGATAGAAGCCTGCCGATTGATAGCCGAGCGAAAGGATGCGAATCTGCTTCCCGGTTGTATCGTAAATGGAGAGCGATACAAGACTATCTTTCGAGAGCTGGTATGGAATCCATGTTTCAGGGTTAAACGGATTCGGGAAGTTCTGCAACAGCTGCGTCAGCTTCGGTTGACCGATACTATCAAGCCTGATAGACAGAACCGCGTTTGCTATGTTCTCAGGGGTTACTTTGAAGTTGAGGGGGGGTGATTCAACATTTTTATCCGGACCGATAACACGCACTTCAATCACATCGCCTTCTTGGACAATACTCCGCCGCGCGAGGTCAGCGGTCGCAGCGGCGAAGTAATTATCACGCACCTGGGCTTCCATGACGGTGTTGGTCCGAAGGTTTCGGACTGTGACTAGATAATCGTTGAACTGCTGGATACCTTCGAGATGCCCACTAACAACGAATGCCCATGTCTGATAGGGTGTTGTGGCAAGCGGTGCTGCGGGGACTTGCATCTGATTTGTCCACGCTGTCCCTGTGAAGACAATGTCGCGCGCCTTTGGTAGATTGACGATGTACCCTTTTCCCCCTTCGATGGAAAATCCGTCGTCCGGTGCATCTGGGGTCCACCCGACGAATCGCTGGTTTGCGGCATCAAGTGTAATGACCGTGGTCGCACCTGTCTTTACTGCAAGCGAGCGTGCTGTCATGTGGACAGTCGGTTTCAGAGGCACAGCCAGCATGTTCAAACCTTCAGAGAGGGGCATGGAGAAAATATTGCCGAAACCTTCTCCGGTTGGTCTACCGAGGAAACCGTGTCTACGTCCATCTGCTAAGTCATAATACCCAACAATACTTCCATCCTGATTAACATTTCGGACGACAGTGATAACACTACCTGGGATCCGTACTTCATAGAGGGTGTCATCTGGCATGAGGATATAGGACCGCAGAATATCGTTTGCAGCTTTGGCTCTGAAACCGACAGCCCCGAAATCGGTGATAGTGTTTACAAATAGGAAGTCAAGATTCGGTATTTCTGGGAGGTCTATAGTGGTGAAATTGCCTTCGGGGTCCCGCATGAACCCATGAAACATTCCATCGGCATCAATGTAGCTGCCGACGACGGCTCCTGCGGCGTTGACAAAGTCTCCATAAGTGCTGACTGCACCAGGGAATGTAATTGTCAGCTCCCCTGAGAAAGCGTGGGTGATTCCTGCTTCATCTACGATGTTACCGCTCAGCGCCCCCGTTTCATCACTAATACCGTAGATGAACGTTTCGACAGCCCCCGGAAAATCGTATTGTGTGAGCTCTCCATCTTCCATGATGACACCGTGGTAAAGGTCATCTGCTCCTTTATAGTGTCCCACAGCTTTTCCTGCATTGTCGAGTCCATAGAAATAGGTATTCAGAGATTCTGGAAAGTCGTAGGTTGTAAAAATGCCGTCTATCAATGTGAAACCGATGGTTTTCTTGCCATCAGGGCTTCGCGTGTTCCCTGCGTAATCCCCGAAATCGTTACTTGCAGCCACTTCCAAAAAATCGACACCAGGGACTTCGATGGTCTCAAAGATATAATCTGCAATCGGTACTTCAGCATCAATTCGGTCAACGGCATATCCTATAAAACAGATAATTAGACATATAAACAAGGGAAGTTTCTTTTTTTTAGGGTAATTCATAGCTATCCTTAGTTGATGTAAAAAGGTTGATGTAAAAAGAAAGAGCTTCGCGCTTTCTATTTCAAAATCAGCATCTTCCGTGTCCCCGAAAAGTCAGGGGTATTCAAACTGTAGAAATAGACTCCAGAGGCAACCTGCTCACCCAAGTTGTTACGCCCATCCCAATACGCCGCCCTAGTGCGCGTCATATAGAATCCTTGTCCCTTGAAACCGAGATTCAATGTCCGCACCAGATCACCAGATGTGTCATAAATCTGGAGGGTGACATCTGCCGATGTTTCAAGCTGGTATGGAATCCATGTTTCAGGGTTGAACGGATTGGGGAAGTTCTGCAACAGCTGCGTCAGTTTCGGTTGACCGATGCTATCCAGCCTAATAGACAGAACCGCGTCTGCCAAGTCATCAGGGGTCACTTTGAAATTGAGGGTGTGCGATTCAACATTTCTATCCGGACCGATAACACGCACTTCAATCACATCTCCCACTTCGACGACACTCCGCCGCGTGAGGTCAGCGGTCGCCGCAGCGAAGTAATCCCCTTGCACCGGGGCGGTTATGGTGCTGTTTGTTCTCTGGTTGCGAACGACGACTTGATAACCATCAAATGTTGGTTTACCCCCCAAGTGACCGGTTACAACGAATGCCCACGCTCCCTGTACTTGGGCTGCTTCCACGGATATGGCGGGTGCTGCTGCAGCCTCCTCCGTTTGATTAGTCCACTGTGACCCGACGTAGGCGAATTGGCGAGTGTCTGAGACATTGACGATATATCCTTTCCCACCTTCAATTGGAAAACCGTCGTCCGGTGCACTTGGGGTCCATCCGGTGAATTCCTGTGTTTCCGCATTGAGCGCGATGACGATTGTCGCCCCTGTCAACGCTGCAAGTGATTTGGCGGTCATCGGCGTTGGTGGCGCCAACGGCACAGAAATCATGTTTAGACCTTTAGCTAGTGTGACATGGTAGGCATTGCCGAAATAATCGCTCTCCGCCTTAGGACCGAGTCTGGCAACAAAGCCATGCCTCCGCCCATCCGCTGAATCATAGTGTCCGACAACAGAGCCGTCCTGATTGATGTTCCAACCCTCCGTGCTCACGCTGCCCGGAAACCACAATTCATGTAGTCCGTACAGATATGAGCCGACATAGGAGCGTGGAATATCATCCACAAATTTTGATCGGGCGCTTACAAATACACTCCTTCCCTCGCCCTCGCTAATGCCGTGGAGAAAAAAGTATTCCAGAGTTGACGGTTCAAGATAGTCAAGAAGTATAAACCTACTATCAGAGGAGAGCGCGTATGCGTGAAATAAACCGTCAGCATCTATGTAGCTGCCTACGATGAGACCTTGCGAGTTCACAAAATCGGCGTATGTTGCTGTTGCATCGGGCACTTCAACGATTATGTCCCCTGAAAATCCACGCCGAACACCGGAATCGTCTATAAAATTACCTGTCAGAACACCCGTCGAATCGCTATACCCGTATATCTCCGTTTGGACGGCGCCCGGAAAATCATATTGCCGCAGTTCGCCATTTTCTAGGATGACACCGTGGTACAGTCCATCGCTATCTTGGTAGTGCCCGGCAGCTGTTCCATCATTACCGAACGCATAGAAATAGGTGTTCTGCGAACCGGGGAAATCATAGGTCGTGAAAACACCATCGATGAGCGTAAAGGCAACCTCTTTTTCCCCATCAGGGGTCCGGGCGTAGCCGGCGTAATCCCCAAAGTCGCTACTCGCTGTCAACGCTAAGAACTCTACACCGGGAACATCAATACTCTCATAGGTGAAATTGAACTCAGGCGGTGGGGGATAAGCTATGTCTCTGAATTTTTCAGCAGTTTCCGGAGTCGGTTTGGCGATAAATCCGCGTCTCCGTCCCTCCCCTGAGTCGTAATACCCGACGACAGATCCATCTTGATTGATATTCCAACCCTCTGTGCTAACACTACCCGGAAATTGTAATTCAGATAGTCCTTGCTGGGATGTGCCGACATAAGAGCGCGGAATATCATCTATCGCTCTGGCTCGCGCAACGATAATCCTTGTATCAGTGATACCGTGCACAAAAAAGTATTCCAGAGTTGATGAGTCCAGATAGTCGTGAAATACAAATGTTCCATTCGGGGTGCGCACGTATGGATAATATAGACCATCAGCATCTATGTAGCTTCCTGTGATAGCGCCACTCGCGTTCACAAAATCGGCGTATGTTGCTGTTGCATCGGGCACTTCAACGATTATGTCCCCTGAAAATCCACGCCGAACGCCGGAATCGTCTATAAAATTGCCCGTCAGAACACCCGTCGAATCGCTATACCCGTATATCTCCGTTTGGATGGCGCCCGGAAAATCATATTGCCGTAGTTCGCCATTTTCTAAGATGACACCGTGGTACAGTCCATCGCTATCTTGGTAGTGCCCGGCGGCTAACCCATTATTGCCGAACGCATAAAAATAAGTGTTCTGTGCACCGGGGAAATCATAAGTCGTAAAAACACCGTCAATGAGCGTAAATCCGACTGTTTTTTCACCATCAGGACTCCGGGTGTAGCCGGCGTAATCCTCAAAGTCGCTACTCGCAGTCAGCGCCAAAAAATCTACCTCCGGAACATCAATACTCTCATAAGTGTAGGTGAATTCAGGGGAGGCGGGAGTTGGGTCATTATCGGTTTGTGCGTCGGTGTTATTTAAGAAAAAGGAATTGAGGCATACGAACAACGTAAAGGTGTAAAACAAAAAACTGGTTTTAATCTGAATGTGCATAACGAAAATCTCCTTTAAGGTTTTTTGTACTAAAGTTTGTACAATTCTAAGAAAAAAGGTAGCAAAGAGGCTATCTTTTTAGAAAAACGTGGCTTCTCTTTCGTGCGCTTATTTCAGAATTACCATGCGTCGTACCGCGGTATAATCCCCTGCACGAAGTTGATAGAAGTACACCCCGCTCGCGACTGTTTCACCGTGGTCATTGGATCCGTCCCAATAAGCAGCACGCCCCCGACCCGTATAGAAGCCTGCCGATTGATAACCGAGCGAAAGGGGGCGAATCAACTTCCCGGTTGTATCGTAGATGGAGATTGATACAAGGCTATCTTCCGAGAGTTGATACGGAATCCATGTCTCAGGGTTGAACGGATTGGGGAAGTTCTGCAACAGCTGCGTCAGTTTCGGTTGACCGATGCTATCAAACCTGATAGACATAACCGCATTTTCCAGGTCCTCAGGGGTCACTTTATAACTGAGGGGGTGCGATTCAACATTTCGATCTGGTCCGACGACATAGACTTCAATCATATCTCCCACTTCGACGACACTCCGCCGCGTGAGGTCAGCGGTCGCCGCAGCGAAGTAATCCCCTTGCACCGGGGCGGTTATGGTGCTGTTTGTTCTCTGGTTCCGGACGATGACTCGGTAGCCGTCAAACGCCGGTTTACCCCCCAAGTGACCGGTTACAACAAACGCCCACGCTCCCTGTACTTGGGCTGCTTCCACGGATATGGCAGGTGCTGCTGCAGCCTCCTCCGTCTGATTTGTCCACTGTGATCCGACGAAGGCAAATTGGCGTGCTTGTGGGACATTGAGGATATAGCCTTTTCCACCTTCGATTGGAAAACCATCATCTGGTGCACTTGGTGTCCACCCAACGAATCGCTGGCTTGCCGCATCAATGGTGATAACGGTTGTTGCCCCTGTCAGCGCGGCAAGTGACTTGGCGGTCATCGGCTTTGGTGATGCTAATGGCACAGAAATCATGTTCAAACCTTTAGCCAACGTGACATGGTAGACGTTTCCAAAATAATCGCTCTCCGCCTTAGTGCCGAGTTTGGCGATAAACCCATGCCTCCGCCCATCTGCTGAGTCATAGTGTCCGACGACAGAAGCGTCCTGATTGATATTGTAGCCTTC
>JAJEAL010000080.1 GCA_022822785.1 Candidatus Poribacteria bacterium
CGAACTCTTTGGACACGAAAAAGGGGCTTTTACCGATGCGCATCGGCAAAAGACTGGTGTGTTTGAAGCGGCAAATGGGGGAACCGTCTTTCTCGATGAAATCAGCGACCTTTCTGTGCATACGCAAAGTAAGCTCCTCCATGTTTTACACGAAAGGGAGCTCATGCGGGTCGGTGGCGTGCAACCGATTAGGATTGATGTGTGTGTGCTCGCTGCGACCAATATAGATTTGCTAGCTGCCGTAAACGAGGGAACTTTCCGTGAAGACCTCTTCTTCCGGTTAAACGTTATTCCGCTTCATCTTCCCGATCTCCGAGAGCGAAGCGAGGACATTGGACTTTTGGTCGATTTCTTCCTTCAGAAGTTTAGACAAGAATACCCCGACGCCGACCCAACCCGTATGACCCCGAGAGCAATGTCTGTACTTCGTCGATACGAATGGCCAGGCAATGTCCGTCAACTTGAAAATTACCTGCACAGAATCTTTGTGCTGTCGGAAAATGAGACAATTGACCTTGAGGATCTTCCACCCGAAATTTCGGATAGCTCTTTGCCACCGGGCGATTTTCCTGTGGAAATTCCAGCGGATGGGGTTGCGCTCGAAGAGATTGTGAAGGAATATATTCGGGTGGCATTGACACAGACCGGTGGCAATCAAACCAAAGCCGCCGAGCTTTTGGGAATCTCGCGCCGCAGACTCCAAAATCGAATGCAGAACTACGGATTTAATAGCAGGGATTTCAAGGATTAGAATCGAGTAGAGGTTCTATCATGGATACTTGAATAATCTTATCATACCCGTTAAGCGGCGTCGGTTCACATAACCGATACACAGCCCTGATTAGTTGCCGATTGGTATCGTGTATCGAATACCTTTCCTTGTACGGTAACCACCTTCCGCTGGAATAGTATCCTGCCTAACTCCCATAGGTTACTACGAAAGGCGACCACGCCCAAACAAATGTCAGGCTGTGGAATAGCCGTTTCGCCACGCTTCTCCCTTTAGGTTTTCTGCTGATAGGGTTAGTCAATGTCAGATGATTGGCTAACTAACTATTCAATCACCGGTAGGGTTAGACGCGTTAGATTCCCTCTGCCGTGATGAATTGCGTTACGGGCAGTAACCTGCTCGGTGTTTGACCAGGGTGGTGCTAGAGTATTTGGATGCGGCAGGATGCGAGGGAAGTCGCTGCTAGTAATAAGCAAACAGATTCGGGAACCTGTCGGAAATACATAACCAATCTGTCCCATCTGCAACTGAATTTGGGTAATGCTACCCGATGGAAGTGGTTGTGGATCCGTCCAACTGTCGCGGTAACGACACCGCAGTGAGCCAATTGTCAAGCATGTCATAGTCCCCGATGGGTCTTCGACACACAATTTAGCGACAAAGTCGGTATCTGCAGCGTCGCTAGAAACGCAAAGATTAAGCGTAATTTCGCCGACTACAGTCAACGGTAATTCAAGTTTTTCACTTCGATAAAAGAGGACATCCGGTCGATCAAACAGAGGGCGTTGGTCGACTGGTCCCAAGTGCTCCATACCCCAGTAGATTGGTCCCCCGTGTGTCGGGACCGGGTCTTGTGGATTATACACATAGCTATCGGTGCTACTGTTGTCCGGCGGCTCCTGTGTCAGTACCCCGTCACCGGTTTGCATGTTTGCGCTGCCATCCGACTTGAGATACCATGATTGGGGCGTTGCTTCCGGCGGGGGCCAATCTTGCAAAGAAATCCATCGATTTTCGCCCATCAGAAAGACTTTCACAGGTGGTTGGCATGTGTAGCCGTTGTCCAACGCTTTCAGATGAAAATCGAGAAACTGAAGTTCGTGTGCAAGGACTGGTAGATCTGCTTCCGTTCCAAAATCCCAATCACCGTAGCGATAGTGGGTTGGTCCTGTGTTGCCGATATTGCCGTGCCCCCACGGTCCAATGAGGAGACGCTGTTCGCTTTGTGCCGATTCTGTCCTGCCCTTATCACGGATGTTTCGGTAAGCTTCAAATTGTCCGCGCGTGAGATGATCAAACCAACCCCCGGCATGAAATCCTGGGACGCTGATGTCCGGCTGCATCAAGGATTGGTCAATTGATTCCCAATAATCGTCGTAACAGTTGTGAGTAGCCCAATCTAACAGAATGGGCGTCTCAAAGCCGACGTGACCGGCAATTGCTTCAGGGTTGGCAAGCTGATTGAGCTCCTCCCATGAGAAGTGTGCCATTGGTGGTTGATTGCGACAGGAGGCGTGCGTCAGGGACCAACGTATGGCATTTCCGAGCGCGAAACAGCCATCGTAGCGAATCCAGTGGCGAAAGAATGAACCGGGAGCGACGGATGGAGCGATGCAGCGCAACGCCTCATGGCCACCGCTCGCCGCTGGCACTTGAACGATGCCAAGATAACTGCGTCCCCACAATCCAATCTGCCCGTTACACCATCTCTGATTTGCTGTCCAATCTAGCGTTGCTTGTCCGTCACGCGCTTCGTCAACTAGCGGGACAAAAAGACCGTCGGAGTCGTACTTGCCTCGGCAGTCCTGTGCAACAAACGCGTAGCCTCGTTGTGTGAATTGTTGTGCCGTGCCTTGAAGCCCTACCCGATGATAAGGGGTGCGAACAATAACAGTGGGAAATGGTCCCGGCCCATCGGGGAGGTAGACATCCGTGGCAAGATTCACGCTGTCTTCGGCGGGCACCTGTCGGCATAATAGTGTTTGCATTGGTGATTCTCCTAACTTTTTCTTTCCAATATAGATCAGGAGTTACGCAGTTCAGTTTGTAGTAGCGCAATTCATTGCGCGTTTGGACGGGCGATAAATCGCCCTAACGCAATTCATTTCAAGATTGACACGATGAATGGTAAGTGCTACAATGAACGGTTAAATGAATTCAAACGAAAGGGCAACCTGAACGGTTAAATGAAAGGGATAGCCAATGTTGGTTCTGTGTATAGCTATTGGAGTTGTCTTGCTTTCTTCTGCTATCTGTTCTGGATCTGAAGCGGCGCTGTTTTCCGTTCGGCTAGTTAAAGTTCAACGACTCGCTCAATCAAAACGGTCCGACGCGCTAGCCCTCCTGTCTATCCGTGAACAGATGAATCGCCCTATTGCAACGATCGTTATTCTCAATAATATCGCTAATATTGTTGGAACGATTGTCGTGGGTTATCTGGCTTCCAATGTTTTAGGTAATCAATGGTTGGGTTTAGTTTCAGGGGTGCTTACCTTCTTGGTCATCCTCTTCTCGGAAATTATTCCCAAAACGCTTGGCGAGCGATATTCAGACCAGATTGCTCTCGTTATTGCTCGGCCCGTTGCTGGATTGACCCGAATTTTAACCCCCTTGGTATGGTGCATTGAAAAGATTACTACCCCTTTAACGGCAGGGGGGAACAGCTTCACAACAGATGAGGCTGAGATTAAGTTGCTGGCAAAAATGGGACAAGAAGCTGGTACGATTGAAGAGGATGAGTTTGAGATGATCCGAAAAATCTTCAATTTGAATGATATGACAGCCGCCGATCTCATGACGCCGAGGGTCGTAATGACATACCTAAAGGGTGACTTAACGCTCGCGGAAGCGAAAGCGGACATTCTGACTTCTCCACATAGTCGAATTATCGTCATCGGAGAGACGCTGGATCAGGTCACCGGAGTTGCTTTGAAGACCGACTTGCTAGCAGGAGTCATCGAAGGGAAATTAGATCAACCTATCTCACATTTTGTTTATAAGGTCCATTTTGTCCTTGGACGAAAACGTGCTAATCAACTTCTGTCAATATTCCAACAAACTCGCCAGCATTTAGCTGTTGTTGTTGATGAATATGGAGGTGTGTCCGGAGTCGTAACGCTTGAAGACGTGCTAGAAGTCCTCACGGGTCAACTTGTTGATGAAACTGACACGGTTGTTGATTTGCAAGAGTTCGCCCGAAAACATAGCAATTAGCGGTGCCTCAACTCCACGGCGTAGGCTCTCCAACAGGGGCAGGTGCGGGAAACCGACTTGTGACATCAACTGGCACACCCTTGTCGGCGGATTCAAAGATACGCTCACAGATTTCGAGTACATGTCGGGCGTGTTTCCCTGAGCATCGCACGGGTCGATTATTCCGAATTGCATCGGCAAAATCAGCGGGACCCTTGCCCCAGTCTAAGCCCTCGTATGCACCTTCGGGAGAATCTTCCACCTCCCAACTGCTTGTGGGTGTGCATTTACGAATTCCCCGCCCATCGTCATGTGCCTGAATCGAGAAGACACCGTTTGTGCCATGAATTTCGTAGGGTGGGATTTCCGACCTAGCGGTCCAGCTGTGGTAGAGTAGCCCGTAAGCACCGGTCTCAAATTCGAGTAGTCCGAAACCGTGATCTTTCTCGGTGACTTTATAAGGGGTGCCCGCACGTGGTCCCGCGTGTAAAAGCCGTTCTGGCAGGGTAATCCGAGCGAGACCATAAACCCGTTTGACGGGGCCAATCATGGTTGTCATGGCAGTCAACGGGTACGGAGCAACATCCTTGAACGGGCCAACGCCATTGCTCATAAAAGCGTCGGCGGTGGGATGCCAATACTCAATCGGTCCACCGAAGTTTCCAATGGCAGAAACGACCTCGCCTATTTCCCCTGCGCGAAGGCGTTTCCAAACGTTCTGCTGGACGCTACCAAGCATTGCTACCGGTGCACAGGCGAACTTTACTCCCATAGCATCTGCCGTCTCGACTAACTGATCCGCTTCCTCAATGCGTAGGGCGACCGGCTTTTCTGAATAAACGTGCTTCCCCGCTGTCAGTCCTGCCAAGGACACAGGATAATGTCCCGTATGAATTGTTAAGTTGATTATTGCTTCAACATTGGGGTCACTCAGAACATCTTCGAGGGATTGATAAACTTTCCCACTAGCATTTTGAGCGAGCGTTTCTGCACGAGTTATATCTTGGTCATAATAGCCGACGAGCTCGATTTTATGCGGATAGACTTGGCATCGTGGTTGATAGCCTCTGCTTGCAATCATACCACAGCCGACAATGACTGTCTTTACAGGTTTAGAATCGGGCATTCCTCCATCTCCTTAAATTAACCTTAAAGTATCAGAATGTTTCGAGTATTATAGCAGATGGTCTTAGGCGGATCAAGAACAGAAAAACGAGAGACAGGATAGATTGAAAAGCATGAAAGTAAAGCTACCGTTTGCAGGGGCCCAGATTGATTACATGCAAGAAAGTGACCTGCCGGAGGTGATGGAGATTGAACAGCGTTCATTCTCCAGTCCGTGGGCGGCAGCGTCGTTTCGTGAGGGATTGAGACAGAGGAACCATCATGTTTACTTTCTAGTCATTCGCCATCATCAAAATCCGATTGGGTTTATTAATTTTTGGGTCGTAGAAGATGATGCCCACATTGCAAATTTTGCGGTCTCTCCCGACTATCGGAATCGAGGGGTCGGCAAATACCTATTTGCACAGTCACTTGCATATATCCAAAAACTGGGAGGCAATCGCGTCTTTTTGGAGGTGCGCGTGAGTAATATAGAAGCACAACATCTCTACAGACAGTTCGGGTTCAGAATTCTTTCTATCCGAGAAAAATACTATGTGGATAACCATGAAGATGCCTATGTTTTTCGGCTTTCCAATCTTAGAGCGATCGATTTGTGTATCGATTCCGCATATCATGTAGATGCCGAGTCTAATACTGACTATAGTGAATTCTAAAGATAAATAGACGCTTTCGCTCCCCATGTTTGGTAGGCGTTGTTTTCAACTGCGCCGGTGCAGAGCGTTCAATTAATTCTAAACTTTACTGTAAAAGAGGTCCCCAGTCAATTGGCTCAGCGATTTGTCAAGATTTGGAGCGCGGTAGCACTTGAAAAGTCGTATGAAGAATTACAATCAACCGTTTAACCGCTAATGGAAAGGAGTCACGATACGATGAGTAAATGCTCTTCTTATGGTGTCAGGCTGCTGCTCGTGTTGCTGATTGTTGCTAGCTTGACGCCTTCCACAATGGCAGCCGAGCCCAACGGCTTAATCATCATGATAACTGATTTTGGTTTCAAAGATTTTTACGTCGGTGCAATGAAGGGGGCAATGTATAAGGTTTTTCCACAAGCGAGGATTGACGCGATTTCTCATGGGGTTTCCAAGTTTGATGTTAAGGAGGGCGCGTATACATTCGCTAAAGCCGCCGTAGAATTTCCGACGGGAACCGTCTTCGTCGGTGTTATCGATCCAGGGGTCGGCACACAACGCAAGCCTATTGTGATGAAAACGAAGGATGGAAATTATTTTGTTGCGCCAGATAACGGGCTCTTAACATTGATTGGTGATACAATGGGGGTCGCAGAGGTGCGTGAAATCACGAACCGCGCTGTCATGCGGCAGGATGTTCAGTCGAGCACGTTTCATGGCAGGGATATTTTTGGTCCAGCTGCCGCACATCTTGCCAAAGGAATTGCGTTTGAAAAGATCGGACCTGTTTTGAAGGAGTATGTCCGATTGCCAATTGCGTTTGCAAAGGTGGTTGATGGTGAAGTTGTCGGACAGATTGATGTGATCGATGAATACGGAAATGCCATCACAAATATACGTCCGGATCTATTCCAAGAATTGGGGATACAGGTTGGTCAGACTATTGAGGTCGAGTTTGCCAACCAAAGTAAAATCCACTGCAAATATGTCAAGGCTTACGGCGATGTACCCGTCGGTGATTACGTTGGATTGTTTGGCAGCGGCGGCGTGTTTGAGGTAGCTATCAACCAAGGCAATCTTGCCGAGGGATTAAAATTGGAAACTTCAGAGAAGTGTATTGTACGGAGCAGTTCAGACTAAGATAGGGGGCAACGATGAACCGTGTCTTAACAAGATTAGGCGTCATCGTCATCATTCTGACGGTTATGAGTTTCGCCTGGACGGCTATCAGCAATACTCGAATTCAGCCGGACGATATCGCTGCGATGTGGCTTTTTGATGAGGTTGACAAAGAGGTAACGAAAGATCTTTCTGGCAATTTACATCATGCGAAAGTAGTAAATAATCCAGAGTTGGTGGAGGGAAAATTTGGCAACGCATTTGCCTTTGGAAAGGGCAAATATCTGGAAGTACCACATCATAGAAAGTTGCAGATCAAGACAGAAATAGAGAACCTATTATTTACAGTTTCCGCATCAGGCAAACTTGCAACCACTTGGGGTACCATCGAACACAGTTGGTAGGTCGTTCCGCGGTTCAGAAGGGGTTGCGGAGTTGATTACAGGTTTCCAATTGATTAGCATCTTGGAATTTGATATAATAGACAATATTATCGAACTCTTGACTTGTCAATTTCAAGCTTGGGGTGTAGTTTCCCCCGGTTTCTAAGGAGATTAAATTTATGGCAAAAACATACCGAGTTGGAATTATTGGTTGCGGGGGAATGGGAAGATCGCACACCAATGCCTGGCCCACCACCGGTCGTGCGGAAGTGGTAACAGCGGCGGATATGAATCCAGATGCCGCAGCTAGCCTAGCGGCGGAATTTTCACTATCGACGCATTATACCGATGTCCATGAAATGTTTGAAAAAGAGACGCTGGACATCGTAAGCATTACAACGTGGCAGAGCGTGCGCGCTGAACTCACGTTGATTGCTGCAAACGCAGGAATGTCAGGGGTCCTTGGTGAGAAACCGATGAGTGCTTCTTACGGTGAAGCGCAGGACATGATGGCCGCTTGTGAGGAGAGTGGTACAAAACTCGTTATCGGACATCAGCGGCGCTTTATGCCCCAGAATTGTGAAGCACGGCGACTCATTCAGGAGGGCGCAATCGGCGAACCGCAGGCGATGTTACGCCGTGATGGACTTGGCTTACTCAATCGGGGTACACACGAAATCGACGAAATGCGCTATCTTCTTGGCGATCCGGAACCGCTGTGGTTAATCGGGCAGGTCTCGCGGCGTACGGATAAGTGGGAACGCCGGGTCCGCTGTGAAGATGTTTGCATGGGCGAAATTTGCTTTGAAGGCGGTATTCGTGGCATTTACGAAAGTGATTTGCCGGAACCCGGTTTGCGTGGTGATGCTGTCTATGGAAGCGATGGTCAACTTAGACGGGGGGCAGATGGGACAATAGAATTGCTTAACAGCAAGGTCGCCGGCTGGCAAACCATCACGCCGCGCCAGAGTGAACCCAATCAGTTTCAGGAAATGATTGCTTGGCTTGACGGAGAGATTGAGGAACATCGTAATGCAGGGAGACATGCTGCGACTACTATGGCTATCCTGATGGCGATTTATGAATCTCTGCGGATTAAGGATGTTGTCGAGTTTCCGCTAACTACGCGCGCCAATCCTCTGGATTTGATGGTTGAAGGTGGTATGCTGCCTGTATTTGTAGAGGGCCGCTACGATATCCGGGCTCCATTTCCTGAACAGCAGTAGCGTTGAGCGTTGTAAGTGTTCGCAGAGGGCAAGAACGCAAGCGGTGCACTGAAGCCGGGATTTCTAGTATCCTCACTACCTATTGAGTTGTACGCCTATGACACAGATCAAACATTTCACGGAAATTGACGATGCTGACCTGCCGCTGGTCGGTGGTAAAGGGTTAAATCTCGGCAAGTTGACAAGGGCGGGGTTTCTTGTGCCGCCCGGCTTCTGTCTGACAACCGACGCCTATCGCGGCGCTATTGAAACAATCAAGACGCACAGCAGCGAAACGGTCCAAACCGTTACGCTGCCGGAGTCGCTCCAAGCGGAAGTCTTAACGGCTTATAACCGGTTAGGGGCAGGTAGAGTTGCGGTGCGTTCCTCTGCTACGGCAGAGGATCTTCCCGATGCCAGTTTTGCCGGCCAACAGGATTCGTTCTTAAATGTAGATGGAGACGCTGAACTGTTGGACAAGATTAAGTTGTGCTGGGCATCGCTATGGTCGGATCGTGCGATTGCTTACCGCCGTGACCACGGTATTGAGGAGACACAGCTGGCGATGGCGGTTGTTGTGCAGGTGATGATCGATGCTGAGGTTTCCGGTGTTATGTTTACCCGCAGCCCCACAGGAGGTGATGAACTCGTCATTGAATCAAACTGGGGGTTAGGTGAGTCCGTTGTGTCTGGCGAAGTTACGCCTGACCATTTTACGGTCTCACGCGAAACCGGTGCAGTTATCCGCGAGACTGTAGTTACCAAGCGGAGGATGGTTGCACTCGAGGGAATGCAAACTGTACCAATCGGTCAAAGGGAGATTCCCAGTTTACAGCGTGGACGGATTGCCGAACTCAGCAAGATTGGTATGCGGGTGGAAGCGCTCTATAGCGCACCCCAAGACATCGAATGGGCGTACGCCGACGAGCAATTCCACTGCCTTCAGACACGTCCGATAACAACGCTCACGGACGCAGCAGAGATTGAGCGGTTACGCCGTCAGGAAATTGAGACGCTCCAGCGGCGAGCTGATGAAGGCGGAACCGTGTGGAGTCGATACAATCTGTCCGAGGTCCTACCCGCTCCGCTCCCCATGACCTGGGCAATCATGCAGGAATTTATGTCGGGACGAGGAGGATTTGGATTGACCTGCCGTGAGTTAGGATTCCTGCCTAGCCGTAGGTTCGATGAAGAGGGTATGCTAGATTTAATCTGTGGACGGCTCTACTTCAACTTAAGTCGGGAAGTGGAATTTAATTTCCATGGATTTCTGTTTGAACACGATTTTCAGCAGCTCAAGCGTGACCCACATAAGGCAATCTATCCGCAACCGACTCCAAACATCAAACGCAGTAACACCCTATTTTGGCTTAAGTTTCCTTACTATATCGTTAAAGCAATTACCGCTGAACTGAAACATCACAAAATTCGCAAAGATCTGGATCAGGTTCTGTTAAAAGAAATCTTTCCAACCTTCAAAGAATATGTCCAGGCTCAGAAACAGATTGCGCTTGAAAAATTGCCGGACGAACAGGTGATTGACAAATTCCGTGAGTGGCGCGAGAAAACGCTTAATGATTTTGCTAAGGAAGCGCTCAAGGCAACAGTGTTCGCACATTATGCTTATCAGCAGCTCGAAACTGTCCTGCAACACTGTTTTGGTGAAACTGAAGCAAGAGATCTCGCTAGATTGTTAATCACAGGGTTGGACGACGACCTGACTGTTGATGCTAATCTGAAAATGTGGGCCGTCGCACACGGGGAGCTCCCACTAGAAGATTTCTTGGGTAAGCATGGACATCGTTCCGTTGGTGAATTTGAGCTGGCACAGCCACGCTGGTGTGAAGATCCATCCTACGTTGAGCAGATTATCGCATCATTCCGCGCCAATCCTGATGCTAATCCGACGAAGCACCTGCAAGCTCAAGAGGCAGAGCGCGCGAAGGCAAGAAATAGATTAGCAAAATTGCCGACAAAAAAGGCAGCTGCATTTCGGAAAAAGATTGATAGCGCGCTTGAACTTACACAGCGGTACATGCCCTTTCGAGAGGCAGCAAAATTCTATCTCATGCTCGGTTACCAGCTGATTCGAAAGGCTTTATCGGAACTCGATCGACGCTACCAGCTTGATGGAGGCACCTTCTATCTAGTGCCCGATGAGTTGGCCCGGTTGATCCAGGGGGAAGACCTCCAACCGACAATCGCGGAGCGTAGAACAACACGAGCTCGGCTCTTAAAAATTGAACTGCCTAATGTCATCTACAGCGATATCCTCAACCGTATTGGTGAACCTGAGGCGATTGAAGCGAAAGATGAGATACAAGGACTTGGGGTGTCAATTGGTGTTACCACCGGCGAGGCGTATGTACTACGAGATGTAACCGAGGCACAGATTGCTGGTAAAAATTATATCTTGGTCTGCCCGTCAACAGATCCGGGATGGACGCCGCTCTTCCTCCACGCTGCTGGACTCGTGATGGAGTATGGAGGAATGCTGTCACACGGTGCTGTTGTTGCACGGGAATATGGTATCCCTGCAGTCGTTAATATTACCGCTGCAACGCAACGCATCCAATCCGGGCAGCGGCTGCACGTTGACGGTGCACGAGGGGTCGTCTCAATTTTGACTGATGAATCTGTACCCTGATTTTTCCATTTCTAATTAATCCTTTTTCAATGATACTAGTCTGTCCCGACAATAAATTTCGATTGATTTACTGCAATCATACTTGACAAACACTGCTAATCAGTGTAAACTCTAAAGTAACCCAACAAGCAATAAAGATTTCTCCAATGTTTTGGCGGCACGTCAAAAAGTCCTTTAGCACTAAGAAGCTCATATCAGAAATTCGAGACGGAAGATGCTCCGACAGATTCAGGGGTGAAAAGACATGAATTCCCAACCAACAACACTCCAAGACAATATAGATAATGCAGAGCTCAGCGTTGAAAGTGTAAAAAAAGAGCTTTATAAAAGAAACCATCCAAGTTTAATGCCAATCGACATAGAAGCTCACGCTGAGACAGTGTATCAGATACTGAAACTCAAGCAGAAACACAATGTGGTGATACTCGGCCATAATTACATGGAACCCCTCGTATTTGGCTTATCAACGAAAAGTGAGCAGGGCGATTCACTTGGATTAAGCATGTATGCCGCAAAGACCGATGCGCCATATATCCTCTTCAATGGGGTACCGTTCATGGCAGAAACTGCCAAAATCCTCAATCCTTCAAAAACCGTTCTCGCTGCTGATAAAACTGCAGGCTGCTCTTTGGCGGATAATTTTGGGGCTGAGGAGGTGAGGAAGTTGAAAGCACTTTATCCAGGGATGCCTGTCATGATTTATATCAATAGCTACGCTGATGCGAAGGCGGAATCGGATATTTGTTGCACCTCCGCCAATGCCGCCCAAATTGCCCGAGAAATGCCGGGGGATGAGATTCTTTTTGTCCCCGATATTTTCTTCGCAGAGAATTTGGAGGAAGAACTTAAAGGGACGAAAACTGTTATCTATCCTGGGAAAGGAAACCAAGAGAGGGGCGCGGTGTGTGAGGTGCATGAAAAATTCCTGCTCTCGGACCTTTTAGCAATACGTGAGTCGTTTGACATCCCTAAAGGTCACTCCAAGCGAATACTTTATGCACACTGGGAATGTCGGCCTGAGGTGCTTCAGGAAGCCGATTTTTATGGTAGCACCAGCCAGATTGGGCAGGACATCGCGAAAAGGGTAGAGGAAAATCGGCTAGAACGCGCTTTTGTCGCTTCAGAATGTGAGTTGACTTCCAACTTGGCCCAAGAGTTTCCGACTGTGCAATTCTCGACCGCTTGTTCTGTAAGGTGTTCACATATGGCGAAAGTCACGCTTAGTAAGGTGCTTAATGTCTTGCAGACACTAGATAAAGGTGACGACTTGAGCCCTCACGAGGTCACGCTTACGCCCGATATTATCGAACGCGCAAGAACACCAATTGAACGGATGCTCGAGATGAGCGCGTAGAACACGAAATATAGGGCTCCTCACTATGCGAAACTGCACACCCTCTGAATCTGAAAGCACCATGAATAAAAAAGGCTCCCATGAATTTGGGAGCCTTTTTTAATTTAGATAACTGTATACTTAGTCGAATTCGATCGGGTAACCCTAAAGTTTTACTACGTTTTCTGCCTGATAGCCTTTGGGACCTTGCACAATGTCAAACTCGACCTCTTGTCCTTCATCGAGCGATTTGAAGCCATCTCCCTCGATCCCTGAATAATGTATAAACACATCTTCCCCTGAATCGGTGGTTATGAACCCGTACCCCTTCTGATCACTAAACCATTTTACACGGCCTATTGCCATATTTTTGCACCTCCTTTCACTTCAAAATATCTAACTGCAAACGTCTCATGAAGCTGAAAGAAGCATAGAAGTGCAAAATGATAGCAAATCTGAGGAAGACGCTTCAGTTTTGCCCTTCACACAACTTGTAAAGCTTTCTTGAATCCATTGTACAGTTGCATCTATATTATACTTAGCGTTTGATTCAAATGCAAGAATTAAAGGTGATCGCCAATCCATGTTTCAACTGCCGTAACCGCTTGCCAGTTCAACGTTTGTCGTGCTGCTGGATGTATAGGTCCGTAAGATATTCCTTCATTTCATCCACACTCTTTTGAAGTGCGTTGAGATCTGCTTGAATCTGTGTAAGTGCCTCCGGACTGGCTTGGGTTCTCTTCTCGAATTCATATCGCTTTTTGACTATATCGCTGATGTTATTAATCGCTACAAGGGCAATGATAAAAATACCTACAAATACCATGAACTCCGGCATTTTCAGACCTCCTTTATTTATACTGTCAGATCGTTGGAATAGTGCCGTTCAGTCATCGTTAAATTCCACTAATTGTCTAGGACGGATATCTTTCCCCATCCATGGCGCTAGTGGCACAGCGCTGGTGTAGGTCCACGATTCTCGGAAGAAGTTGGGTTAAGCGATAGCGAACCTGAAGGCTCAAATTTTAAGCGATTTTATAGAACCAAGGCACTCATGGACCAACCCTAGCGAGCGAGATGTATGTCGTACCCTAACGCAACTTAGATTATAAGTGAGATACAAGATTTTTGCCGTTCTCGAAATAATTGAGACAAGCTAGGGTGGATCGGCAGAAATCTCTTGACTGCTAAAGTAAGGTCCCGACTAAATCGACAGGAACTTACCGCCTGATTCAATAAAAATATGCTGCTCAACTGTAATGTAAACATTTCATATTCTGTTCCTTGCTAGCCTTCTGGTATCTGGTTTTGTACAAAGCTCATATACGAGTTGTTCTAAAATGCACTCTGGATCTAATTGACTACTCTTGAGTTGTACATCCACCGCCAGTGTTTGCTCCAATCCGTGAATTAGCTCTTCTGTGCTAAAAAAAGGAATTGCTTGGATAACTTTATAGGCAGCATAAGGATTTTGTTTTAGCAGGTTGACTTGTGCTGTATTGGGTAGGCGATTGGACATTTTTGCGGCAAGCGGCTTGAAGACAGTATCTGCGAAGCTCTGGTAGCTTATTCGATCCACTGTCGGTTTTAACCCTCCCTGCTCTACGAGCAGTTTCGCTTGAAGTGTAAGTCTGATTTGCCGAGCGATGAGCGCGTTGACTTTAATCGGTGGTTCACCGCTTTCTAGCACGCTGTGGAGGCTGGACAACGCTTGTGAAACTGACCGTCTTCCAAGAGCATCTGTAAGTGCGAAAATATTGTCAAAACTGCTTTGGGCGATGATAGTTTCGATATCTCGTTCGTCGATCCGTGTCTTTTCCCCAACAAAAGCGATTATCTTCTCGATTGCTTCAGCAATCAAGTGCATATCGTTTCCTGTCCGCTTCTGTAAAAGATTAAAGGCACTCGGCGAAATCCGCTTTCCAAATGTTTCCAATTTCCGCGATACGCCTTGGTAAATCCGATCTTGCTGATTCGACCTGCCGGGCTCTAACGGAGCAAATGAAACATATCTACCGACCCGACCAATCAATCTGACAAGGCGACTTCGACCATCAACGTTCCCTTTGACGGTAAAGATCAAAACGCTCGTTTTTGGCAATTCATCATCTAGCCACTCACTTAAGATTTCGGTATCGTCAGCTGCACCGGATATATGTTCGTAATCGTCAACTTGTGCAGTAATTTGTGGCAAGTTGTGGAGAAATTCGAGATCTTCGGGGCTCAAACCAGTCTCATTTTCCTCAACAAACTCGCTGACGGCAGCTCTAAAATCGTTATTCTCATCGACGATATCCTGTGCCGAAACCCCTAAAACTTTGGTCATCAACGCGATTGCCTTCCGTGGATTGCCCTCTTCGACAGCTTCAACAGCACTCTCTATTATCTCCGGCGATGATGGTCCCTTCTGCCGCTTAAATACGGTTGCCTCGCTCACAACAACAACGCGCCAATCTGCCATCACCGGGTAGACTTCCACGGCACTGAGTATCTCACGAACGGACACCTCCGCACCATCAAGATGAGTTAGGTTAAAATCACGGGTCTCCGGTGACAGCAGGTTTTCAAGCACCTGCTTAAGTGTGCTCTCGACCAGAAACTGCTCTTCGCCGCACAGTAGGTAGACAGGACGAACCTTACCAGCTTGAATTTCCTTAACAATATTTGGTGTTGAAGATTGTGTTGATTGTCTCATGGATATGTAGATTAACGCTTTGCAGGATGGAGGCTGATTGAATGGTAAGGCGCTATCGGGAGGATCAACTCGGCATTGACTTTGAATCCCGGTTACCTCCGAGTAAGTTGGCAAATGTCATAACCTAATGGGCACTACCTCACACGGTCGGGAAATCGTAGAAACCGCTTTGCATTCTCACCCATGATGTCATTGTACTCATCGTCGCGTAAATCTGGTAGTAGCTCCTTGAGGATACCGGTGAGTTTGCCGTAACCGGGGTCTTCCAAAATCCACGGAAAATCAGTCGCCCACATCAGACGCTTAGCCCCATAGTGATCAAGTATCCGCTGATGCCATCGGGCGAGATCTCGGTAGGGGTATTCTTCATTGCTGAAGGCATATTGACCTGATATATGCATCATCACGTTTTCAAAACAGTTGAGACGATGAGTCGTGTGAAAAGCCGGATTATACTCCGCTGCTTCAATCCGTGGGCGTCCTTTTGCATCCCAAGAAAACTTCCCTTTGCCGGGGCAGATACCGAGATGGTTCAAAACGACCCGGACTTGAGGAAAGGCCTCCATCAGATAGGGAAGTAGATGTGCATCGACCGCGCGAGGATATAGCCAGAGTACATAGTCTTCCGCTGCGGCATGTTCCCAAACAGGGTAGGCCTTGATTTCTTTAACGTTGATTCGATTAAACGGATCTCTTGGACCCCCAATTGACGAAAGCCGAAAACCGATAATCCCAGTCCCGTCTGTTAGCCTGTCCATGTGATCCGCCGGCTCGGAAAGATCGGGCGGTATAAGTCCAATCCCTAGGAAGCGGTCAGGATACGTTTTCAAACAGTGTAACAGGTAGGCGTGATGTTCGATACCGGTGCCGCCGGTCTGCACGAGCATCGCTTGATCAATGCCGTTGGCTTCCATTTCGTTTAGTAGTTTTTCGGCGGTTTCTTCCCGATCAGGGGGACAGACCGGGGTCGGTTCTCTCGGAAATTCAGCGGAAATCTTGGCGAAGACGTGGAGATGGGAATCTATTCGAGTCATCATGCCTCCAAACTAAAAAGCCGGCGCCGTTCCGGCGTCGTGCAGAGGTGAGCAATAGAGGCAAACCGTTTTGGATCCACGCGATCCGGCGTCCGTTTCTCGTAAATCAAGATGAGTGATTTTCGTGGCGTATCCGTATGGTTGTTCATCGCGGTATGCCAGCCGTAGGAGTTGAACATGATAGCAGTACCGGCTTCTCCTGCAAATCGTTTGTGACCGGGCATCGCTTCTAGCTGATGCGCTCTAGAGTAAGGTCCCGCATCAGGTTTGTGGCTCCCGGGTACAAACGCAAAATCGCCTGCTCCTAACTCGACATCGTTCACATAAACTTGGACTTTGATATGCAGCGGATTGCTGTGCGGCACATCGGGATGCCAACCGGAATAGCAGACAGGTCCCGGCGGAACAGTGCGTACCTGCGGTCCCAGCAGAATCAGGTCGTCGTCCGTAAATGCCATCAGACTGCCGTAATAGCTGGGATGATCAATCATATCCACAAAGATTTCATCTTTTGCAAAGGGATCGGGGATGTCGTAAAACGACGCAGCCATTTCCCCTGCTTCCACGCGGTCTAACCATGCGGGCTTACACTCCTCAGCCCAATAATCGAAGGCATCTTGGAGCCGTTTCAACTCATTGCCTTGAATCGCGTTTTCAAAGACAAGGTAACCTTTTTCTTCCCATTGGGCCGTTTGGGCTGCGGTGGGTCTAATCATGGAATACCTCCTATTGCTAGGTTTAGGTCAAAGTAGCGAGAAGTCCTTATGCTTCTACCTTTTCAAAGATTGTTAATCGTTTCCATCTCTTCAGGCGTTAGCTCCCAATCAAACAGGTCAAGATTTTCTATCAAATGGGGGTCAGAACTGGCTTTGGGGATGACAATCAAGCCTTTCTGGAGCAGCCATCGCAACGCGACCTGCGCCGCTGTTTTTCCGTGTTTGGCACCAATGCCTCCTAGAACCGGATCGTCAACAATTTTGCCAACTGCTAGTGGTCGATGAGCGGTCAGGGGGATCTGAAGTGCCTGACAGTGCTGTAACAGATCTTCGTGTTGACTATGAGCGTGATATTCTACCTGATTGGTGGTGATAGGTGCCTGAGAAATTTCCCGCGCCCGATCCACCTGTTCAATACTAAAGTTGCTGATACCAATACTCCTTGTTTTGCCCGCGTCGTGTATTTCGTTGAATGCAGACAGCGTTTCCTCCATCGGCACTGTGCCATCGCCGGGGTGATGGACTAGCAATAGGTCTACATAATCGGTTTGTAAATCTGCCAGGCATTCATCAAATTGAGAGTGCACCTGATCGTATTTCAGGTGGGTGTGCCAAATCTTAGAGGTAATATAGAGTTCCTCCCTAACCGCATCAATCTCTCGCAACGCCTCACCAATCTCCTTTTGGTTAGCGTACATCCAAGCCGTGTCGATATGGTTGTAACCCAGTTCCAAGGCGTTCTTGACCACAGTTTTGCACTGTTCGTCACGCAAGGTCCATGTCCCAAGTCCTAGAACAGGGATGTCATAGCCTGATACAAGTCGGATTGTTTCCATTCGTTCTTCCTCGCAGTGTTGGGATCATCTCTACATCACGGTTAGTGATGCCCTCTTTTTCACATATAGCCTTAATGTCTAAAATGCCGGACACCGGTAAAGACCATCGCCATGCCGTACCGATCTGCCGTCTCAATCACAGGTTGGTCGCCCACCGAGCCGCCGGGCTGGATAATTGCCCGCACGCCTGCCTCGCCGGCGATTTCAACGCCATCCGGGAATGGGAAGTAGGCATCAGAAGCAAGGACGGATGTTTTGGCTCGGTCAGCTGCTTTTCGCGCCGCGATGATACACGAATCAACACGACTCATCTGACCAGCACCGATACCGACCGTCTTTGAACCTTGAGCGAGTAAAACACAGTTTGATTTCACATGTTTACACGCCTTCCACGCAAACAGCAGTGATTCAATTTCCTCGTCTGTCGGTTGACGCTTTGTGACAACCTTCAGGTCATCGGGCGTTATTTCATGGAGGTCCCGGTCTTGCACAAGTACGCCGCCAATAACATTTCGCACCTGCTTAATCGAGGCATCCTGGCGAAGCTCACCCGTTTCGAGGATTGGTCGGCGTTTCACGCGGGAAAGGGCACGCAATGCTTTCGGGGTGTAGTTTGGAGCGATGATAGCATCAACTTTGATTCCTGCGTTTGCGGCTTCACGAATAGTGTTTGCTGCTTTTAGGGAGACTTTTCGGTTCAAACCGATGATACACCCGAAAGCAGAGGTCCGATCGCAATCGAGCGCGTTGTTGAACGCTTCTTCCAAGGTCCCGGCAGTCGCCAATCCGCACGGATTATTGTGCTTAATAATCACACAGGCCGGTTCGGAGAAGTCTTTGACGATTTCAATTGCTGCGTCTAAATCGAGAATGTTGTTGAACGAAAGTGGTTGGCCACTCAGTTGATTCGCCCACGCTGCACATGGCTCAGGTGACGCGTGGGTACGATAGAACGCCGCACGCTGGTGCGGATTCTCACCGTACCGGAGGCTTTGGGCACTCTCGTACTGGAGATCTAGCAAGTTCGGAAAATTCGTATCGGTGGCATCTACATCGGCGAGATAACGTGAAATTGCAGCGTCGTAATGGGCGGTATGCACAAATGCGGCTTTAGCTAATCGAAACCGGGTTTCTTCTGAAAGCCAACCTTTGTTTGCCGAAAATTCCGCGATAATATCAGGATACTGCTGCGGATCGGTTAGGATAGCGACATCTTGATAATTTTTGGCAGCTGCCCGAATCATTGACGGGCCACCGATATCGATATTTTCAATTGCTTCGACAATCTCTACCCCTTCTTTGGCGATTGTCGCCTCAAATGGATAGAGATTGGAAACGACGAGATCAATGAACTCAATTCCTTGGCTCGACGCTTCAACGACATGTTCAGGATTATTCCTCATTGCCAACAAGCCCCCGTGGATCTTCGGATGGAGTGTTTTTACCCGTCCATCGAGCATTTCCGGGAAACCGGTGTAATCGGATACCTCGCGAATATCAATCCCCGATTCGCGGAGGGTGTTTGCAGTGCCCCCTGTAGAAAGAATCTCTACACCGTGTTGAATAAGACTTTTGGCAAGATTTATGAGATTAGTTTTATCGTAGGTACTGATTAATGCACGTTGTATCTTCTTCATGCACCCTTCCTTTTTGGCCTTTGGTGCGAGTTGGTGCGGAGGTCGTTTCCACACCGTTCAATAATTCATTCCCAAATCTATGAACCAACTGTTGTCACGTTTTGCACATCACACTTCACTCTCAGCGTCAACAGTGTTATGCTACATATCGAGGATGTCCAAACCCATCGTTAGCAACGTGGCTGCGTGCAGGAATCTCTGACTGATCTGGAATAATTAAATCTATCGCTGAGGTGTTTTCGATAATCGTGCCATCACCCACCGAGACGTTTTTTCCAAGACGGATCACGCCCGGTTTGATGGATTCGCTCCGGATGGTGCCGATCACCACCGATGATCCAATATGGCAGCCCGTACCGATTTCAACAAACCCGTAGATTTCTGTATTTGTGCCGATGGTGGAGTGATTGCCGATCCGTACGGGGCCCAGCAGGCTTGCGTCCGTGCCAACCTGGACAAAGTCACCAAGAATTGGGTGGCGCTGTTTGACTCTTACACTCAAGCCACCGAGCGTACACGGATAGATGACGCAGCCAGAACCGATAACGCCGGTCTGTCCGGTGGTAAATCCGCGGTGCGGGTGTTCTAAGAAATTCGCATCCCCAATCTGTGTTTCGGGATGGAGATCGGCTTGATAGTAACGACCACCAAGTTCAGAAATCGCGCGGGGCAGCAGGGGCACAGGACTTCGGTAAAGATTGGGATTGTCCTCAACGGGACCGGATCGGGTCAAAAGATAGCCAACATCGTGGTAGAACAGCACTCGCCAGCCGGGGTAGGTGCTGACAACTAATTGCATCTGATAGTCAAAGGCGAACCCCACATTGAGGGCATCTAGTACACTTCGATAAGGCTGAAACTCCCGTCTTAGGATGGCTTCGTCTACCTTGCTGCGCATATCCAATTCGATAAGTTTTTCGCGCGAAATACCGCTGTGGAGCAGATAAGCATCCCACACCGCCGGGTCTCTCAAAGAGGCAAAACGGTTCCAGAGCGCACGCTCTTTCAGTCGAGGCAATTCCCAGAGCAGGGCAAACGTAGTGTCCAATGCACGGCTTTCCAACTCCCTTTCATCGGTGACTGCCAAGAAGGATTGGGCGATCATCGCGTAAAGCTGGTCGGCGACCTCTTCGATTGCTTCCGACAATTGGCCTCTACGGTTTTCTGAGCGCAGCGCATTATGGGAACCGGGTGCTACACATTCCAAGAGGTTACCGAGCACTGTTTCGAGGATATCCCGATTGACAAATCCCCGTCCAGAGCGCAGAGAGAGGATATCTCGGCTTTCACTGTCGATGCGTAAGACCTTCAGTTCGTTCTCAGAATAGATTGGGCGTAATCGCTCTAATACCTGCGTCAGGAGAGGACGCTTCCGGCTTTCGTAGGTTGAATCAAAAAGAGTAGTTTCGAGCATATCGTTTGTACTTTCAATCTGTGAAATTTTTGTCAATCCTGCTGGGTTCGGAATGAGATGGTCTCAAGGGTAGAAGCTTATGCAAACCTCAATTTCACATTGGATTGGGCGAGGTCGTACTTCACTGCGAATTTATAAAACTTCTGTAGTCCGGCAATTTCAGAATCACCGAGCTCATAAAAGATATGCTTGGTCAAATAATCTCGACAAAGCTGTTCCGGGAAACCGATTTTTTGGGATTCAATTCGGACAATCTCAGAGATTTTTTTAATCCCATCTTCCTTTGCATTCAGAAGAGTTTGCGGAACTTGTCCTAACTCCACCTCTCCTCGGGCCACCCAGCACGCGTAGACAAACGGTAATCCTGTCAATTCACTCCATTCCGCCCCGAGATCTAAGGTATAATCTGTTGCACCGAGTCTTTTCAACGCTGTATCCCCAATCAATAGGACTGCATCCACATCGGCAGATCGTGGGTCGATAGTGGGTGGACAGGAATGAAATTCGGGGTAGACTCGATATTTTTCGGCAAGCACAATCTTCACGAGCGCACGAGATGAGCGCGAGCTTGTGTCAAGCGCAACACTACGGATTGCAGGAATCGGTACGCGACTGAGTAATTGGATGCTCAATACCGGGCCCCGCGAACAGATTGAAATGTGCCGTATAATCCTATACCCACTCTCCGCTCGGAAATACTCAATGATTGGAATCAATCCAATATCAAGATTTCCGTCTCCTAATTCTGTTGCTAAACGACTTGGTACCGCTAGACTGAGTTTAATCTCATCGCTGCCGGGGAATTGGGGGACCTTCAAAAGGGGATAAATCAGTGGTTTCGTGTTCAGA
The DNA here is from genome assembly GCA_022822785.1 of Candidatus Poribacteria bacterium. Classification (GTDB taxonomy): domain Bacteria; phylum Poribacteria; class WGA-4E; order WGA-4E; family PCPOR2b; genus PCPOR2b. Next base: position 21,548 of record JAJEAL010000080.1, read on the forward strand.
TATGAAACCGCTCCAACTTTCACGCGGCTTTCCTGTGCCATTGATTCCCTTCTCGGATAATTTCGTTATAGAGCGTATCGCGTTCAACGGGAATGCGACCTGCTTCCCCGATTACTTGGATAATTTCTTCTGCTGAAATGGCTTCCGGCGTGTCTGCCCCCGCCATATGCGTAATCTTCTCCTCCGTCACTGTACCATCGATATCATCTGCACCAAAGCTCAGCGCAATTTGGGCTGTCTTCAGTCCAGTCATAATCCAATACACCTTGATGTGTGGGAAATTGTCAAGCAACAAGCGCGACACAGCTATATTTTGCAGGTCAGTCAAGCCGGACGTGCTTGGTAGGTAATCCATTCGTGTGTTATCAGGATGGAACGCCAACGGAATAAAGGTGACGAAGCCGCCCGATTTGTCTTGTTGTTCACGAAGACGAATCAAATGATCTACGCGATCCTCGCTCGTTTCGAGGTGTCCATAGAGCATTGTCGCATTTGTTGAGATACCGAGACGGTGTGCGATGTCATGCACCTCAAGCCATCCCTCCGCGCTCAGCTTGCCGGGACAGATTTTTTCCCGTGTCTCTTCCGCAAAGATTTCCGCCCCGCCGCCGGGTAGCGAATCTAGCCCTGCCTCGCGTAACGCAATCAAGACCTCCTCAATCGACATCTTGAATATCCGAGCGAAGTGGTGAATCTCGACAGCTGTAAAAAACTTCAGATGAACCTGTGGCATCCGTCTCTTCAGTCCGCGGAGCATGTCGAGATAGTATTCAAACGGTAGCTTCGGGTGCAGTCCACCGACGCTGTGAATCTCCGTGCAACCGTGGTCAATGGAATACATCGCCTTATCCAAAAATTCATCGACGCTCATCTCCCATGCCCCGTCGGTTTCTATATTCTTCCGTGCAAACGCGCAAAAGTGACAACGTGCGTGCAGGATACACACGTTTGAGTAGTCGATATGTTGATTGAAGTTGTAATAGGCGACATTTCCATTTTGTCGCTCCCGGACGATATTGGCGAGATAGCCAACGCCGTTAATATCCGGGCTTTCGTAGAGCCTTACCCCATCTTCAAAAGAGAGGCGCTCATCAGCGTGAACTTTTTCGTAGATGGGGTGAAGCGTTGCGTCTGTTATTGGTAAAAGTCTTTCCATCGTTGCTCCTATTTCGTTTTTAATCAATTTCTAAATTTTTCAAAGTACTGATCAATCTCAGTCCGTAATTCAATGCCAACTTTTTCAAAACAATCCAATAAATCTTGATATGCGCCGTTTCCACCCGCTATTTTGACTTTAGATGGAAGATACTTTCGGAGTACGCGCTTTTGTCCTTTTCTGTTCTGTTGAGAACAGGTCGTTTATATTGATTGACAATTCTCATTCCTGAACGTTCCGCAATCGTTGGATACATATTGAACTTATCATTTGCTACCAGAAAAACATCATAATCTTGGACTAAGAATCTTTTACAATTCTGCAGCACTTCCGAAATACCTTTGATATATCGCTCTCTAGCTTCTTTTCCCTTACCCTTGAAGAGCGGTCCAATTTCTAGCTCATCTTTTCGGTCAAATTCAAATAAATCGTAAGCATAGGCGTGTTGTTCGTGATAGTTGATGAGTCCAACATACGGCGGACTAGAGAAAATCCCTTTAATCTTCTGTTTTTTCACGAGTTGAGCAAAATCTGGGTTATCTGCTTTTAATGCCTTGATAATATCAATTGTCCGAGAATCTCCGGTCAGACAGGTTTGAAATGTGTCTGTCCTTAATTTATCAAACCGTACAAGGCGTTGAAGCGTATCTTGGCTGTATCGTTCCCACCAACTCAATATTGAAAATAGGGGTCTGCACATTTTACCATGTTTGGCACAGTAATAGACTGCCGTTACAGGTTCTTTCAAGGTTGCCAAATCTGCATGAGTTGTTGCCCGGCAAGTACGGATCGTTCGACTCAGAATAACCTGAATTACCCGCCGTGTTTCACGATTGTGGATATGTTTGACGCGCTCAAAGACAAGGTCAATTTCTTCTCTTACAGGCGATAAGTACCACATATCGAGGAAATTCTCTGATTTTCTTTGCCACAACTGGACTCCATATTGGTTGATTAGTTGAAAGTATCTGAGTGAGAATTGGTCCTCTTTTTCTTTTCCATATTTCTCTTGATCAATCTGTCCCTGCCTGACTTGGTATTTGAAATCAGGAGACGGGAAATATTCATTATTAAACTCCTTCAGCTCTTCGGCGAGTTGTGCTTCAAATTGAGCGATATTGGATTTGCCGATAAACCGCTTCAAGGCGTTTGTGATGCTGTGAATTTCATTTTGTACATCAACAAGACTATGTTTTTCTATTTTAATGTTGCTTATGAGCGTGTTAAATGCAGAAATATCAACCCCGATAGCGTGCATTCCAAGTTCGTTAGCTTGTACTAGCGTTGTGCCGCTACCACAAAACGGATCAAGCACAATATCACCTTGTTTGAAACATACATCTTTTTTGAAATCATCTGTGTGATCATCTAAGAAGTATTCAACCAGTTGAGGGATGAATTTGCCTTTATATGGGTGGAGTCTATGGACATGTTTCGTCGTGTCGGCTTCTTTCAGATAATCAAATGACAGTCCCCAATTGATATCTTCGCCTAATTGTGCCTTCCAGTTGATTTCTCGGGTTCCCAGATATGAATGATAGTATTTAATCAAATCTTGTTTTGAGACTCTAGTGGAACCATTGCTGTCATGTTTGCGGATTCGTCCATATTGAATCAGATAGGAAATGTTGGAAGCCGTCACATTTTTTTTCGTATAGTCGGTTGCCCATTTACTGGCTTCAGGGATTGTCATTAAATCCGTATCTTCAATCATTGTCAATTTACCTTTTCGTCAAGAATTCTACATAGATTCCCATGATCGGATATTCAGTATTATAGCCCAGCCTATGCGACGGTGCAAGCGAATATTTCGTCTTGCTTGCGGCTTTCCTTTCTGGTAGACTTTCGGTGCTGTGCAATGCGCCTGTTTATTTTGTGAGGTAAGTTACAATGGATTTAACACCAGCCCCTATTATCACACTGATGACCGATTTTGGGACAAGCGACCACTACGTCGGGGTCATGAAGGGTGTGATTCTAAAGATCAATCCGCAAGCTCAGGTTGTCGACATCACGCACGCTATTCCACCACAGGATATTAACGGTGCGGCGTTCCTGATTGATTCGGCATATAGCTACTTCCCGATGGGGACCATCCATGTGATAGTGGTAGACCCAGGGGTGGGCAGTAGCCGTCGTGCCCTCGTTTGCCAAACACGAACGGCTTACTTCGTCTGTCCAGACAATGGATTGCTAACCCATATCCTCCGTAATGAAGGATGGGCCCATACCGTGGCCGTGGAGAACTCCGCTTACGTTCTGCCGCGGGTGAGCAACACCTTTCACGGTCGGGACATCTTCGCCCCCGTCGCAGCACACCTTTCACGCGGCGTACCGATCGGCACACTAGGAGACCCGGTTTCACAGCTCGTTCAACTCCCCCTCCCAAAACCTCAAGTGACGGAGAACACAATTGTTGGACAGGTCATTTGGATCGATTCCTTCGGCAATTTGGTCACAAATATTTCCCACAGAATATTGGGGGCGCTGGACGGACGAAACGATATTGTTGTCCGTGCGGGGAGCGCAGAGATCCATCGTCTCAACCGCTCGTACGCTGAATCGGCAGTCGGTGAGGCGTTAGCAATCATCGGCAGTTCTAATCGACTGGAAATCTCAATTAATCAAGGGGATGCAGCACAAATCCTCGGACTGAAGCGCGGCGATACAATCACAATCTGTGCGACATAACGCCATCATATCTCTGTGAATTTTGCAAACCTGAGCCGTTACCGTGGATGCAAAGCGGGTCAAATGGAAATCTACTTCATCGTCGCTGTGCACCTCTCTTTGGGTTTAGGGTAGGTTTCGAGGAAACCGTGTGGGATGCGTAGGAGATACTTCAGCCAACTTCCCTCCGGTGCATCTTCAAATAAACGCTGGTAAAGTGCATCGCCTCCAAAGGAATTTGCGATCACCCCAGGGCAGTAAGTAAAGATGATTGTCCGACGCACTTTATCGGTGGTATTCAAGGAGGCATGACGCATATCATGGGTGAACAGCAGGACAGATCCCGCTTTCATCGGGATTTCAACATACATATCCTTCAACACGTCCTCGGATGGCGACGGGTAATTTGCTTTGTGGCTCCCCGGAATGACCTGTAACCCACCCTCACCAGGGTGGATGTCGCGCATGGCATAAAACACTTGGAAAAGATTGTGATGGATACGCCCATTAAAGTGATAGAAATTGTGCGTTACCGATGGGGTGTGGTTGGAGTGAGCGACTGTCCTGCCCCCATTCCACTTAAACGTCACCCATGTTGACTTGAGTCTGGGACGGTCCACCATCTCATCAATATACGGAAGCACCTTGGGATTCACAACGAGGTCTAATAAGGACGGCTCCTGATTCAGAATATCATCGTATCTTACTTCAGGATTCGCTGATTCGGGCAAGGCGCGAAAATCTTGCAGTGCTCGTTTTTCCCAAACATCCAAACGTTCGTTCAGATATATGAGATAATCCGGCGCAATGGCATCTTCGATCAGCAGATACCCGTTCACATCGTAATGATACAGTTCTTCGGGTGTCACTATGAAATGCTCCTTTGAGTTCGCGCGGTTTAGCAGAAAATTCCTTTAGATCTAAAACCCAAAATGTAGCGAAAAGCTATAGTTGTTCCCAGTGTTATACTTCCTCCACCGGCACATACTCCGGAAAAACTTTCGGATAGCCGCGTCCGGTTGAGACCTGACGAGTCGCTGCGTCAATGTAGCACACGCTGAATCCTCGTCGTGGACGATTTGTGGTGTTGATTTCTGAGCGATGCAACGTCCAATTATGGAGCAGCACGACCTCTCCCCGCTCCATCTCTATATAGATTCGCTTCTCGTCCGGCGCATGGATCGCGCGCTCTTCTGGAGATAGCTGGTCACCTGTTTCGGGGATAAGGCTTTTGTGCGATCCCGGAATAATTTGTAGACACCCGTTAGCGACGCTCGTCGGATCCAGCGCTGTCCAGATTGTCACCTTTGGTGGAATGCTTAGTCCCCAACCGCCGGCACCGTCCTGATGCCAATTGATAACTACCCCTTGCTCCGCTGGCTTGTTGAAAAACATCGTGCGAAAAGTGGAGACCTCTTCTCCAATAATCTTCTGTGTGATGTCCCGAAACAGTGGATGTCGTATGTAAAGCAGAAATAGTGGATCTTGATCAAGGTCCTGAATCTTTCGATATTTGAGGGAAGAGCCCTTAAACGCTTTCGTTTGCTTCGATAATTCTGGGTGACCGGCTGACGGGCATAGTTGCATCAGCATATTGTCATAACGAATCTTACCTAACATAATATCATCAATGCGCTGGCAGAGTGCCTTAATCTCTTCGTCCCGGGCGACCTTGCCCAGACGCACATACCCCTGATCGTGAAATACTGCAAGTTCATCATCGGTTAAAACGGGTCCGTGTAGGTTCGCCATAGTAAACCTCCTAAATAACCGTGCCGATTCAATTACCTATTCGATAGTTTAGTGGGATGTGCGGTAGATAGTTACCTCCATCGCATCACGTTTGACCCAAGGTAGGTCTGTCTCGAACCAATGGGTGCGACTCTCATGGTGGGAACGAACATGGTTTAAATAGTCCGCCATTCCCGCTGCCCCAATTCCCACGTTGTCAGCAACAACAGTCGCTCCGTCGGTTAGCTGCGATTCAATCGCCTGAAAGCAGGGAAAATAGTTGCCGTAGTTATTGTCGAGCAGTAGAAAATCGACCGGCTTTCGGATAGTTTTCAGCACCTCCGCGGCATCCCCAATCCGCGAATCAATTAAATCCTGAACATTGGCACGCCTAAAGTTTTCCCGTGCTTCGTGAGCGCGCCCTGTGTCTATTTCGACGGTGATTAATCTGCCCTTGCCTACTGATTTGAGTGCGCCGATCATCCATAGGCCCGAATAGCCGATAGCAGTCCCGCATTCGATAATCAAGGATGGTTCCACTTTCCGCACTAGGCCTGCGAGAAATTCAGCTTTTTCAGATCCGAGCATCGGAATATGCTGTTCTCGACATCGTTCGTCGACTTCCTGTAATACCTGATCAAATACTGTCATTGGTGTACCGACCTCCTCTATTTTCAAGGTCTAGGCTGCCCTAGAAATTCCTTTGTTAATCTGCACGGAATGTCCCTTCCTGTTGCACCCGCTCATAGGTGCGAGCAAATTCCGTTGAACCGTCGTCTTCCCAGATTTCGGACCTAACCCCTCGAATTGTGCCTTCCTCACGCCCCGTCACTCTGGTGGGTGAAACATAGGAGCGACCGTAGAACGTATTTCCGCCCGGCATGTGCAGCGTGCCAACATGTTTTGGAGGTACTGTAGGTTTATTCGCCGCAATACGTGCTAGCGCGTCCTCGTCTACTTCGTATCCCAGTCCTGGCCCCTCGGGAACGGGTGATGATCCCTCAATGACAGGGATCCGCTCGGTGGTGTAGTCTTCCTCGTATTGATCGTCCAGATTAATGGAATGTGCGGTATGGGTGGGTAGGACCGCCGCCATGTGTAGTGCCATCGCCTTGCCGAGTGTGCCGGACTCAAACTGAAGTATTGTCTGGATATTCGCCTTGCCGCAAGCAAAGCCGGTTGCAATGGTATCACCAATCGTACCGCCAATCATATAGATGTCAGCGACGCCACGAATGATTTCCTGTACGCCTCCGAGCGGCGTCCCGTGCATGATAATTGGGAGTCCCGTCTGTTCACGCAATTGACGCCAGCCGTCTACATCGTTTTTCACGAGCGGGTCTTCGATATAGCCGACAATGGGATGGTTGCGTTCCAATTCGTGAATGATGGGGAGTACCGCTGCGAGACTCCGGTTACTGTTGAAGTCGTAGTGAATCTTAAAACCTTCTGGGGCGACCTGTTCGGCGAGCCGTGTTTGTTCCATCACATCATGGTAATCGCAGGTGTGCATCTTGAAGATCGTGTAACCTTGATCTACCGCCCGGCTGATTTCGTCGCGGAATGCCTCCGGCGATGCGGGACGAGTCCAGGCCGCCACCGGCACCGCATCGCGAACTTTCTGCCCGATTAACTTATAGACGGGCACCTCAAGATATTTTCCCATCACATCGTAAAGGGCACAATTCAGGGCGGAGCCGTAGGGCAGATAGTTGTTAATAAAATCAAACGGATTACGACCAATAAGCGACGCTGCAATTGCTGGATCCGGCTGTCCACCCGGACGGACGCGCTGGTCGCCATAACCGACTATTCCCGCATCGGCTTCTACCTTGAAAACGGTGCGGTGGTCTATACCGTATAGATCGACCTTGCGAGTTTCGTACCGTTTTGCTAGACGGGGATAAATCGGAATCACTTCAATATTGGTAATTTTCATCTAAGTGCTCCTTATTAACGCGGCTTCATTGCACGAAAAGTGTGGGTATAGAAAGGATATTCTCTCTTATGCTGCCTCAACGGTATACTAACAGATTTCCGAACGTTATTCAAGGGAATGGCTGGTGGAAGCCCTCGGTTTCTATAACATGGTGGGTACGTGCTGAATTAGGTTGTCCAACCTTTCACCATATACGCCTGTAATATGCCACTCTCGTCTGAATTGAAGAACCCGGTACTGCCATCCGGTGAGAGGAACGGATGAATATGGCTGCCTTTCTCCCAAGACGAGTGTGGGTTAAGCAAGAAGGTCGTTTTCTGAAGCGGACTCGTTTCATCGGTGGGCAGCTCAGCTAGATAGATTGCTCCACCGCCATCTCGAGGCCCTGCGTCCGTAATCAGGTGCTGTCCGGCAAGATCTGTGGCAAAATGGTAGAAATCAGGGTTTGGGAAATTTCGCGATAGGTTGTTACGTTTGCTACCCGGTGTATTGAGCCCCAAGTGGCCCACATGAGGCAAGGCGCGTCCCTCAATCAGTTGACAATTCTTAGGTTCTCGCGTGGAGGTGCTAGTAAGTGCCCTCGTGCTCCGTCCAATCCAACACTGATGGCCTTGACAAAACTCAATCCCGTTTCGTCCCCAAGGCAGATCTCTGAGTCTCGTTCCATCATCCCGGATGACGTGGATATCTGCCCCATCGCCCCCAACGAGTCGCGTGACGTTTCCCGCGGGGTCAGAGGTATTGCCATGGTTCTCTTGGATCAGAATATCGTGTGTGTCCTCGTTGTCGAGAGACCGGCTGTATTGTGGGTGCATGTTGCACCATGTCTGTCCGTGGATAATTGGTTCGACAGATGCCTTCTCTAGGTCAAAAACCATCAATCCCCAAGGTGCATCTGCTGTTTTACCATCGCCAAAGAAAGCGGAAATCGCTAACCGTTTGCCGTCAGAGGATATTGTGGACAGCGGATACGGACGACTCGGACGAAAAGTGGTGTCGGGAAATGGTGTGTCAATCGTTAGTAGTGTCTCTCTGTTGGTGCCGTCCATGCCAACCTGCTTGAGTGTCAATCTCCCACCGCCGGGGTAAGTCTCATTGATGAAATAGTAGAGAGTCATCCCGTCAGGTGATACAGACGGAGCGGTTGCACCAACCTCTTCGGTAATCGGAATGAGTTCACAATTATTCTCCAGGTCGCAGATTAGATATTTATGTTCAGGGTCTTTAGGATCTGATCCGTGTGGATGTGCGGAACGGTGCAGGATAAATCGCTTTGAATCCGGCGAAAAGATTTGTGCCTCCATATAAATGTGCGAGCTGGGTACATCTTCCGTTGTCAGTTGAATAATTTCCAACTCATCAGGACTGGACTCGCTCCGCAGATCCGGTCGTTTTTTCATTATCCTTGCCTCCTATATGAAATTGCTGTTCGCATGGCGTTCTACACAGTATCAATTCCCACTCTAGCTTAACACCAATTAGGAATTCAAGCAAGAAAAGTCTGTTGATCTGCCCCCTAAATCGTGCTAATATGTAAACGATCTAGCTGTTTTTCTGATTAATAGAAATTAAGTTGAAAATTGAAGTTGGTGAAACTGTCGGATTTGAAAAGCGGAGATACCATGTACTTAAAATATATACGTCCCTATCAATTAAAGGAAGCTGTGGAACACGATTATGCCCTACTAGTGCCAGCGGGTTGCATTGAAACTCACGGTCCCCATATGGCGATTGGTCACGACACAATCATCGTTGAAGAGATTTGTGCCCGAATCGCTGAAGAGGTAAAGGTCGTCATTGCCCCATCCTTCGATTACGGTCCCACTGGGTATGCACTCGGCGGTCCCGCCGAAGGCACCATTGATCCGGATTACGCGGCATTTGGGGCACATGTCAAAGCGATTCTAAAAAATTTTCGTGAGATGGGCTTTAAGACTATTTATGTAATCATCATGCACCAAGGTATGGAGGCACCACTCGCGCTCGCTTTCAAAAAGGCAGCAGCAGAACTTGCATTCGAGAGTATTTTAGAGTGCGGTTATCCGCGGGGTTGGTGGGGGGTGGAATCGTTGAAGAACGAGGCGGGCCCACTATCCGGTCACGTCGAAGTCCAACCAATGATTCTCCCCGACGCATCGCCGCCGGCTGGTGGTGACCATGCTGGTTATAACGAGACGTCTTTTCTACTAGCCACCCGTCCTGAATTAGTAGAACAAGATCGTTTGGATGATACGGCACCTTGGTATTGTCGCCAAAATGAGGAGAAGAATAGCTGGACCGCCAATGCTGAACATGGACAAGCGATGGTAGATGCAGTCGTGGCAGCGTGGGTCAAAAAAATTAGCTCACGTGTGGGGTAAATACTATATGACATTTGCAGATAAACAGATCACTGTCTTCGGACTCCATCGCAGCGGTGTTGCCGTTGCCCAATTACTAGATGATCTCGGCGCAAAAGTGCTTGTGACAGACCCGAAATCCGGTGACGAGCTACAAGAGGACATTGATGCCCTCAAGGATCGAGAAATCGATTTCGTTCTCGGTGGTCATAATCGACGCTGCATTGAAAAGACAGATCTGGTTGTTCTTTCGCCAGGGGTGCCACTAGACATCCCAATACTCCAAGAAGCCCGTGCAGCAAATCTCCCGATTATCGGCGAACTAGAGGTAGCTGCAAGCGTCTGTGAAGCACCAATAATTGCGATTACGGGAACAAAAGGCAAGTCAACGACCACAATTTTAACAGCTGAACTTCTCAAGCGTGGACATTTTCGCAGAGTTTGTACCGCTGGGAACATTGGGGTCCCGTTGTCGAGTGAGATCCGGCGTTTAACGGTTGAAGATCTCGTTGTCGTCGAAGCCAGCAGCTTTCAACTTGAAACGACGACTAAGTTCAGACCAGTAGTCAGTGTTGTGCTAAATCTGTCACGCGATCATCTAGATCGTCACAGGACAATGGAAGCTTACCGCGCAGCAAAACTGAAGATTTGCGCGAATCAAACAGCCGCTGACTGGATTGTGCTAAATGCGTTGGATGAAAACGTTAGTGCTTTCGCCGATGAAACCCCGGCAAAGCCGGTTTATTTTGCAGATACCGCCGATGTTAAAGTGGATGTCTATGTGGAGCATAACCAGATTTTTGTAAAACGGGGAGGCGAATCTCATCAGATCTGCGATGTTGGCGACATCCCCTTGCCCGGAAGGCATAACAGCCAAAATGTCCTCGCTGCAATAACCGTTGCACAGATTTTTAATATTCCATCTAGTATGATGCGTTCGGCGATCCGTGACTTTTCCCCTGCCGAACATGCTGCCCTTGAGCACGCTTTTGAGCCGGTCAAAACAATCAATGGGATCCAGTTCATCAACGATTCCAAAGCTACCAATGTCGCAGCGGTCAAGGCAGCGCTTGAATCGTTGTCAGGTCCGATCCTGCTAATCATGGGAGGCTATGATAAGGGGAACAATTATCAGCCGCTGATTGAATGTATCCAATCTAGGGTCAAAGGATTAATCTTATTGGGATCGCATACGGGAATAATACGAAACGCCCTTGCAGCCCATGTCGTTCTACGGGATGCAGGGACGATGCAAGAGGCTGTCAAGCTCGCGTACTCACAAGCCGCGCCGGGCGATGTAGTGCTTCTATCGCCGGCGAATGCTAGTTTTGATATGTTTACAGATTATAAGGCGCGTGGGCAAGCGTTTCGGGAGGCTGTTAACCAACTTGAAGCGGCAGAACCAATCTCAAAATCCGATATCTGTCTGGACCAATTCTCCGATTAAAGGCGGAATAGACCATATCCTGCTGTTCATCACACTATGTCTTGTCGCAATTGGAATCGTGATGGTTTACAGCTCAAGCAACATGCTGGCCTATAAGCTGTATAACGAAAACAGTTATCACTACTTAAGGATGCAACTGATCGCGTGCGCGATTGGATTGGTCAGCATGTTTGCAGCGTCATACTTCCCATATCAATACTATCATAGGTACGCTAAGCTAATTTTAGCGGTATCATTAGGTGGATTGCTGCTGGTATTCTCTCCAATTGGACATGAGGTTCGTTCAGCGGGTGGTATCCAGTTTCATAGATGGGTTCGGATCGCTGGTCTCCAATTTCAACCTGTTGAATTGACAAAGCTTGGGTTGATAATTTACGTGTCTCATTTCCTTGTTAGCAAACCTAACCAGATTCGTAGCTTTACCCGCGGCGTGCTTCCGACCATTCTTATCTTGTCGATTACGTTTGTTCTGCTATACAAACAGCCTGATTTTGGATCAGCTGTCCTATTAAGTCTGTCCGTCTTTGTATTACTATTTGTAGGTGGGGCGCGCCCCTCACAGATTGTGCTTGTTGTTGGAATTGCCTGTTTTTTCGTGTATTCATCAATTCAAGACGACGCCTATAAAATGCAGCGAATCCAAGGCTTCCTGAGTTCGCTGAAGTTCCCTTATGAAGGACACTATCAGATTAATCGGTCCATAAATGCGCTCGCGCTCGGCGGATTATTCGGTGCCGGTATTGGTAACAGTGTCTTTAAACTCTTTCATCTCCCGTATCCGCATACCGATTTCATTTTTGCGATTCTTGGAGAAGAACTCGGTTTTCTCGGTACTATTGGCATTATTGCCCTATTTATGCTACTCATCTGGAGGGGAATCTATATTGCTCGACATACCACGGAGCCCTTTGGCTGTTTGATTGCCATCGGAATTTCCACGCTTATTGGATTGCAAACGATTGTTAATATGGGGGTAGTAACCGGTATGTTGCCCACGAAAGGAATTACGCTGCCTTTTATCAGCTATGGTGGTTCATCGCTCTTGGTCAGTCTGTTCAGCGTGGGGGTGTTATTGAATATCTCGCGTGATATGAGCGAAACAGTCGCGGGACGTGCGCCGCTAGAGAGAATCCGGATAAATCGAAATATTGCAGAGGTCCCACCGATTCGATTAAAACTGTAACAAAGTGAAGTGTCTATCTGACAGATCATCATACTTTATGGGAGGGTTCTAGCGTCGTGGGTGTATATCATAAAAGAGGTCTAGATTGATGCCGCGAATAGTGATTTCTGGTGGTGGCACTGGGGGTCACATCTATCCAGCTATCGGGATTGCCAAAGCGCTGATGCAGCTCAACGCGGAGGCTGAAGTTGTTTTCATTGGTGGAGCAGATCGTCTCGAATCAACGCTTGTTCCGCAGCATGGATTTCGCTTTCTACCTATTTCCGTTGCTGGCTTTCCGCGCAAATTAACATGGCGATGGCTTCCAGTTATTCACAGGGTCTGTTCCGGCTTCGCAAAATCGTTGTGGCTGCTGAAGGACTTGAAACCTAGGGTTGTGGTCGGGACGGGAGGATATGTCTGCGGACCTGTACTTTTCGCAGCTGTACTCCTCGGTATTCCCACTGTGATACAGGAGCAAAATGCCGCACCGGGACTGACAAATCGCGTGTTGGCGCGCTGGGCAGAAATGGTTTATCTTGCGTTTGAAACGGCGGGTAAACACCTACCGACTCAAAAAACGGTAGTGATGGGCAACCCAATCCGTCGAACAATCGCAGATGTCGAACGAAATCGTGAAACTTACGATTCACTCGGACTGGACCCGGGGCGAAGAACTGTATTTGTAATGGGTGGGAGCCAAGGCGCGCAGGCAATTAACCGAAGTGTCACGGACGCCCTAGATCATTTAGAGATGTTTCACGAGCAACTTCAGTTTGTTCATCAGACGGGAAAAGCCGATTACAATGCAGTTAAGGTGCGTTATCAGGCTTCATCACTTCGACATCTAGTGCAGCCGTACTTTGATCCTATCGAAACGATTTACAGTATTGCAGATCTGATGGTATGCCGAGCCGGTGGTATGACAATAGCTGAAATCACGACGTGTGGTATTCCTGCGCTTTTTATCCCTTTGCCGACCGCTACCGGAGATCATCAAAGGTTGAATGCTCAAGCGATTGCAGATGCGGGTGGCGGTGTTGTGCTAGATCAGTCCACGTTGACGGGCGGCACGCTTGCTGAAGAAGTGGTCAAAATCATCAATAATCCCGATAAACACCAACAGATGAAGCATCGAAGTCGTCGGCTGGGCAATCCGCATGCCAGCAAAGAAATTGCCCAATCAATCTTTTCTTTTATAAAATGTAATCCTTAAAGTTAGAAAGTTTATATCTATGTTTGGAAAAACTAGTCACATTCACATCATCGGTATTGGTGGTGCCGGACTCAGTGGAATTGCTGAGATTTTGTTGAACCAAAATTTTCAGGTGTCTGGATCCGATTTGCGCGAAACAGAAGTTACGGAACACTTAGCGGCATTGGGGGCGCGGATTTACTATGGTCATGCCGCCGAGCAGATTGCCGACGCCGATGTTGTTGTAATGTCTCCCGCGGTTCCGTTGCAAAATCCCGAAGTGGTTGCAGCGCAAGAACGCAAGATTCCTGTTATTCGTGGAGCAGAGATGCTTGCTGAGATTATGCGGATGAAGTATAGCATTGCGATAAGTGGGACGCACGGGAAAACCACTACAACCGCTATGACAGCGGCGGTACTGGATAAGCTGGACCCAACTGTTGTTGTCGGAGGGAAACTGGTCAGTTTAGGTAGCCATGCCCGGATTGGGCAAGGAGACGTGATGGTTGTTGAGGCGGACGAAGCTTACGGTTCTATCGAAAAATTTTTCCCAACAATCGCGGTGGTGACATCGGTCGATGCGGATCACTTGGACTACTATAACAGCGTTGAAGAGATTGGTGAGACGTTCCTGGAATTCATCAACAAGGTGCCGTTTTACGGCACCGCTGTGCTGTGCCTCGATCAGGAAAATATTCAGCAGCTTATTCCCCGAATCGAAAAACGCTACATCACTTATGGAATTGAAACTCGTGCGGACCTAATAGCCGAGAGGTTGAGTGTTGAAGGGCCAACTTCTCATTACCGTATCCAATTGCATGGCGAAGTCCTTGGACAGGTCCACCTGAAGATGCCGGGTAAGCATAATATCTTAAACTCATTGGCGGCAGTGGCTGTTGGGTTGGAGCTAGGGGTGCCCTTCGATACAATTCGAGAGGCTTTGGAGTCTTTTCGTGGGGTACATCGTCGTTTTGAAATTATTGGCAAGGTCAATGATATCATTGTGGTTGATGATTACGCACACAATCCGGCAAAACTAAAAGCGACATTTAGCGCGGCGCGCGACAGCTATAATCGACGTATCGTCGCGGTTTTTCAGCCACACCGTTACCAGCGGGTGAAGCATCTGGCTGAAGAGTTTTCGAGGTCGTTCTATCAAACAGATGTGCTCATCGTGACCTCAATCTATGGTGCAGGGGAGGCGCCGGTCGAGGGGGTAACTGCAGAAAAACTAGCTAATGCCATTCAAGCCTACGGACATCGACATGTAATCTATGTTCCCGACACAAACGAAATTACGGACACTTTGGCAAAAATGGTCCGTCCGAATGACATCGTTATCACAGTTGGGGCAGGCGACATCTGGCAAGTTGGCCGTGAACTATTGAAAAGGCTTGGTGAAACGGGTGGAACCCCAAACCAAGAGTGAACAAATTTGCCCCCTGATTCAGATTTTTAGAACATCGTACGTCAATCCGCTCTGAGTGTGTAACGTATGTTTTCGGCTCGATTATCCGTCGCGCCAGTTGCATCAAAAAGTAGATTGATAATCGTGAAAATGTCTTTTAGATAAGTATACTACGAGATATTGTGTGTTTTTTTTGAAAAATATACAAAAAAACGTGTCAGAACAGCGATTTAGGGCAAAATTCGTCAAATTTTTAGTTGATATTTGCAATTGTTTGTCGTATAATCAATTACATCATGGCAAAACAAGTTGTACAATTTCGGTTAGATAAGGACTTACACGATTTTGTGAGGCACTATGCCGAGCTCAAGCGTATGTCTATCAGTCAGGTCATACGGCTTTGCGTCCTTGAATTTTACGAGGAGCATCAAGACGAAGAAGATCTGACTGAAGCAACTATTTCTGAGGTGACAGAACGCTTGGAATCTGAGCAAAAATGAAGAGGCGGATCTGCTTAAATATGGATTCAAGTATCGACACCGGAAATACTTAGTCCAGTTGACCCTCGGGACGAGATATAAAACACGACGATAAATCCTGACGCCGGAATCATAGTCTATCCTAGAAGGCAGCCCGATCGAAATGTTGCAACGATTATTTTTTAGTGGCTCCAGAACAGATTTGCATCGGCCATGAGGGGGCACACATAACATACGCATCCACTGGGTCTATATGTCGTGCAATTTTCATCACTTCAATTTTCTAATCGGTTTAAAAACCGGCTACTTCCAGTACCCGACGATTCTTCTGGCTATGTTGGGCGGTATTTAATTATTGGCATAACATGTATCATTGGACTACTTTTTATTCATTATTTGACAGCACGGGTCGGACTGTTTCGTGTGAAGCGGATTTCTGTTTCCGGTAATGAACATTATACACAAAAAGAGGTGATTGCCGCTCTAGATTTAAGATTTCGACAAAGTGATGTGCATACCATTTCAGTGCCTGCAATTGAAAAACGGCTGAAGCAAAAACTTAGTTACATTAAACAAGCACACATCTCAAAAAACATCTTGAAACGTTCATTAACGCTTGAGATAACTGAAAGAGAACCGGTCGCATTACTAAAATATCCTGAGGATAGTCACATTCCCTTTGTATTAGTCGATTTTGAAGGATATGTTCTGGAACATTTACCGGCACTGCCAGCTTCCAGTTCAATGGTTGAGATTGTCAGTGCTGGACAGCAAGTTCCCGACGTGGGAGATCGAATCGGTTCTGATACTGTTCAACTTGCCTTGGAAGTGCTAAATTTAGCGCTGAGTTTGGCACCGGAAATTGTTTCCACGCTACAAACAATTGATGCGAATCAACCAGATAAAATTGTTCTCGAATTTAGTAATATTCCTATAGCATGGATTTCATCGGACTTGATTAAAACTGGCATTTATCATATTAATTTACTCATAAGACATCAAGCGATGCTTATCAATGAAGGAAAACATATTTCAAATCCTCTGAATGGCTATTTGGACGCTAGGTTCGAGGACGCTATATATTGGGGAGGGCAATAAGATGGCAGCAGATGAAATTATTGTTGGTCTGGATATCGGTACCAGCAAAATTGCTGCAATTATCGGAAATACTTGGCAGGGGGATCTGGAAAAGATTGAAATCATAGGTGTTGGCACTGCTCCTTCTGAAGGATTACGGAAGGGAGTTGTCGTTGATATTGACCTGACGACAACAGCGATTCGTCAGGTTGTTGAAACCGCTGAGCTCATGGCGGGTGTACAGATTGGATCCGTATATGCAGGCATCGCGGGAGGACATATCACCGGACAAACTTCTCACGGCCTTGTTGCCGTTTCAGGAGAAGGACACGAGATTACCCAATCCGATGTGGAACGCGCAATTAACGCTGCTCAGGCAATGAAGATTCCTGTTGAACGGGAGATACTGCACGTGATTCCACAAGGCTTTATTGTTGACGAGCAAGGGGACATTAAAGATCCTGTAGGTATGTCTGGAGTGCGTCTTGAAGCTTATGTGCATATTATCACCGGTGCTGTTGCATCGGCCCAAAATCTTGTCAAGAGTATCTACAATGCAGGAATTTCTGTTGAAGACATTATTTTGGAGCCTATTGCTTCCGCCGAGGCAGTCTTAACAACTGAGGAGAAGACGGCGGGCGTTGTTCTTGCCGATTTGGGAGGCGGAACGATAGATGTCGTGGTTTACAAGAATGGTACGCTCCATCATTCTGCAGTGCTTTCGCTTGGCGGTCACCATATCACCAATGATATCGCGCAACTGTTGAAGATGACCCCGCAAGATGCCGACAAGATTAAATTGCGCTACGGGTGTGCGTCGGTTGACTTTGTAGATCAGAATGATGCCATTCCAATTTCCACGGTTGGTGGGCCACGCAAACCACGTTTCATTACTCGGCGAGATTTGGCAGAAATCATTCAATGTCGTATTGACGAGTTTTTAAGTCTAATCGGTCAGGAAATTTACAACTGTAACCTGAATATTCCGGCTGGGGTCGTACTTACCGGTGGCACTGCGCTTCTTGATGGACTGCTTGAATCAGCCGAACACGCTTTCCCATGTCCAGTGCGGGTCGGCTATCCCTGTCCACTGAAAGGATTAACCGAGAAAATACACAGTCCAATTTATGCAACAGGTGTTGGGCTCGTTCTTGCCGGCGCGATGGAACATCATCGTGCCCCCAAAAGGACATTTATTAAGGGGACAAACCTATTCGATCAGATTTTTAAACGGATGAAGCATTGGTTTCAGGATTGGCTGTAACGACAATCTCCGGTTGAGATTTTGTAGTATCTGCCAAGAGTATTAACTTTAATTTAACAGTTTTCTATAGTCCAAAAATAGTGTATGGATCCAGATGTTTCGTGGATTTCCCTAAAAAATAAAAATTTAGAAGCATCGGTCCCCTAGATGAGGCCAAAAGTGCCAAGCTCCTGCCGATTCCGACTTAATCGAAAATTCCGTTCCGATGGAATTGAGGTTGTCCTTTATTAAGTGGGGAAGGAGCTTCTAATTTTAAAAGAGTACACGTCGGTGTGAGTCTCGAATCAACCCAACGGTCTCTCGCTATATGAGAGCCAAATTCTCACAAGTGCAAGAGAGATTAATTCTCACACATCACATTCAGACTTTTTGGTGTGCAGGGCGGAGTTTAGAGCTGGTCGACGTTTAGGTCCTTTGTATTAATGTCTTGACATTCGGTGTGCGTAAGACAATGGAGGGATTAGGCTACCCCATCAGCGGGGGCGTAGCTGAAAATCATGAATGATAATGTAATTGAATTTGTTGAACAGGATGAATTTTCAAATGTCGCTCGTATTAAAGTCATTGGCGTTGGTGGCGGTGGCAGCAACGCTGTCAGGCGCATGATTGAGGCTGAACTGGCGGGTGTGGAATTCTACGTGGTCAATACCGATGTGCAGGCGCTAAGAGTGTGTCATAATGCAACCCGAGTACAAATTGGCGAAAATACGACAAACGGGCTTGGTGCCGGGGCAAACCCGGAGGCGGGACGTAAGGCGGCTGAAGAGAGCAAAGAGAACCTCCGAAGTATTGTCGAAGATGCAGACATGGTGTTTGTTACGGCGGGAATGGGCGGCGGGACCGGCACAGGTGCGGCTCCTATTATTGCGGGTCTTGCTAAGGAAACCGAGGCGTTGACAATTGGGGTCGTTACCCGTCCTTTTACCTTTGAAGGAAGACAGCGCGCTACCCAGGCAGAAGCAGGCGTGAATGAGATGCGTGAGAATACGGATTCCGTTATCGTTATTCCGAACCAACGTCTTATGGAGGCAGCGGATCGGAATCTGCCGATAAAAATGGGGTTCCGGATGGGAGACGAAATCTTACTACACGCTGTCCAGAGCATTTCCGACCTGATCATGGTGCCTGGGGAAATTAATCTTGACTTTGCTGATGTCAAGACGATTATGTCTAACGCGGGCGGTGCGTTGATGGGAATTGGTTTAGGAACCGGTGATAATCGTGCCGAAGGGGCAGCAAAACGTGCTATTCTCTCACCGCTATTGGAAGAAAACTCCATTGAAGGCGCAACAGGAATTATCGTGAATATCACGGGACCAAGCGACATGGCGATGCACGAGTTGGAAGATGCCATGGAGGTGATTAGAGAGGCCTCAGATACGGAGCAGGTCATTTTTGGGCTTGCTTATGACGACAGCTTGGAAGATGAACTGCGCGTGACTGTAATCGCAACAGGATTTGATCCACAATCTCGGACCAGAAGGCAGACCGCAGGTCAGGGTGACATTGTGAATCTGGAAGAATTTTTGGGACGTAATTTCCCTGGCATTGACACGCGGAATGTACGTCCTTCGGGAAATTCGACACAAACCACCCGCACTCCCAAACGACAGGATCAAGGTTCATCTGGGACGGGCTCAGGTGTGAGGTCGAATCAATCTTCAGGGGAGGTAGTTAAACCTGAAGTTGCACGGGATGATGATGACCTCTGGGATATCCCGGCGTTTTGGCGAGTTCGCAATCAGAAAAACAGAAAATAGTTCGGTCTCCACCAAAATTCCTATGCAACGAGTTTTACGTCAAACATACCAGGAACTGCTCAAGGCAGAGCACCGCCCAGCCTTCAATTTTAGAAAAGACAACCGGTTTGCGCTAATCTATCCGGGTGCCTATACTCTCGGTATGTCGAGCCTCGGACTTCAAGTAATCTACTCGCTCCTCAATCAACGTGAGGACACCTCCTGCGAACGTGTATTTCTTCCTGAACCGCAGATGGTGCGTCAACTCGATGACCGCCGGACCACGTTATTTTCCTTTGAAACACAAACCCCACTCAATCAGTTTGATTTGCTCGGGTTTTCCGTCTCATTTGAATCGGATTATATCAATATTCCGACCACGCTTCAGATGGCACGGCTTGAACCGCTGGCTGTTGATAGAGAAGATACCGATCCACTCGTTATTGCTGGCGGTATCAATATCTCCTACAATCCCGAACCTATTGCCGATTTCATTGATGTTTTCGTCGTCGGTGAAGCCGAGATAACCATCCATAATCTGATGGATATCTTTGGGGAGTGGAAGGCGTCAGGTGCATCTAAAATGGATCTGCTGTGTGAGCTTGCAACAGTGCCCGGTCTATACGTCCCACGGTTTTATGAGGTCGATTATAGTGACGAGGGTGGCATCAAAGAGATGCGCGCAAAATCACCCGCACCGGCGCGCATCCATTCTGCTGCGATACCGAATCTTGATGATGCCGAAACTTGCACGAAAATCTTTACTCCAAACACGGAGTTTTCTAACGCGCATCTGATTGAAATTGTGCGCGGTTGTGGTCGTCAATGCCGTTTTTGTGTGGCTGACTATGCTCGGCGGTGGCCGAGGCATCGGTCGGTGGAAAGTACGCTCCACCTCGCCGAACGAGCCCGTGGCATCACAGATCGAATCGGTTTGGTGGGTGCCTCAATTTCGGACCACCCGGATATTGATGAGATTGCTACAGGATTGGTGGAGAGAGGCTTCCGGATTTCGTGCGCTTCCCTCCGGGCAGAAACGGTTCGTACCCCCTTGCTTGACGCGCTTGCTGACAGCGAACAAGGCACGATTACGATTGCGCCGGAAGTCGCTACCGAAAATCTGCAAAAGGTTGTCAACAAAGCGATTCCGCGGCAGCGTCTGTACCATGTCCTCGAAGAAGCTGTTAAACGGGATATCCTGAACCTTCGCCTGTACTTCCTGATTGGTGTTCCCTACGAAACCTCCGCTGACGTTGAAGCTATTGTTGACATGGCGAAGGAGATGCGCTCTATTATTCTGCCTTATGCAAAAAAATCTGGACGGATGGCACAAATCAGCTTCACCATTTCGCCGATGGTTCCCAAACCTCACACTCCCTTCCAGTGGGTAGCTATGGAAGATCCGAAGACAATCTCTCGCAAACTTAATTTTCTGAAAAAAGAGATGGGGCGTATCGGTGGGATGAAAGTCTCCTCAGCCAGTGCTCGACTTGCGTATCAAGAAGCGGTCTTTGCCAGAGGAGACCGACGATTGAGTAGAGTTATCGTAGACCTCGCCAGCGGGATGTCGTGGAAACCCGCTTTCCGCAAACATCGTTTGGATCCCGATTTTTATGCGCTGCGTCCGCGGTCTATCGGCGAGTTCAATCCGTGGGATCACCTTGACCTAAATGTCAAGCCGGAGTTCCTGCGTCTCGAACACAATAAGCACGAAAAACGGTTCATGACAAGTCCGTGCGATACTACCGTTTGTAAGAAGTGTGGCGCGTGCTAAGCACAGTATGAAAACTGCTCCTGCCTTCGTCAATACACCTTAGCTTTTACCGTTCCGGCTACT
Organism: Candidatus Poribacteria bacterium; assembly: GCA_022822785.1. Classification (GTDB taxonomy): domain Bacteria; phylum Poribacteria; class WGA-4E; order WGA-4E; family PCPOR2b; genus PCPOR2b. The sequence goes on from JAJEAL010000080.1 coordinate 42,991, forward strand.
CACTCAATGATTTCCGCATTAACTGTCCCCGTGCAACGTAGCCTTCCCTTCCAAGTTGGACACGCTCTAAATCCGCTGGAGTTACGTCTCGTTTAACCTGCGCCGGAAGCCCCATTGCCAATGTCTCTGGTGGAATCTCCTGTCCTTCTCGCACAACTGCACCTGCAGCGATAATTGCTCGTTCTCCAATCTTAGCGCCTGTCAGGATTGTAGCTCCCATCGAAATCATTGCACCATCGCCAACGGTGCACCCATGAACGATTGCTCCGTGGCCGATTGTGACATCGTTTCCAATCACACAGGGAAAGCCCGGATCGAGATGCACAACTGTGCCATCTTGGATGTTCGTGCGGTCCCCAACCTCAATGTATTCCAAATCGCCGCGCAGGACACAATTAAACCAAATACTCGATTCTTCACCAACGGTAACAGCACCAATAATCATCGCACCCGGTGCGATGAAGGCGGACGGGTGAATTTGCGGTAATATATCTTTATAAGGTATCTGCATTGCTCCTCCAAATCTGATTGATATGCGACTGTTACTATTCTGCTTACAAGCCGTGTTGATAGATATGAATTTTATCAGCTCCCGAACCGCCGGACAAGCAAATCTCTGAAGCAAACTTACAAATTGACAGCAGATGTTCGCCGTGCTACAATTTCAAACAAGCTATTTCCTAAACCTTCCTAAATCAGGAGAAAGATATGGAGTTAACAAATAAAGTCGCTGTAATTACCGGAGGCGCAACGGGAATCGGGGCAGCATCGGCGATTCTCTATGCGCGTGCGGGGGCGAAGGTTGTCGTCGGTGATATAAACGTCGAAGGCGGCGAACAAACTGTGGCGACCATTCAATCTGAAGGCGGTGTCGCCCAATTTGTCCGAACCGATGTCAATTCAGCATCCGAGGTGGCCAATCTAATACAAACGACAGATGAAGCCTTCGGTCAGCTTGATGTACTGCTAACCTCCGCAGGTATCTTGAGCGGTCCTAGCGTTCGGGTAGATGAATTTGAGCTGGCGGTGTTTGAGTCAGTTATTGACACAAACCTCAGGGGCACCTTTCTATCGGTTAAACACGCTGTGCCAATCATGCAACGAAGTGGCGGCGGCGTGATTCTATGCATCGCTTCCGGTGCCGGTGTGCGCGGCGGCAGCTCATCGGTGGCTTACGGTTCAAGCAAGGGCGGTGTCAACGGACTGGTGCTGACCATTACACCACAACTTGCACCGCTCAATATCCGTGTCCACACAATCTGTCCCGGCAGTATCGCCACCCCGCTGAAACTCCGACAGATTGCAGAATCCGCTGAACGAGCAGGACACTCCCCGGAAGAAGCAGTGGACAATGCCCGCAGATCGTTAGGTGAGCCGGAAGGCGTTGCGCGTGTACTAACATTCCTCGCCTCTGATGATGCCTCGTATGTTCGGGGCACCATTTCCACACGGTAAACAGTCTGTTTAATACCCTTTTTCCTTATCCGCTACGTTGATTAATGGCTCCTCTCTGACATAGCGGTGCAGGTTATCGACGAATAGACGCATCGTACGCGCTGCAATATGTTGAGATGATCCTGCGCTATGTGCGGTCAAGATAACATTTGGTTCTGTCCATAAGGGACTTTCTGGCGGGCATGGCTCCGTATAGGTGACATCCAATCCCGCACCAGCGAGCTTACCACTACGGAGTGCATCGACCAAAGCGTCCTCGTCAACTACTTTGCCGCGGCTGATATTGACCAAGTGGCTCCCATCCTGCATCGCGTTAAATTGCTCGTGCGACAGGAGTTTATGCGTCTCCGGCGTGATTGGACAGCAGACTACGACCACGTTGGATTTTGCCATAAACTCCAGCAGCCAATCTAGTTTTCCAAGTTCGGTAACACTCTCTGGCTTCTCCATTGGCTCTGGATCAACCGCAATCACATCAAACTCGAAGGCTTTCGCGCGTGTAGCAATGGCGCGACCAATGCCACCAAGCCCCAAAATACCCATCGTCATTCCCGCCAATTCGATGCAGGGGACTTTTTCCCACCGCTTGTCCTTCATAAATTCGTGCTGTGTTACGATGCGGCGGGTAAGCGAAAGCAGCAGAGCAAATGCGTGTTCTGCAATCTGTGAACCGTGCATCCGTCGGCAATTGGTCAGTATAATATCGCTATCTTTGAACGCAGGATACATCATCCCCTCGACACCCGCAGAAACGACCTGCACCCAACGCAAGGACTTGGCTTTGGCGAGATCTGCTTCACCGATATGTCCGTAGATGATGTCAACATCGGCAACGTGATCGCCAAGAGCCTCGCCCTGTGGCAAAAAGCACATCTCTACTTCAGGTGGCGCCTCTTTACTTATCGCTTCAACCTCTGGACTGTATCGTCCTGCAATCAAGGCTTTGTATTTTGCCATTGTAGATCCCTTTCTGATAATTAGGATAAGCCAAGTTGATGGTAGTAAGTATATCGCTTTGAGTCCTGACTCGCGGTTCTCCATATCAAGTTTCTATAATATCATGCTATAGATAGAACCGACAATAACTGTTCATGTAATTGCAGCCAGTTTTCCGAAGGTGAAAAGTCTAATAGACTGTTCTAATCTCCGACACCCATCTGTTGCTATTGCTTCATACCCAAAAACCATAAGTCGACATCCCTGCTAGAATGCCGACAAGTGTCCAGAGGCTACCCACTGTGAATTCACCGAGGATAAGTCCCAAAAAAAAAGGGGCAACGCGACGATGCAGCCCGATGCCGCCGTGTCGTAACAGCAGCCACTTGATGAGCCAACTGACAAAAAGGCAACTCCATGTCACCCGCATTCCCCAACTTGTCGAAATTGCAAAACCCGCGGGATGGAAGGGCCACCACACAAATCGCATGCGAAAGAGCATTAGGAAGCTAGCAATGATAAAACCGCAGGCCATGAAACCACTTTCGGCAACTAATGTGTCTGTCGGTGTACTTAGCCAACGGTCTAGCCGTCGATACGGCTCGATGCCGAACGCACTCAACGAGGGGCTATAGGCACGAGCTTCCATACCTAGTTGGTATCCACGGTCAATCAGTGCCCAAAAGCCGGCGAGTGAGCCGAGGAGAGCAGCGAGCATCAGCGCAAGTATAAAATGCCGCAGATTCATCCGAGTCCGCTCCGCCATCTTGAGCCCCTCGAGCTGATGCGGCATCGGGTGGCTGCGATAAGCACGGTTAATGAACCAGAACATCGAAAACATAACCAAGTTCCCGCGTCCCAGCGTTCGTGTGCCGACGGTTCGTGTGAGAATCTCGTCGGGACCGGAATAGTGCAGGTCATGGACAGGCGTTCCCAACTCTGCTCGCATGCGGGTGATAGCAATGGAGATAGCATAATAGATGACAAAGAAACTGACAGTGATAGGCACCGTTGCGCCCCCGCGATAACAGAAACAGACAAGGAACACCATCACACCGATTAGTCCCAACACCGCTGTGCGATACCTCATCGGCTCATTCAAGTCGTCGAGATTCTCCGCTCCCCGGAACGCTTTTCTGATGACCGCTATCAAATGCCTTCGGCTTGCCCAAAGTGCAATGACAGCAAGTGCGATGTAGCCACCCGATGCTTGTTCTCTCATGTAGGGAAAGTTCGGCAGACTTTGCAAGCCCATTGCGGCACCAGCAACACGCATCAGCCGCCAGAACCAGAAGAAAAACCAGCACGAAAACGATAGGTCAAGTGGGATGAAAAATCCGAGTCCAATAGCAAATGGGTAGAATGAGAGTGGGATGCGTCCCATGGCGTTCCACGGGCTATCAGTGAAAAGCTGGAAGCTCTGAATCCGTGTCCGAAGTTCAGGGATGACGGGAAAGATGACGTGCACCCCGTTCAGCAGTGCCAACGCTCCTGCAATAGCAAATCCCATCCACATCACCCGGTTCCGAAAGAACGCTTGCCGTTGCGTTTCCGTCATCTGGAGTGGGAGTTGGATAATCGGGTAGCTAAGTTTCTCATGCTCAATCCACCGCTTACGGACAATGACGTTGACGCAGAACATCCCGAAGACAAGTACAAAGATAAACGTTGTCCACCAGAGGACAGGAGATGCCCAACCAATCAACTGCTCAGGGGTATAGAGGTTCACCTCTCCTTCGTAATATCCCCGTGCAACCTTGCTATTGCTGACCGTCAGCCACTCCGGGAGGTATGGCAAGAATAGTTCGCGCCATTCGTTCTCCGGTGTCGCAAAACGAAAGGCGTGCCCCAACATCGGCACGAGGATTTCGAGCATATCGTGCCCCGTGATGCCGGACGCAATAGAGAGCATCAGGTAGATGATAATCAGCTCTCCCTGATTCAATGCAGAACGAGGTGAAAACCACTTGACAAACTGATTGACACCGACAATCACAAAAAGGGTGAAAACAACGTTAAAAAACAGGGAGATAGTGACCGGATGACCGGAATACCGAATTACCTCCATTTCGATGACCCAATAACAGTTGATTGGGATGAGAACGCAGGCGATGAAAAGGGATTTGACGGTAACACCTTCAACCGGCTGCTGCTCTATTTTTGAGCGGAGCGAATCTGTTGTTGCCATGCAGGATATAGGTTATATTACACAAGGTGGGATTTTCTAGGGACTTTGCTTGTGCACGCGCTGCCAATCTTTCTACCCTTTCGTTTCCGAAGCGGTCCAGACACCATTCGGAGCGAGTGCCAACGCCTGCTCAAGATGCACCATTCGCTCCGGTCCCGCCGTTTCTACCATTTTATCCCCATAGACCTTTCCCTTCCCAAAACCCGACACAAGATCAAGCTCCTTGTGCAGTAAGTCTATCTCATCTTCTTTGTATCGATAGCCACAGTTAATTGTGAACATACGCCTTTGGGTCCCGCCGCCCCAAGAGCTATGCTTCAAACCTTGATTAAACACAACAAGGTCCCCTGGCTGCGATTCGAGTGCAACCGCGGGTACTGAAGGGCCATCAAGCGCGTAAGTCTCTTCCAAGCTAGAGATGTTCTGTTGTACCGTTTCGGCGTATAGCTCCCCATATCTGTGGCTACCGGGGATAAAACGCACTGCCCCGGTATTAGCGGTCAATGGGTCAAGATAAAACGCCATCTTATAGAAACGGATGGGACGGGGCCAACCGCCATCAGAATGCCAACCAGTATCCCCACTGTAGAAATTGCCGTCACTCCCCAGATAGGTGTAATCTTCTCCGAGCAGGCTGGCGAAGATGCCATCAATTCGGTCATCGTCGAGAAGCGAACTGAGGTATTCGCTCTGACCGATAAACGGTACGATGTATGTGCGGTGCGTTTCGGGGTGATCTACGTTCAGGTCAACCCAGACCTGTTCAAATGCTTCAATAATCTGATCGATGCAGTCATTGAGAAAACCGGGGAGATGGAGATAGCCGAATGTGTCCATATAACGGAGTTGCTCTGGTGTGAGTCGGAACTTTGACATGAGATGTCTCCTTTGACTTAAGGTTTGACTTGCTAAAGGATTAGGCGTTATCCCAACTAACGATAAAATCTGCGACCTCAAAATCCACGGGCATGTTGTCAGAATCGTATGGCGATATGCTCCGTTGAAAACCGGGGTGGTCTTCCGTATCAGAAGTCTTCAGCTTCTTATCAAGTGCACCAAACCGATTCCACAGTCCCTCTGTTTGTTCAGGAGTGAAGCGAGTTCCGAGGTAGAGGATGTCTCGACCATTCCCCCACAGGGAATTGGGTGAGGTATCCGTGTGTTTGAGCCGATACAACGCTCTACTCAATTTTGATAGCATGACGATGCTGACCATCCGGCCGTGTGGTGATGGGTGAAGTTGCTCTAGCCCTGCGTGAAATGCGTCAACGTCTTTGTTTACGATCGCATGAAAGATCTTTGCAACCAGATCCAGTTCTGTGAAGAAGAGTGTATCCCACGTCTCAAACTGTGTTCTTGCGGGATCTGAAAGATAGTGATAGAACCCAGGCTCCCAGTGGCGCCAATGAACGTTGGGGAAAGAGGGGAAGCGAAAAGGACGGTAGCCGGGATGCAGTGTGCGCCGCATCTTGCTGCTGTAGTAACTTCCCCAGTGTAGCAGAAGGTGGGTGTACACGACTCCGTCGCCGGCGTTAAGTTCGACAGGCATGCCGCCGGGCAGGGGCACTGATGCGTTCTCACTCAACTGTTGGTTTTCCTCGTTGGTGTTAACGCGCCGGTGACTGCCGGGAACAATCCAAAATACACTGTCGTCGTAGAGGGCGATGTTCCATTGTAGATAACTGGGGCCATGGTGCTGCATATTGGAAATCATGCCGCGCAGCGGGGCGGGTTCTCCGGGGCCAATATCTCGGTGCCACGTGGCTGGTCCGGTTTCCCCGGCGGTCGCGCTGCAGATACAGGCAAGATTGTGTGGAACGACATCTTCTGTATCCATTAGTTGCTGGGCAACCCCCAAGGTATTCTCGTGGAGCAGAAACTCAATGGCGTTGGCAGACTCACGATCGCAATCTGCGGCGAATGCCAATCGTGGTTGGCCACTTGCCGCCCATTCGCCCCCCGGCGGCTGATCGGGCGTACGCCGCTGCTCGGACAGTTCTTTTTTCCGATTGACCATGTGTTCAATGCTGTTGCGCAGGGGTTGGAGCTGGTCAGGCGGGACCACATTGTGCAAGATATTGTAGCCCTCGTCCATAAGCTGTTGCCGGTCGACTTGCATGATAATACCTCATCGGAAGTGTTGAATTGGGTAAGACGGATTCAAAGATTTATGGTGAATTAGCTAAATAAGTAGACATTTACCAACAACTCCGATCTTCGAGAAGTTGCCAAAGTCCCCCTGAACCCCCTTATCAGGGCGCTTCCCTTGTCAGGTGCTTGCATCCCGATTTATCGGGGGAGTTGGGGGATTTAGGGGGTTGGTTGTGCATTAGGAGTGTCAAAGTAATTCTAAAATCCACCATAATAGGAGATTATATTTATGCGGTCTACATTTGTCAACAGTCTCAGGGAGAGAAATAGGTTATTGGTTCAGCTGTGCTTCTGCCCACGCTTGGAGTGGAATATCAGCCGCCTCTGGTCGCCAATGTCTGGACACCGGATGTACGTGAGCGTCATCTCCTAGGTAATTGCCTTTACCTGTGCCTAATTCTCCGATCAGCTGCCGCTGAATCGGTGTGCAGCGGGCAATCAGGTCGGGGGCTTGGTGGAGATAATCGGCGGGTCGAATCCAACGATAGTGATAACCGTAATACAAACACTTCCGGGCGTGGTTTGACAGATTTGGGGTGAGGCAGTGCCAGAGCGCAGTGCGCCAGAGCATCGCTGTGCCCGGGCGGACGTTCACCTCTACAATCCGGTCGGGATCAATCTCGTAGCCATCCTGATGTATCAGTGCCGGTGACATCTTATGGCTGCCCCGGACAACACAGATTGCGCCGCTGTTATGCTGCGTCAAATCCGTCAAATAGTAGCCAACTTTTACCTCCACAAACGGCACCCGTCCGTTGGTAATAGGATACCCAAAATTCGGTGCGTCCGAATGCCAAGGGAAGAAACTATCCTTTGACCCTAACTTCTGATTTGCGTATTCGGGCGGACACGGTGGACGCACATCGAGGTGTGATGTGCGGATCTGGATATTGACACCGAGGACATCTACCACGAGCGGCAGCAATGTTGGGTGGTCGATGAGACGCAGCAATTCGTCATGGTGAGCGAGAGCGTTCCGAATCTGGAACGGTTCGTCCGGTCCAATCTCTTTCTCACTTCGATAGTGAGCATCTAACTCATCTACCGCTTCAATCAATGTTTCAATCTCTGTGGGACTTAGTGCATCCTCAATTAGAATATACCCATCTTCATCGAATTGCCTGCTTTGTTCTTCAGTGATAGCAATGGATTTTTCCATCAAAATATCCTCCGGGACGTTGTTAACGGTAATCTTCTGCTGCGTCCTGTGGCTCAAAACCAACCACCTCACGCGCATGTGAAAAGTCACGATAACTCCATCTGTTATTCGACACCGCGAAGAAGATATCGAACTTTACACTATCGGGTGCTTCGACGCACTTTTCGACCATCTGTGCGATGTCTCGATGGCTGCACCAGACGGAGAACGTACGTGACTGTGTCGGACGGTTTTCGCGGGTCACTGCGCCGATACGGAGACTGATTATTGAGATGTCACAGGTATCCGTAAAATATCTGGCTAACGCCTCACCGAACACCTTGGTGCACCCGTAGAGCCCGTCTGGTCGTGTCAGCGAATTATGGTCTAGCATATCCCACGTTTCAGGCACTTCATCGTAACGTCCTTCTGCAAGTGCGTTATAGGGAAATTCCCGTTCGCAATTACTGATGGTTGAGCCGCTGCTGGCGTAGATTACTCGCTTAACACCCGCCTGTCGTGACGCTTCAAACACATTATAGGTCCCAATGATGTTAGGGCTCAAGAGATCTTCCCACGTTGCGCCGCCTTGTGCGTTTGCTGCAAGATGCACAACCACATCCACCCCCTCAAAGGCAGGTTGTATCGCATTGAGGTCGGCGATATCCGCTTGATGACATTCTATTCCTTTTACCGGGCGACGATTGAGTGCGCTCAAAGCGTATTTTCCCTCCAAACGCTCCCGCACGATGCCGCCAATCAGTCCGCTCATGCCGGTGATGAGTACTTTCTTTTGTGCCATATCCCTCTCCTTTTTTACGTTGGCTCATGTAAAAAGAAAGTGCAAAGCACGAATTCTTAACATGAGCGTTTACGTTTTATGTACGGTTCGCGTATTATACAACACACGCTGCAAGTTATCAATAATTCCTCCCTATTGAGGTGACCAAAATTGTCTTGACACGACTGCTGTTTTCCTCTATACTGACGACAGGTTTAGTATCGCTGCGTCTTACAGATAAGCGCAGGAGCGTAACGACAAACATAAAGCATAGAGGAGGCATCCACATTGAAAGTTTTAGTCTTATCGGGCCCAAATCATCGGTTTGAAGATAGTGCGGCTGTTATCAACGATTTCCTCTCCGCGCGAGGCGATATGTCCGTCGAGCTTACTGACGATAAAGGGGTATTGGCGTCGTCTCAACTGAACGAGTTTGATGTCTGTGTGTTCGGAACCGGGTTCACCCGTACGGTTAGGCAAGCCGACGGTGCCCCCAAGCGGGAGCCGGACCTCACATCTGATCAGGAAGACGGTCTCTTTCAATTTGTCGGTGGAGGGAAGGGATTGGTCGGGATTCACGGAACTGCATGGTGGATCGGTGGACGTGCTGTTGACCTCATCGGCGGAGCCGCCAACTGGCATCCACCGGGTGATACGTTCACAGTGAATATTGACGACTCAGATCACCCGATTACACAGGGCGTTGAGGCCTTTGAGGTCGAGGACGAAATCTATATGTCCGCTTATGATCCTTATATCCGCATCCTGGCGTCCGCGGAATGGTCGGAGAAACAACACCCGATGGCGTGGGTGAAATCCTATGGCGATGGGCGGGTTTTCTACACATCGCTTGGTCACGGTCCCGGCACCTTTGAGCGACCTGCTATGCAGAAAATGCTTGCACAGGGCGTCCAATGGGCGGCAAACAGTTAAGTCTCAAGTGGAGTTGAGCAGGCTGCTTTGGTGGTATCCTGCTCAATCTCTTTAACGCCGTGAATAGAAGGGGAGGTTAGCATACGATGATCGAAGACGAACGCTATCTATTTGACCTGACAGGCTACCTCGTAATTAAGGAGGTACTCGCCGCTGAGGAGGTTGAGCGTTGTAATGCAGCAATCGATCGCCATTTTGATCAAGCGAAAGAGATAGACAGGTCGCTAGCGGGTAATTCAAAAACGTTGTCAGGAACTTCTCGCCGGATAGATTTAGGTGGGATGCTAGCGTGGGAACGCCCATGGTGCGAACCGTTTCGGCATTTTCTTGTCCATCCGCGAATAAAGCCCTACCTCGACGGGATATTAGGAGAAGGCTATCGACTCGATCACGGACCGGGGATGATTGCGATGGACACAGGGGCAGAAGGCGGCACATTGCACGGCGGGGGCATTGAGCGTCCTAACTTTTCGGAAGCCTATTTCTTCAAGGATGGACGTATCTACACCGGGCTCACGGTCGTCGAATATATGCTCGCGGACGAAGGCCCGGGAGATGGTGGATTAGCGGTTATTCCGGGCAGCCATAAGGCGAACCTCCCTTGTCCGCAAAGTATGAAGCTATGGGAGAAATATCAGCAGCATGTGCTTGAAATCAATGCAGAGGCCGGCGATGCCGTTATCTTCAGTGAGACCCTGACGCACGGCACTTTGCCATGGAGGGCGAAGCATCAGCGGCGTGCGTTGCTCTATAAATTTAGTCCCGGATTTCAGGCATACAGTGCAGGAGCGCATCAAATCACCTATCCTGACTATATTGAGGATATGACGCCGGCGCAGCGTGCAGTCATGGAGGCACCGCACATCCGTCGCCGATAGTATCTAGTTGTTTACTTCAAGAGAAAGAGATGAACACCCATGAGCAACGTTCCGATGACACGCCCTGAAGAGGCATTGGCGATTCACGAGACGAGATACTTCCACTCGTCTACCTTTACGGAACTGGAAGATGGACGTGTGTTACACGCCGCTGGAACGCAGTTCAATACATCTGACGATGGCGGAATCACATGGTCAGAGTCGTTCTCGTGTTCTGACACAGAAGGGAATCCGGTGGGTGGCGGCGGAACATCGCTCGTGCGGTTGTCCGGCAGCGGTATTGGCTTGGCAGCCATGCAAAGACCGTCGGACGATTCTCCAGAGAACGATAGGTGGAACGCGCATCTGGTTTTCTGGCGGTCTGAAGATGGCGGAGAGACGTGGGAACCTCCGGTTCGCATAACGCCGCCGGGGGTGGGCACCTACGCCTATCAAGATGTCCTGCTTCGCACTGCTTCTGGGCGCATTGTCCTACCGGTGTATATCGCGATAGGGCAGTCCGCTGGACCGGATGACGTCAAACCGCCAGCATCTGGTAAATTGGTGAATGGTCAGTGGGCCTCCACCGCTGCACACTTCTTTGACCCTCGTTTTTCCGCTTCTTATGTCTGTTATTCGGACGACGATGGGCGCACGTGGCAGCGCAATCGGGATGGGGAACTGATCATCTTGATGGACTGGAACGCATCGTTCAGCTATACCAATGAACCAACGGTCACAGAAGTGAGTCCGGGACGGCTGCTGATGTTCATGCGCAATGGGTTAGGACGAATCTTTCAGGCGTGGTCGGCGGACAATGGGGAGACATGGACGCGTCCACAGCCGACTTCTCTCGCTTCGTCCACGGCGCCTGCACAGATTCGGACGCTGCCTAACGGCCATCTCTTGGCGGTCTGGAATCAGGAGACCGAGGACGAAATTAAACGGGGCTATAACCGGACGCGCGTCTCCGCTGCGATTAGTCGAAATGGTGGCAGCGTGTGGGAGTTCTTCCAAAATGTGGAATCGATGCACGAGGAGACGCGGGTCGAGCCGGGACCGATTCGTCCTGTCCGGCCAGCGGAATACAACTTTGATCCGGGACTTCCTGCTCCAGAGCGTGAGCGTGAACATATCCTCCCCTTCGATTTTCATGGACGGTGGTCGTACCCGTCGGTATTCGTGATGGCAGACCGCGTCCTCATCGCGCATACCTATTCGGTCTATGAGGAACACCCGACCCGCGCTGAGTTAATTCTGAGCAGTCAGAAGGAGGGCGGTTTCAATCAGAAGCTGAAGGTGCTGCCTTTGACGTGGTTCTACGGTGGGAAAGAGCCTGCGGATAACCCTGTGCTGGCGCGAATATACGATCAGGGAAACCCTAATGCGTGAAAAGTGAAGCGTTAAAGATCAGAACTTGATCGCTGTAGAGGAGACAATTGATGTTAAAATTTGCTTATTTGGGGGCATGGCACAGCCACGCGAGTATGCACACCCGCGAGTCAACAGAGCGTCCGGACGAGTTCAAACCCATCGGATTCTATGACCCGGATCCAGAGGTTGTTGCGCGGAGAGAGGGGGAGTGGTCCGAATCCTTTCCTGACCTGACCGTTTTTCCGTCGGTGGAAGCGGTGTTGGACAGCGATGTTCAAGCTGTCATCGTCGAAGGGCATGTGTATCAGAACTTGGACTATGCAGAGCAGGCACTCGAAGCGGGTAAACATGTGTTGCTCGAAAAACCGGCAGGCGTTAATATAGAGCAGTTACAGCGGGTTCACGAACTCTCGGAACGCAAGGGGCTATGCGTTCAGATGGCGTATATGTGGCGTTACAATCCCGCAATCCACGAAATGCTGCGACTTGCAAAATTGGGTGCGTTTGGCGATATTTTCTACTACCGCGGACACATCCCGAAGCCGATGTCGTGGCATCCACAGTTGGCGCAGGAGTACAAGGTGTATCACGGCGGGATTTACTTCGAGATGGCGGGACATCTGATTGATCTGATGGTTATCCTGATGGGAGAGCCAACGGGAGTGCAGCCCTCCTTGGGACGGCACTACGACAGCCGGTCGGAGGTGGATAATGCGGTGGTCGTCCATGAATTTGAGAATGGACTTGGTACGATTGACACCGCCGGGATGCACATCGAGAGCGGCAAAACCCGGCGTATCGAGGTCTACGGCACAAAGGGCACCGCTATCCATACGCCAATCGGTTCGGATAATCTCAGCCTGTTTCTGGGGGAATCTGTTGAAGGCTACGCAGCGAGCTCGCACGATGTAACCATCACTCGGTCGGCAGCCTCTGGATCACTGTTGCGTGAGCTTGCCTCTTGCATTCGTGGGGAAAAACAGCCAGATTACACGCTGGCACACGATAGGGCTGTGCAACGGACACTGTTCGCCGGTTGTGGCATAACGGACGGTATGGCATTGAGATAAGCGAAAGTTTTCGGCCAACCTTCCCTCTAACCGAACGAGTCTCGTTTGTCCGGGAAAATTTCTATGAAAAATAGTGAGAAAACAGATACCCTTGAAATCAAGGCGTTGACATTTGATGTATTCGGCACAGTTGTGGACTGGCGCGGTAGCATTATCCGCGAAGGGGAAGCCTTTGGGGCAACTCACGGAATTGATGTCGATTGGGCAGAGTTTGCGGATAAGTGGCGGGGAGGATACGGACCCTCAATGAATCGCGTCCGTCAGGGTGAACTGCCGTGGCTGAACATAGATACCCTGCACCGTATGATCTTGGACGATTTACTTGATGAGTTCGAGATTACAGGTTTGGGTGAGGAAGAGAAAGACCACCTCAACCGTGTGTGGCATCGTCTCCTCCCATGGCCCGACGCCGTCAGCGGACTGCAGCGATTGCGCGAGCGGTTTATTATTGCACCCCTTTCTAATGGTAATATCGCCTTGCTCACCAATATGGCGAAACACGCCGGGCTACCGTGGGACTGCATTCTGTCCTCAGAGTTGGCGAGGCATTACAAACCGGATCCGGAGGTCTACCAAACCGCCGCGGACTTATTGGGCCTTCCGCCGAATCAAGTGATGATGGTCGCGGCACACCCCGGTGATTTGATCGCGTCGTCGGCTGTTGGATTCAAGACCGGATTCGTGCCCCGCCCTGAAGAATACGGGCCGCACCGCAACCGAGATCTGGAACACGATGCCGCTTTCGATGTCATAGCGAAAGACTTTAATGATCTGGCAAGTCAGCTAGGAGCATAGAACAAAGATGTTTGTCGGTGTGGATGGGTGCAGGGCGGGTTGGTTGGCTATCGGACTGGAAGCCACGGGTAACTGGCAGGTAGATATTTTTTCCAATGTGTCCAGTCTTTGGGATCACCACCGGCAGGCGTCTTTGATACTGATTGATATTCCTATCGGCTTGAAAGCCGGTGGCAAGGCTGAACGTGGTTGTGACCCGCAAGCCCGGAAGTTGTTGGGGCCGAGACGTTCAAGCGTGTTTCCCGCGCCGTGCCGTGAGGCGATATATGCCTCGTCGTATCAGGAAGCCTGCGATATCAATCAACGGTTGACAGACAAACGGTTGTCTGTTGAAAACTGGAATATTATCCCCAAAATCCGTGAGGTGGATTGCCTTCTTTCGGATGACATCTCCGCGAGATCTAGCATTAGGGAAACCCATCCGGAACTCTGTTTTTGGGGGTTGGCGGATCGGCCGATGCAATACGCCAAAAAGCGGAGTGAAGGACTGTCGGAACGGACGCAGCTCCTCTGGTCGATTTATCCGGGGACTACTGATATTATTGCCCATGCGTTATCCACTTATAGACGCAAAGATGTCGCAAGAGACGACATTCTGGATGCGCTGGCCGCTGCGGTGACGGGACTGATGGGAGGACAAAACCTCGTGTCAATTCCCCAGAAACCTGAGTTTGATGAGCGCGGCTTGCGGATGGAGATGGCGTATTGTTCGCACGCCGTAGTGGAATTATGGGATAGAACTGAATAGGCTTATGACGGGAGATACGGGAATGCAATTTAATCGAGACCAATTCATGGAGGACGGGTATTTGGTATTGCGCGAGGTCATCCCACCGACTGAATTGGAAGATTTGTGCGCTGGTTACGATCGGATGGTAGATCGACAACGTGGGATCTGGGCGTGCGAACGCAATCCAGACGATCCACCGGGCGGCGTATGGGAGACGGGTCCACAACCGCGGTTGGCGCTGCATCGGCGCCCTTTGCTAGACCTTATTGATAGGGAGACAGCGAACACAGCGGAAATCTGGCTGCACGAAAACACGCAGGGCGTTAGTACTCAGTTGATGGGAGAGCCGGATGCAGCCGTTACCGAAATGATGTTGATGTGCAGTCCGGTACGCGACCGGGGTCCTGCTGCTTGGCACCGCGACATCCATCCGATTGATACCGCCCCGCTACAGGCGTATATAGATGACATCATAGAAAACGGGCCGAGATATGTTCAGTGGAACATTCCGCTCTACGATGACAGTGTGTTGTGGGTGGTGCCCGGCAGCCACCTACGCATCAACACCGAAGAGGAGAACCGTCAGTTGTTGGCGGATCCGCACGTCCCCTTGCCCGGCGGCGTCCAAACGCATCTCAAGGGTGGTGATGGTGTGGTCTACATCACCCCCATCCTCCATTGGGGCAGCAACTACAGCGCGAAGCTGCGGCGCACCATTCACGGCGGTTTCTGCAACTTCACGAAATATGAAGATTTGAGTTATACGAAAAATCTATCCGCTGAAGCCCAAGCCACACTGCAACGGTGGGACAAACGGAGTGAGCAGATGCAGGGTCGTACTGAGTCGGCATTGCGAGCTGTTATTGAAAAAGATGGTTCCGCCTACCACGCTTCGCTAGACGCGATACATCCGGGCAGAGGTGAAAAGGGCAAAATGCTAACCACTATTTTTCTGTGTAAGGCGGCGTTTTTCATTAATCTCCGACGGAATCCGGGGGTTGAAGACGGTCCAGAAGACCTGCGTAAGCGCGGGACGAGCGCTCACCCAACGACGCTGAACTGGGGACCTGAGTTCGCAGATCGTTTCACACCGCAGGAGGCAGAGACGTTATGGGACCGGTTTAAGCCGCTCGATGCCAAACTTCAAAGGGATGAGGAACATTTTTTCCCCGGCTTCCAATCGGGGCCGATGCGGTACTGTTTCAATGAAACACCCTCCGATTTCGGGGTAAAGGAATTCATCGGGATTTGGGAGAATTGAGAACTGCCCGTAAGTATAGTCCTGTGGGGCGTTAAATTTGGGAGAGGAGAAATAGATGATCGTTGATGTGCACAGCCATTGTCTTCAACCCGAGCACATGAGCGAAGCTAATCATCGCGCTAACGAGCGAGCGGGTTATCCGCCGATGCCACCGTTGTCGCCCGAAACGTACCTGAAAGCGATGGAGGTCGTTGACAAAGCGATTGTTTTCGGGGTGCGGGGCGTTTCTGCCGGAATGTACAGCCCGAACAATTTCACCGCTGAATGGGTCAAACACGCGCCGGACAAGCTGATCGGTTTCGCGGCGATAGATCCGACCGAGGAGGACCATCTAGAAGAGGTTGATCGGTGTGTGTCGGACTTGGGATTGCAGGGGATCAAACTCTATCCCATGCTAGGGCGATACGATCCCACTGATCCCACCGTCGCCTTTCCCTTGTACGAAAAGGCGCAGCGGATGGGATTGCCGATCTTGTCGCACATGGGAACGCATCCGGCCCCTCGGGCGATGCTCAAATACAGTTTGCCGATACTGATTGACGAAGTTGCCCAAGCGTTTCCAGACCTCAAGTTTATCATGGCGCATATGGCACACCCGTGGCAGCGAGATTGTGCGGTTGTCTTGCGCAAGCACCCAAATGTCTACGCGGATGTCTCCGGTGGCGGGTGGGTCCGTCAGTGGCAAGGCTGGGAGGGGTTGATTGGCATGGTTGAGTGGGGTGTGACAGACAAACTCCTTTTTGGCTCGGATTTCCCGCTATGGACGCCGCAGGAGGGCATGGATGGGCTGCGCCGGCTGAACGACCAGCTCGAAGGTACGAAACTGCCGCGTATTCCGGAAGATGTGATTGAAGGGATTATCCACCGGGATTCGCTCGCGCTTCTGGGGTTGGAGTGATAAGGTATCTATGTTTGCTGTACGTCACTTGAAAGGGAACTGTTCAGATGACGAGGGTTCTTTGTATCTCTGTCATATCTGGAGTCAGGGAATACCCCAGAGAGGTTGCGATGATAAAGTTGTTGGCCTCTGCCGAAGGGCGGTAGATTTATGAGAAGCTAGGTTTTGAATCATCGAATGAGATGGTTCTGTTGTGTGAATGAAGAGTTTTAGAGAAAGGATCCGCCCATTATGCTTGATGTTGAGCTTATCGATCCCACTGAAGTTGAAAGAGCAGCGGCTATCTTCCATCGAGATGGGTTTGTTCCCATCAGAGACGCGCTCAATCCCGAACAGCTTGCGTACGCCCAATCGGGTGCAGCCCGTGTCATTGCCCAGCAGATGAGGGATATTCCACTGGAGGAGGCAAACCGAGGATATGCCCGTTACTCTTTTGGTTCCCAGATCCATCACCCGGAATGGGTTCAGCTTATCGATTTACCGACGGTTTTACCGATAATAGATGCGATTTGGGGGAGTTCCGATTACATCTGTTCCGGCGGCGGTGGCGATTACTCGACGCCCGGCGCGCGGGAACAACAGCTCCACGCCGATATCAGAGATGTTTTCAACGATCCACTGAATCTAGTGACAATCCACGATGTGCCAACGCCGTATATCGTTGTGAATTTTCTTATGGTTGAATTCAAAAAGATTAACGGTGCCATTCGATTTGTGCCGGGGACCCATCGGACGCGTCAACCTGTGCCGGCGATAGACGAGGAGCCTGACCGTATGAAGGAATCGATTATCTGTGCACCCGCCGGAACGGCGCTCATCCGGGATGTGCGTTGCTGGCACGGGGGCACCGCCAATAACTCGGCTGAGATTCGACCGATGACCAGTGTCGGTTACCTCGCGCCATGGTTTCGTTTGTCCGGTCTGGGACCATCACTTCCACGTGCGCTCTATGATACGCTGTCCGCCCGCGGTAAGGAGCTCACTCGGTTTATCGTTCAGCCCGATTAAGTGTGTTGTTGACCTCGATTCTGGTTTGTCTTTAGCGATTAAAGAACGGAGATGTACTGATGAACGCTTTCGATCTGCGTGAATTATCCGATGCCTCTGAAGTTTATCTCTGCCACGATGAGGGCTACTTTCCTGTCCTCATCAATCCACAAGATGAAGAAATTCTCGCTGTCCTGCGGGGCGGGGCCGGACATGTGGGGATAACCGGATGGCTGGATGCGGTGCGTTCACTAGATGGCGGCAAAACGTGGGGGCCGCCGACTGTTATTGTGGATACCGAGGTGGATGACCGCAATCCCGCAGTTGGGCACGCTCTTGATGGGACGGTCGTGGTTGCTTACCACGCTCAAGGGTCTTACAACAAGGATGGGAGTTGGGGGCACAACTTGCGCCGTGTGCAAATGCGGCTCACGTGCTCGCACGATGGCGGTGTAACATGGGAACCATCTCAACCGCTCAACTACAAACCGATGGAAAAATGCTCTGCCTATGGTCGAATCTGTACCTTGACCGATGGAACGATGCTCCTGCCGATTTATGGGAGCGTTATCGGAACGTCGGAGCAGACAAATGATCATGCCTACATTCTACGCTCATATGACAACGGGCAAACGTGGGGAGAACCCACTCTGATCGCTGCGGGTTACAACGAAACAGGGTTACTTCTCCTACCCAACGGTGATTTGGTGGCTGCAATGCGCTCCGGTGATCAACGTGCCCTGCTGTCGGTGTCCCGTTCCACGGATGGAGGAACGACATGGACCGAACCTATTCCTGTCACCAATGACCGCGAACACCCTGCTGACTTGACGCTGCTTTCCAACGGCTGGATTCTCCTATTCTTTGGTGTGCGGCATGAGCCATTTGGGGTGAGTGCGCTCGTCAGTAAGGATAACGGACAAACTTGGGATGAACGGCGGTTGATTGTCTGTGACGATTTAGGCGACAATGATTTGGGTTATCCTTCTACGGTGAAGCTAGGTGATCGCCTCGTGACAGCATACTACTGCGCGCCGCGACAGTGGAATGCGCCGGATTTTCGTGGCGAGGGCACTTTCGCGCGAGCATTGCTCTACAGCGAAAGTGTGTTGTTGGCGGCAATTGTGTGAAACTGAACACGCCTTTTGCCCTGCTGGGGCTAAAGCGAGGAGCGGTGAAGATGAAAAACGAAGATAAAGCGAAACCACAACTGTTGGATGAACTAGTGGACATCCGTCAACGTATCTCGGAGTTAGAACAGGCAGGGGCACGGTATAGGGGGACCCTAGAAACTTTGGAGCAGACAGGAAGGACCTATTACGATCTTTACGATAACGCTCCGGATATGTTCCTGTTCGTAGATGCTAGGACAGCTAAGGTTATCCGATGCAATCAGACGGTGGTCCAGGCACTGGGCTACACTAAAGAAGATATTATTGGTCAGTCTGTTTTCAGGATGTATCATCCAGATTGCATGGAGGAGGCAAATAAAGCGTTTCAAACCTTTGTAGAAACGGGTGAAGTTCATGATGCCGAACTCGTGTTAAAGCGGAAAGATGGGAGCAAAATTGATGTGAGTTTGAACGTCTCATCGGTTCGCGATGAAGAGGGAAATGTCCTGTACGGCAGGTCGGTGTGGCGCGATATTACTCGGCATAAGCAGGCGGAGAAGGCACTCCGGCAAAGCGAAACGCGATACCGTACCCTTTTTGGTGAATCCAGAGATGCCATCTGTATCAACACCCGCGAGGGCAAAATCCTTGATGTTAATCAAGCAACGTTGCATCTTCTCGGTTATACCCGTGATGAATTAATCGGGATGAATGTCCGGAAATTATATGTTCGTCCTGAAGATCGAAGCTCGTTTCAGCAGGAGATTGAACGAAAGGGATCCGTTAGAGACTATGAATTGAAATTCCGGAGGAAGGATGGGACGCGGATAGACTGTCTGCTCACCTCAACGGTGCGGCGCGCGGCTGACGGGACGGTGTTAGAGTACCAAGGTATTATCCGCGACATCACCGAACAGGTGAAGGCAGAAAGAGCGCTCCACGAGAGCGAGCAGCGATTTCGTCAGCTGGCAGCAAATCTGCGTGAGGTGTTCTGGCTGAGTTCTCTTGATGGGCGCCAAATCTATTTCATCAGTCCCGCGTATGAGGAGATTTCGGGGCGCAGCTGCGAGAGTCTAATAGCGCGTCCGGAATCTTGGTTGGATGCTGTCCATCCCGAAGACAGGGAAGTCGTTCTCGCCAATTTGGAGAAGCAGAGCCGTGGAGAATTTGCCGAATATGAATACCGGATTATACGCCCTGATGGGGAGGTCCGTTGGATTGAAACCCATGTCTCTCCGGTCCGCAACGAAGAAGGAGAAATTTACCGCTCCGCGGGGAGTGCGCAGGAAATCACCAAACGCAAGCGAGCGGAGGCATTGGCGGAATCGCAGCAGCAGCAGTTAATTCAAGCGGACAAAATGGCATCGCTCGGAATTCTGGTCTCCGGGGTGGCGCATGAAATCAACAATCCGAATAACTTTATCATGCTCAACGGAGAAATTCTGTCCATGGCTTGGCAGAATATCATGCCAATCCTTCAGAAATACTACGAAGATAATGGCGATTTTCTTTTGGCCGGCATGCCGTACACCCGGGCACATGCGAAAATTGGTCAGTTGATTTCCGGTATCTCGGAAGGGGCAACCCGTATTGGGAAAATTGTTGAGGCATTGGGCGGTTTTGCGCGTCAGGATGCGGGCGATTTGAATCAGACTGTTGATCCAAACACGGTCACCGAATCCGCGATGGTTATTGTTAACAATTTAATCAAGAAATCGACCCATGCTGTGTCCGTTGATTTGGCGGAGAACTTACCCAAAATTCGGGGAAACCCACAGCAGCTCGAACAAGTTATCATCAATTTAATCACTAACTCCTGCCAAGCACTTCAATCGCCCCAAAAGCGCCTATTTATCTCAACATCGTATAACAATAGGTCGGACATGATTACCATTAGGGTGCGAGATGAGGGTGAGGGGATTCCGCCTGAAAATTTGAACCACATCATTGAACCCTTTTTTACGACTAAGCGAGACACCGGCGGTACAGGTTTAGGCTTGTCAGTGTCCTATAATATCGTCAAGAATCATGGCGGTCATCTACATTTCACGTCGAGATTTGGCAAGGGCACGACTGCCACTGTTATGCTGCCCGTCTCTCGTCGGATTGTCATGGAGTAGCGTTTTAGCCTTTCACCGGAAAACTAGCAGTAAGGGCATGATCCTCTGTCAGATAGCAAATCAATCACCGAACCTCGTACTCTTACTTTTAGAATGGATCTGAGTGCATGAACCCAACTACTTTTCCTGCCCTCCCTGTTTTACTAGTAGATGACGAAGCACAATTCCTCTTCAGTGCTAGTTTAAGCCTGAATTCGGAGGGCATTGATAATGTTGTAGAATGCCAAGATAGTCGTGATGTAATGTCGATTCTTTCCGAAGAAGACTTTTCCGTCGTTGTGTTGGATATGTTGATGCCGCATCTGTCAGGGTGGGAATTGCTCCCAACGATTGTGCGGGATTTCCCAGATATCCCAGTTATTATCATCACGGCGGTCAATGAGGTTAAGACAGCGGTTGACTGTATGAAGGAAGGGACTTTCGACTATTTGGTAAAACCTGTGGACAAGGTGCGTTTGGTAACGACAGTCCGGCGGGCGATAGAGGTTAGGGACTTACGCGATGAAAATACTCGACTTCGGGACTATCTGCTTTCCGACAAGCTAGAGCAGCCTGATGTGTTTTCCGAAATTATCACCCAAAACTCTGTTATGCGATCTATTTTCCAATATATCGAAGCGATTGCCGAGAATGCGCTGCCGGTACTCATAACTGGGGAAACCGGTGTGGGTAAAGAATTGATCGCGAAAACCCTCCACAGGCTCAGTGGACGAGCTGGTGAGTTGGTTGCCGTCAATGTGGCAGGGTTGGATGATCGCCTGTTTGCAGATACCCTTTTTGGACACAAAAAGGGTGCTTTTACCGGAGCAGATGCAGCACGTGATGGATTGGTTGAGCAGGCATCTGGGGGGACGCTGTTTCTAGATGAGATAGGAGACCTCAACATGGAGTCGCAGGTTAAGTTGCTGCGCCTTTTACAGGAGGGGAAGTACTATCCGCTGGGTGAGGATGTCCCCAAATTGACGGATGCGAGGATTATCGTCGCAACGAATCGGGATATTGACGCTCTAATGAAAGCGGAAACGTTTCGCAGAGACCTGTACTATCGACTCCAAACACATCATATTCATGTGCCACCGCTTCGCGATCGACGGGATGACTTGCCCTTATTGGTTGAACACTTTCTTGATAAAGCCGCAAGGCAACTTGATAAGAATCAGCCGATGGTCCCTGCAGAATTTTTCACACTGCTTGGGGTATATCACTTCCCCGGTAATATTCGGGAACTTGAGAGTATGATCTTTGATGCGGTCAGCAGACACAAGCGTGGCGTACTTTCTATGAAATCCTTCAAAGCCAAGATCGGCAACCAAGACCTTGCAAGTCGAAAAAGTGAAGATGAAAATGGTCGAGAAAACGCGCTGCCGTTCACAGATCTACTGCCGAATTTGGATCAACTGCCTGCCTTGAAGGATGCTGAGAAGCTGCTGATTGCGGAAGCGCTCAAACGTTCCGACGGAAACCAGACCATCGCTGCCCAGCTTTTGGGGCTGTCGAGACAGGCGCTGCACAACCGTTTGCGCCGCGCTCGCAAGTCTGTAGCAAAGTGAGGTCAGCCAGCAATTTTATACTGGTGATGGGCTGTGATGACCAATCATAATACTCGCTAGTCCACGTTGATGAGCAACACACATGAACTCGATTTGTCCTCGAACGGATTCTGGATGCGGGTATTCCAGCCGCTCGGCGTAACGTCTGCCGCAAGTCGTTCGCCACTGTAAATGTCCATCCATTCGCCAGTGACCGGCACCTCCGCAGATTCTAATCGTCCGACCTCGTCTTTTCTGTACGGTAGTGCCGTCAGGTCAAGTTGTGTGTCTCCACCTTCGGGAAGATAGACCAGGTACATTTCGCCCGGTTTTGCCAAACAGTAGCCATTGTCAACCAAATCATTCATCGCTTCCATTTCGTTAAATGGAATCTGGTCGAGCAGGTCTTTGAGGTATTGGTATCGTTTCCACCCTTCAGGTTCCGGTTCAAACTTTATCAGATCCCATGAGGTGTTTGAGTAATAATAGCATGGATACGCACCGGCGAGGTAGAGGGCGTATGTCCATTGCAGTACATCCTGCCACGGCGCTGTTGTGCGGCTTCGATAGGTTTTCAAGTCTTCTGCACCGAGTTCATATCCGTATTCGATGTTGAGATACGGTTTTGGTCGAGCGCGTAGCCGACAGATTGCCTCGCGATTGTAAGCACCGACATCGGAAAGATGGATCTGGTCTGAACAGAAATCGGAGGCATCGTCTGACTCCGAATATCGCGCCATACTACTTCCCTCCGAATCGTGCACCGTGACTAGGTGGTTATAGGCATCCGATTCTCGAATCAGGTTGATACGGTCGAGAACATAGCTGTGCCCCCCCGCCTCTCTAACCAAATTACGGCTCTCCTTACCGACATCCCATATAACGTTACCGTGGGCTTGATACCGTGCCACCACATACCGCCAGTACAGATCGTCCTCGGACGAGAGGCGTTTGGGCCAATTCACGTGCTTATTCTGTACCTGTATCATGAGATGGGCGACAATCCCTTTTTCGTGCAGTATCTTTATTAACTGATCGTAATCTTTGAAGAAGTCGATGTTCAGTACACTATGGTCGGGATTGTCGTTATCTCCGCCAAAAACGTAGTGCTGTGCCGGACTATAAATGGTCCCGGGTATAACCACACCATCGAACCGTGACAGGGAAGATGAGAAGCCGGCGTGTGCGTAGATATTCATCACGATATCGTTGAAGCCTCGGCTATGAATCAGTTCCACGTGCTCACGACATCTTTTTGGGTCTGCCTGATGATAACTGAACAACCAATCACACTCAAAACCGAGCATGACAAAGGGTGTGCCATCCTCCCAGGCGAACCGTTGCGGTTGGTTCGGATCAATCTGAATCCTACCGTGGACGTTCGGATTATCGTTTTCCACGCATACCACTTCATCTAATTCAACACCAGACAGGTCCGCATCCGGTGAGGTGGTTCTGCCTATCCATTTGCCAGTAAGAGTGGGGCTAAACCGAATGACCCACTCACCATCCCCGTTGTAAAATCCGGGTAAGTTCTCAATGGTTTGTCCGGATTCGTGTTGAAACGTCGCAGACAAATTGACCATAAACGGATTCTCATGCACGGTATCACTATGAAGCGAGAAATCGTGCGAGTTGTGCTGAGCTACTGTTATCTGAGCCATGAAATGCGCCTCCATTGATTTTCAGTTTATTCTAGCTAGCTAACGTTAGTATGTTCTTTTAATCGAAGTGGTTGCATTAGCCCGTTTCTGTTTTCGTCAGCTCTGAACCCCCGTCGTAGTCGTGTTTATCCTCTGCTCGATCTTGTGGCACATATCCCACCTTCCGACGAGCGTTCTCAATATCCACCCACCGTAAATCGTTGTTTGACATGCCGTAGAAAATCTCAAATCGTAAGCCATCATCCGCATTGATGCACCGTTCGATAATCTGGACAATGTCTCGCTGGCTCACGTAGATGTCCGCGCCCTGCGGTGGGCGAGGGCGGTCGCGCTCGACTTGACCGATACGGACGCAGATACACGACATATCGTACTGATGCGCGTAGGTACGTGCCAAAGACTCTGTCCAAACTTTGGTTGAACCGTAGATGCCTCTCGGCTCTGCGGGTATGTCCGGCGTAATCATCTGAACGTCGTCCGGTATGTCGGTGTGTCGCCGTTCCATCATTGCCCTGTACGGCTCGCTCTCACGATGACCTTGGGAGACCATAATACTGCTGGCGGCGACGATTCGCCGGACCCCCGCGTCTCGACACGCCTCAAACACGTTATACGTCCCGATGAGATTATTGTTCAGTAAGCTCTCCCAATCTCCACTGCCCGGATCAGCGGCGAGATGTGCAACAACATCAATACCTTCAACAGCTTGTCGGACCTGTTTAAAACTGGAGATGTCGCACAACTGAAATTTATCGTCGGGAATCTCCAGCGTCCATGATCTGGGAACCCGTTCAGACGGCTCACGTTTCCGGTCGACGGCATAGGCATCGTATTTGTCCGGTTGTTCAAGCAGTCGCTTGTATGTCATGTAGCCGATCTGCCCGGTTGCACCGGTGACCAGCACTTTCTTTGGTGAACTCATATATTTGTCTTTCCTTTTTGTTTACTTGGATTTAATGCGGTTTGCCCAAGCTCGCGGGTGGATTCGCTTTGCCAATCACACCGACGAGGACGATCATCGTGAGTAGGTAGGGTAGGCTGTTCAGTAACTGAGGTGGGCAGCACCGAACCGCATTTGCCACAACTATTTGCTCTACTGTGTCGTGTCCCCTCTCCTTTAGCGATCATCATTTTTGTCCTAGAGATAGTGTTTATAGAGATAATTGCTTAGGTTTAGGGTATAATGGTCCCCAATATTTGGGCCAGGAGTTAAGTAAGATTTCAGGAGTTAAGTAAGATTTAACGTCTAACTCACAGCCAGAAATGGAGGCCTAAAAATGTCAACCAAACGGATTCGTCATACGGCGAAATTCAAGTTTAGTATTGCTGTTGAAGCTATCAAATCAGACAAGACTATCAACCA
>JAJEAL010000140.1 GCA_022822785.1 Candidatus Poribacteria bacterium
GAGTTTTTGACAAAAACTCGGTTTCTGCTATATGGTTTCCTAGCATAGGCATTTACGTATCACGCATCACTCAATACCATGTCAACGATTATGATTGTCGCCGGTGAACCGTCCGGTGATTTACAAGCCTCCCGCGTAGCTGCCAAGTTGAAGGAGCTCGCTCCAGAGTTAACGCTCTTTGGTATGGGGGGCGATTTGATGGCTGCAGCGGGGGTCGAACTCGTCTATCATATACACGACTCTGCGGTGATGGGCATCGGCGATGTGGTTACCGCCATCCCTGCATTCCTAAACAAACGCAAACACCTCAGATATCTGATTCGCGCCAAACGGCCTGACGCTGTCGTATTGATCGACTTTGGCGATTTTAATATGCCCTTGGCACGCTTCGCGCATCGTCTGGAGATTCCGGTCATCTACTATATTCCTCCTAAAGCGTGGGCATGGCGCTCGAACCGCGCAAAAAAGATTGCCAAAACGACGACCGCTGTCGCATCAATCTTCCCATTTGCGGCGGAATTTTACCGGCGGGCAGGTGCGAATGTCGAGTTTGTTGGGCATCCGCTACTGGACTTTGCCCGAACTAATCTGAGTTGCACGGAAGCCCGTCATGTGCTCGGCTTGGAGGCAGATTGCCCCGTGCTTGGACTGATGCCCGGCAGTCGTCGTCGAGAAGTTGAGCGCATCCTTCCGGTGATGTTGGCGGTAACGGACCAGATACATCAGGTTGTGCCAGACTGTCAATTTGTGCTTCCCCTCGCGCCCGGTATCGGTTCGACAGCGCTGCCGGAGATGCCATTGGTCAAAGTTGTTACGGGACGGGTCTATGAAGCGATGCGAGCATCTTCGCTCATGCTGATTGCGTCGGGTACAGCGACCCTCGAAGCCGCTTGCCTCGGCACGCCGATGATTGTCGTTTATAAGATGTCGAGATTATCGTGGCGCATCCTCAGAGCCCTGGTCAAAATGGAGCTCAGCGGGTTGCCCAATGTCATCGCAGGGCGCGAAATCGTCCCAGAGCTGCTTCAAGATCGGGTGACCGCAGAACGAATTACGCCCATTGCCCTTGAGCTGCTACAGAACGCTAAAAAACGAGAGGCGCAGCAGGAGCACTTGCGCTGGGTGTATGAACAATTGGGGGAGCCCGGTGCAGTAGAACGAACTGCCCAACTGATACTGAGCCACATCAAATGAGGAGAATTTTGGATGATTGACGAAAGCTGGTACAAGCGCCCGCCCGGCGTTAGTGATCGGACCTCTTCGGGAGGTATAGTCGTACGGATAGCAGATGACCAGATTTATGTTGCTCTGGTTGGGGAGCTTGGACTCACCGAACGTGTCTTGCCGAAAGGTGGCGTCGAGGCGGGCGAAAGTTTAGAGGCGGCAGCTCGACGGGAAATAGAAGAAGAGGCAGGATTATCCTCATTAGAGCTGATAGAAAAACTGGGGGTTCGAGGACGGCTCTCGTATGACAGAGTTTGCTGGATTACAACCCACTATTTCCTCTTCGTCACAGAACAGGTCGAAGGTAATCCAACCGATGTTGAACACCACTACGAACTGGCGTGGCATCCAATTGGGAAACTCCCGGCGATATTTTGGCCAGAACAGCGGGAATTGATAGAAACAAACCGTGACAAGATTGTTGGGCTTATCAAACAAAATTATCCATGAAGGATTATCTGTACGCTATCATTACGGGCAGAACGAGAGGCGTAATTCCGAGTCTCCTGATCGGCTTGCTGACTCCATTGAGTTATCTCTACGCTGCTGTTGTCACAATGCGCGGTTGGTTCTACGATTGCGGATTTCTCAAACAGCAAAAACTCCCCTGTGCCGTGATTAGTGTTGGGAATATCGTCGCCGGCGGCACAGGCAAAACGCCGACGGTCATCTGGATAGCAAGATATCTGCGAAATGAAGGGTATCAGGTAGGAGTACTCCTGCGTGGGTATCAGCGAGAAGGGCATCGTTCGGTTACGATCGTATCCGACGGCAAACGGATTTTGGCACCCGTGACAGCGAGTGGCGATGAAGCGAGAATGATAGCCCATAGGCTGCCGGGCGTTCCCGTCGTGGTCGGAAACGATCGCTATGCTGCGGGACTTGAAGCGGTGCAGCTTTGGGGTCACACCGATGGCGTACTTATCTTGGACGACGGATTTCAACGGCGTCAGTTGGCGCGAGAGTTAGACATCGTCACCATCGATAGCACGAACCCCTTCGGCACCGGGAGATTGCTCCCGGCGGGGACCCTACGCGAATCGAAGGGGGGCTTGAAACGGGCAGATATCCTCATGCTGACACGGACGGATCTCGCGGTAGAATCTACCAACCTTGACCGATTGGCACACAGGAAGCAGATTATTGAGAGCTGTCATCAACCGATGCGGTTGTATCGGTTGAGTAGCGACGAGAAGTTTTCGCTAGAGGTGTTAAAAGGGCAATGTCTCCTCGCCGTGTGTGGAATCGGTAATCCCGAAGCCTTTGTCGGAACGCTTAGTCAGTACAAACCGAAGAGTGTGGAGCTTCTCGCATTTCCCGATCATCATCGTTATTCGGCGACAGACTTCAGCGATGTCGTCACAAAGGCGCGTGAGATTGGGGCGGCTATCGTTGTCACAACCGAGAAAGACGCGGAGAAGCTGGCGTCCCTTGCAGGGAGAACAGGAAATTGGGACTTAGACTCTGTGCCATTTCTTGTATTGGGCATTGAACTCAAAATCACAACGAATCTGGACGCCTTAAAAGACCGGTTAAAGCAGATTATCACCGAACCGCAATCAGGATTAAAGGCGTTCAAGGATTGATTTATCTTGCAAAGATTGAAAATCCTTTACACAGACAATCATCTTCTCGTTGTTCGCAAACCGGCGGGTATGTTGGTGCAAGGCGATCGCACCGGCGACACCTCGCTCTTGGATTGTGCTCGGGCATACATAAAAGATAAGTTCAACAAACCGGGTAATGTTTATCTAGGGCTAGTCCATCGTCTCGACCGACCAACATCGGGTGTTGTTGTGTTTGCTTTAACCTCCAAAGCGGCGAAGCGGTTGTCCGAGCAGTTTCGGGTAGGAAGTGTCCGAAAAACTTATTGGGCACTAGTGCACGGTAAAACCCCGATGGAAGGAAGGTTAGTAGATCGGATTCGTCGCCGCGGTCCCACAAGCCGTATAGTCAAAGGAGCTAGCGGTCAACGTGCGGAACTATTCTTCCGCCGGCTTCGGCACCGTAAAGGTGTGTCTTGGGTAGAGGTTGAACTTGTCACAGGTAGGCACCACCAGATTCGGGTGCAATTTGCACACCGGGACCACCCGGTGATTGGTGATTTTCGGTATGGATCTAAAGTCAAATTTGGACAGCGAGCATTAGCTTTGCACGCCCGTTCACTGACCATCAGCCATCCCACACGCAAAGAGGAGATGACTTTCGTGGCGGCGCTAGAATCTTTCTGGCCTACACAGTTTAGGAGTACGTGAGATGACCTCCGGAAGGTAGGTCGTTGATAGGTTAGTCGTTCTGGGAATAACTTCCCACCCGATGCCGTCATCACCACTAACGGCATCAAGTATTGCCTTCGACTATGTTCCAGATTAGCAATCCCCTCTTCTTTTTACTGCTTGGCATCGTCCCCATCTTGCTAATTATTAACCGTTACACCCGCGTCGAAGCGGCGCAATGGCGGAAGGTTGGGACACTCCTGCTGCGTCTCAGCGCGGTGCTATGTCTCATCTTGGCGTTAGCTGGTTTGCAACAGAAAGGCCAAGAGGATATTCTCTCCGTGGTATTCCTACTTGATGTGTCCGATAGTGTTCCGCCGATACAGCAGCAACAGGGAATCGAGCAGATTAACGCAGCTCTTGACGCACTCAAACCGACCGATGTATTCAGCGTCATTCTGTTCGCGGAGGGGGCTGCGGTGCGTATATTGAATCGGGCGAAAGCGGAGCAACCCCGTTTAACGGAGGACATTTTATTCGATGCAGAGATTGACCGGGCGGCGACCAATCTCGCTGGCGCAATTCAACTAGGACTGAACCTACCGGGCTCACGTAGCGACGATCTCAATCGGATTGAAACCGGCGGACAGGAGAGACATAAGCGGTTAGTGTTATTGACTGATGGCCTCCAAAATGTCGGCGAAGTGACTGCCTTACTTGACCTTGTCCGGGCGAGTGAAATCGAGGTCTTTACGCTTCCACTGTCGTCTGAACGGGAATACGAGGTCTGGGTGAGAGAGCTACAGACCCCATCGCAGGTGCGGGCGGGTGAAACCTTCCAGGTCCGCGCAATCGTAGAAACAACAGCGGATACAGAGGTTCAAGCCACGCTTTACCGTAACGATATCCCCGTAACTGAACCGCAGATGAGAGGTTTGAAACGGGGAAAGCAGTCAATCAACTTTTCACAACAACTCGCTGAGGAAAATATCTACGAATATCGAATCGAGATTTCCGTCGATGATTCAACCGGCGATAACCCCGAAAACAGTATAGGATACGGTATCACCCGCGTTTATGGAACGCCGCACATCCTTTATATTGAGGGAGATGTTGGACAAACAGAAACATTGAAAACTGTCCTTGAAACCAACCGTTTGGCAGTTGAAACGCTCCCACCCGCCGAATTTCCGACAGACCTTGTCACACTCCAAAATAGCGATGCTATCATCTTGAGCAATGTATCCGCCGATGAGCTTTCCCTATCTCAGATGGAGCTGATTGAAAGCTACGTTCGCGATCTGGGGAAGGGGGTGGTGGTAATTGGCGGGGACCGCGCTTTCGGTAGAGGTGGCTATCACGACACACCGCTAGAACAGGTATTACCCGTTGAGATGACACCTCGGCAGAAAAAGGAATCCATCGCGTTGATGCTTGTCGTTGATGCGTCCGGAAGTATGGCAAACTATATCGGTCCGGATCAGAAAATTCAGCTAGCACTTGAGGGGGTGCGTGCCTCTATCCGTGCGCTCGACGACGAAGACCGTGTCGGGGTGATTGCCTTCGCTGCGAAAATCAGGATGGATTACGCACCGACAACCAAGCACGAAGAGATACTCCACGAAGTTGGCACGCTGCGTCCCGGTAGCGGTACGAAGATGTATCCGGCGCTAGAGCGGGCTTATGAACGGCTCCGAGCTGTTGACGCGAAACAGAAACATATTTTGCTTCTGTCAGATGGCAAATCGGAGGGCGATTTTATTCCGCTCGCGAAACGGATTGCAGCGGACAAGATAACCGTCTCGACCATCGCCATCGGTGATGCGGATCGGGGATTGATGAAAGAAATCGCCGAGGCTGGCGGGGGGGGATACCGAGACGTTCAGAATATCAGCGAACTACCAAAAATTATGGCTGACGAGGTGCGTCAGACGCAGCAGTATACCGTTCAAGAACCGTTTCAACCGATTATCAATGACGGAGACCACCCGATGTTAGCGGGGATCGACCGCGTGCCGACACTCTACGGTTACATTGCCACCTCAGAAAAGGAACTCGCACAGGTCTACATCCATTCTCATGAGGAACACCCAATCCTGGCCGGATGGAACTACGGGATTGGCAGGTCTATTGCCTTCACCGCTGATGTGAAGCCGGGCTGGGGAGCAGCGTGGATTGAATGGGAGAATTTCGGGAAATTTTGGGGGCAGGTTGTCAATCGAGTACTACCCGCAGCAGGTGGAGCCACGGATTTCGATCTGAACGTAACGCCCCGGAACGGCGGAGGTGAAGTGCACATAGATACGGCATCAACCGTAGCAACGTATGGGCTCACATTCGATGTGCGTGTTGCTCGTCCTACAGCCGAAGGAGAGGTAGTCGAGCTGCGCCGTGTTACACCCACACAATACTCGGGCGACTTCCCCATGCAAGAGCGTGGAACGTATCTTGTTACCGCTCAGAAAAATCGAGATGGACAGGTCGAAAGCACCGCTACTGAAAGCCTTGTTCTCTCCTATCCCGCGGAGTACGCCGAATTTGAGACGAACCGCCAGCTGCTCAATGAGCTTGCGAGCCGAACTAACGGCATCTTTGAACCATCGCCAGAACAGATTGCTCAACGCCGGGGGCGAGCGATTGAACATCTGAGACCACTCTCGTTTGAGCTGTTGATAGTGAGCTTAATTCTGTTTGTGTTAGAGATGATTCTGCGTCGCCTCAGCATTGCGCGCGGCTACCTTACGGAACTCAAGACACAATTGAGAGCGCTTCGCCAACGAACAGGAAATACCGCCTCGCCGACCCTTTCACGCTTGAGACAGAAGAAGGCAACGCTCATGGACGGAACAGCATCGACCTCCAGTGATTTCGCCTCTCAAGCTCAATATCAGGACGGAAATGAATCAGCTTCGGTTTCGAGAGCACCCGCGGCGGCGGATCCACAACCCACAACAACAGGTGGTATAGGGAGATTGATACAAGCGAAAAGTCGGGCGCATAGAAATAATCCATCGACATAAGCCCTTCCGAACGCTCAAATCTTGTCCTTGCGGGTTGCTGTCTGGACCAGCAAGCCAAGAACAACAACCTTTCAAAGGAGGCCGGTATGAAAGCATCGTTTTGCACGAACGCGTTTGGCAACACGCAGCAGGCTATTGAAGAGGCCATCCCAAAATTGGCACAGATGGGATACGACGGATTGGAGTTTTGGGAACAGTATCTCCCCAACGCAGATTTGAAATGGCTGACAGAGATTATGGACGCACATCATCTCGAAATTGTCCAAATCTGCCCCTATTTCGATTTTACCACAAGTTCGGAGACATGGGAGCAGAGCATCCGGGATGCAGAGCGATACATTGAGTATGCGATTCAGTTAGGGGGCCCTTTTATCCGGACATACACCGGCAACGTTGGCAGTGCTGATGCAACGGAGGAACAGTGGGATGCCTGTGTGAAAGGGCTGCAGCGAATCTGTGAGATGGGTATGCCTCACGGGATTGTGTTTCCGCTCGAAACCCATCAGGTTATCCATTCAGGACCAAACTTGACGGACACCAGTCCAACCACGCTCAAGCTACTCGCCGACGTGGGGATGGAAAATCTGAAGGTAAACATCCAGACCCCTTTGTTAGGAGAATCAGTCTGTGAAACAGCGGCGCAGCTGGGGCCCCATGTCGTTCATGTCCACGCACACAACTGGATCGGGAGTTGGCCCAATCTAACGTTTCTGGATGCTGGAGATGAGGATTTTACGGAGTTCGCACAGGTATTGCGGGATAAAGGGTTTGATGGTTACATTTCTATTGAACACGGCAGTCACCACCCACCCTACGAAACAGCTGCACATGAAATCGCCTATCTGAAACAGCTGATCTCTGGCGCGCTTTGGAGATGAGGTACTACATTAAGAATTAGGGCCAATTATCGTGCGATAGTTTGGAAGAGAACTGAAATTACCGCTACGAGCGAATCCTTTACGGCACGTGGTAGGAAGGAGAAGCGATGATACGGAAATATCGACCGTCTGACCTTGAAACGTTACGGCAGATCACTGCAATTTGCTTTGAGGGGGTTTCTATCGATAAGAATATCGAAGACAAATTCGGTCTCATCAACGGGTTGGATTGGAAGCAGCGTAAGATGCCGCACATTGACAATGACGTAGAAGTCAACGCAGATGGCATATTCGTCGCGGAGATTGACGGGGAGGTAGCGGGGTATATCACCAGCTATGTTAATCACCGGACGAAAATTGGTGGCATCCCAAATCTGTCTGTCCACCCAGATTTTCAACAGCGAGGCTTCGGGCGACAGCTGATAGAAGCAGCGTTAGCATATTTCAAGGAGGAGGGTATGCTTTACGCACGGATTGAAACACTAGAGCAAAACCAGATTGGAACGACATTCTATCCGAAGATGGGCTTTGTCGAAATCGCTCGACAGATTCACTACATACGGCAGCTCTAATCCAGAGCAGGTCACACCTTCATTTTGTGCAACATCTTTCCAACGCTTTAGCGTGGGCAGGCTGTTACAGGTCTACGGTCGGGGGTGGTGCGATGATTGCCTCAACTTCCCCTGTCTTAATGAGTTGGATTGCGCCTTGTAGCTGATTGTCATTGAGCAGATCGATTAATTGATAGATACCGACATTGGCGTCAAAGAGCTTGTGTGCATCGTTCTTGACAATCTCAATATCGAGTGCGATATCGTTTTCTGTAAGCGTCGCCATCAGCTCTGGAAGATCCGCCTCTAACATAGAGAAATCCTTCGGGGTTTCCCCCATCTCTTTTTCTGTCTCCTCAATCCACTCTTCAACAAACTTTTTGAGATATTGTCCTGTAAGCATTTTTTGCCGCATCAGCGCGGTTACCTCGTCCAGTTCACTCATCTGAACCTCAAGATTCGGCTCAATCCCATTTTCGTGGATGGAGGTGCCGTTCGGTGTGTAGTAGGTCGAGATTGTGAGTGAAACCGCCCCGGATTTGTTTAAGGACTGCAACGGAAACCGCTGTTGAACAACGCCTTTGCCGAAAGTTTTTGTGCCGAGGATTACCCCTCGCTTGGAATCCTTGATAGCACCTGCGACAATTTCAGACCCACTCGCGCTATAGCCGTTCACGAGTACAACGAGCTCCACCTCCACTGGACAGAGCATGTCAGGCGTTGCCGGATATTGTTGATTATATCTATTAAGCCGTCCTTGGGTTGATACAATAATCCCCTCAGAGACAAAGGCATCTGCTACGTCGTAGGCAGCTTTAAGCAGCCCTCCCGGATTGTCCCGGAGATCCAGAATTAGTGCCCTCATCGTCCCATCTTCGGCATTGAGTAAGGTATGGAGTGCCTTCCTGAACTCTTCAACCGTTCTACCGGTGAAATTCTCAATTTTTATATAGCCGATTCCATCCGCTAGCATTGTTTTTTCAACGCTACTGATTTCGATCTCCTCACGGGTCAATGTGACATCAAATGGATCCGGATGGCCCCGGCGCTGCACGGTAATCGTAACCTCCGTGCCGATAATTCCCCTCAAAACATCGACGACATCTAAAAGTGTTTGTCCGCCCGTACCGATATGAATCGGTTCACCATCAACTTTGGTTATGTAGTCGCCTGCTTGCAATCCGGCGCGCATCGCGGGACTATCGGGTTGGGGTCGAGCAATTTTTATAAAACCTTTATCTGCATAAATCCGGATACCGAGCCCGCCAAACTTTGCGTGGTAGAGATTCTCCGCTTCGCGTTTCTGATCTACCGGTGGCAAGTAGAATGTGTAGGGATCGTCTAGCGCGGCAAGTGCGCCTTTAATCGCACCTTCAAACATTGCCTCCCGATCGACTTCATCGTAATAGTGCACACCTGTCTTTCTGATCACCTCTATTAACGCATTCTGCAGCATGAGAATGTTTTTATCATCTCGATCACTTAAAGCCGTTTTCTCGCCTAACGGCACAAGGAAGAGTACAACAATGACAGCGGCAGCCAAAATCGTGATAGGCAAAGTGTGTTTTCTATAGCGAACCATGAGACCCCCTCATATTTATTGTTAGATTAAGCACAATGATTATTGAGATTTGGCTTTATATAATCGTCTAGGTTGCGTAATTATAACACGATTCGTAAGATACTGCAAGTCACTAAAAAGTGACTCGGATTAAACTTCAACGATGGTCAGAAATGTAAACGCAGGAGCGGTTTCGTTGCCACATGAGAGTAAGTTTGCTCGGTAACGGTATCGAAAAAGAACGGCTCGAAAAAGGTGTCAAGGCAGGCTAGGAATTCGGGCAGATTCACACCCATGTACATCCCTGTAGGATCGTCCAGGTTAGTGAATACCTGATGTACTTTCTCACGGCCCCTAGTCGAAAGACTCTGTAGTCCACGGAGTTGTCGCATATGGTACTTAATCAACGACGCCGAAATTTGAATGAGCCCTTGCAGAAACAACCGACAATCATCTTCCGTTTTATTCCACAATCCTTCCCACGCTTCATGGGCTTCCCACCAATAAGCGAAATTATAGAGATCGACACCGTAAAGATAATCCTCAGTTCCACGCCAATCTTCAGGCAGAGAAACCGGGCTATCGTCCTCCTCTAGGCCGTGGCTATGCCCTCGTGGATCTCTGATTGGGTGCGGGGTGACTCCCGGCACATGCCGATAAGGAGGGAACGGCTGGTCTGGACAATACCGGATTCCCTCCGGATCGAACGGTTGCGGTTGTTCAATAGGCTTTGCTTCTTCGATAACCGGTGGCGTTGCCACTTTCCGTTTTGAACGGCTAAAAAGGTTAGGGATTTTTATCTGCATGATTAGAATTGTGATCCGGTGACAAGTTTTTGCCTCTATCTTTATTGTATCATATCTCAAACCAATTTTGTAGGCAGTAATGAGGGGATTAGGTTTTTAGCTGGTTGACATTCCACTGACTTATGTTCAAAAAGATGTGGAACAATAGAAGCATGAAATGTGAGAACGATTTTTTCGTGAGTTCATTAATTTACTGATGCAGCGGGCAGGACCGGGGTGACCCCAATCCCACGTTTTTCTGACATTAGCATCCGCATCAATTCCTCATTTTAGAACCTATGGAGAGGTCAATAATAGAACGATGCGAAGCGGGTGCAATGCCCAAATCCGACCGTTTTTTGATAGCATCTGCCATCTGATTTATGATAACATCCTCGCTGTAAACTTGATGGGACAGGTTGTCGCAATGATGGAGAACTGAATATAAAACAGTCTGAGGGCTGAAGGAGGAAAAAATGAAAACGGACATCTATGTGGTCAGGATCAGCGATGGAGAGCAGGTCGGGGAAGCGGTCAAGTCTGTCCTTGATCCAGTGGATATGGGAAGTATCGGTCACTTTGCAGTATCCAAAGATCAGCCAACAGAACTACACTATCACGACTTTGACGAGTACTGGTATTTTACGGAAGGCACGACGACTGTTACCTTGCGTACCCCTGATGGCACGCGTCAATCATATCAGATTGGACCGGGCGCCTTGATTGTCACCCCCAAAGGGGTGGAACATGGCCATATTCCCGACAACACTGTAAAGGGCATTCAGTGGGTCAGTGTCATTGCACCGGATGCACGTCGCGGTCATTTACACCGGGAGCTATAGGCTGAGCTGCTATTGACTGTATTATAGCACGATAAGAGATTCATCACAGGGTTAGGAATAAGTACCTTGCATTATCAATGGGCAAGGCTGCAAATTCATAGTAATACACCAGATATAAACAGTAAGGAGTAGCCATGGGAAATCAAGTTGTAGCGCTGCCTCGTCGTCGGTTGGGGCGAACGGGTCTAGAGGTAACTGCGCTCAGTATGGGCGGTGCGGGTGTTGGACGGGACAATGTAACAGATGACGAAGCTATTGAAGCGGTACATCGAGCGATCGAATTGGGAATGAATTATCTTGATACCTCGCCGCTGTACGGTGCTTGCGAGAGCGAAAGGCGGATTGGCCTGGCGTTGGCTGATGGTTGGCGCGAGAAAATCTATTTGGCGACGAAAACGGGAACGCATCCCGACTGGCGCGGCGACTTTTCAGCCTCAACGACGCGCAGGAGTGTCGAGAATAGTCTCCGCTTGCTGGACACAGACTATCTGGATGTGTGCCTTATCCATGATCCGGACACCATGGACCCGGTGATAGCGAAGGGGGGAGCACTTGAGGAACTTCAACAGATGCGTGAAGAAGGGATGATACGTTTTATCGGGATTGGTGTCCGCGAACACGAGCTTCACCGTATCGCTATTGAAACCGGGGTTGTAGACGTGATATTGACCTTCCTCGACTACACGTTGCTCCGCCAGACCGCTGCTGAGAGCTTGTTGTCTTTCGCAGCACAGCACGACATCGGCGTAATCAATGGCAGCCCAATCGCAATGGGCTTGCTCTCCGGCGTTGAACCGGATGTGACAGCCCGACCACCAGAGGGGAAACGGGCGCATCGACTCTGGCAGTGGGCGGCAGACAACAATCAGAATCTGCTCAATCTGGCGATTCAGTTTTGCCTGCGCCAACCGCTCATCCATATGAACTTAACAGGGTCTAAGGATGCAGCAGAGGTGGAACAGAATTTTGCCGCAGCAACCACGCCGGTGCCGGAGGAGATCTGGGAGCAACTCGCGGCTATAATGTAAAAACCTGTATAGGAGGCGTTAATGTCTACTTATGATGTTGGTATAATTGGGGGCGGACCGGGCGGTTACGTCGCGGCGATCAAGGCTGCCCAGTTAGGCGGCAAAGTCTGCTTAATCGAAAAAGGGGAGTTAGGGGGCACCTGTCTGAATCGAGGGTGCATCCCGACCAAGACGCTGTTTTCCGTAGCGCACCTCGCCACACAGATTCGAGAGGCAGAGGGGTTCGGCATCAAGATTAGCGGTGCGGAGATTGATTATTCACAGGTGCTCGGACACAAGGAGGCCACCGTCAAGAAGCTCACCGGTGGTATCGCACAACTGCTCAAAAGGAACGGCGTACACACGATTAACGGAACCGGCGTCCTCACCGGGAGGAATAGCATAGCAGCCACAACAGTAGACGGCACACAGGAGCAGGTTACCGCAAATCAGATTATCATCGCCACCGGTTCTGAGCCGGCGAACATCCCTCTGTTTGAAATAGACGAGCAGCAGGTACTGACGACAACAGGGGTTCTCGAATTGACGGACCTCCCCAAGAGTATCATCGTTGTCGGTGGTGGTGTTGCTGGCTGTGAGTTTGCCTCGATTTTCAACGGATTGGGCTGCGATGTGACTATCCTTGAACTGTTGCCAACAATTCTCGCTACGGAGGACATACAGATTGTCCGACAACTCCGCCTTTTCATGAGACGGAAAGGCATCGAAATCAAGACAGACGCCAACGTAACACGTGTGGACAAATCGGCATCCAGTGTAACAGCAACCTTAGAATCGGGCGAACGTTTCAACGCGGAAAAAATGTTGATTTCTATCGGCAGAAGCTTTAATTCCGCAGGCATTGGATTGGAAACTGTTGGTGTTCGTAGAGATCGAGACAAGATTGTTGTCAATGAACGGATGGAGACCAACGTGCCGGGCATCTACGCGGTCGGCGATGTAGCGAGCCGGTATCTGCTGGCGCATGTTGCATCTGCGGAGGGGATTGTTGCCGCGCAAAACTGTATGGGTGGAGACGCAGCGATGGATTATAGCACCATACCGTGGTGCGTCTTTACGATTCCTGAGATTGCTAGATGTGGTATGACAGAGGCTGAAGCGGAGGCTGAAGGTTACACCGTCAAGGTGGGGCGCTTCCCCTACGCAGCAAGCGGTAAAGCTTTGGGGATGCGCGAGACAGATGGGTTCGTCAAGGTCATCTCAGATCAGGAATTTGGCGATATCCTCGGCGTCCATATTCTCGGCGCCCACGCTTCAGACCTCATCCACGAAGCGGCTGTTGCCATCCGTCTGGAAGCGTCGG
Organism: Candidatus Poribacteria bacterium; assembly: GCA_022822785.1. Lineage (GTDB taxonomy): Bacteria > Poribacteria > WGA-4E > WGA-4E > PCPOR2b > PCPOR2b. Next base: position 13,409 of record JAJEAL010000140.1, read on the forward strand.
TTGCTGATTTAGCACATACAATCCACGCGCATCCGACCCTCGCTGAAGCGGTTATGGAATCCGCGGAGGCGGCGTACGATCGCGCCATTCATATTTTCTAACGCAAGTTGCTGTTGAGAGTCGCGATATTCTCAATATATCGTAATCAACACATATCGCTCCTCTAGGGCTTTAAGAGATTACGGCATACGGAGCCCCGATAAAATCCCCGATAAATCGGGACAGGCGGGATTCAGAGCAATATGCCTACTACTCTATTCACTGCACTGCATCATGTCAAAGCCTCACGTTTTCCATTTTGCCCCTTTTCCGGCGGGTATCCCTAATGCGGAAATCCCCCCAAACGGTATCAGACTTGATCGGTTTATCGAGGCACAATTTCCAGAGCAAGCGGAGGCAGATGCGTTGTCTCCGCTGTCCCGGACATATATCCAAAAACTGATACGGGAAGGGGCTATAACCGTAAACGGCAAACTATCCAAGTCCGGCTACAAGCTCCGAACCGGCGATCAGATTTCCCTCACGCTTCCCGACCCACGCCCGCTTCAAGAGATTGAACCTGAACCGATTCCACTCGACATCTTGTATGAGGACTCCGTTCTGATTGTCCTAAACAAGCCATCCGGCATAATCGTTCACCCTGCCGGCGATATCCAATCTGGTACACTTGTCAATGCGCTCCTCAACCACTGTACGTCCCTTCCCGGCATCGGCGGCGTTCAACGTCCCGGCATCGTGCATCGCCTTGATAAAGACACGTCCGGCGTGATTGTCGTCGCTAAGACCGATTACACACATCGGCACCTTTCGTCTCAGTTTGAGGCGCGTACCACTAGACGCCACTATTACGCTGTGATCTGTGGAGTGCCTCCCGACGAAAGGGGAACCGTCAACGCTCGCATCATCCGAAGCCCGCGAGATAGGCGGAAGATGACCGTCACAGGGACAGGCGGCGGCCGTCATGCAGTCACTCACTATCGCCTGCTCGAACGCTATGACCGATTCTCACTCCTCAAATTGAGGTTGGAAACGGGACGCATCCACCAGATCCGAGTCCACCTCAGCCATATTGGTCACCCTGTCGTCGGCGACCCTGTCTATGGGGGTGGATATGCTCGCGCGATTCGCGACGCGCCTTCCCTCGCCGTTAAAGCAGCTGTTACGGCGCTCAATCGTCAGGCGCTGCACGCTTATACGCTTAGATTTGCCCATCCGGAAACTGATGAGCAGCTGACATTTTCCGCTCCAATACCGCAGGCTATGAGCGAGCTGATTGAAGCGTTAAGGGGTGCGGAAGACTCAAGCATCAACGAATAAAGATTTTTCGCTTCCCGTTCTATAGTTGACCCAACACTTTGTATATGTTACACTCTCCTGACACACTCAAATTAGGAGGAATGTTATGAAATGGTCGTTGAACACATATCAAACCTGTCAAGATTGGGAGTTAAGTAAAATTCTCGCAGTCGCTGAAGAGACAGGGTATCACGCTGTTGAGCTATTAATGGACTACGAACAGAAACACGGTTTCGAGTGGGATACCCCCGAAGCACAGTGGGGGGCACTCAAAGATGAAGTTGATGCCAGTGGCGTGGTCATCTCATCACTGACGAGTTGCCAGAATTTCCATTCACCAAACGCCGAGGAACGTGCCGAAAGTGTACGCCGCGTCAAACGCGTCATCGATATGACAGATTTTATGGGGTGTGACCATGTCCGCGTCCTCGGTGACCGATTCGACGACGACACGCGCGATGCGGTTGTCGGCTACGTCACCGATGCGCTGAAGGAGCTTGGGGAATATGCACAATCGAAGGACATTACGGTGTCTATCGAGATGCACGGATCTTTCATAGACCCAGTCCCAGCGATGGAGGTCATCAACGGTGTGAATCTTCCCAATGTCGGGTTCGTCTTCAACTGCCAGTTTTTCGGCTGCGAAGAAGGAAGTATTGAACCACTCTTTTCGCAGGTCGCGTCACACATTACCGCCGTGCACACCCACCGTGCTGAAGAACCGGAGACCTTTGAACTTTATCGTCAGATGTTTCAGTGGCTCCAACGCATCGGATTTGACGGCTATATCTCCAATGAATGTGCATATCAGGGACCCGATCCGGAAAAGGTGCTTGCGCTATATATAGGGCTATTTAGGGCGTTTACGGGTGAATAGATTGACCCCACGAGAGCGCAGAGAAGACTTAACCGAGAAATGACGTAATGAATGCGGAGGAAACATGGCTTATATAAAAAACTGGCGCGATGTCCAACCTAACATCGCCCATCTCAGCGCAGTACACTGGGGAGGTTTGCGTTCCCTAGCGGAGGGGAGCGACGATGACCGGAATCGTCTGACCCGGTTGGGCGGGTTTGCCCGACACGCGCTCCAAGGGCGCAAGACCTCCGACTTTCACAAACATGAGAGTTTGGAACAGGTCTATTACATTCTCAGCGGGAAAGGCGAAGTGCTGTTCGAGGATAAGCGCTATCCCGTCGAAGATGGCGACGCAATTTATTTGCCGTCCGGCATCCATCATCAGATGTTCAATACCATGAACGAAGAGTGGTTAGAGCATCACGTCATCAGCATGGATGTGGCGGGCAACGGCGGTCAGTTTACTATCCGCAATTGGCACCAGACACCGGCGCAGGGGGACGGGGCCGGTGCGGTACGTTGGTATCAACTAGAGCCCGAAGATGATAGTGAGAACGGTTGTCTGAGAGGGATGCGGTTCATCGCTCGTGAGTCGGTGCAACCCGGTAACAAGACGATTGAACGGTGTCACGCAGATATCGAGCAGGTCTATTACGTAATAAAAAATCGTGGTGTGCTCCAGAGTGACGGCGAGGAGCAGGAGATAACCGAAGGCGACATGATTCATATCCCCGCCGGTACAACCTACAAAATTCTGAATCCGCATCAGGAATGGGTAAGCTCCCTGATCATGGCGGGTTGAATGTATAGGACTTACACAGCAGTTTCATAAGTCCCCCTGACAAGAGCTTCCCCCCTGATAAGGGGGGCTAGGGGGGTTGGGGGATTTAGGGAGTTAAAAATCAAAAATCTATCCCCTGTAGTGCAATCCCGATACATCGGGGTTGTACGGCTGCGCCCTGTACTACTCACGCTCCCACCGACTCGGGTTCATGCCGGGCGCTTCGTGGGGCATATCGGGCGGTTTGTTACCACCCTCGTATGGATCTCCGTCGTGAGCAATTACGAGGCTACCTTTCCAACTAACCTTTAATAGACGAACGGGGTCATCCATCCAATCGTTTTGGAACGGGTATGGCTGAACTCTCCACAGACTCAAGCACCGAAAAACCGAGAATTAAATGACCTTACCATCTTTGCGCTTGACGTTGGTTATGGGCAATGATATAGTGAATTGCGCCTATTGTATCAGATTTGAGAGATCTATTCAACAGCGTTATGTGTGAAAAATGGCGGGGCAAATTCCCCGCTTTGTGCTTTTTATTATAAGTTAGGACTTACGCAGCTAAACGTTTAAAACCCTGTAGTTCGGCGATTCATCGCCGCTGGACACCGCTCCCAACGCCCGATGAATCGGGCAACTACAATCGAAGCGCGTAAGCCCTGTAAGTGTATTGTGAGGAGATATTTATAGATGAGTTCAATTACAAAGGTCGCTATTGTAACGGGAGCCGGTTCTGGTATCGGTAGGCAAACGTCAATTGCTCTGGCACAGGAGGGCTATTCTATCGTCTTGGCTGGCCGTCGTGTAAAGACTTTAGAAGAAACTGCCACGGAGACAGGAGCGGATAGCTCACAAGTCCTCGTTGTACCAACAGATGTGGGGGATCACGCCTCGATTCAAAACCTGTTTGCCCAAACGAAGGAGACCTTTGGCAGGCTTGATTTACTGTTTAACAATGCTGGCACCGGTGCACCGCCTGTGCCGCTGGAAGAATTGACCTACGAGCAGTGGCAGACGGTTGCAGATACCAACCTGACCGGCTCATTCCTCTGTACACAGGAAGCGTTTAAGATTATGAAGGACCAAGATCCGAGAGGGGGACGCATCATCAATAACGGTTCGATATCGGCGGACGCACCGCGCGTCAATTCTGCCCCCTATACTGCCACCAAGCATGGGTTGACGGGGCTCACCAAAGCGACATCACTTGATGGACGTAAGTACGATATCGCGTGTGGTCAAATCGACATCGGTAACGCAGCGACTGAGAGAACCGACAGAATGGAAGTGGGGGTTCCACAACCAAACGGAACCGTCGCAGTTGAACCGAGAATGGCTGTAGATGATGTCGCACGTGCGGTTGTGTACATGGCAAATCTTCCGTTGGATTCAAACGTGCTTTTCATGACTATCATGGCAACGAAGATGCCCTACGTCGGTCGCGGATAACTCAAGCGGGCATTTATAGTAAATGCTAAAAATAAATAGACACTTTCGTCCCCCGGTAGGTGCGGTTTTTAACCGCACCGGTTTGGAGTGTCTCATTAATTCTAAAATCTACTATAAACATGGGAGAGTGTATGAACCCTAAACGGTTGGAAGGACAAATTGCTTGGATCAGCGGCGGCGCGTCGGGCATGGGTGAAGCCACCGCCCAGCTCTTCGCAGAGGAGGGGGCGAAGGTTGCTGTCGTAGACATACAAGCCGAGCGCGGTCAGAAACTTGTCGCAGGCATCACCGATAACGGTGGCAAAGCCATTTTCCACGAATGCGACGTTGCGTGTGAGGATGAAGTGCGCCAATCAATCGAGCAAACGGTTGCACACTTTGGCGGCTTGCAGATTATTGTTAATTGCGCGGGGGTTGTTCACGTTGCGGAGCTGCACGAGTATTCGGAGGAGGAATGGGACCACCTGATGGGTGTGAACGTCAAATCAATCTTCTTCTCTATCAAACATGGCCACCGCCACCTGTGTAAGAACCAGCGCAGCTACATGGTGAACATCGGCTCGGTGGGCAGCTTCATTGCACAAGCCCAAACACCTGCGTATATCACATCCAAGCACGCTGTGCTCGGATTGAGCCGATCTATCGCAGTTGATTATGCTGCCGAGGGACTGCGTTGTAACTGCGTCTGCCCCGGAATCACCGATACGCCAATGTTGCACTATCACCTGAGCACCACTCCCGACCCAGAAGCCACGCTTGCCAACCGCCTCAGCCGTGTGCCCACAGGCGTCGCCATCACACCGATGGACATCGCTAGAGCGGTGCGCTACCTCTCCTGTGAGGACTCCGCTGGCGTCACCGGCACGTCGCTGGCGGTGGATGGAGGGTATATCACCCCCGCTGAGTGGGAGACCGAGGGCAAAACAAAATTTATGGAGCCGTCATGACACTCAAACTTGCTTGCGCTGACTTTACTTTTCCGCTGTTACCTCATGAGAAGGTGCTTCAACTGATCGCCATGCTGGAGTTCACAGGTGTGGATGTCGGTCTGTTTGAGGAACGCTCCCATCTTCGACCCTCCCAAGAGTTCGAGAACGTTACCCAATCTGCGCGACGATTGAAAAATAGATTAGACACTTGGGGCCTTGAGGCTGCCGACATTTTTCTTCAGATGGGATTGGATTTCAAATCCCATGCCGTTAATCACCCCGACGCATCGCAACGGGAGAAGGCGCGCGATTGGTTCATCAAAGCGCTTGATTACGCTGCCGAATGTGAATGTGAGCATGTGACCGGATTGCCCGGCGCACACTTCGAGACAGAACCGTACGATGACTCTTTCGCCCGCGCTGTCGATGAACTGAGCTGGCGGGTAGATCAATCCAAAACGCGCGGCATCGTCTACGGTGTGGAAGCGCACATTGGATCCATCGTGCCGCAACCGGAACCGGCGGAGAAGTTGATACAGCAGGTTCCCGGCTTGACCCTGACCTTAGATTACGCCCACTTCACGCGGATCGGCCTGCCGGATGCAGCCGTGGAGCCGTTGGTCAAATATGCAAGTCACTTCCACGTTAGAGGTGCCCGCCATGAACGGTTGCAGGAGACCTTCGCCAACAACACAATTGATTTCAAACGGATTTTGGAAGTCGCAGGAGCGAATGGATATGGCGGTTGGTTCGGCGTTGAGTATGTCTGGACGGAGTGGGAAAATTGCAACGCGTGTGACAATCTGTCAGAGACAATTCTGTTTCGGGATTATGTTCGATCGCTGGCTAACTAGGGCGTGTTGACATTTATATAAGACGTACTCGTAATCGTAGGGGCGAGGTCACCTCGCCCAACGGGTTGGGAAACCCAACCCCTACGAAGGAACGCAGATCTGCGTTCCCTACAATTCACAAAAAGGAGAAAAAAATGTTTTCAATCGGTTTATCTATGCAACTAAAACCCGGGAGCTATGACGGATACAAAGAGGCGCACGACAACCTGTGGCCCGAAATTGCAAAAAGTATGGACGACAACAGTGTGAGTATGTCGATCTATCGCTTAGGGGACCGCCTATTCCTGCACGCGGTCGCGCCGTCCGAAGCGGACTGGCTCAAGAGCCGCGAAGACCCCGCACTGGAGCGGTGGTCGGAGTATATGGGAAACTATCTCGCAATGGACGACGAGGGTAACATCATTTTTGACGAACTGCCGGAGGCGTTCGCATTCGGTATGTTCAAATCGGAATAGGGGTTCAACCCAGCTGAGCTAACACCGCTTTACACCGTTCCGCCACAACCCGTTCCTGTCCGGGTTGTAGGTTATGGGGGTTGATCGTTACACTGTCCTCAGTGAAGTGTTGCCCAACCACAATAGGCGGATCACCTGCTTCCAGTGCCTCCGCTATCATAGATCGTGTGAAGTTAGCCTCCGCGGTTGGGCGGATGTTCAGCAGCGGAATCGTGTATGTCTCCGACTTGGTGAACCGTCCAACAGTTATATTCGGAATCCCCTCTAATGCTGACTCAATGTAGTCCAGTTGAGCCGTCCATCGAGCGGTATCGGCTTCGTGATCTCTCGCCAAGTAGAGTTCCAGCGCCTTCATAAACCCGACCATTTCCTCCCGACTCACCTTCATCGGTCGTCCCACGGTGGCGAATGGGACACCGTTGGCAGCGCACCCCGCAATAAGGTCTTTGCGCCCAATGACCAGCCCGGTGGATTGCGGTCCCATGATACTCTTGCCGCCACTGAAGATAATCAGATCAGCACCCGCCTCCCAGAAACGCGTCAAGGTCGAAACGGGTGGACATTCCGACGCAGCGTCCACAATCACGGGCACGGATGCTGCCCTTGCCATCGCTACAACCTCATCTAACGGCACAGAGGCGGGGTGGTTCATGACGGTTGCCATGAAGAAGATGGCTGCGGTGTTTTCATTGATGGCACGGCGCATCTCTTCGGTCGGCGGTGTCCCTTGATCATCAATTTCAATCAGCGTCCCTCCGGCTACACGAATCGCTTGGTCATACGCAATTCGATGTATCTTTTGGATGATGACCTCGTGCTTCATCCCGGTTGTATCCGGCAGTTGTGTAATCTTGACGGGATCGGTCCCCGCCATACAGGCAGCGGTAGTCAACACCAGTCCACAGGCGGCACTTGAGGTCACATACGCTGCCTCCACCCCAAGCATAGCGGCAATCCGTTCACCGACCTTCTGCTGCACTTCATCTAAAAAACAGAACTGTTGCGATGCACCGCGCATACTGTCTAACACTTCGGGTGCCATCAGGGAGCCGCCGTATCGGGTGACGGTTCCCGCTGCATTGATTAGGGTGCGGACACCTAATTCGTCATAAATGCTCATCGTTGAGTCCTTTGTGTTTGTTAGCCGAGATTCTCGGCAGGGAATTTATAACTCGGTGATGTATCTTGCCGGTAGTGCATCATTCAACATCTGACCACTCCTGACTTGTTGAGATTCTTGCCCTGCGGAACGAAGCCCTGCTCAAGCTCCTTCGATAACCTAGAATACCGCTTGAGTGTGCTATCTGCGATACTCGACTGAATCAGTTCTTTCGTCTCGGTGCTGATAGCTAGTCCCTGTTCCTGTTGTCTTGTAACCAATTCGTTCATGATTATTCCTCCTGTTCAGGTATCCACGTTGTCTGTCTTGCTTCGTTAGAATCACTGTAGAAACCGATTCCTGCGCCCGATGATTTATCGTAGACTATAAAATCGTTGCGGTGTGGTTGGGCGTTGAATCTAAACGACTCTTTGCCCTCTGGATCTTTTACCGCGATATTATTAACCCCTTCACCTGTTCTTAATGCAATCGCCCCTTCCCTAGTTTCGTTAAAGATGTTTACCTCATTGAAGCTATTATCGCCTACGATTAATCTAGGCATGAATAATGCAATCGCCTCTGCTCTATTTTTATCATAGATATTTATCTCATTACTTTTTTCTAATGCGCTTAATACAATCGCCCCTTTTTCATTTTTGTCATAGATGTTTACCGTATTGTACGCCTCGGAGCTGCTTAACGCAATTGCCAGTTTTCCTTTTTTGTTAAGGATACTCACTCCATTCGCCCCCAAGAATGTGTTTAATCTAATCGCCGTTTTCCCATTTTGGTCAACGACTGTCAATCCTCGGCAAGTAATCTCATCGAAAAAGCCGTTTTGTTGTGCTTCGATGTCCGGTGTTACAAATTGCCCGATAGTGATACCGATTGCCATAATCCCTGCCCCTAAGAGCATATATCCCAACTTCTGCTTGTAATTCATGTTCATCTCCTATTGAACTTACCCCCTTGGATTTAGTGCCGATTGGCTGGGAGCGTAGCATTTTCGGCGTTAAGTTTCGGTAACTGGAATTAATTTCAGTGTAAACTCCTTGTAGCTTCCGGTCCCGATAAAGATTCATCTCATCGCATAAGCCGCATCGTGTGGTCCCACAGTCAAGAAAATAACAGTTTCATCTTCTTGCCCCTCGCAAAGACGGAATTGACACTCTTTGACCTGCCAATATTCTTCACAAATGACGAAAATCACCCGAAAGTTGCCCACCCGCGCACTGCGATAGCCCCGCAAATCTAATCCGTCAGTAACATTCCGAAGGGGTTCTGTACCAGCATAGGGATTTTCGATAATCCGTTCAATCCTTCGCTTGATACGTCGGCGTAGACTGGAGTAACGTTTAAGGTTTTGGTTGAACCCGTCTCCATACAAATCTTGGTATTCATTCATTCCAAACTTCCGCGTGGGTGAGCAATCTCAACTGATTAGATTCTATTCGTTCAAGAATATCTTCCATATCCTTATAAAGCGGAGAGTCTTTATCGAGATCGAAAAATTCTTGCGTGGTGAACTCTATACGTTCCTGAGCAAGTCCGAGGAGTTCAGAGGTTTTATCCGACCGAATGGGTCCGAGCGTGGATCGCCAGCCCCAACCACGAGGAGCCCAACCAAAAACACGCCTAATCTCCTGTATGCGAATCGGATTGTTAGTCAATTTAAGATACCAGTCAACAGGGATTCGATATTCTGTATACTCCTCATCACATCTTCTATATATCCACCGATCTGCTCCCTCGTAGGAGCAACCATTCCAACGCTTACAAACTCGACCAAGAGCCACAATGCCACACTTATTGGCATACATGAAACAAATATCATCTGGTTCGAGCTTCCCAAGAACCTTGAAGCCATATTTTTCTTTGTCTCCCGAAGTAAAGGCATGACAACGCTCTATCCATTGATTGTGTGGACTACGCCCATTAAAAGCCTTAGCTTCCGTGTTGATATAATAGTAGTTCATGTTGACTCCATCTATTTCGGGAAAGCCTTCCGCGAAATATCCACATAGTTAGGTTTTAGTCTTGAAACGTCCGATAAGAGAACTTAGCGGATATTATCTGGTTTAAAGACTCTAAACCGCAACGACCCGCTGATGCCCCACTTTATCTTCCGCCGGCGTAATCCGAATCTCAATGTTGCGATTAAAACGATTGAGAAGTGTAAACAATCGCTCCACGCTAAAGCGGTTAAAATCACCGTTCTTCAGTCTCGAAATATCAGATGGGTCCACACCGAGAATCTTCCCCGCTTTTGCCTGCGTGAGTTTTCGTCCTTCAATGATATTGTAAATCTCAAAAGCTAAATCTGCCTTCAACAAGGCTTGTTCAGCTTCGGCGTCTGAAAATCCCACATCCTTAAACACATTTCCAGAACTCTGCTCAATTTTGACATCTTCACTCATTGTTTTGCCTCCAGTTGTTGCGCGATTTTGAGGCGCTATTTTATCAAATCAATTTCCCGTTTCGGGGTTCTGATCCCGCGAGTCGATTTCTTCTGAAACACATGGAGCACATAGATTTTCGCGCCAATGCTTACGGTGTAAACGGAGCGGTATGTGTCCGTATCGTAAGGTGCGACAATTTCCCACACGCCAGATCCAATGCCCCGCATCGGTTTTGCTTTAGGATGTTTCACACCGCGCTGGGCAAAACGTAACGCTTCACCAATCGTCCTCCTCACGGCTTTAGGAAAACGTCGGATTTGCTCGCGAGAATCCCCAATCCAAGTTACATCTTTTATCACTTGGTTCAAAATTATGTCTTCCTCTCAATTCATGGTAGACTTACCATATTATGGCAGATTTACCATGAAGATTACAACACTTTTTTGGAGAGGATTGAGGCGGAGGAAAGAAAGTTAAGGCGGAAAAAATGCCCTATAACAGATCTTATCGGACTATTTAGAATCACAAAAGTCGTTGGTAAAGTTGTTGTCTTTCAGCCCTTGCATTTCGGAGTTCTTCTGCCTTAGTGAAATCGGAATTGGCACGATCTTCTTCTCCTATGGCACGATAACATTTGCCACGCAAGTCGTAGATGGCAGCAATCTCATCTTCAATCCCACCATTAGGGCCATCTACCGCTTTAGTAAAATCTTCGATAGCCTTTTCATACTCTTTGCGGTCGTAGTAAATACAACCGCGCATTTTATATGGGTAGTAAAAAGCAGCGTTAGGGCTTGATTCTACATCTGCCATGAGGTCAATTGCCTTGTTACATTTTTTAAGTGCGCGATCAAAATCCCGTTTTCGACGATGGGCATCGCCGAGGTTGCAATAGACGCGAGCTTTGTTGGGGACATCATGTTTGATTGCCCAATTGTAATCAGAAATAGCACCATCATAATCGCCGGTTCTTATGCGACTAAAACCGCGTTCTGTGTAAAACAGAATAAAAGCAGGATCAAGCGCTATGGCTTGGGTCAGGTCTTCAACAGCCCTTTGATAATCTTCTGTTATACGATACGATACGCCACGCTCGTAATACAACATGGCATTTGTAGGGTCAAGTTCTATTGCCTCGTTATAATACCGAATTGACGCATCGTATTTATCTTTACTATCGGTGAGATGTCCTTCAAATTGACGATACATCCCCTTCCGCAGATTTATGAATGTTTCGTAGTGTCTATCCTGATGTTTAATATATCCGTGGATGTCATTGTAGATAGATTGGAGAGAGATGCCATAATACTCTCGCAGGTGGGCTAACATGGGAACTTTGAGATCTTTGCGAATCTTAATCGGTTCATCATATTTGCATTTCTCAATAAAGCCATCTGGAGGCTGAACAAATATGCTGTTCTGGGCTATGACGCGATTTTCTGGGGTCTTAGGTCTTTTTATCCAATCTCTTGTTGTTTCGTCTTGTTTCAACAAGATAACCCTACCATCTTTTTTAGGTTTGCCATAGCAAGCAAAGAAAAGGGCAACCAAATAGTCGGTTGTGAAGTCTATAAGACTGGTTTTGGCACCGTAATGTTGGAGTTGAGCTTCAAGTTCAAAATCACCCGCGGTATCACGGGCGTGTCTTCGGGCTTCCACCAGAAACAATTGCCTCACATCCTTTACATCGGGGATTGTTATGGTAACCCCTTTTTCCCGCTGCAATGACCTCCAAAGACCTGAGGACACCTCCGTATAACATTTAGGCTCGCCGCGGTAGATGTAGCTGCCGTCGCTAGACTTTTCCACTAACTCATTGATTATTCCCATAATCTCGCGTTGAGTATATTCCTCCATGTTTTCTGGCATGACCACTGTTGCATCTTTCCAAAAGTCTGCATCCGTGGGCGGATCGTCCGGATCAGATAAGGCTGCTTTTTCTATGTCTTCATCAGTTAGTACATCCACGCGCTCCCAATCGGTTTCGTCGGGGAGGGCATCTAGTTCAGACCGGGTGTATGTGACGTCTGTATTCTGCTCTTTCATGTTTGTTTGCCTTTCTTGCTGTAATGATTCGGATGACCGAATTGCGCCGCGTATAGACAATGCGAAGGATTTTTTCTTTCACTTCGTCCTAAAGCAATGATCCGGGTTTCACCGTAGTCTCGACGGGTATCTTCTCTTTCTAATCGGGGACCATCAAAGATTTTTGCTGCCTTGGAAAAACTGATACCATGTTTTGTGATATTGATTCGATTTTTTATCGGATCCCAGCTAAATTGTTGCCGATCATGATTAACCATCTATGGCGCATTCCTTTGCCATCCACCTACCCATGTTCCCGTTCCTTGCCCTCTCTACGGATACCTGCCAATGTCTGACTGGTAATCTCACCGACAATCTCAATACCGTGATTCTTTGCCAACCACTTCGCCGCGGCAACTACCTAGGCAATCATAGATGGGGCTTTGCCCGCAGTGTGAAGCTCGGTGATATAATCCGCCAGTAGCCCGTCGGTTAAGATCTGATCACCGAGCCATGCTTCAAGCTCTCTCAATAGTCTCTGGTATCGCTTGAGAGCGCTATCTGCAATGCTTGACTAAATCAATTCTTTCGTCTCGGTGCTGATAGCTAGCCCCGTTTGCTGTTGCTGTGTAACCAATTCGTTCATGATTATTCCTCCTGTTTAGGTCTCCACGTTGTCTGTTTTGCTTCGTTATAATCGGCGTAGAATCCAATCCCTGCGCCGTCAGATTTATTGTGGACGCTTAATTCATTGGTATGCGTGTAGGCGTTGAATTCAAAAGCCACTTTCCCATTTTCGTCATAGATTTCCATAGAATTCGCTACCGCTGCATTGTAGCTGCTTAACGCAATCGCCGTTTTCTCATTTTGGTCATAGATGGATATACCATTTCTTCTGAAACCACTGCTGTCTAACTTAATCGCCTCTTTCCCATTTGGGCGATTGATGGATATAACATTGTGTGTCCCAAAGCTGTTTAACTCAATCATCCCGAAACTAATCCTATTTGGATTATAGATGGATATACCATTTCCATAATCCGCACTTTTTAACCAAATCGCCGTTTTCTCATTTTGGTCATAGATGGATATACCATTTCCTAACTTGTCGTTACTGTCTAACTCAATGGCCCTTTTTCCATTTTTGTCAACGACTGTCAGTTTTCGGCAAGTAATTTCATTGAAAAGACCGTTGCTTTGTGCTTCGATGGGTGGCGTAAAAAAGGTGCTGCCTACACCCATGCCGATAAGCATAATCAGTGCGCCTAACGCCATGTATCCTAACTTCTGTTTGTGATTCATAACCTTCTCCTTTTTACCCCCCAAGATACTGACCGATTGACTGGGGATGTCGTAAATCGGCGTTTAATTTTGTGTAAATGTGTTTACCGAAACTTATAATAATGCACGTTCATTAGTTCGTCGATGAATCGGTTCATCGAACTACTGAACCCTACACATTGCGCTCCTCCCCAATAAGATCGAGATTCAAAACTGGAGCGCAGAGATTGATCTTATCACCGCACTAACTCAGTTGGGATGTACCTCTAGTCATCTTCGGGTGGAGGATTCACATAAGCAGGATTCTCAAGTTCATCGACTTGGCCCCCAAACTTTTTATTCGTATAATCCACTTGCTGGATTTTCCAGCCCTCTTGGCGATCCTTGACCATTAATGCGACTAGCTTACCGTTGACCGCCCATTTATAACTGCCGCGCAGACTAGCTTTTCTGCCGGTTGCATTGATCGCGACACTCTCGATTTCAACTGTCATTTTTCCCTCGCGCAGGCGAAAAATACCTTCCCACGCTTTTTTGATCGCTTTCCAACCGAGGTGTTTTTCAAACGCTCCTGCCCAAAATCCCAAGCAACAAAGACATCTTCGCTTTCGCTTCGCAACCAGTAAGCCATAAATTGGTTGGCATCTTTTGTTCCAATGGCCTCAGCATGTAGGGTAAAAGCCTCAATAATCGCCTCTTCTTCCGCCGGATAATCAACATCAATTTGTAGGACATCGCCACCGCCAGCTCCGCTCGGTGGCGGCGGTGGTGGACAGTTATCATAAAACAAGTTCTCTCTTCCACCAGCCCACATAAGGATTATATTGCCCCTGCATGACCGACCGGTTATCACAACTTTTGTGTCTAATACAGTATGTTCACTCGCCCCTTCAACACTCAATCCTTGGGGTGGTTTATTGAAGTAAACCTCTAAAAGCCGATCGTTCATTACATCACTCGTTGTCCGGACAACCTGCACCGGCGCATCATATGCTACTGTAAGCCTGCTTGGCGACCCAACATTGTAAGGCGCATCTCCACTTCCATGCCATAGCTCAATCCAAAGCGTTACGGTGGTGTCGTTCTGACCGAGAGAAATATCCGTTCCGACAACACTCCGCCCTGCCCGCATCTCAATGCTCTCATTAATCCTCCGATCGCCGTCCCGTGTTCCTTCCACGCGAACCTCAATGTCATAGGGCACGAGTTCTTGCGCTTCGATGCGGAAAAACAATCTTCCGTCCTCTAATTTTGTTTTCTTGATGCTGACGATAGGCGCACCGGGATATAAGACCTTGTTTTGTTCAGGAGCTAAACTCCTTTCTCCTTCGCTGCATCCCATCAGTAACACCAACAACCCAACCAGCAACAGCCTCATCTGAATCACCTCCCTTTCTTATACCTATACCGAGCCACCGCGCCCCGCTCCGTTTCTGTGACCCGTGCATAATGCCCCGGCATCTGTGGGCTGAGATTGAGCAACCACCCCGACAGGCGCAAACAACCCCGCGCCCATCGTCACCAACGCCCCGACACAACCGCCTATCACCGCTATCAATACGTCTTTCCTTTTCATTGTAAAACCCCCTTTAATGTTGTGTAACTGTCATTACCGAAACTTATAATAACGCAAGTTGCTCGACAACGTGCAGGTCAAGTTTTCATGCCCGATATCCATTAGAAATAACCAAATGTATGACACACATGTCGCCCCGCTGGTGCTTGGGGGTATTGGTTTATCGATGTGCTATAAACATGTCGCCCCGCTGGTGCTAAATACGACGCTGTTAGGTACTTGGGTAAATACTCATCGCGCATCATGTCCCGCCCCGATAAGATTGGGATTCAGAACAACTGGATCGAAAGTCAGAAAAGAAAGATGCGGGCGATTATGAAGTAGAACAGGATACCGAATACATCAATCGAGGTGGTAACAAAGGGACCGGTGGCAATGGCGGGATCAATCCGAAATCGCTTAAAGAGCATCGGGATGATTGTGCCAACTGTGGCGGCGATAATCATATTGACGCAAATTGCCAACGAGACGACAACCGGAAACCAGACATACTTGGGTGCAAGCTCATCGGGTACACTCCAGTTGGCAAAGCGGGTTACAATAAGAACAAAAATACCGAGCAAGACGCCGTAGGCGACACCGAGATTCGCACCGGTTGCAAACTCCCGCCACAATACCTTCCACCCTTCTTTCAGGTCTACCTCTCCGGTGGCAAGCCCACGCACAATGATCGTTGAGGATTGTGTGCCGATGTTCCCGCCCATCCCCATGATAATGGGGATAAAAAACGCCAACGCCGTAATCTTTTCCAACGGTTCCTCGAACTGCCCGATCATATAGACAGCAATTAATCCGCCGACAAAGCTGGCGAGCAACCACGGGAGGCGCGCACGGGTGTTTCTGAACACCGATTTGGAGGCGATATCGACGTCCCCCGTCCCAGCCATCTTCAGGACATCTTCCGTGTTTTCGTCGCGGATGACATCGACCACGTCATCAATGGTAACGATACCGACCAGCGCCGCCGTATCATCGAGCACAGGCACCGCCAACAGATCGTATCGTGCGACGACCTGCGCGACCTCCTCTTGGGGTGTGTGGGTATAAACGGTGTAGACCCGCGTCGTCATCAAATCCTTCAACGGGGTATCGGATTTCGTTGCGACAAGCTGTCTGAGAGAGATTACCCCTTTGAGCCGATTCTCGTCATCGACGACGTAGACGTAGAAAACCATCTCGACATCAACCATTTCGCGGATACGTTCAACAGTCGCTGCTGCAGTTGTTTCTTCCGAGGCAGCAAAGAAGTGCGGGGTCATGATATAGCCCGCAGTCTTCTCCTCATACTGCAGCAGCTGCTCAAGATTTTCGGACGCCTTGCCCTTGATCAGTTTGAGCAGCTCCTCCTGTTGCGCTTCCGGGAGGTTTGCCAACATAGCACTCACATCATCCGCGGGCATGGTATGGAGAATATCTGCGAGGACGGGTGCTTCTGTCGTTTCGATAAAGAGATCTCGCTCCTCGCTATTCAGTTCGTTCAGCACTTCGCCCATACACCCCTCTTGGATCAACAGGTCAAAAAGGATAATCTGCTCTTCGGGGCGTAAACGGGGGAACCAAGGCGCGATGTCAGCCGAATGGGTCTTAGCAATCACATTTTTCAGATTCGGAATCGCCTTACGCTTTATCAGTTTTATAACCATTGAGATGAGAATTTCGTCTCGGTCTCGTGTATTCATGATTTGCGTAGCTTTGCTGCCATACTTTTCGCCATATTATGGTAGATTTTAGAATTACTTAGACACTGCCAATCGGCGCAGTTGGAAACAGCACCTACCGTACACGGGGAGCGAAAGTGTCTATTGATTTTTATAATTCACCATAATTGCCGAGATCTGCAATCTCCTCTGGAGAAAGCCCTGTGACCTCAGCAATGAGGGCCACAGCCACACCTTGTGCCAACATAGAACGCGCTATCTCTATTTCTCGTGCCTTGCGTCCTTGCTCAAGTCCACCTTCAAAAGACTCGCGGAAGGCCCGTTCCACAACGGCTTCGTCCTTAATGCGCGCCAACTCCTGTGGCGTGACGTTATCTCTTTTAATTTCTTCAATAACCTGTTGAAAGACGGGAGGGCTATACTGGGTCTCATCCACCTGCTCATCCAACGAGTCATCAATCAGCTCCAGCCATGCCGTGACGCTTTGGGGCGTCCTCTCATTTCGGATACGGGGATTTAAGAAGACGAGCTTGTGCGGATAAATGCCCAACGGCTGGTTATATTCATTGAATGCCTCCATCTGACTCGTGGCAACGCTGAACCGAACACCGGGATCATTACGCGGGCGCGTCGCACCTGTCACAACAACTACCGTATAAACCGCCTTGGGGAAGCGGTAGTCCTGATGACTTTTGATCTGTTGCGTGATGCCCATTAGGTGATAGTACATAAACCGATCAAAGAAATCGACCTCTTGAACGTGTTGAATCTCAACAATGATTCGATTTTCAAGGTCCTCAGCAAATAGGTCATACTCAATATCAACATAGCCAAACTGCTCTGGATAGCGGTACGCCTGAATGACTGTATCCACCTGAATAGAAATGCCCAAAACGTCATGAACAAACTGCCGAAACACATTAGGCTGGCTAAAAGCCTTCTTAAAAATAACGTCGAATCTTAACGAGGCAACATCAACCATGTTTAACACCTCCCTTTAGTTTGATTCTATGCGTCCTTTAGGTTAAGATTTACAGCGTTTTCGCACGCTGTCGCAGAAAATGATCGACCAATACTAACGCGGTCATCGCCTCGACAATGGCAGGCGCACGGGGCAGAACGCACGGATCATGTCGTCCATGCGCCGATAGCGTGACAGCCTCCCCGTGGAGGTCCACCGTTTCCTGTTTCTTGCGGATGGTAGCTGTCGGCTTGAAAGCGATCTGAAAAACGATGTTTTCACCGTTTGAGATGCCGCCTTGCGTCCCGCCGGAATTGTTCGTCCGCGTACGGATGCGCCCGTCGTCGTTGTAGAAGGGGTCATTGTGCTGCGAGCCGGTGCCGCTTACACCACCAAACCCGGAACCGATCTGGAAACCCATCGTCGCCGGCAGAGACATCATCGCTTTTGCCAAATCTGCCTTGAGCTTGTCGAACACCGGCTCACCGAGTCCAACAGGAACATTCCGCGATACCGATTCGATGATTCCACCGAGGGAGTCACCATCCCGTCGCGCTTGATCGATACATTCCGCCATCTTCTCACTGGCTCTAGGGTCCGGACATCGGACGAGGCTGGACTCAATTTCGTCAAGCGTTACACTGTCCGAATCAACCTCTGCTCCGATTGTGTGAACCTGCTTGACGTAAGCGAGGGTCTCCGCTCCACACTGTTCGCGTAAAATCTGCTTTGCGATGGCGCCTGCGGCTACGCGTCCGATTGTCTCACGGGCACTCGCTCTGCCGCCGCCTTGCCAGTTACGGAGACCGAACTTTTGCTGGTAAGTAAAATCGGCGTGAGATGGGCGGTACACATCCTTGAGGTGTTCGTAGGCGGAGGGTTTCGCGTCCTTGTTCCACACCAGCATTGAGATTGGCGATCCAAGCGATTCACCCTCGAAAACGCCGGACAGAATCTCGACCCGATCCTCCTCCTGACGCGAGGTTGTGAGATGGCTCTGCCCCGGTCGCCGTCGATCCAGCTCCGCTTGAATGGTATTGATGTCAATTTTGAGTTGTGGCGGACATCCGTCGATCACGACGCCGATTGCGCCGCCGTGCGACTCGCCCCATGTTGTAATCCGAAAGAGATGACCAAAGGTATTTCCCATGCTGCTACTCTCCAATTCAGTTTCGCATCGTCTCTCAATACAAGCGTGTTAGAACTTATTCTCTGATGAAGTTAAGGTTCAAAACAGCTTGACAAATCCGCGGTACATCCATTACTCTAAACCCCATCTACAGCTTGCCGGTATCAATGCGAATGCTTGGCAAATATAGCATATCCGCCCCCGAATATCAACCAAAAGTTAGTGAAAGCAGGTATGATCAAAAAATTCTTCAAACGGTTGGACATCCGCTTGATTGGTATTTTCATCGTCATCGCGTTACTGTGGAATACACCGGTTGTTTATCCACTCAAGATTTTTGTCGTTTTTATGCACGAAGTCAGTCACGGCTTGGCAGCGATCGCAACAGGCGGCAGTATCAAAGAGATTCAGATTGTCCAACAAGAAGGTGGGCACGCGATTACGCTAGGCGGTTCACGTTTCTGGACACTTACCGCAGGCTATCTTGGAAGCCTATTGTGGGGCGGACTGATTCTTATTCTCGCGGCACGGACGCATCTCGGCAAATTGATTAGTGCTGTTATCGGCATAGGTATGATCCTTATTTCAGCCTTCTATCTACGAAACACGTTTGGTTTTCTATTCGGAGTTGGGTTTGGCGGAGCACTAATCCTTGTAGGTAGATTCCTGCCGGAGTCGATTAATGAGTGGCTGCTCCGCATAATCGGTTTGACCAGCTGCCTTTATGCCATTCTCGACATCAAGAGTGATGTTTTAGATCGTTCCCACCTTCAATCCGATGCCCGTATGCTGCACGAAGAGGTGACGCCGTACATCCCGACTATTGTGTGGGGGGTACTCTGGATGATAATTGCAATAGTGGTGACCCTATGGGTCCTTTATATTGCCGGCAAAGGTAACAGACAACAGGTTGTATTGGACAATGGAGATTGAATTTTGAAACAGTTACGTGGCAAACCGCTCAAGGATTTTCTCAAGAAGGCATCGCGTCCCAATCGAGAACTCATCTTTATATTGCAGGATGTCGAAGATCCGGTCAACGTCGGATCGGCGTTTCGGATTGCGGATGCAGCCGGGGTGCGCCGAGTCATTCTGACAGGCATCAGCGCACGTCCACCGCACCCGTTGATTCGGAAGGTCGGCCGGGGCAGGGATCGGCGGGCGAAATGGAGCTATACGGAACAGGCAGCGGATGCAATTTTGGATCTGAAAGCAGAGGGATATGTTAGTTGTGCACTAGAGATTACCGCAGCATCCGTGTTGTACACCGAAGCCGAATACCCGGATAAGCTCTGTCTAATCGTTGGACATGAAGACCACGGCGTGACGAAGCGGACCCTTGCTGTCTGTGACATGACAATCTATATTCCGATGTATGGCAAGGGCGCTTCGATGAACGTGCATGTATCGTTGGGAATTGCTGCATACCATATCTTGCACAGCCGTTAAGGAGGAAAACGATGAAACTAAAAGTTGGTGTTGTGGGGCTAGGGCGCGGACGTGTATACCTAGACCGCTTCTCAGAGCAGGCACGAGCGGAGGTGGTTGCGGTGTGCGATATGGATAGATCTCGGTTAGCGGCGGCTGACTGTCCGACCGATGCGTCTAGATATACACATTATGAAGAATTCCTGAAACATGATCTGGATATAGCGGTTATCTGCACGGAGATGCCGCAACACGCTGAACACACAATCGCCGCATTGGAAGACGGGAAGCACGTCCTCTGTGAAGTGCCGGCAGCGTACACACTCTCAGAGTGTGAGGCGATTGTCCACGCTGTCAAAAAGACCGGATTGAAATATATGCTCGCCGAAAACTGCTGCTATAGCGATATGCACCAAGCATGGAAAGCGCAGATTGATGCCGGCGAGCTCGGCAAGATTATCTACGCAGAAGCCGAGTATATCCACGACTGCCGCGGCCTGATGCGGCGTGAGGATGGGACGTTGACATGGCGTGCCAAGATGCCGCCAATTCAATACTGCACACATAGCCTCGGACCGCTACTTTTTTTAATGGGGGACCGGTGCGTAGCAGCGACCGGACTAAATACCGGTTCTAACATCGCACCCGACCTCGGCGCAATCGACCTTGAGGTTGGACTGTTTCAGATGGAGAGCGGGGCGGTTGTCAAGATTTTGTGCGGTTTCTCGATTGAGCGTCACCCGGCATTCCACTGGTATGTGATCTACGGCACAAATGGTGCGTTAGAAAGCAAACGTCAGTATAAGGAAAGGGATAGTGGATACTTCCGAGGGATAGTCCCCGACCGAGAGATGACACCCTTTACGAGTGATGACAGTGGGCACGGAATCGCCGAGAGCAGAATCGTTGACGGATTCGTTGAATCTATCCTGAACGATACAAAACCACCAATTGATGTTTACGAATCGATGGATTACACTGCACCGGGGATTTGTGCACACCTCTCCGCTGAAAGGGAGGGCGCGGTTGTGCCGGTGCCGGATTATCGGTGAACCGGTTGTGGAATGCAGATGTGTGTTCCCTGCTAAAATTGTTTCACGCTTTTTCAAACGCTATGATATCCCGATGAATCTTACCGGAGATCCGCTCGCGTAGGTCAGCATCGGCGAAACGTTGGCGAAATCCGTGTTTCCGAATCAGATCGAGCACCGTTTCGCGCCGCAATGTGTTCACGTTATAAGCAACCACAACCGTTCCGTTGGGTTTGAGCAGGCGTTTCCAACTCGGCAGCGCGGCATCCAGTAGTCCATCTAGTGGAATCGGCGTGAGTTTCTCGTTTCGGCTTCCGGCGCGGACTCCGTAAGGGAAATCCGTGATTAAACTATCGAATTGCTGATTAGGTAGATAGCGGTGCGCTTCTCGTGTGTCCCCATTGATAATCTGATACCGGTTTTGGGAGGGACCGTGTGTTAAGAAAAAGTGAGACGTTCCATCGTGAGACTCTTCAAAATGGTTTCCAAGGCGCTGCAAAAGTTTTCGGAGATTTTCGGCACTCCGTTTTGAAGCGGTGGGTGAAATCTCTAGTGTCGCACCATCAACTCCTCTTAGCACACATTCAAAAAGTGTCTGCCCATAACCGCCCATCGGATCTAGGACACAATCGATGGGTGCCCCATTATAACTGAGATTCAGCATCGCACGAATCAGGTAAGGCGACTGCCGGGCCGGGGATTGGTAATCAAACGCTTGGGGCGCGATGGTAGCAACCCAATTCTTGTTGAGCGTGAGGATTGACTGACGTGCTCCAGATTCAATAAACTCACAAAAAGTATCGTAATCCTGCCGTAGCAACCCTGCTGTCCGTTGGTCCTGGTTGGCCGCCCTATCCTCCCACATGAACGTCTCAATCTGTGTCAGAAAGGTCAGCCATCGGCATCGCTCGATTTCTTCAGGGCTCAACTCACCTTCATGCCAGACGATAGTGCCCGGCGGATAGATCTCCGGCGTTGCTAACTCAATGACACGCGGTAGGAGGTTCACAATTTCGGCCTCAGACAACCGGCCGACGATTCCCTCGTGACCGCTGACCTGCTTGTATTGGAAGTAGTAAAGTGATGGGTTCATTTTAAAAGAAAGTGCAAAACGTAAAGAGAAACCGAGTTTTTTCTTGAAAACTCGGTTTCTGTTGCACAATTCCTTAACATGAGCGAAAAGAAAAAAGGATTGACAGGAACCGAAAGGGCGTATTAGAGTATATCCACTTGAGACTCTCAGGAGAAATATAGATGCGTGAACCCGTTGTTTGGATTTCAGTGATATTGGTAATCAGTTTAATGGTAATTATAACCGTTTTATTGGTGAGGATGCCACCAGCGACCCCGAAAATTTATCCAGCCGATAAGGGTCCCAACTTTATTGATGTGTCCACCTATTCGCCAGAAATGCAGGAAAACTACAAGCTGTTTGAGCAAAAATGTAGTCGCTGTCACACCCTCGCTCGCGCTATTAATTCCGAATTTGTTGGGGAAGAGTGGCGAAGGTATGTCTACAAAATGATGCGGAAACCGGGGTCGGGGTTGACACCGAAAACTTCCGAGCCGATTATTAAGTTTCTGATTTACGATTCGCAAACACGAAGAAAGTGAGAGCCAAATGCTAACTAGATCACAGACTCAAGACATCACAGCATTGCCATGATACTAATTCTCACACTTTAACAGATATCATGTTATCAATCGGAGATGCAGCCATGAAACCTAAAATGACAATGGTCTACTGGAAATCGGATAAATTTTGGTTAGGAAAACTCCTTGAACACCCAGAAATAATGACGCCTATCTTTTAATGGCTATGGATG
Source organism: Candidatus Poribacteria bacterium (assembly GCA_022822785.1). Classification (GTDB taxonomy): domain Bacteria; phylum Poribacteria; class WGA-4E; order WGA-4E; family PCPOR2b; genus PCPOR2b. Next base: position 36,448 of record JAJEAL010000140.1, read on the forward strand.
ATGTGTCTGAAGAACATCAGGTAATTGACAAGCACTCACAAGGGAAAAGAGAATGGCATTCAGCGACTTTCAAAATATAGAACAGGTGATTAAGCAATATCCCCTCGAAATTAGGGGCGAGAACTTTATACCCGATGTGGAACTTGAACTGCCAGAACTGTTCATTGAAAATCTGAATTTTTCGCTGGAAATGAGATCTGTGGACGAAAGTGAAGCCTTCTTTCGTGAGAACTTTATTTTTCCATTCTTGCATCAAACGTGGAAACGCCATCGGAAATTAAAACTCTGGTCACACAAGTCTTTAGTCTATAATCAAGAATTGTATGGCGAACCTGATTACTTAGTATCCGCTGTGATTGAAGGTGTCATTGATAAACTGATAAATAAACCCTTTCTAGCAGTTGCTGAAGCGAAGAAGGAGGATTTTACCAAAGGATGGGCACAATGTCTTGCAGAGATGATCGCTTGTCAAAAGATAAATGCAGATGAAAGCGTGGTAATTTATGGAATCGTTCCAACAGGGCTCGTTTGGGAGTTTGGCAAGCTAGAGCAGGACACTTTTACCAAACATATTTTCTCCTACTCCATTAGGGATCCGAATCAGATCTTTGGCATTTTAGACTTCATTTTTGCGGAGTGTGAAAAACAGATAACTTAGGAATAGCTATTAAATATTAGAACACGCCAGCGGGGTACAAGACGGATTTATCTTCGCGCTTTGTACTTTCTTTTGACATGAGCCAAGAAGAGAGAACTACGATGGAAAAACATATAATCACACAACCGGACGAAATGGAGTGGATCAATATCGCCGCAGGTGAGTTCATCATGGGGTCGGATGCAGCGCAGGAAGGTCGGATCAAGGAGCTTGACTCCGAATTTCCCGATGAGTGGCTTGCGCGCGAGCAACCACAGCGAGCGGTCTATCTCTCCGAATATACCATTGCGAAATACACGGTGACCAACCGGCAATTCAAGGCGTTTGTCGATGAGACCGGCTATCGGACGGAACGGGAATTAGATGGCCTCGGCAAATCGATCTGGTATAAGCTGCGTGAAGCCCCACTGGAGGAGAGGCTTGATCACCCCGTTGTATGTGTCACGCGTAAGGATGCGCTCGCCTACTGTGAGTGGTTCAGCAGGAAAACAGGAATCGAAATAGGCTTGCCGACTGAGGCGCAGTGGGAGAAGGCAGCGCGAGGCTGTGACGGGCGGATTTGGCCCTGGGGAAATGAATTCGACGAAGACAGATGCAATATCGCCGGGAAGGGGACAACGCCCGTTGGCAGTTATCCGCAGGGTGGGTCACCTTATGGCCTTATGGATTGCGCTGCCAATGTTTGGGAGTGGTGCCACGACTGGTTTGCCACAGACTACTACCACCATGCTCCGCCTCATAATCCCCAGGGTCCTGATAGCGGCGAATATTACGTGGTGCGCGGTGGCTCATGGTATCGGGGACGACGGAGCGCGTGCAGCGTCCGAACTGCCGCTCGTTTTCGACACTACATCGCGTGTTACACATTCGGCTTTCGCGTGGTTAAGAAATTCGATCTGTAAATTTCTGATGTACAATTCGCCTCCCAAGTTGTATATAGCTTTTGGAATTTCCAATCCTTATAAAGGAGAGAGTCTATGAACAAACAATTTCTTCGTTTCACCATTTTTCTATTGATGTGCCTTATTCTACCGTTGAGTGTAACGGCACAAGTTGTAGAAATTCCTGATCCAGGTCTTCGGGAAGCATTCGAGGAGGCTCTTGGCAAGTCTCCGGGGACACCAATTACGGTAAATGATATGCTAACTGTAAAATCGATTGATCGATGGGGTTGGGGATCTGGTCCCAATATAAGCAATCTAACAGGACTTGAGGCTGCAAACAATTTAGAACATTTGACAATTGCCCACAGATCCGTATCAGATCTATCGCCGCTTGCAGGATTGACACGCCTTAGATTGCTATATTTGGGGCATAACGCGATATCAGACATCTCACCACTTGCGGGATTAACTAGTCTCAGCACTCTACTTTTTTATGGTAACAAGGTATCTGACCTCTCGCCGCTTGCAGGATTAACTAACTTAAAACATCTGAATATTCATAGCAACTCCATTTCGGACCTCTCGCCGCTTGCAAGATTAACCAACTTAGACTCTCTAGTTCTTGACAAGAACTCCTTTTCAGATCTATCACCGCTCGGAGGACTAACCAACCTAGAGACACTGTTTCTTCGTCGTAACTCCATCTCAGATTTGTCATCAATTACGGGATTGACGAAACTGGAAACATTGTATCTTAGCAATAACGCTATCTCCGATTTATCGCCGCTCGTAGCAAACACGGGGTTGGGAGAGGGAGATACGATTTTCCTATTTGGAAATCCTTTGAGCACCATCTCAATCGACACACACATCCCCACCCTCCGGAGTAGAGGCGTCACGGTGCATCGAACAACGCTCTACTTGCCCACTATCACCCCTGTCAGTGTTGGAGAAGCGTTCACGCTCGATCTTATCATCGAAGATGTAGTCGATTTAGCGGGATGGCAACTCGATATCGAATTTAATTCTGCGGTGCTTTCAGCCATTTCTGTGGCCGAGGGCAATTTTCTTTCAAAGGAGGGTGGACAGACTTTCTTTTCGAGCGGCACCATTGATAACGCCAACGGCAAAATCAACGCCGTCAGCGCAGCGTTTCTTGGCATCGGTGATATCAGCGGAACAGGGATACTACTTTCAGTAACCTTTGAATCAAAGGCAGCCGGAGAAGGACGAGTAAAACTGCACAGTATCCAACTCAGTTCGGTCGATAGAGACGACATTCCCAATGAGATTGCGGCTTATCCGTTTGACTTCAAACCCCGCTATGATGTCAATAAGGATGGACTGTTGAACATTCTGGACTTGATTAGCGTGAGCCAGAACTTGAGCCAAGCCAATCCACAAACGGATGTCGACGGGGACGGAACGGTTACTATTTTTGACCTCATCGCTGTCGCCCAACACCTAGGTGAATCAATAACCTCCTTAGCGCCGGGTATAGGGCTGTGGTGGCACCTACCTGTCCTTGATTCTACAACAATCCAAAGGTGGATTGAGATGGCATACGCCGCAGATGACGGATCGGAAACCTTTCGGCAAGGTATCGCCTATCTCAAACGATTGCTCTGGACCGTAAAGAATGCAGATGGGCATTCCTTACCTAGCAAAACCGCGCTGCTCGTAAACTACCCCAATCCATTTAACCCGGAGACGTGGATTCCATATCAACTCGCCCACGCTGCCGATGTTACACTTACGATTTATGACACAAAGGGGATACTAGTGCGTCAACTGAATTTAGGATATCAGATGGCAGGCTATTACACAGATAGGACAAAAGCTGCCTATTGGGATGGACGCAACAACTTGGGCGAGGCGGTCGGAAGCGGGGTTTATTTCTACCAGTTAGAAACGGGGGATTATTCTGCTACGCGAAAGATGGTAATTCTGAAATAACCCGTATCACTTAGGATTTGCGCATTTCAGCGCAGCTAGCTGGCGCGGGGCAAGTCCGAAAAGGATCTCCGATGAATCGAGAGCAGGCCCATACCGGGGCTGCCCCGCCTCCGGTGCGCTGCGTAGGACCTATCGCTCTTTCGTCCAGTCACAATTACCATTTACAATTAGGCAAGCCGTATGCGGTGAAAATCACAGAACGGTTTAGATAGGAGGAAAATTGCAAAAGACAGACGATAAAATCAGAATTGAATCTGAACCTTTTCGCCAGTTTACAAGCGCACTCTATCAAAGTGCTGACGTTTCTAAAAACGATGCGGATGCCGTTTCTGGGATGCAGGTTGACACCGATGAGCGGGGTGTGTTTTCCCACGGCACTCGCGCCCTGCCCGGCTATGTGCGCGGCATCCTCAACAGCGAAATCAATCCGAAGCCGGCACCACAGGTCCTGACGGATGCGCCGAGCACCGCGCTCATTGATGCGGATAACAGCCTTGGCCATGTCGCTGGGATATACGCAATGAATATGGCAATCGAAAAGGCTGATGCCACAGGGTTTGCATCGGTTGCGGTCCGCAATAGCAACCATTACGGTGCAGCGGCGTGTTTCGCAATGATGGCACTGCCGAAGGGGATGATCGGCTTTAGCACCACCAAAACGGGTGGCGCAAGTGTTGTGCCGCATGGCGGGATGTCGGGGTTGCTCGGCAACCACCCCGTCGGATACGCAATACCGACCAAGGAAGAGCTGCCAATCGTGTTGGACATGGCGGTTGGACAGATTGCGTGGGGCCATGTCGGAACGTATGCGATGGAAGGGCAGCAGCTGCCGCCCGGATATGTGTTAGACGCGGACGGTAGACCGACCCAAGATCCACGCCAAGCGAGCGGGATGCTGCCCTTTGGTGGGTATAAAGGGCACGGTTTAGCGATTGTAATGAGTATCCTCAGCGGTGTGATGACCGGGGGACCGGCTGCCTGTAATCGGACAGCAGAAACACCGCCCGACTTGGCAAGGCGAGGGCATTTCTTTTTTGCGATTAAGATCAGCAACTTCTGCCCGTTAGACGAATTCACAGAAGCGGTGGATGCGGAGATCCGTACTGTCCGCAACGCTCCACGCGCTGAAGGCGTTGAACGCATCTATCTCCCCGGCGAGCTCGAATGGCTGCATCAACAGGATGCACAGCGTAACGGCATCCCGTTGCATCCGACACACCTAAAATCACTGGCAACACTCGCGGACGAGTTAGGGGTTGAGGTTTTCTGGCAGTAATCGCTACGGTTTATATCCGGAACGGTCTGTATTGCCTCCGTACTTCATGGCATAAACGAGTAGGTTCGTCATGAAGCGATGGACATCCGTCGAGCGGCGTAGCCGTAACATGGTTCGGCTCTCAATCTCTACCGTCTCCATCGCACACATATAATCCTTACGATTATAGAGGACAGCCAGTCGATTGTTTATGGTGATTCCTTTTTGGTATTTGAACTGTGTGGGTTTCGGATGGTTTTCAGACCCCCAGAAAACATCGCCGCCCGATGGTGGCAGGGGCAGCTGATAGTAGATGTTATAGATTTCATGGTGATGCGGCAGGTACTCCAAAGGATATTCGGGAAAGACTGTTTGCAGTTCATCGGCAACGATTGCGGCGAACAAGCCGTTGAATCCGCAGTCGTCGAAAAAGAGCATTCCTCCTCGTTCGACAATGTATTTTCGCAGCACCGCACGTTCCGATGCAGAAAAGGAGCTGGTTAAGGGGCCCTCTCTGGCAAGATTCCGTCCAACGGTGATGTCCTTGTCGTGTCCCGTCATGATAACCAACGGTGCATCAAGGATGCGCGTATCGGTCAGGCGAAGCGATCCGCCTGCATACTTCATATCGGCCCGGAGATTGGTATTTTCCCCGAGCCACTTTGCAAAGCTAGAGATGGCGGTCGGATCCTGCCACCAATCGGAGAGGGAGTGTTTGAGTCGAATCAGACGAATATGCCCCTGAATCTCTGTGCCTTTGCCCTCAAGAACAGCGCCCAGATGGTTTTCAGGAACTAGGATTGGGTTCTGCACATCAAAAGGCAGGTCTTCTATCCGACCACTTTGGTCTAGCACAAGGCTGTCTCCTATAGCTGTTCCCTCGTTTCCCTCACGCCGCAGCGGTGCCTCATGTGTTAGTCCTTCTCTTTGGACAGGCGCAAGCACTTTATCTATAGTCGGCATATTTCGATGGATTGTCGCGGAGTGGGTTGGAACAAGATCCGCTTCCGCGGATAAATTCTTGTCAAGATTGACGGCTGGATTCTCACTTAACCTGGGCGGCTCTTCCCTCTGTGGCAGGTCAACTGCGAGCGGTGTCCCTACGGGTGCCACGGTTTGTAAGGACAGCTCCTGTGGCTGTCCGCTTTGAACCTCACGAGGAGACTGTATAGACTGAAGACGGACTCTTCTCGGCAGCTCACGAGCTGATGACGGCAGCTTAACCCACTCAACGCTGATAGCGTCGTCTTCCACCATGCCCTGTCGAACTGTGAACACGACAAGGACAGCAAGGATGAGATGAAGGAGCAGAGAAATCACCAACGGCATCGTTAATGGCTTTCGTCTTCGCAATGTTCTGCCTTTCTAAACCGGACGGGGCGGACAAATACCCTAGGACAGACTGTGAAGATTCGACGCTAGAGACGCTGACCTAGTTGTGAACCTAAAGATGCACACCATTCCAAGTAAGCCTCTACGTCAACATCTGCCGCAGCTACAGCTAATCCGTCAACTGCACACGTTTGCGGAAAAGCGAGGGGCCCAACTCTATCTTGTCGGCGGTTCCGTCCGAGATTTGCTTCTCAATCGACCTATCACAGACATAGATTTCGCACTCGCTGACGATGCAATCGTTTTTGCCAAAGCCTTTGCCGATGAAATCGGCGAGGCGTTTGTACAATTGGAAGAACAGCCACCGACTGCGCGGATCGTTATCAGAGAGACACGGCTCACCTTAGATTTCGCTGGGTTTCGCGCGGAAACTTTGGAGGCAGATTTGTACCTGCGCGATTTAACAATCAATGCGATGGCGCTAAACCTGTCATCACTCTTGACGAAACCGGAGGTGGATTTGATTAATCCGTGTGGCGGTTTCTCGGACCTCAACGCACGGACGTTGCACTTTTCGAGCGAAGGGGTAGTGACTGATGATCCGCTCCGGATGCTGAGAGTGTATCGTTTTGCGGGGCAGCTAAGATTTGAAATTCCGGGGGCAACTGTAAATCTCATTCGTCGGCATAGAGACCTGTTGCCACAGGTCTCGCCCGAACGCATCCGTGACGAATTGACTAAGATATTAGGCCTTCAAAACGCGACCATCTATCTGCGCCGCATGGACGACACCCGTCTCCTCTCTCAAATTATCCCGGAAATTGAGAAGGGACGTGAAGCGCGTCAGGGTGCACTTGAACGTCGCCTACGCGCCCTTGAAATGTTTGAGGCAAAACCGATACCGGATACGTTACAACCGTACCAGCCACAAATTGAGGCATACCTGCATGAAGGACTGACGCACGACCTGTGCCGACAACAGATTGTCAAGTTAGCTCTGCTACTGCGCGACAGTGGGGCCGAAACTGCCCTCCAAGCAACGAATCGGTTGCGACTCGGCAGGAAAGCCGCGCAGTTGATGCGCTGCCTTGTGGAAAATCGCTTGTACCTGATGGACTCGACGGATGGCAAGGGACAGATAACACGTCGGTCAATGATTAGTTTCCTAAGAAGAGCGGGAGCTGATTGGTTAGGGATTCTGTTGATATCCTACGCGAATATTAGATCCTCTAAAAAGAACCCACGCCGGACCGATGCACCACCGCTAGTAGAGGCACTACTGAAGCAAATTGTGGATTTTTACTATAACGAATTTGCTCCGATAGTGGAGCGCGGTAGATTAATCACCGGCGACGATATCTTACAAACGTTTGGGCGGATTTCCGGCGTCGAAATTGGACGTGTTTTACAGCATATTGAAGACCTCCAGCTTGAAGGAAAGATTCAGACATCAAAGGAGGCACTGGAAGCAGCACAGATATTTTTAAGAAGCAATGGGATACGGACGTGCCCCCGTCAGCGCTAGCCAGATCGCCAGATATAAAAATGATAGGGTCCGTACATCGTAGAAGCACGAGAAACCGACTTGCCCTCCTTTGCACTACCATCTCCCATACCTGTCACGGCAGCTGGGGTATGACTTCCTTTGCCATCAGTTCCATTGATCGACGCATTTTTGCCTTGTCGTCCCAGTCGTGGCCGATCACCAACACGGTGCCGAAACCGCCGGTGAGATCGTAGAGGTCCTGAAGTTTCCGCGTGACCGTGTCGACACTACCAACGATAGCGATGTTGTCAATGATATATTCGGCGTCAACCGCTTCGTCCGGCATCTCCGGATCTGATTTCAGCAGATCTTGCATCCGGGCAAGCGTGAGCATACCGCGCAAATAGATTAGCGAGGCAGCGAATGCACCGTTCAACGCATGTTCCCGTGCCTCTGCATCTGATTCCGCAACGAATATGCTGCGGGAGATGCGCCATTCTGAACGGTCAGGTTCACGTCCGGCTTCAAGGGCACCTTGGGAGTAGAGTTCCCACTGCCGTTTCACCTTGTGAGGTGGCGCCATGTTGATGCTAATTGGGAGGAACCCCCGCTGCCCGGCTGTGGTGGCAGCCATTGACTCCTCCCTGACAATACTCATCGCAATTGGCGGGTGCGGTTTCTGATACGGTTGTAGCACCTGCCCCAATCCGAGTTCGGGAATTTTTTCGTCGAGCTTGAGGTTCCAGTAATCCCCCTTAAATTCAAAGGGACCCTCCTCCTGCCAAAGTTTGAGGACGATGTCCATAGCCTCCAAGGTCATCAGTCCTTGCGTCCGAGGGTCGGGGAGGTCGAACAGCGCCCAATCGGTCGGAACACCGCCCTGTCCAAACCCGACGTTGAATCTGCCCTTCGCTAGGTGGTCGAGATACGCGAGCCTGACGGCGACGTTGGCGGGGTGGTGTTGGGTGATGATAGTCACACCGGTGCCCAAGCGGATATTTTTGGTCTGCGGCAACATGTGGCCGATGAAGACATCGTTGGACGGAATCGGTTCCCACCCCGCGGTATGGTGCTGCCCAATCCACGCTTCACTGAATCCTAACTCGTCTGCCCAAATGACACATTCCACGTCCTCTTCAAACGTCTGCGTCCGATCCTTTTCCGGCGGATGCAGCGGCATCATAAATGTCCCGATTTTCATAGGTCACCTCGTATTGCTCAAGTCTTTTTTGGAATATCAAGAGTGCCGACCGGCTGAAGTTTATCTCGGCTAAAGTCGCGTCGGTGGCTCTCAAATATCTTACTTATTTTTTCAATATTTTGGCATGGACAAGGGGGCCACTTTATTTTTACTTGCTATGCCATCCTACTTATTGGTATAATCAAGTAGCAAGTTAAAAGGAGGCTATCATGGACACCATAACAGTAACCATCATATCAGTAGTAATTGGGACAATAGTATCCGTAGTTTCGATGTTTATCCTGATGCTAAAGTTTATTAAAGAACCACTTGACAAAAGAATTGATAATTCGTGCCATGAGCTGCGCCGTGATATTGATACACTCCGCAATGAGCTACGCCAAGACCTTCAAGAGGTACGTAAAGATATCCGTCTACTCTTTGATAAAATTATCCCTCCATATCACGAATGAAAGCCAACATCTACTAAGTGCGATTCCTTTAATGAACCAATACAGACGGTTAGGTGCGAATCTCTACGTCTGCTCGCTCTTCCTGAAGTCGTGCCACTGAGACCGATGCAAGCTGTCCCCAACCTCGGTTTCGTGCTTCGATGAAACGCTGCTCGATGATGTTGGCGAGTTCCATCGGCAGGCGCAACTGACGCCCCATCTCTGTCGCCAAACCGACATCCTTCGCACCAAGATCCAATTTGAATCCCGGCTCAAAATTGCCTTGAAACAGACTTCCCGGAAATTCTTGCATACATTCGGTATTACCGGAGCTATGAGAGATCGCCTCAAACATGGTCTCTGTTTGGGCACCAGCTTTAAGTCCCAGCGTTAGTGCTTCTGACACCAGAACGTAGTTACCGAGATTGATGAGATTATTGACAATTTTGCAGACCGCTCCCATGCCCTGTTCACCGCAGTACATGACTTTTTCCCCGATGAGGTCGAGGACAGGTTTGTAAGACGTATAGACCGACTGATCACCGCCGACCATAATACACAGTGTCGCCTGTTCGGCACCGGTGACACCGCCGCTGACCGGGGCATCGAAGACATGGACACCTTTGGGTTTTGCAGCGGCGGCTATCCGATGGATGGTATCCGGATCGGTAGTGCTTAAGTCGAAATACGCCATGTTGGGCCGGGCGCCGCTGAGGATACCCGAATCTCCGAGGGCGACCGCCTCCACATCTTGAGGACGCGGCAGCGCGGTAAAGACCACTTGACTTGCCGCTGCCACGGCACTTGGACTATCCGCCCACGATGCACCTTGAGACAGCAATTCTTCGGCTGCCTCCTTCTGTGTATCAAACACCGTCAGGTTGTGCCCCCCTTTGGCGAGGTTGTGTGCCATGAAGCGTCCCATCCGTCCGATACCGATGAACCCGATATTCATGCCTATACCTCCGAATATCGGCGCAGTCCGCTCGGCAATCCCTCTTGATCGCACGCCGGTGGCTTGACAGGCGCTTCGCAGGGCCAACACTGGCCGCCGGTGTGCTGATAATCTTCGCCGGATAACCAACAAAACATTTCAGCCGCGGCGATACCACACTTAAACTGCTCAAAATGGGGTTCGCCACTGAAGGTGGGCCACGAGAAATCGAAATCGGGATCAATTTTCCAGTCACGGCGCGGTTCGGTGGTGCGCCAGTAGTTGTATTTGAACAGGTTGCGGAAGCCGTTGGCAGTACTTCTCCCCTTGCGGTGCCATATCGAATAGACCGTGATGAAGATAGAACCTGCCGGCGCGGTGGTTGGCACGGCGAGTTTCACACTCCGTAGGTGCGCCATGTAGTTGGCTTTGGTACGCATGAAGTGGGAACCAGGGATGACCTCGGTGGGACCGGCTTCTTTCGGCGTGTCCTGTGGGTAGTAGAACACTTGCAGGTAATCCAAGCGTGGGGTGTAAATGGAGCCACCATCGCGATGCCACCCCTGGGACGGTGCAGGGCATTCGGCGCGATGGTTACATAGCGTCTGAGGCAGCTTAAAGTCTCTTCCGAGCAGCGATCTGACAGCCCCTGCGGCTTGCGGATTTTTGAACACGCCGTCAACAAACCAGTCTTCGGTCAACAGCTCAAGGGGTTGGTGCTCTGGATGTTCGTCCACAAAGTCCATCATGCGTTGATTGACTTCGTCTTCGACCACGCCTTCGAGCAGCAGATATCCCTGGCGGCAAAATTCAAATACCTCTTGGTCGTTCAGTGTCGGTTCACAATCGTAGGTTTGTCCTATCGTGAGTTCACTAGGTGGAATCCCAATTCGTTCAACCGGGGAGGATGTCGTTGGATTCATCAGAAAACTCCTTTGCAATTCACAGTCACGGTTTCAGGTCAATTTTTCGAGAATAAATTCGCAGCCAAGTCCAAAGGTTTTGTCTTCTTGGAGCAGCAGTGCCATCTCCGGGAACTTGATTACCCGCCAGCCATCGTCCATCGCTTCAAGCACGGAGTTGTAGGGCCACTCGTCCGCATCGTCGGGTCCTTCGAGGATTTGACCGTTCTCCACCAACGCCATACCGAGGATTGGTGAATCAACGCCGGTGCTGCTTGTGTTCAGGTACAGCAATCGTTGCTGTTTTGGCAGGTCGCCCTCCGAAGTCGCGTCATTCAGACCGTCTAACGCTTGCTGGAGATCCGCCTCCACTAGCGTACCGGCGCGCAGCTTGTCCAACCACTGTTGGATCTGTTGTTTGTCAACCATTGTGAACCTTCTCCAGTTGGTTCATTAAATTAGGACTTACGCCCCTGCTGCTCAATCAACGCGTTTTGGATGGAAGGCAGAGGAGCTGAAAGACTGGAAGGATGGGGAACCACGCTTCCAGTCTTCCAATCTTACGGTTTTACTCGAAATAGCTTCAATTTACGCACGCCCAACATAGGGCATCTTTGTCGCCATGACGGTTATGAACAGCACGTTTGCCTCTAATGGCAGACTCGCCATGAACACGACGGCGCCTGCAATATCATCTGTGTCCATTCTCGGCTCAACCATGAGCGAGCCATCCGGCTGAAGACTGCCGGTATCGCTCCGCTGCTCGGCGTCAATCGACGCATTGCCGATGTCAATCTGTCCACATGCGATATCGTATTTTCGTCCGTCAAGGGAGGTAGATTTCGTTAGACCGGTCAGTGCGTGTTTGGTGGAGGCGTATGGGGCGGAGTTGACGCGCGGCACATGTGCCGATACGGAACCGTTATTGATAATACGTCCGCCTCTGGGGTCTTGGTCCTTCATAATCTTGAACGCTTCCTGCGTGCACAGGAATGAGCCGGTCAGGTTGGTGTCCACGACCGTTTTCCACTGCTCGTAGGTCAGGTCTTCTAAGTTGACACCCGGCGCACCGACTCCCGCGTTGTTAAACAGTAGGTCAAGTCTGCCGAAGGTCTCTTTTGTCTTGGCGAACAAGGCTTTAATGGAGTCGTGATCTGTCACATCTGTGGGCACAATTAAAGTCCGTGAACTTGCGTCTCCCGCTTGATTGACTGTATCCTCTAACGCTTCCGGTCGTCGTCCAGCTAGCGTAACGGAATACCCTTCGTTTAGTAGTGCGAGCACCGTTCGCTGACCGATGTTAGAACCTGCTCCTGTGACAATAGCAACTTTACTCATCTGTTATATCTCCTATTTCTATCCTGTAGATTGGATGCCGATTCGAGACGATGAAACGTGAAAGTCCTTGCCTACTACATTTCACGCATCACATGTTATGTTTTTATCTTAGCATTGAGGGAAAAGAGGGTCAAGCCAAAACTATGGAGGGAAGCCTGTCTGAATCAGGATTTACTGGATTCGAGGATTTTCAGGATAAAAGTGTGAAGAAAGGTTTAGGGGCAGTCCCATTCGGGACAGTGAATGTCAACATCCCTCTTAGAACCCTCATGCCTGTGTCCCCCACCCAAACCGTGTGACTTTCACTGCACACGGTTTTCATGGGTATAAATTGATGATGTCGTTTTCGGTTGGTTGTTATCGTTGATTTGTTGAGCTTTTCGCCCCTCTAGAGCGAAAGAAATGATTGAACTCTTACATCCCCCTATACCTACTTTGACAGCGGCATGTATTCCGCTCCAGCGGAGCGCAATGGGGATCAAGCATCAGCTACAGGGTCCGAATCAAAAACTTCGGATTCGGTGATATGTTCAGCTGTTCGCTCCAGCGGAGCGCAATGTCTATAGAATGGCGATAGGCCCAAAACCCGCGCTCCAGCGGAGCGCAATGTGGATAGCCGGAGCAAATCACCACAACCCAAAGCGATAGGTAGCAACTTGCGTTAGGATAATAGATCGCAAGGAAATGGGGAGAGGGAAATTTGGGGCGAGGGACACCGGGTAGCTCTTCAACAAACCCGATGTATCCTTCTGAAACTTTTTTGAAAGCCCCGATGAATTTCATCTATTTTTCGTAAACGAGAAACTATTAGAGTTTGCGCTAAAGTTGCTGGTTGAGTTTCCACTGGAGTTGCCCACAATTAGCCACAATGGAATTAATATCTTCTAGACTGAAACCTATTGACCAGAGAAGAAGAAGTTGAAAAATTAACTCCGTTTTAAGATAAAGAGTCCATAAATCTCTATCTTCAGCGGTTTGGGAGATCGAATCTAGATTAGAGTGCGTCAGATCATTTCGCGTATTCATAATCTTACATATCAAATTCCTTCGATTTTCCTCGTTCCCAATAATTTCCTTAAATGGTTCAATGATACATTTAATTCTCTGGTCCAAAGGTACAAATCCTTCATCAAATTTCCTTTTATGATACGCTTCTAAGCCCCGTGCTAAGGTCAAGAATTTTTCATTTAAGTATGTTTGTCCTCTCGTTGTCACTGAAAAGTATAAATCGAAGGCAGGGTCAGTCTTTTTGTAAGCCTTTATCCAATTCTTGATTTTCTTTTCAACATCGCTTTGTATTTTCCCAAATCCAAATAACATATTATGCTGTTGAATCTTTGGCTCATCTGCAGAGTAGGGGCGGCTTGAAAAATAAATATTTATTGGAATAGTCCTTGTTTGCCCCTGCCCAATATCTTGGCAAAGATCATGAGAAGTTGCCGACATACTATCCAAGGAAACTGTTTGATCCGTGGCAAAGCACAGAAAAGTTATGATTTTGTGGGCAACAAAGGTGAAATCGCTTAATTCGCGTGGATCCTCTGAAACCAACTTGAAATGAGTCTTTTGGCTTATCCTTGCCTCTCTGATAATCGGAGCTCCTGGAGGTGTCCAATGAAACGTAATTAACAACCGCATACCGTTGTCAAGATTGATTGAAATATCCTCTGGACGCTGATACGATATGGTTGCGGTGCTTTCTTCAAAATGGGGTTCAAAGCTAATACCACTTATTCCAACCCACTCATCAATTCCATCTATGGAAAAGGTTAAGGTATTAAAAAGGGGAAGGGTACTTTCATCATACTGTACGCCAGTAAAAGCTATACCTACATGGATTAATGATTTTGATATACCACCGAAATTCATTGTCCCTGTTTTGTAATAGCAATCATCAAGAGTGACTAATCTATTATCTTCAATATGCCCAACTATTCGTCCTATTGGCCTCAATTCATCATTTAAGAATATTTCTCCATCATCGAACAGTCCAAGGGCTTCTAGCTCAATATTACCTCCATCTGATATTGAGAGTATCCCGGGGAGTGCTCTGTTGCGTGCGGAAGGGAGCCAAAAATAACCTAATCCTTTAAATTCTTCTTTAATTCTCATTGAGGTAACCTCCTAATGTGGTGGATAAATACTTCAATTAAGACATTTCCTTATGCGCTATGTTTAGTCAGCAAGCAACCCCAAATCAGGCAGCCTCTCAACAATCTCCACCGTCTCCAAACTGACCGTGATCACCTTCCCGATTAGCTTGACGATGTACTGCGGATCATCCTCGCGGTTCGGGTCGTTGATGATGCCGCTGCGTTTGTCTGTCTTGACGCGATATTGGTCAATTACCCACTCCAACGCAGACCGATTCCCAAGTTTATAATCAAACACCTTCGCGGGTATCCCGTCGAGGGTCAGGAAATCGTTGTAGGCCAACTGCGTTTTGTCTTTGGACAGTCTCATTTTCTCCACACGCCAATCGAGGGGTTTTCCCGGCGTTTCGACCTTCTTAATCGGATATTCGTCCGCGGCTTCATAGCCGATGTGGATTTCTCCCAACCGTTCACCCGCTTTGGCAAAAGTCCAAAAGTCCGGTGTGTATGGCAGGCGCGGCAAGTCCCGCTTGAGATTCGCCTGATACCGCTCTCGATAATCGGGGTGATGCAGGAGGGCATAGGTATAGTGGAAGATGTCCCACTTGCCGATTGTCTCGTCTCGGTAATGGACCCGGAATTGTTTTAACGCCCAATCCGTGATGTTCTCCCGGCGGTTTCTCCCAGCCTCGTCGTAGGTGTAGAACGGAAAACACTGAGTACCGCAGCCTGGCCCCACAACATGAAGATCGGCTAGGTGGTGGCTCATAAGAATCATGAAAGGCTTCTCTGATCCTTTATCAGTTAAACAGATCACGCGATTTTCCGCTTCTGTTTCGGAAGTGGGAAAGATGGACGGAAATAGGAGCACCCTATCGTTTACCATTCGATCAAAGTAGAGGTTCGATTTCGTAAATGGGCGATAAAGGAATTGTCGGATTTTTGATTTTACAAATTCTGTAATCTGCCCACTCTCTAGCTTCTGTTTTAAGCCTGAACTCCATTTAATCTTCACGTCATCATAAACCACAAAATCATCAACGTTTGTGTCTCGATTCGCACGGCGCTTCCATCTATCAACTTCTGTATTGTAGGTATCAATCATTCCCCTCATGTTTTCAGCCAAAGTGTTTTGATTGAAATTACGCGCCCATGCATCACGGTTTGTGCTAACACCGAGACTGTGAGTCTGAAAAACCACATCCACCGCCTCACCCTTTGCTCCCTTTGCTCTCTTAGTTCCCATTGGAATAAAAGTCTCAAATTCAGCATGAAGACCTTCCGTCAACCATGTGTAACGGGCATCCGGATCAATAGTTTGCCAATCTATATTGCCGATGTGGCCGTGTTCGTTCAAAAAATCAAATTTCCGTTTTTTATTCCACAAGTCATCGGTGCGATAGTAAAAGATACGGGCAGGGTCCGAGCCACTCTCGTCCGTAGTCGTGCCATTTGCTCCCCGTTTCTTTTTCACAAATAGATTGATGCTCACGCCGACCCGTATCCCAAACACATTGGCATCCGAAACCTTTAATCCCTTCCGAGCATTCCCGCCCAGGTCCAGAATGTAAATCGCGTCGAAATCGTCTGCGAGGTGTTTCCGCATCCCATCAAACGCCACATCACCAAGAAAACTATTGTTCGTGATGAAGGTGACAACTCCCTCCTCTCCAATCCGGTCCGCTGCCCACCGAATCGCCTTTATGTATGGGTCGTAGAGTTTATTTTTAAGCGTCGCTGTGGAGTCTTTCACGTATGTCTCCGCTACCCGCGCATCCATCGTTGGATATTTCCGATTTTTGTTGTTATCATTTTCGTTGATCTGACCGGCATTGTAAGGGGGATTGCCGATAACGACAAACATCGGGACTTTTTTCTGGTCCTCAACGCGGCGGGTATTTGCCTCCGTAAATAGCGGCAGCTGTCGATCTTCCACCAACTCAAAGGTATCGACGAGGCAGATCCCTTCAAAGGGCTGATACTCACCCGTCGCCTCGAAAAGTTCATGTTCGATGTTCATTGACGCGATGTAGTACGGCAGCAGCATCACCTCGTTGCAGTGGAGTTCGGACTGATACTTGTCGGCTAGCGCAGTCTTCTGAATCTCACGCATTATCCGCACGATAAAATTGCCGGTCCCCACAAACGGATCGATGATATGAACCCCGGAATCGGAGAGCGATCGATTGAATTCGGCACCTAGAATCTCCTCAACACTTCTCACCATGAAATCGACAATCGGCTGCGGCGTGTAGACGATACCGTGTGTGTCCGCAACCTCCACCGAAAAACCTTGAAAAAACTGCTCGTAAACGGTGTTGAGAAACCCTTGCTTTTGAGAGAAGTCGCTGATCGTTCTCGCTGTCTCCTCAATGGCAATGTAGAAACGGTCGAGGCTGCGGAGAAAACCGTCACGGCTAAACGAGTGGGAGGTAAGCGCGTCTATCACCTTCTCAATCTCACTGGCGATAACATTGCGGCGGGTGAAGTCGGGGTTATCGAAAACGGTGCGGAAAATCCGTTCGGTCAAGAGGTGTTGAATCAGCATCTCCTCGACAGCGGCTTCGGAGAGGTCGGGGTTAATCGATTGGCAGCACTTCTCATGAAAAGCCCTAAAGGCAGCCGCAAACCGATGGTTTGTCTCCCGTTCCTTTTCAATGAGCACTGCCAAGCCTCTCCCCAGCGCAGGTACTCTGTCCTTGAACTGTGCGACAGCTGTCTCCCATTCGACGTATGCTTGTGGACGGTGGGAAAAGAAGGCTTGAAGTGTCTCGATTAGTTGCGTAGCGTCGGTTAGATCCGCGTCAAGGACGCGTTGGTCATTCTGCCAAAGGATGGCGCGTTTTGGGGTTTGAAAGAGGATGTTGTCGCGGGGATAGCCCGCGTCAAACTTGTGTTGGATTTCGACTTGTAGATTGTCGTGGATGTCCTTCGCCTCCCAATAGCCGTGGGACAGTTGGAAACTGTCAATTAACGCGCCATCAATTACAACCCGCCTGTTTTTAACCCCTCTATCCCCGCTTATCACGGTCCCGACAGGTCGGGATCCCGATTTATCGGGAGGGGTCATTGAGTATTCAGGCACGAGAGTCCAGTTAAATTCTCGCCCACAATGTTGGAGGAGGGATTGGAACGCCGATCGGACAGCAGTTTCATGTGTAAAGCCGAGTTGGTCAAACTGTTCAAGAGCGTCGTAGTAATCCCTAATCGGTTTGTGTGTGGGTTTGAGATTCAAGGTTGTCATGTAAAAACACCTCCGCTTTATCCGACTCGTGCACTCAAGCCGCCGTCAACGGGCAGCAGCACCCCTGTAATATACCGTGCATCGTCGGACGCGAGGAACGCAGCTGCAGCTGCGACATCCCAGCCGGAGCCCATCTTTTGACGAAGGGGCACATCTTCGTCCCGTTCTCGGCGGATAACTTCGTGGCTCACTCCGCGCTCTGTGACCCGTCGCTCAATCGCCATGGGCGTATCCATCAGACCGGGCAAAATCGCATTCACACGCACCCCATATTCCGCATTTTCAATGGCGAGATTTTGTGTCATCGCATTGATCGCCGCCTTGCTGGTTTTGTAGGCGAGCATGGTCGGTCGCGTACAGAGCGATGCCGTTGAGGAGATGTTGATAATGACCCCCGATCCTTGGGCTCGCATCACGGGCAGGGCATGTTTGATTGTAAGAAACATGCCTTTGAGGTTGATATCCATCAATAGTTCCCAATTCGCCTCAGTCACATCAGCGGTGTCAGCGTCACCCGCTGCGATCCCGACGTTGTTATGCAGGATATCTATCCGTCCGTAACGCGTGACACAGGTTTCGATAATTGCCTGACACTCCTCCTCAACGGTTATGTCCGCAGCGAAAACCGAGGCTTCGCCGTCAACTTCCTTTATCATCCGGGCGGTATCTTCCGCTGAATCGGGCCGTTTATCAATAAGGAGCACCCGTGCCCCTTCCTTTGCGAAGCGAATCGCGGTTGCCCTGCCGTTACCGATGGTTTCCCCCGGCGTTTGACCCGCACCAACGACGATGGCAATTTTGCCACTGAGCGACATATTCGATCTCCTTTCAGCCTTTACATGCTATGGGTTTTCAATCCCAACGAACGGTGCCTCCTCACCGGCGGGGATTGGCACCTCAAATACATTCAGCGTCATTGACACCAAGGTGTAGTAACCTAGCAGGATTACTAGCTCCACAACCTCCGCTTCACCGAGCAGTTCAACTGCTTCGTCGTATAGATGATCTGACACGCGATGTTGGTCGAGCAATTCATGGGCAAAGTTATAGACTAACGCCTCGGTAGGATTGGAGAAATCTGGGAGAGTCCCCCCCTTGACGCTCTCTATTACCCCTTCATTCAAACCTTCCCGTCTTGCAATTCGCTCATGTGCCCACCACTCATATTGTGCCTTCCATTTGGCAGCAACGATTAGGATTGCAAGCTCCCGGAGCTGCGGCGGGAGCGCACTTTCAAAGCGGACAGTCTCACCGAGCCGCTGTGCCGCCTCGCCTAACACCGGGCTTCTGAGCCATGCGTTGAAGGGACCGCTCATCCCCCCTTCTGTGTTGAGGAGATCTTCGGGCGCCCGTCCCTCGCCACGCTTGCCACTAGTGATACTTTTGAAGAGACGTTCTTGTGCGTCAGTAAAGTTTTCAGGCGTAATGTATGATATTCGACCCATTTCTCAATTCCTTTTTACATGCGTTGATAGAGCATAACTATCTGAATGAATTTCGATGAACTAATGCGAAGAAAGGCGGAGTAACTCTATCACGCCCACTGTGCGGAGTCAAGCGCAAAGTGGGGAACGTTTAGGGTCATTGGGGCAAGTCCGAGGGAGCGGGGAGGGGAAATTGGCTGTGTCCGCATTCTATAAACACATCGCTCCTCCCCGATAAATCGGGATTCAAAACTGGAGCGAAGATATCCGTCAGATAGATACAGTGAAATCCAACGTCAGTAGTCAATTCTCATGAAGTTTAATTTTTTAATTCGGTAATTGCCGAGTGATGCCCGGTGCGCTTGGAACGGGCTCCCGTTTGGTAGGCGCTGTTTCTAACTGCGCCGTTTCAACCCACGCACCTACCGGGCCCGGGGGAAAATACAAAATTACCGAATTATTTTCTGAAACCTCATCAAAATTGATATTCCGGTGTCAAGATATGAATCTCGACCTACGAGATCTTTCCACCAAATAAATCTGTAACAACCTCTTGCCATATCGTCTCCGAAGTTTTTCGTGGTTTCCCGCCTGCGTTTGTGATAACATCCGAGCGATCAAAAATATATCGTGTAAGACTTTCGCACATTTTCATAGTTCATAGATGAGGGAAGACATAATGAAGACTTACCGAGTGGCGATTGTGGGGCTAGGGCGCATGGGCAGCACACTTGACCAATCGATTGCGGCAGCGTCCCATGTGAGCGAGCGGCTCCAAGTGGTGGCAGGGGCGGAAACGATTCCAGAGCGGAGGACAGCGTTCCAAGAGAAATGGGGCATAGAAACAGTTTACGAAGACTACCAAGAGATGATTGAGAAGGAACAGCCGGATATAGTGGCGGTGTGCACGACAGCGACCGGTTTGCCCAAACCGGGCAATCGCGCGCCATCAACCACCTTTCGGGACGACGCCCACGCGGATATGGCGGTTTATGCGGCTAACACCGGTGTGCCGATGCTCTTTGTGGAGAAGGCAATCTCCTGTTCTGTGCAGAAAGCTGATGAGGTACTTGAAGCCTGCCGTGAACACGGCACCGCGTTTAACACCGGCGTATTGAGACGGTTCAACGGACGGTACAAGCGGATACGTGAGATGATTGCACGAGGGGATATCGGTGAGCCACAAGCCGCGGTGGTGTATGGCGCCGCCAGTCTGATGCACGTGCACATCCACTGGATGGATACCGTCTCCTATTTGTTGGGAGACCCGGATATCGCGGCGGTACGGGGGGATCTGTTGCCCAGGAGCATAGAGGTTAAAGACAACCGACTTGAGGAAGACCCGCAGGGACTTTTTCAGATCGCCTTCGCCAACGGGATCGAAGCGTGGTCGGTGCCGAACGGGGGACGTGAGTATGAGATAGTCGGGACGGAAGGCACTATCCGCTCGATGTGGGACGGTGCAGCGGTGACTTTCCGAAAGGTAGATGGCACCAACGGTTGGCCCCTGCAATGGGAAGGAGAGATATTCCCAGAGGAGACCCCGGTCAGTACAGTCGTCTCCTGTCTAGAGGACCTAGTAGACGCCCACGAGTTGAGTCGCCCGTCATTGGGCAATATTGAGGTCACACACCCAATTACGGAGGCGTGCATCACCGTGGCAGAGAGCCACCGGCAGGGCGGTCGGTGGATAGAGTTGCCGATGCAAAATCGAGATTTGTATGTTTTCCATGTATGAAGCATCTATGGTAGATTTTAGAATTATGATGGATATTAGAATTAATGGAAGACTCCAAACCTGTACTGTTAGATGAAGTTTCAGAAAATAATCTGGTAACTCTATATTTCCCCAAGACCCGGTAGGCGCGGTTTGCAACCGCGCTGGTGTCAATAGCAAATTACTCAATTAATAAATTAATCTTCATGAAACCGCACCTACCGGCCCCGATAAATCGGGATCGAAACCGAGGGGCGAAAGTGTTTATTTATTTTTAGACTTCACCATAATATGAATTAACCCCCTAATGCCGAGCAATGATGAATCGGAGAAACAGTATGACCTATCGTAATATCTTAGAAAAAATTCGACTTGCCTTTCCACAACCGGTATCCGACACGATACATGACTCATATTTTATCCACTCTATTATGCGCGCCTTGGACCGGGTTGATGACCTGAAAACACACCTGCCGATGCTCGGCGATTTCGTGGAGGGCGATTTCGAGCAAGCGAGACGGGCAACGCTACCGGATAGTATGGCTTCAGTTGAGGAGGTTACAGCTGACCTTGTGAGTTATCTTCGAGGGATGACCATCTTTGGGCATCCCCGAACGCAACAGAACGTTATTCCGCCCCCAACGATTCCAAGCCTGATTGGGGTACTTCTCGCCTCTCTGTATAATCCGAACATGGCTTGGGATGAATACAGTCGCTTGGTGGCGTTGGCTGAAGTTGAGGCGGTCGCTATGACAGCACAACTGATTGGATATGATCCGGAACAGGCGAGCGGTGTATTTACCTTTGGTGGCACCGCAACAACACTCTATGGCGTGAAGCTGGGGCTTGAAAAGGCGTGTCCGGGGACGATACAGACCGGTGCCCCTGAAGATGCTGTCGTCCTTGTATCGGACGCGGGGCACTACTGCGCTGCTAACATTGCCGGTTGGCTCGGAATAGGAACGAATAATCTGATTACAATCCCAACAACCGACGAAAACGAAATAGACCTCACACAACTTGAGCGGGAGGTACGGGGGGCACTAGAGAACGGGAAAAAGATTGCCGCTATCATTGCGACGTTGGGGACCACCGACGCTTTCGGATTGGACGATTTAGAACGGATTGTCGCTTTACGAGACAGGTTAGTTGAGGAATTCGGGCTGGACTACCAACCACATATCCACGCAGACGCCGTTATCGGGTGGGCTTGGTCAGTCTTCAATGACTACGATTTCGAGAACAATCCGCTGGGGTTTCGTCCACGCACCATCCGCGCATTAGCGGGCGCGTGTCGGCGCATACGCCATTTATCTCTAGCAGATTCAGTTGGAATAGACTTTCATAAAACCGGTTTTGCGCCTTACATCTCCAGCCTTGTGCTCGTCAAAGACCAAGCGGATTTGGAATTGGTGATACGGCACCCGGAGCAGATGCCGTATCTCTACCAGTTTGGGGAACATCGTCCGGGAATGTATACACTTGAAACATCCAGAGCCGGGACGGGGCCTCTTGCTGCCCTCGCCAATTTTCGACTGTTCGGTGAGGAAGGTTTAAGAGTCATCCTTGGACATATCGTCGAGATGACCCAACTTCTGCGGGAACACCTTGAAGGACACGAAGGCACAACTGTGCTGAACCGCGAGAATTTCGGAACAGTCACGCTCTTCCGTGCCTATCCGATTGGTATTGACACCTTCTCAATCAAGCGACATGAATTTGAGGACGCTGCCTACCACGATAGCTTGCTTAAACACAACGATTACAACCGAGAAATTTCTGAATATGTCCATTCGGAGGCGATGGAAGGCAGAGGGGTTGTGATTTCCATAACAGACTGCTATCGGCGAACTCAATACGGCGAACCGATTGTAGCACTGAAGTCATTTATCCTGTCCCCATTTGTCGATGAAACCGATGTCGAAATGGTTGTCTCCAAGGTCTTGGAGGCGAGGGGAAAGGTGAGTGGGATATGTTGAAGGAGAGTGTAAAGCGCTACGAGCAATAAGATCTGATGCGTGAAACGTGAATACAATCGGTTCATTAGTCCGGTTAGTTTCCGGCCCACTAGGTCCGTCAGAACATGCCCTCCGGCTCCAGTCCCAAGAAAAACTGACCCGCCGTTTCATAGTGCGCCATACGTCCCTGAATCTGCTGCGTGATAACGTGCGCGTCCTGAAACCGGCGTTGAATCGGCTTGTGCTCGAAAATGGAGTCGGAACCACACACCTCATAGACAATATCGACCGCCGCGGCAGCCATGCGGATCGCGTGCGTTGAAGCTAGTCGTAATCGGATGCGCTCCTCAAGCGTCAGGGCGTGAACCGTGCAGGCACTCTCCCACGCTGCGGCTGCGGCCTCGAGCAGAAACGCACGTGCTGCCCCCCAGATCGCCTCCGCTCTGCCGATCTCACGTTGGACGATAGGTTTATCTCGCAACAGATTTTGATCAAAGCGTGGACGCTTCCCACCCGCCAACTCAACCGCGGCATCAAGCGCAGAACGGGCAACGCCAAGTGCCGCGCACGCAAACCCCGAAGCAAAGAGTAGCAATATCGGCATCACATACAATGGTCCCTCCTCACGCGGGGTCTTGGCTGGATTGAAAGTCCGCTTACTAGGGACGAAGACATCCTCCACTTCAAAACTGAAAGTTCCAGTCCCCCGCAGTCCATTGACCTGCCACACATCTACGAGGTTCACCTGTTCCTTCGGCATGATTAGCATCCGATCCTCCCTCTTGTCGGTCGAAGGATCTGTGACGGGAGCAACCGCCGCCATCCACGTAGCATGGCGGCAGCCGCTGCTAAAATTCCATCGTCCAGTGAGGCGGTAACCTCCATTGACCGGAAGGGCAGACGCGTTTGTTGGAGGACCGTTTGCGACCACCGCCCGCGGCTTACCCCAAATCTCCCGCGCTAACGGCTCAGGCATTTTTGCGGAAACCGTTGCAAAGACGTTATTTTGGTTGATACACCAAGCGGTGCTACCATCCACCTCAGCGAAGGTCTGAACGATAGAGAGGTGCTCTAGATAGTCAATCTCCCCGCCACCGAGGGAGCGCGGCACCAGTAAGCGGAAGAACCCCTGGTCCGCAAGTTCGGCAAAAAGTTCCCCAGGCAGTTCTCGTTCGCGATCAATACGGTCTGCCGCCGCAGCGACACGAGGGGCGAGTTGATGTGCTGTAGCGAGAAAAGAGTCGGGATTGTTTTGGGTGGATGACATTTTTCGCCTCACGTTTTAAGGACGGTTTCTCAGGTCAATCTGAGGTCAAATCAGTGGTGAATTTCTCGGAGGACAGATGAGAATTGTGGGCTATAGTATCATAGATTGATGCAATCCTTCAACCCTTCTTGACAATGGAGGCACTTGATGCTACACTCGTTCAGCAAGTTTGTCAGCAAGATTGATAAAAAAGAAGGGGGTTTCTATGGCATCACACATCTCAAACACTCGACCTGACCCTGACCCAATACTTGTTGACATCGCTGCATATGTCGCACGCGATGTTATTGACAGCGACCTCGCTTACGAGACCGCGCGACACTGTTTGATGGACTCGCTCGGTTGTGCGCTGTTGGCACTGCGGTATCCTGAGTGCACGAAACATCTGGGACCAACGGTTCCCGGCACGCATGTCCCGCACGGTGCCCGCGTTCCGGGGACGCAATTTGAATTAGATCCGGTGCAAGCAGCCTATAACATCGGTTGTCTAATTCGATGGCTGGACTACAACGATACATGGCTCGCGGCAGAATGGGGTCATCCGTCCGACAATCTGGGCGGAATCCTAGCAGTCGCAGATTACTTGAGTCGCCGGAACTTGGCAGCGGGTCGTCCGCCACTTTTGGTGCGCGATCTCCTCACCGCCATGATTAAAGCGCACGAAATTCAGGGCGTACTTGCGCTGGAAAACAGCTTGAACCGTGTTGGTTTGGATCATGTGCACTTTGTGAAAGTTGCATCAACCGCGGTTGTGACAGGGCTGCTAGGTGGTAGTGAGCCGGAGATCATTGATGCGGTTTCTAACGCCTTCGCTGACGGGGGAAGACTACGGGTCTACCGCCAGGCACCGAACACCGGTTCACGAAAGTCGTGGGCGGCGGGCGATGCCACCAGTCGTGCGGTATGGTTAGCATTGATGACAATGAAGGGAGAAATGGGATATCCATCCGTGTTGTCTGCTGAAGAGTGGGGCTTTTGCGATGTGCTGTTCAAAGGGACACCGTTCGTTCGTCGGCAGCCTTACGGGTCTTATGTGATGGAGAACATCCTGTTTAAGATTGCGTTTCCAGCAGAATTTCACGCACAAACAGCGGTGGAATGCGCTTTCACACTGCATGACGAAGTGAGAAATCGGTTGGATGAAATCGCTGAGGTAACAATCACGACACACGAATCGGCAGTTCGCATCATCTCAAAGACGGGCCCGCTGCACAATCCAGCGGATCGGGATCACTGCCTCCAATACATGGTAGCAATTGGACTAATCTATGGCACACTTACCGCCGACCACTATGAGGATGAGATTGCCGCTGATCCGCGCATCGACGGCTTGCGCGAAAAGATGACCGTCAGAGAGGATCCACAGTATAGCAAAGACTACCTCGATCCGGACAAACGCTCAATCGCGAACGCACTCCACATCCGCTTCAAGGATGGCGCAACCACCGACCCAGTCGCGGTCGAATATCCGATCGGGCATCGCCGTCGTCGTGCGGAAGGGATACCGTTATTGGAGGAGAAGTTTGCCAATAACTTGACGACCCAATTTCCGGCGAAGCAGGCACAGGCAATTATGGCGCTCTGCCTAGATGGAGAACAGTTGGAAGCTACGCCGGTGAACGAATTTATGGGCATGTTTGTTATCTAACTGACCACAATCTTCCCAAAGGCGAACGGAAAATCGGCAATTGTTATCCTCTCCTCCTGAACTGTCCGACCTGTTTTTTTATTCTATTTGAATTTAACGAAACCGAACAAAAAGAATCGTCGTTTGTTAAGCAGCATATACCACAAGATGTTGGGTTATTGAATCCAAAAGCATACAAGAAAAACTTGAAGAAAGTGCCGAAACCCGCATTGCCACTGTCTTTTTCGCTTGACAGGCTAATGTATGTATAGTATAATTGGCATCAGTTTTTTTTGTGTGACTTTTTAGCATTTCCTATTAGGAGGATAGTAATATGGCTGATGTGACTAAACAAGCCGTCGTCGACGCCGTTGCTGAGGCAGCTGAATTGACAAAAGCAGATGCAAATAGGGCAGTTGACGCCGTTATTGATTGTATCAAAGGCTCTTTAGCCGACGGTAAGTCTGTTGGATTAATTGGCTTCGGCACCTTTGAAGTTAGGACAAGAGCCGCCCGTGAAGGTCGAAATCCCCAAACGGGTAGCACCATCACAATCCCAGAGAAAAAGGTTCCTGCTTTTAAAGCTGGAAAAGGCCTCAGGGATGCCGTTGCTTAACCAATTAGTCATAGCAATCCCGATGGCTGCCTTGAGACTTGGCTGAACTTGTCTCAAGGCAGCCATGGCGATTATTCTCCCCACCGTTTACTTCCTCGTTATATTTCTCTCCTACTTTACACTTCAAACGACCCTCCCCTCAACAACACCGATTTCCGTGCTTCTGCTTTTCGCTTCAATTCCGCTAATCTGCAATCAGGAGCATGACGAGCTGAGACGGGGTATTTTGCAGATTCCCTTGCCAGCTTAAAAAGCAATCCTTGACGCCATATCATAAAATAGGCTACACTTATAGACAAATGTTGAACGCACTGAGTAGAGCGGGACAAACTCTCAGATAAAGTCCCTATGCGTGGGTTCGCTTAGATAGCCCGACTGTCACAAAGTTAGCAATCTATGGAGAAAAACAGTTGAATAATACCAATTCCGTTGACGTGCTAGACGCAGATTTAGAAGCGGCAGAATTTCTCAAAAGTGCACGCGAGTCAATTTTGAATGAGCTGAAGAAACGAATCGTGGGTCAAGAAGAAGTAATCGATGAATTGCTGATTGTGCTCTTTTCACAAGGACATTGTTTACTTGTGGGAGTCCCTGGACTAGCAAAGACTCTGATCATTAATAGTCTAGCTCAGATTTTAGATCTTGATTTTAGTCGCATTCAATTCACGCCAGACCTCATGCCCTCTGACATCATTGGTACCGACATCATTCAAGACGATGTGGAAACTGGCAGACGGTCCTTTCGCTTTATCAAGGGCCCTATTTTCGCCAATATCGTGCTAGCGGACGAGATAAATCGTACGCCCCCCAAGACCCAAGCGGCGCTGCTGCAAGCAATGCAGGAATACAAAGTCTCCGCCGGCGGCACAACCTATGAGCTAGATCGGCCCTTTTTTGTGTTAGCGACGCAGAACCCGATCGAGCAGGAGGGGACGTATCCGCTTCCTGAAGCGCAGCTAGATCGGTTTATGTTCAACATTTATCTAGACTATCCCAATCCTACCGATGAAAAAGAGGTGGTGATGACAACAACTTCTGCATATGAACCGCAGTTAAACGCTGTTATTACAAGCGCAGAGATTCTGCGATTACAGCAGGTTGTCCGGAAGGTTCCCATCGCGGAATCGATTGTTGATTATGCGGTAGCATTAAGTCACCGCTCGCGCCCCAACACGCAGGACGCACCAGACTTTATCAAGGATTGGGTGAATTGGGGCGCGGGACCTAGAGCGTCGCAATACCTTGTACTAGGCGCAAAAGCCAGAGCGATTACGCATGGTCGCTACCACGTCTCTTACGACGATATACGCGCTGTTGCGAAACCGGTGCTTCGACACCGCATCCTCACGAATTTCAACGCTGAAGCTGACGGGATATCGAGCCTTGATATTATCGATCGATTGTTAGAATTGGTGCAACCTTCAGAAGCTTAAGCGTCAATATACAAATGAACCGATAGCAGCCAACTGGCTGAAAAGGGCGTGTCCAATTAATCGGGTATCATTTACAGTAACTGTTTTTCTATAATTAGGTTCACCCCACAAGACTTCGCATCTGTGGGATACAGCTCTAAACCAAAATATTGGAGGTAACTTATATGCGACCGAACAAACTACGAGAGTTGTTGAACGCGGGGAAACCGACGCTCGGCACTCACATCCATAGCACGTGGCCCTCTGTTGTCGAAGCGATCGGTCACACAGGGTTATACGATTACGTCGAATTTGTAGCAGAATATGGCCCCTTCGATCTACATGATCTCGACAACTTGGGTCGAGCAGCTGATTTATACGGTATGTCCAGCATGATCAAGGTTGACCAAGAACCGCGCGGCTTTATCGCCCAACGCGCAATCGGCTCCGGTTTCCAGAGTGTGCTATTCGCCGACTGTCATTCGGTCGAAGATGTGAAGGAGTGTGTGCGTATCTCACGCCCGGATACCCCTGAAGATGGTGGCTCTTATGGCGTTGCAACTCGCCGTTTTACGTATATGGGATATGGCGGCTCTCAACAATATGTTGAGGCGATTCGGGATGTAGTCGTCGTAATCATGATTGAGAAAGCGGGCACTGTCGATAACCTAGAGGAGGTGTTATCCGTCGAAGGGGTTGACATGATTCAGTGGGGCGGATCCGACTACGCCATGAATATCGGTAAAGCCGGCGAACGCGGCTCACCGGAAGTTCAAACCGTTGAGCGCAAAGTATTTGAAACTGCCATAAAGATGGGGGTCCCACCGCGTGCCGAGGTCAATACGGTAGATTCAGCAAAAGCCTACCTTGATATGGGGGTGCGCCATTTCTGCATCGGCACCGATATTTCAATCCTGTTCGATTGGTGGAAAAGAAACGGCGACGATTTTCGGAAAGCACTTGAGGGTTGAAGCGTGATGCACGATGCGTGAGCGCGGGAACAAGACAATGGGGAGGCGAGTGAGCAACAGTAAAAAAAACACTCGGCTCCTCCTCGGTTTGCTTGCTATAGTTCTCGCCACCTGTCACGCTTCAGACTTCATTCGTTTGGAAGGAGGCGTGGTTATCGCCACGCAGCACAGAATGGAACGTAAAACTGAAATTGTCCGCGAAACGCAGGAGACGCAAATTACGCTCAAACTCAATATCGATGGTTCGGGGAAATCCAATATTAGTACCGGCGTTGGGTTTTTCGATCACCTGCTTGAACTTTTCGCCAAACACGGCTTCTTTGATCTCGAAATGAATGCGACCGGTGACCTTCACGTTGATGCACATCATACCGTTGAAGATGTCGGTATCTGCTTGGGGGACGCTTTCAGGGAAGGGGTCGGAGACAAGACAGGGATGCGTCGATTTGGCAGTTTCACCGTTCCGATGTATGAGTCGCTTGCACAGATTGATTTGGATCTCTGCGGTCGTTCCTATCTTCACTATCAAACCCCTCTCAGTCATGGAACGGTCGGCACCTTTGATGTGGAACTTGCCGAAGAATTTTTCCACGGGTTTGTCAACCATAGCGGGACAACGTTGCACATCAATGTCCCTTATGGAACCAATCGCCACCATATCATTGAAGCAATTTTCAAAGGAGTTGCGAAGGCACTCGATATCGCCACAAGTATCGACGATCGCGTCAGCGGTGTGCTTTCAACCAAAGGATCCCTATAGCTGCATTAAATTGAGTTGATTTTGCCTTACGTCAAGAGATGGCCCAACAGAAACCGAGTTTACGGTTTTTCGTTGTGTGCTGTACTTTCTTTTTATATGCAGCTTTATTTTTATTCTCAGTTGAAAATTTACCGACTAAATTTGAACAGGGATATTGACATATTCCCGAACCTAAAGGATTTTCTTGTAAACTAGTACCCCCCCTTCTGCGTTTATCTCCAAATCTTGGTACGTCGTTATGAAAGGTCTCTGCCATGCATTCAAATTCCGCTATGCAGTCGGCAGCTATCTTTCGGGGATCTGCCAGATTAGTGAACGGTTTATCCGATTTCAGATCTGACGGAGATACGCATTGAACTTCATCGTCACAAAAACTTTCCACCTTCCTTCCCTCCTCATTTTCGCACTCATTTTCTCCACATTACATCCCCCGACTGCCCACGCAGAGCCCGTGCTCAAAAACGTGTCGCTGACAGAATCCTACATAAAACGCCGCGCCATAGCAATCAATAGGGAAGAAACCGTCCCCTCATCCGGATCCACTAAAGCAGCGCAAACACAGGATTTTTGGGCTCCTCCGGCAGAATCGGCCAGCGATCCGTGGAAGGTTCAAACACCTCTAACTGATGCGGAACCAGAAGAGAAAGATATCCGCCTAGAGATGCTGAGCCCGTATTTTGAGTCGTTGCGTCGATGGAAGCATCCGCCTTTCCCGCTTGACCTTGACGAGCTTGGCGACTGGCGCGAGGGGGAGCACAAAGCGGATGAGAAGGGCATTGCGCTCCCCCTCCAGTCTAATCTCCAAATTACCGGACATAAATCGGTGACAGTTGAATTGAATAAAACGCACTATTTTGGCGAAGGCGATATCAACCGCTATGGTGGCAGCTATGGAGCGACTAGTTTTGGCTCCGGACTCGACCTTGGTCTGACCTCTTCCTATACTTATGACAGCTTGGGTAGCGGTTTCGGCGGAGGGTATGGTAGCGGTTTCGGCAGCAGCTACGGCAGTGGATACGGTGGATATGGAAGTAGTTACGGCAGCAGTAGATATGGTGGTGTGCCCCGCGATACCGGGATAAATATTCGGCAGACCCTTGAAGTAGGCTTACATGGACGGGTCGGCGAACACACCCACGTTGAGATCCAATATAACGACTCCGGCGGTGGATATGGCGGCGGTTACGGTGGATATAGTAGTGGCTATGGCGGTGGATACGGTGGAGCTAAAGAGCAGAAAATTCGCGTTTGGTATGAAGGGTCGGAAACAAGCATTCTCAAAACACTATCTTTTGGCGATTTGACACTCAATCTCCCCAACACCCGTTTCCTGAACATCAACCGGAATCTATTTGGGCTTGAGGCGGTCGCCGAGCTGGGCGGCGCAAAACTGACAGCGTTCGGCTCTCGCAGCAAAGGGATTTCTGATATACGTCGTTTCAGTGGGGAATCGCGACGCGCTGCCGGTGGTCGGGGGCTCCAAATCTCCGATGCAAATTATGTTAAAGAACGCTTTTATCTCATTCAGCTTGGCGAAGATGAGCTGCTCCACGATTCCTATCTGCCGATACAACGAGGTAGTGAGGAAATCTATATTGATGACAATGTTGCGAGCAACAATCAGGGGGGTGTACGAACGGTACGTGGATACTTCAATCTCCAGCAAGCGGGTCAGGACTATAACATCAATTACGAAACCGGTGAAATCGAGTTTTTGACACCGATTTCCGCCAGCTACGAAATCGTTGTCGCTTATGAATATCTCGGTGAGAACGGTGGGATGGTCGGGAGTCCGGGGAACGTCTTTGAAGATGAGAACGGAGATGATGCCATTGACGAAGAGGGAGAGGAGATCGGTTATGTCGTCATCAAAAGGAAAAGTTCGCGAGGTACAGAATCACGCCGCGTGTATAGTCTCGGCAACCGGAATATTAACCCACGGGATTATCAGATTGTGATTGTGCGTCAGGGGAGCGGCGAATCGTTCGATACAGGGAGCGAAGAAATCCCGCATATCCAGATTTTCGGATTGGATCAGAATGGAGATGGTAGCGTCGATCCAGAGTTTATCGATTTTGACCGCGGTCTTCTTACATTTCCTGATTTACGGCCCTTTATCATCGACGATCCCGCAAGTCCATACTATCAATTCCGTGATCGGTTAAGCAACGAAGCAATTTACCTCGAAAATCCACGGACGACCGATGCCGCTTACACTATTATCGTAGATTATTCCTTCCAATCGGAAACGTATAATGTAGGGCTGTTCGTGATACCGGGTAGCGAGAAGGTAAGACTCAACGGCCGATTGCTACAGCGCGACATCGATTATACCATGATTTATGAGGTGGGCAGCATCCGCTTTTTTGCTGACCTTGATGAATTTGATGACATTGTGGTTGAATTTGAGAGAACCCCATTTGGCGGATCGCTGCAGCAAACGGTCGCGGGACTATGGCTAGAATATTCCTACATTCCCAAGCCAAAAACAGAGAAGCAGGAACAGAAGTTTGACCGGTTTGAAAGACTTACCGGTACGCGCGATCTGCCGGAAACGGACGATTGGTCTGCAGATGAAGACGACCCCTTCGGGCGAAGCTCCGCCGGTGGTTTTGGGGGTAGTCGCTTCGGCGGCAGTAGATCTGGCGGTTTTGGCGGCGGCTTCGGTGGCGGTTTTGGCGGATATTCAAGTTTAGGCGGCAGATCGAGACATGGATTGCGTACCGGGGGTAGCAGCTACTTCAGTCCAACGTTTCAAAAAGGATTTAGTTTCGCAACAGGTTACATCCTGAACACCGGTCAGAAACCGGCTCGTATTCCTGACGTCAACAGTGCGCCAAGTCGATTACAAGCGGTGAACTTTAACACAACCCTCGGGAAAGATTTCAATTTGGCGTGGCTATTGAATCCGCTGCCATTTGTCGCACTCCGTGATTTTCCGCTATCAGTAAATTTCAGCGGGGAGGCAGCATTCTCGCACAATAACCCAAACAGTGTCGGGTTCGCCTTAATCGATAGCATGGAAGGGACAAGGGAAGCATCAAACACTCCCACCTTCAAACATCATTGGCGCGTGAGCAGCGTTCCTATCGCAGAAGGAGTAACGCTGGACAACCGCGCACTTTTTCGCGTGCTGGCACGGGATCGCAACGAATCGCAAGCTGTCGGCAACTATATGCGCAATCGTGAGGTGCCTGCATCCGTGATTAATCCGCTGGCAAACTCTACCGAAGAACGCCTCGTTATGGAGGTCGGTTACGATTTGACAGATGTTATTGAGGAGTGGGGCGGTTTTTCGTATGGCCTGTCCGCCTCCGGAGAGGATTTCTCGGAACGCCAATTCCTCGAAATTTGGTTTCGGGTGCGCGGAGACTCAAATGTGACGTTGCACATAGATCTCGGGGTCGTGAGTGAGGATAGTGACCGCGATAGCCGACTTGACAGCGAAGACTTGCCGCCGGAGCTGGAAGATATCAACGGCGATAACAAGGTCGATACGTTAGATCTCGATTTGGAAAACCTGCCCACCTCCCAAAAATTCCGTGCAAATGGTTCTTTGGATACAGGGGAGGATGTCGGTTGGGAGTATAGCGCCGGGTTTCAACCGACGAAAGTCGGCCCCGACAACACAGTTCTGGATACAGAAGATCTTAATGGAGACGGTGTCCTAGACACTATCAACGCCTACCTTGAATTTAAGATTCCGCTTAACGATATTCCGGAAGATTGGCTAAAACGTCAAAATCCAAACGGTTGGACATTTCTGAGTATTCCCCTCAGCGCTGCAACATCTGAAGGCAACCGTCTGCCGAATATTGGATTTATCCAACACATGCGTTTTTGGCTCCAGAAGAACAGAACCGGCGCTGTCACCGGTACATTTGAATGGGCATCAATTGAGGTGGTCGGGGTACAGTGGGAACGGGGGGTGGTGACACGAGACGATACCATTACCAACGATGCGGCAGAGCGGTTTACTGTTGGCACCAAAGATAACTTCAATTTCAATGACTATCAGGCCGCGTATGAACAGATTAAGGATGAAGATAATTTCAGACAGTTACATCCATTTACAGAATCAACATACGGCTTCCAACAGAGGCAACAGCGCGAACAAACGCTGACGTTGAATTATGCGCTTTTGCCAGAATCTTTCGGTGTAACATCACGCGTGCTGCGCGGCAGTCAACAGGGAGAAGGGCAAGATTTTTCAAAGCATGATACACTCAGATTGTGGATTTACGGCGATCGAAGCGAATCGACATTCGTGTTACGTATCGCACCCAGCATCCGCACGGGATTTCGATCTACCTATTATTCTGCAGGGCCCTTTAGCGATCCACAGGAGCAACCAGAAGATATTAACGTTTTTGAGAACCTGAGGGACTTTTACGAATACACGCGTGTCATTGATTTTGACGGCTGGAAACTGATTGAAATTGAGTTACACGATTTGGAGCGCAATCAATATCCCGACAGCGATATATTAGCACAGTTAGGTCAGATTGGTCCACCGGACACAGCAGCGGACTCAGATTCATCAACAACGCAGGAAAATCTTGACGGTCCGGATGGCCATCCGGATGGTTTTGTTGTGCGGGGAACTAACAGTTCGCAGCTTTCGATAAAGAATGTCGGAGGTATCCTGATCGGTATTCGCAATGACACTCAGCGGGAGATTGCCGGCGAAGTATGGGTCAATGAGATTCATTTAAGCAATCCGCTTGTACGCTCAGGCTGGGCGCGTCGTGCCAATATGGACGTTAAACTTGCCAATCTGATTAAGGTCAACGGCGGCTATGCAAAACAAGATAAAGATTTTGAGAATTCTGCCGGAGATACAGGGCGTCAACGCCGACAAGATTTGGGATATAGCACCACGAGCGACGACTTCAACATTGATACTGAACTCACCCTCTTCTCTTGGCTGCCGATCCGCTACTCTATCCGAGAGGAGGAAGCTGAGACAGAAAGCACGCGTGGGTCGTTTAGCTCGTTCCAGAGTGGAATGAGCAAAACAAAGAGCCGAGATTTTTCGGCGCGTCTGAATTTACGTCCGCTTCCCGTGCTGGGTTTTGCACTCAATCGCGAGGATTTTTGGAATGAGCGGCAAGGTACAGTGTTGAGCGATCTTTACACCGGCTCCTTTGAGTTTGGTCTCGGCTCGTTTTTTGGGCTTGACATGCAGTATCACCATGAAGATGTTGAAACAGATCCGCTGACGGCGACGGATACCTCTAGCGGAAGTACTTCTTCGTTTGGGAGCTACTACGGGCGAAACCGAGATGAAAAGGTCGATAGCGGAAGCATCTCGATTGACATCAGTCCATTTGAGAGCTTTAGCCTGAATCCGCAGTATGAGATTCGCCGTACCCTTGAGAAGCGGGATCCAAACAATCAAGGTATAGGCGGTTTCGCAAGCTTTACGGAATCAACAAATCCGACGACCGAGGAGGCAGAAGAGGCATTAGTCCCGGTGTTCACGATTGCGGCACGAGAGCATCGCCTTGCTCTAAATCCGCGCCTGAATCGTGACTTACTCGGTATTCGTCCAACGATTAATAACCGCGTCAGCCTCAGCGAGAATTGGTTCGGCGATCGGAAAGATGCCCGGATCAGTGCGGATGTGAGACTGGGGCTCAACATCCGTCCGCAGGCGTGGTTCGGTTGGTTATTCCGGGAACCAGAACCACCACCCGAAGCAGAGAAGGAACAGGAGACCGAAGGACAGACGGACAATGCGGAACAGAGCAGTCCAGAATCTCAATCCACCCCTGAGTTCGATAGCTTTGAAGCAGAGACACAACTTGAAGAGCGGCGTCAAGAAGAGCTGGACCGGCTTGAACGTATGGGAATTGATCGAGAAGCTATCGAAGATGCGGAGAGCCAGCGCGGCGACTGGATTCGTCGGGATAAGGCGGAGATGCAACGTAAATTGAAAGAACGAGAGAGTCAGCCAGAAAAACAGGAAGCAGGCATCATTCAGCGGAGCATCGAAAGTCTCGGATTGAATGCGAATATCAGCCTCAATAACCAAGATTCGCTACGGGGGCTAGATCCGGGGATGCGGGTCGCGGATATCCTACAACTGCCAGATGAGGCAGAAGAACGGAGCCAGTCGCGTCAAGGAACGCGTTACGGTCTTCGCGGCTCGGTAGATCCGTGGAGCTGGATATCGCTCGGCAGCAGCGTTGATTTCAGCGATAATTTCACCAAATCATCTAGCACGTCCTATCGAACCAAATCTAGGCGTTATGAAGGAGATATTAAGCTCTTCAACGAGAAAAACACATCGAGCCTTCAGTTAAGATACGGTTATACCCTACAAGACCGGAGCAATATCAACACGCAGACCGGCGCGAGCACCGCTCACGAACCTTCGATCAGCTGGAGTCATACATGGGAACAGACAACAAAAACCGCGCTCGGTATTCGCCTCACGCAGCGCGAAGAGGACCGCGCTGGGATTGATACGAGCTCATTTATTATTACCCCGAACATCAGCATCGATTACCGGGTGCGGATAGAAGGTGGAATTCGACTTCCCTTTATTGGCAAGATTCCCCTCGAGCACGACTTGGACCTCAGTAACACGCTCTCAACAATTATCCGCCGTGAACGGTTTGGGGCGAACCGGGAAGAACGGTCTGAGCGATACGAAACATCTCTGCGAGTAGGATACAGGTTGAGTGAGCGGCTGACCGCTGATTTGGATCTCGGTTTGAGCTATAATAACGACCGTGTAGAAGAGGGGAGAGATTTTATTTCTGTAGCAAGTGCGTTGACGGTTCGTGGCGAGTTTGAGTGATTATAAGGAATTGATTCGGTTCTACATCAACAACCTGATCGGTAGTCCCATTGAGCCACTTCACCGTGATCGAATCGATTTGGGGGTCATCCCCAATTCCAAAGATAGCTGCGAGTTCGCTCTGCGAGCAGTAGCTTGCCCCGCTTTTCAGTGTGTGTGTCTGGGTCCCAGATTTTGACCGCACGATGATTTTGGCACCGATCCCACTCCGATTGCTTGTAGTCCCCATCAATCTCAACTTAATCCAACTGTTTCGATTCCCGCCATCGTTACGATATAGGCGTGCTGCACTATTAGAACTATTTACCAGCAGATCCCAATCGCCATCGTTATCAATGTCCCCATAAGCGGCACCGCGCCCAACGATTGGCTTTTGGAGGTGTGAGCCAACCTTCGGCGC
The DNA here is from genome assembly GCA_022822785.1 of Candidatus Poribacteria bacterium. Lineage (GTDB taxonomy): Bacteria > Poribacteria > WGA-4E > WGA-4E > PCPOR2b > PCPOR2b. The sequence continues at coordinate 73,122 of JAJEAL010000140.1, forward strand.
AACGTCTTCAAACTGACCATCACCGATGTTATGGAATAGGTGCGGCGGTTGTGCGTAAGTGACTTCGCTCTGCACAGCATTGATGTCGCTTTCAATGTGACCATTTGCTGCGAAAATATCCAGTTTCCCATCCAGATCAAAATCGAAGAAGAAACAGCCAAAGGTCAAGGTTAGCAAGCTGGCATATCCGATATTGGCAATGGGCGCATCATCAATAAAAAACTCCCCTTCGTTATGATAAAGATTCATCATTTCATTAGAGAAGTTGCCAATCACAAGGCTTTCTCGACCGCTGCCATTATAGTCCCCTGCGTCAATTCCCATTGCTCCCCTCGCGATGCCCCTTTCATCGTAGGCGATGCCGGCGAGCATTCCCTTTTCAATAAAGGTCCCGTCCCCGTTGTTCTGGTAGAGCTTATTCGGTTGCGTATCATTTGCCTCGAAGATGTCGGGGAAACCATCGTCGTTGTAATCAAACACACAGACCCCAAGCGATTTACTGGTCGAATCCTCGATTAGGGCAATCCTTGAGACATCGGTGAACGTCCCATCCCCACGATTTCTGAAGAGCTTACTCGCTTGTCCCGGATACGATCTAGGACCGCAGTACGATTGATTGACACCATCTAACGTGCAGAACAGATTTGTCTCAGGCGTCCATTCCACGTAGTTCGCCACAAAGAGATCGAGGTTACCGTCGTTATCGTAATCTAGCCAAGCGCAGCTGGTTCCCAGACCGGGGTTATCGATTCCTGCCGGTTTCGTTGCATCAATAAAGGTTCCATCTCCCTGATTCTGGAATAATCGATCGGCGCCGAGGCAGCTTATATACAGATCTTCATCACCATCGTTATCATAGTCCGCAACGGCAGCGCCGAGCCCGTAGACTTCCACAGTAAGTCCAGCAGTTTCGGTGACATCCGTAAAAGTCCCGTCTTGATTGTTTTGATAGAGCCCCATCGTTTGCCGCTTGCCGGTTGGGTGCCCGTCCCAATCCTTGCCGTTCACCAACAAAATGTCCTGCCATCCATCGTTGTTATAGTCGATGAACGCACACCCAGAAGCTATCTCTTCCGGAAGGTACTTTCCGCCAAATGCGCCGGTATTGTGAACAAAATCGATTCCTGCTTCCTTCGTAATATCGACAAATTGGGGAAGCGTCGCTGCGGCAGTTGCGTGCGGGAGCCAGATTAAAGCTATGAAGATTAAAACCCATTTTGTTAATGATGTCAGTTTCATCATTGGTTTATAAAAGAAACAAAAGTGCAAAACGTTCAGAGAAACCGAGTTTTTTCGGAAAACTCGGTTTCTTTGCACAATTTCTTAACATAACCTCACTACTTTCGCATTCAAGTGCCCACTCTAACTTTTGTATTATGCATCATTGCTGCCTCAACGGCTAGACAGGTTTCAACCGTTGCAACCCCTTCGGACAGCGGACAAGCGAGCGCTGTGCCTTGCAAGATGCTATCGACAAAGTTTTCCATCTCGTATGCCCATTCAGGTGAGCCACGACCGTGTAACGGTGTCTCTGTTAACCGCTCCGGGTCCCATTCGGCGGACTTGTGCAGATAGCCTTGCAGTATCTCCTCTTCCCACCAACAGACAACTGTCCCCTCGTGCCCATAAACAGAAAGCGACATAATATATGGACGCACTACCGATGAGCTGGTAAATACCTTGCCCATCGCACCATTCTTGAATTTCAGAATGGCAATTCGAGCATGCTCCGTGTAATCGCCGGAGACCTCCTCAACGTCGCCGGCAACCCAGCGCAATAGGTCTACGGAGTGGTAGGCGATGCCCAATCGGGTCCGCGACCGTGGGCTGCGTCCCCACGTCAGGCGGCTTGGATATTCGCCCGGATCCGGTTTATGTGCATAATTGGACGAGAGATAAAAGACGTCGCCGATACCCCCTCCGGAGACAAGCTCCTTTGCATGTGCATAGGTGGGCCAAGAACGGCAGATATGCCCGGTGGCAACCTTCTGATCTGGATGCTCAAACATAGCGATACGAAGTGCTCGGCACTCCTCAATCGTGAGGCACGCAGGCGTCTCACCGAGGGCGTGCTTCCCCGCACCCAAGCAGGCAAGCAGCTGTTCTGCATGAAGGTAGTGCGGTGTGCACAAATTGAACGCATCAATTTCGTCGTCCTTCAAGGCGTCATCGAATGAACGATAAATTTTCGGGACGCCCCACGTCTCCGCTTTCGCCTTTGAAGCGTCCGAATGTGCGACCACAGCGGCGACCGTCGCTTTCTCAGGAATCGCCTTGTAGCCGTTAAAATGGTTCGTACCCGTCCAACCTGTACCGACTATACAAACATTGACCTTTTCCATCGCTTAGATCTCCTTAGTTTTACAACCCTTTCATACATAAAAACTGACTCGTTACTACATTCCTTTTAACAAAAATTAACCTCGCTTCGCCAATTCTGTGATATAATGCTTTAGCTGCTCCATATAAGGCTAACAGATGCAAATTTTCAGGCTGTGTTTGGTACTCTAGTTAGATGATGCCATCGCTTGTAAGGGTAGTAGAAAAGGCGCCGCGTGTCAAGCCCAAAAAGCCCATATAGCCAAAACCGAACAGCAGGCGTTGAAAGCCAAGTCTTTGCACTGAGCGGATAACTGTCATTCGTAATCGAACATCGGAGGTATAAAAAATTATGCCCAAACTCGTTGAACCCGTTATCGCAGATCCGGACGACATTGAGGCGCAGATTGAGTGCTTCAAAACTCACGGCTATGTCATACTACCAGACCTGCTTTCGCCCGATGAAGTCAACACCCTTAATGACGCCATTGACCGTGATCGGGAGGCAAACCCTTTCATGTGGTATTCTGGAACAGCACCCGATTATAACTGCAATCTTTTGTTGACAGAACCAGCTTTTGAGATGACCATCCGCCATCAAAGGTTGCTCCCGCTGATCGGAGAATTGATGGGGGGTCCCATCTGTTTTGAAGAGCTCGCTGTGCGCCACCGTGGTGGCGAAGATGAAGCACATGATACGGGCTGGCACAGGGACCGTGGTTATTGGCCCGAACACCCGTTGAACCTCGATTATCCACAGGTTATCTACTACCTGAACGATGTGAACGAGAAGACCCACTGCTTTACTATCAGCCCGGAACCTGCCGGCGGAGAAATCCTTGATGACAGAGACGCGCACCTCGAACGCGGCGGTGTTCTCCATTTCTATGGCAATGCGGGTTCGGCAATCCTTTTCAACTGTGCAACCTTGCACGGCGTCACACTGCGGAAAACCGATAAGGTGCGCCGCACGATTCAGGTCTATTATGGGCATCCTAACCGCCGTTCCTTGAGCGAAGTAACGATGATGCCTCCGAATTTATGGCGAGATCATCCAGATCCAGAAGTTCGGCGTTTCTACAGCAAGTTCAATCGGTATACGCGGGTCATGATGGAAGGTCTCAGTATGGCTGATGATAGAGAACACTCACTTCCCCAACTGTAGGTGAAGATCATGCAATTCAAAGAGCATCTTGTTGATGACACAATCAGAAGCGTTTATGGGCTGGAAGTCGCCGACATGAACGGTAATGGACAGAAGGATATTGTCATGGGTTCGACCGGCGAGCCGATCATTGTCTGGTACGAAGCCCCCGATTGGAAAAGGCACCTGATTTCAGACCAACACCCCGGCAATATTACTATCGCTGCTCAGGATCTGACGGGAAACGGCATACCGGATCTGTTTGTTGGAAGCGCATTTAATCGGGGCGACCGCTCTCTCATCGAATATCTGCATTGGCTTGAGGCACCCGCCGATAGTGGGCAGTGGAAGAGCCACTTCATCGCAGAGATCCCATACCTTCACCGTATCGCTGTCGCTGACATCAACGGCAATGGTCAACCGCTGCTGTTCGCCGCATCAATTCAGGGGCCCGAAGGTGGGTTAGATGATTGGTACGATCCGGGCAGCCTCTGGTGCTACCCGTTCCCAAGCGACCCGGTAAACGGACCGTGGGAACGCCGCCTAATCGATGGCAAGTTGCATCTCAACCACGGGTTAAGCATCGGCGATGTGGATGGGGATGGCAGACTCGATATCCTGATTGGCTGTCGGGACGGGGTAATTTGGCTTGAACCGCCGTCGGACCCATTGACGGGTGAGTGGAATCGATGGGTGATTAGCGACCGAGAAAGCAGCGAGGTTTTCACGGTTGATCTGGATGGCGATGGGGTCAACGAAATTTTATCCATTGAACCGTGGCACGGGAACACGCTATCGTGGTACAAGGCATCGGGTGATTTGCGGACAGGTAAGTGGACACGCCACCAGATTGATGACACGCTGAATCGTGGACACTCGTTGCATGGAGTCGATGTCGATGGTGATGGGAGGGTGGAGATTATCTCTGGGTATAACGGTGAGGGTTGGAATCTTCAACTCTATCGTCCTGAAAATCTGGATCAGAACCGGTGGACGAAAGAACTCATCGACAACGGCGGCTTGGGGGTTGGCAACATGCACGTACTTGACCTGAACGATGACGGACGCGTGGACATTATCGCCGGGGGGTTAAGCACGGGCAACGTTAAGTGGTATGAGAATGTGGAAGCGTAGCCTTTAGTATTAGTTCATTAGTTCACTTGTTCATTAATGAACCACGCTCCCTCACTTTCTTTTTTGACTCATGTTAAGAAATAGTTCAAAGAAACCGAGTTTTTTCGGAAAAACTCGGTTTCTCTTTGCATTTTGCACTTTCTTTTAATATGAACCTCTTTTTTTTCTGTGTTCTCTGCGTCTCGGCGGTAAAAATCGTTAGTGGATTGCCTTTGCGAGCGGTTGGGTAGAGGAGCGTAACATCTATCATGCTTATACTCTGTGCCAATGTTGGCAGCACCTCATTCAAATACCAAATTATCGATGTCGAAACATCAGCATCGCTGGTCAAAGGTGGTGTTGAGCGGGTCGGAAATTCACCATCGCCGTTCACGCACGATGTCCCCGGCAAACCGACCGTAACTGGCGAGATCGATGCGCCGAATCATAATGCTGCGATTGTGCACGCGATAGATTTGATCACGTCCTCAGAAACCGGGGTAATGACGAATCTCAATGACCTCGTAGGGATAGGTTTTAAGACCATCCTCGCAAGAGGGATTTGGCGTTCCGCACTGATAACAGACGAAGTCATCAACGCACTCGAAGCCGATATTCCGTTCGCTCCCACTCACAACCCCGCTTACATCGCTTCGATTCGTGCCTTTCAGGAACGACTCCCGAACACCCCTTTGGTTGCCGTTTTTGAGACATGGTTTCACCAAACAATGCCCGATTACGCCTCTGAATTTGGTGTCCCACGGGAATGGGTTGAGAAGCACCAGATCCGTCGTTACGGCTTCCACGGCGCGTCACATCGCTACATCTCAGAGCGGGTTCCCCAGCTGCTGGGTAGCTCACCGGCGAATCTGCGGATTATTTCATGCCATCTCGGTGGAAGCTCGTCGCTGTGCGCTATCCGCGACGGTCAGTCAGTTGATACAACGATGGGAGTTTCGCCGCAATACGGTCCCATCCAATCGTCTCGGAGCGGCAATTTGGATCCGTTTGCGGTGCTTTACCTAATGGACGCGGAGGGGTGGGATACTGACGAAATTCGTCGCCAACTGATCGAGGAATCGGGGCTGCGCGGAATCTCAGGTGTCAGCGGTGATTTACGGGATGTCGAAGCGGCAGCAACTGAAGGGAATGACGACGCACGGCTAGCGATGGATACCTTCTTTTATCAGGTCAAGAAGCATATCGGTGCCTACATCGCCGCGCTCGGTGGGGTGGACGTGATTGCATTCACCGGCGGGATCGGCGAAAAGAGTTCAACGGCGCGTGCAGCAATTTGTGATGGCTTGGAATGGCAGGGTATATCGATAGACCCACAAAGGAATGAGCGTCACACCGGCGAAGGGGAAATCTCCGCCGGCGATAGTCGTGCGAAAATCTTTGTCGTGCCGGCAGATGAGGAGATTATCGTCGCACGGGAAACCGCAAACGTAATCACCCAACACCACGCCTCAAATAAGTGAAGGGGGTTCATAACCGATTGTGGAAGTTATCGCCTGACCTGCTTGAGCCAACTCCATGCCATGATTTTTTTGCCGGTGGGAGAAATCGAAAACGGAGAGTTAAACCATGTAGGATTACCGTCAGGATGCGGATTATTGGTGAGGTTCTGCTGATTCGCCCCATCGGCGTCCATCGCGTAGATTTCGGCATTCCCATTTCTATTAGATACAAATACAATCCGCTTACCGTCAGGAGACCAGGAGGGGGACCATTCATGAGCGAAATTTTCAGTGAGTCTTTGTAGATTCCCACCATCGGTGTCCATCACGTAGATGTCCCGGTTCCCATGCCTATCATTCCTATCAGAGTTAAAAGCAATCCGTTTACCGTCAGAGGACCAGGAGGGGGACCATTCATCAAAGTCATTGTTAGAAAGGTTGCGCTGATTGCCCCCATCGGCGTCCATCACGTAGATTTGCCGGTTCCAATCCCTATCACTCCTCTCAGACACGAAGGCAATCTGTTTGCCGTCAGGAGACCAGGAGGGGGACCTGTCATGAAAGTCATTCTTGGTGAGTCTTTGTAGATTCTCTCCATGGATGTCCATCACGTAGATTTCAAAGCGTATACCGTCCCACTCCCTATCAGACTCAAAGGCAATCTGTGCCTGTGCTTCAATGGCTACTATCAACGACGTTAGACTCAAGACTACAATGCTAGCTAAAAGGAAATGTGTCAGATTGTATCTCCGGTGCATTTGACATCCCTCCTCTGTTTGCAAATCGTTTTTTTTAGCCTTTGGGATTGATAAAAATCAGTATTCCAAAACAAGGCATCAAACAAACAAAATCACTAACATATTCCACCGTGAAACATTATGAACACTCCCCAAATAAGTAGGATCTACGCAGTTGAATATCCCAAGCTAAAACCCCGATTGCTTAGGGTTACTGGTTAGCTGTCAAAAAGATAGGTCAATAGCCGTTCTCCATCCTGAAAATCGGGAATCAGAATATCCGCACCAGCGTGAAGTAGCCTGCCCCGTTTGTCCGCGTTCATCTGGTACCGATTGTTCTCCGCAGAGACTACACCTACAGCAATTGCGCCGACCGCCTTCGCATTTTCGATTTCCACCGAACCATCACCGACAACTAGCAACTCGCTTCCGGTCAAGCTGAAATCCTCAAGAATCTGTTGGATGACCATCGCTTTGGAGAAGTTTTGATACTCCCGCAACGCCCCGAAGATCCCTCCGTCGAAGTAGGAGGCAGCCCCTAGCAGCTCTGCTTCACGCCGAACAAATTCGACATCGGTTCCACTAGCAAGGTAGCGTTTAATACCACGCTCTTGCAACGACTGTAGAAACTCAAGCGACATCGGCACACGCAGATCCGCAGCTTCAATCTCCCCGCTCGCTAATTTGGCGATGCGTTCATCCACAGTTGGCAGGAGCAAGCTATTATACAGATCCTTGTAATCCAACGGTTGCTTTGGGGCTCCACCTCGCTTCTCAATCTCTTCGCACAGTTGCATCATTTGGTAAATGGTCTGCTTGCCAGTCAGGTTATCCACAAATTCAACAACGACCCGTTCTAACTCCTCCGGCGTTTCATCGGTCTGCGTTTCCTGCAGCAGGATGTCAACCATCATGGGCACCATGATACTCTGCCACCCGTCACGGATTAGCGAAATCGTCCCGTCGAAATCAAACAACGCGTGCTGAACGTTTGCTCCTTCAATCTCGCGAATAATCTCAATTGATGTATTCTCTAAGGTCTGTGCTCCTGCCACGGCTTAGAAACTCCCTATTTTTTTGTAGTATACGAGGATATTAGGCTAAGTCTTGTGCCCAATAATACTGTCCATACAGCTGAATCAGATTTTTCGGATTGTCAGCTAGCAAATCACCGAAGGTTATCTTTTGGACCTCCCGCTTCGGCCCCGGTGCATCATCTCGATACGCAGAACGTCGTGCCTGTGCCTCAGCAGGGAAAGCGATCCATTGCCCTTGATCATCTCGGAAGGCGTATACCGTCCCGCTCGCCGGTGTGTGCACTTCGACATTGGCATCTTGGAAGGGGCGGACCCGTGTTTCGGAGGCACCGTGATTTTCTAGGAACTCAATCCACACACGGCGCATCCGTTCAGCCACATCGGGACGGTCATCGACAAGATTGTGTCTCTGGTCGGGGTCAGTTTTCAGGTTATAGAGTTCAGAGGGCATCCCCTGCGGTGCACATAGATAGGCCCACTCATCGTTAGTGATGGTGCTAGGTTCAACGTTCCGGTCAGAGCCGACCCAACCGTCGAAAGTGGCTCCCTCCACCGGGGTATAGCCGGTCGTCCCCGCACTAGGTGGGAATCGACTGGAGAAGGCGTAATCGTGTATCTTTTCCAGACTTCCTGTCATCAGGGGCAGGAAAGAGGTCCCTTGGACCTGTGCTGGCGCCGAGATACCGAGAAAATCTAGGATTGAGGGTAAGATGTCAGGTGGTTGGACAATGCCGTGAACCCGTTCGCCTGCGCCTAACCCTTCGGGGTGATGAACTAGGAGTGGGATTCGGACGGTGACTTCATAGAGTTTGCCGAGCTCTGCCCCCGGTTTACCTTGTAGGTCATGGTCTCCAAACAGATGTCCATGGTCAGAAGCCCAGATGATGAGCGTATTCTTGAAAAGCCCCAACCGCTCTGCCAAGTCGAGAAATGCCCCCAGCCACCGATCCGTCAGCGTGACGTTGCCGGCATAGAGTGCGCGAAGATGTGCCGCTTCCGCTTCAGTCATATATGTCGGACGACCGTATTCTGGGTACAGCATCTGGTCCCCGTCGTAGTCGGGATCGGCGTACAGCGCGTAGTCGTACCAGGGGCAATCGAAAGGTTCATGGGGATCCCACATATCAATATAGAGGAAAAACGACTCTTGATTGTGGTTAGTCTCCAGCCAATCCATCGCCTCTGACATCCCGCGCCCGATGCAGAACTCGCGATCAAACTGCCGGGCGGCGTGGTTGCGGAGGTAGCCTTGTAGGCTATGGATATTGCGAATTTTATGGGGTTGTGCTGGCAGCCGCACGTCAAGAGAGGGGTCGGTTATCCATGGATCACCTTTCTGACTATGCACAAAACCGAGCCCGCCAAAACCGCGTGTATAGTTATAATCGTGCATCGCAAGCATTGGGGTATCCCAGATCATTTGGGTGTGCACACTGTTCGCAGAGAGAACTTGTCCCCAAGTCAAATCTCCGGGGCTCAAGGGTTGCCAACCGCGGAAAGGAAAACCGAAACGTCCGGTCGCTAAGTCCCACCGGTTAGGGACCGTCGGATAGGAAGCCGCATAGAACTGTTCAAACACAGTGGCGTGTTGGGCAAACCCGTCCAGATTGGGTGTCTGAATCCAAGTGTTGCCGTAGCAACCTAAGTGGTCCCTGCGAAAGGTATCGTTCATAATAAAGATGACGTTCATGGATGTGAAAACTCCTTTTGACGCTATGCGCTAATCCCTACTTCCGAAGAGAATGCTTTACCGTTATAAAGGTTTTGTCAATACGGCGGTAATCTTTTCAACGATACCGTCCGCACGACTGCGAATCTGATCAGGGGTGAGACTCTGGATAGGGTGTCCAACGGTAGTCGGATGGAAATCGTGGTAACCGAGTGATTTCGCTTGGACTTCTCCGGCGGCGTAAAACACCTCTGAGCAGATTGATACGCTGGGGATGCCCCGTTCTTCTAAAGCGGTTCCGTCGTGCACACTGCACGATATACAGGAACCTCAGTCCGCGAGTCCTTCCACGACGAAGTCGCATCGATCGGCGAGTTCCGTGATTAACTCTTGCGGCGCGGGACGCGCAAAGGTTGGCTTTGTTACACGAACGACATCTGTAAGGTCAAAATGTTCGCGCATGAGCTCTTCGACACGGTCAAGGAAGATGTCGCTGCCGTTTTTACTAATATTCAGCAGGCCCATCACCTTGCCGTTGAGGTCGTCAAGGCGCGGCGCGAGAAATTTTTCGGATGCGTTACTTGGGGCGATTGGATCGAGTAAAATTGTGTTTGCCATTGGAAACCTCCTATGGATTTAAAAAATCTACTTAAAAATAGGATAGCATTGCCGACCGCTTCTGTCAACAGCTATTTCGATTGAACTTCTTTGACTGTGTGATATAATATCTGAAGTGTAGAACATGAAATTGATAATGACTTCGGATGCCCTTTTGCAGAGATGATTACAACAAAAGATTTGACAAAACGTTTCGGCAAACTCGTCGCTGTGGATAATCTAACCATGCAGGTCGAAGCGGGTGAGCTGTTCGGTTTTCTCGGTCCCAACGGTGCCGGTAAGACCACAACAATCAATATGCTAACCGGCTTGATTCGTCCAACCTCCGGCACTGCGACGGTTGGTGGCTACAATGTCCGGACGGACGCCTCGCAGGTGAAAGCGATCACCGGACTGATGCCCGATACCCCCCACCTCTATGAAACACTGACAGGGAGACAGTTTGTCCGTTTCATCGCAGATCTCTACGAAATTGACCCGCAACAGTCAGAGCGGCGCATGGAGGAGCTACTAGAAGCGTTTGATCTCACCGACACTGGGGACACACTGATCAAGAGTTATTCCTACGGAATGCAGAAGAAGATTCTTTTGATAGCGGTGTTGATACATGAGCCGCGTGTCCTGTTTCTCGACGAACCGACAAGCGGCCTTGACCCCAAAAGTGCCCGCACTGCAAAGACGCTCTTACGCGCGTGCTGTGACCGTGGGTGCACGGTATTTATGACCACGCACATCCTTGAGATTGCAGAACGGGTATGCGATCGAATTGGGATCATTAACAGGGGCAAACTCGTTGCGGTAGGAACGCTGGAGGAGCTGCGTCAGAGCCGTACGACAATGGATCTGAGTTTAGAGGATATTTTTTTGGAATTGACAGAAAATAGTGAAGGAGAGATTGTTTGACAGAGCATTCAAGGGTTCAGAAGTCCATCGGTTCAGCAGTTCGCTGACGAACTCATGCGGTCAAATGAAGGGCGTTAATTCAGCGGAGGGATATCGGAATCACTGAGACGATGTGCTTTTCGCACTAGATCTGGATCAATAGAAAACCGTTTGGCAGCATCAATCAGATGGTTCACATGATTGTCCATATCTTTTTCCATCTGGGAGATACGATTCAAGAGATATGGTCGATTGCTTTGATAAATCGCTTCTTTGATCGTCGAAACCAATTCTTCATAAATTGTATCTGACTCACCTGTCTCAAGTGCAATGGCAATCTCAAATGCCTCATTGAGTGTCACCTCTTCTGCATGCACACGTTCCTCATACTCACTCAACGCTTCGTTAATTCGTTCGATGGAAACATCGGCAAATTGAGGGGCAGGTCTATCCAGTCCGAAAGTTTGGGCACAGAGCGAGCGTCCAAAGCTAACGGTGAGATGGTGTTGCCACTCCTCTGCACTCATCTCCTGCCAAAATCGAGCGATTCGCTCATCAACTTCGCCCAATCGGACAGAGAGCGTTGCATATAGCTTTGCATGTCTCAGTTCAATCTCCTGACAGAGATCAAAGGTTTCTGCTAACGTCACAGCTACCCCACCTTTTCTGACTCGGTGAATATTTTCGGGTGAAGCGGACTTGAATACCCACCGAATCGCAACTCTCCAATAATCCAACTACCACCTAATTACCACAAGCAATGGTTTGATGGTAGAGGTTACCTCACTGCGACGGGACTAACCTAGCATTAGCCACCGTTATCCCCAATATCTTGGATGGTCCCGGAGGGCGTCCGGAGGGGTGTGAGGGATGAAGGTGGAAACCGAACTTGGCTTTGACCTTCCCCACCCTTTCGTTTCTCGACCGTTTGGTGCCTCAGCTTCCTGACTACGGACAGCGGCAATGACGATTTTTGTCGCCTGTTCGTCACTCACTACGCCGGTATTCAGCACAAGATTGTAGTGCTTCGGATCCGCCCAATCGGCGTCGTAGGAATGTTTGATATATTCAGTTTGTCGCTTATCAACAGCTGCAACCTCTCTTTCAGCTAAGGGATAAACAATTCCCTGATCCTCCATGACCCGTTCAATACGGTCTGCAAGGGGCGCGACAAAGCGCACATGAAGTGTATTGGGCCTATCGGCGAGAATCATCTGGCTGCCGCGTCCGACAATGACAACATTGTCCAGCTTCCACAGCTTTTCGATGACATGCTGGAAGAAGCTCAACACCTCCGTCTCAGTCGGAATCAGATCGTCCTCAAAAGCTGCATCCCTCTCAATAGGATAGCTATCCATCAGAAATTCAGATGGGTAGTAATAGTAGGGAAAATCGAGGTATCGTGAGAACTCCGGCACAAAGAGTTTCTTGAGGAAGCCTTTCAACCCGTTCTCACACCTCTCGTCGTAGCGACTAATCTGTTTCACGGTCGTATTAGCAGCGCGCGCCACTTCAGTGAGGATATTTTTATCAAAATAGTTATACCCTAAGTCCTTGGCAATTTGTTGGGCAATCTGTGTGCCGCAGCTGTAGTATTCTCTAGAAACTGTGATGACTGCCATGATGTTTCCCTCCTTCATAATATTAAAGTGCGATAGATGTCGCGTCTAGATGCTGTAATTTAATTTCTTTGTTAGGGTCCGATATTTTGCCATGCTGCGATTGCTTCAGAGGAACAGCAGCTATTGGAATTACGCTTATTACTAGGCAATGCCCTCCGATTCCTGACTTGGATTGTCCGACCGAGTTGATGCTGAATCAAGCGTTTCCCACCTTGGGGGCTCCATCAACTGATGTGCAATATCAACCCCTTCACGATACTCCTGAAGGATTTCATAGGTCAGTCGATCTATCGTGTCGTTTAACCCATCCTCAAAACCGTTAAGCTTGAGTCTTAAAGACGTTTCATTCCAGAGCATATCAATTTCCTCCGTATTTTTATTATAATGGATTGTAGTTAGTTTACTGTTTTGCAACAAGCCGATCGACGCGCCGGACAAGTTCTTTGTAATCAAAAGGCTTATCAAGGTAGTCCGTACAACCGGCGCGCATGAGCTCAAGTACCATTGGCCGATCCCGATACGCAGTGATTACCAGGGTCGGGATTTTCATCTTCAGGTAATTCAGTTCATCAATCAGTTGAAGTCCAGTCAAACCGGGTAGCCGCATATCCGTAATGAGTAGATCTATCGGGGAACCGAGATCTCGTGCCGCCACTATCTCCTCTAACGCCTCTCGTCCCTCCGTTGCAGTTGTAACCCGATAATTTGCCGCTTCCAGAATAAATGCGAGGGTATTAAGCATGTTCTGTTCATCATCAACAACGAGGATGTGTTCTTTTACCATATTTTCCATATAGACGGTTACAGGCAAAGAGCTCGGTTGGACTGTAGACATGGGGTTAGACTCTGCAAGTGCACACTCACTAGGCCGTTCGTTTGCCCCAGATTGTGTCCCTATTTTATCGGACTCCGCTTTATCAATTTCACCGATTCCTGTGCCGCGAGGTGCTTGGCGATCACAGGTTTGTATTAAGGTAGTCATAATTCTTCCTAGGTTGTCTAATTGCTGCTCAAAAACGACGTTTAGTCGTCATTCTCGCGTTCGCTTAACTTCTTGTCCATCTTCGCTTTCAACCTGCTTTGACAGATGAGCAAAATGTATGCCACAGTGTACGAATGAAGGACATGAGGCGTCCGAGTTACGATATCTCACCAGAATTAAGCGGCTGAGAAATGGCGCGATTCCGCTTCCTGACTGCCTTCTTCATGTGCTTCAAAGAATTTCTTGAAGTTCATGAAAATGCCTTCACGCATATAAAATGTAACAAAAGAAAAAGATCTAAAGGGGTGAAACGGATGACAGGTCAATTCTGGGGTGGATGCCTCGCAAACCCTTACAAATTCAGGGTCCGGAGCGATAGAAACAGATATTGACAAAAGACACAAATGTTTCACCCCTTTGAAGGCTAGAAATAGAGACTGACAAAAGATTAAGCACAAAATGCTGAGGGCGTGAAATCCCGCAAGTTCCGATTGGCGAGGTGAGCAAACCTCGACTACTGGCGTTAGAAAAATCTGGGCTATGGCCCGGTAGGTGCGGTTGGAAACCGCACCATAGTTGTCAATTTAGGGATTATCTGTAGCGTCTTGGAGTCGTGTAAAGGTTGTATTTTTTACACAGGTTCTCTGAAAAGCGCCACCCTTTTCAAATGCAAGTTTTATGTTATTCAAGGTGTGGAGGAGTGCTGTTTTTGAGAGATGAAAACTCAAGGTTAGCAGCCTCGCATAGCCTGCGATGTATTTTGCTGTTTTGATGAAACTCTGTTGTATATATCGGTATCCGGCAGCTAACATGATGGCGTGTTGAATCAGAAGTGCGATGAGTTTGGCATAGATTTCAGTT